>NZ_JBYNTR010000009.1:0-71445 GCF_057784955.1 Novosphingobium sp. BAM6 | reverse complement strand
GGAGCCGATCGGAAACATTCCTCCCGTCGAAGCCGAGCAACGCTACTACGCTATGCTGGACGACGTCCCACTGGCTGCCTAATTTAAGAAAACTGGCCTCCGGCAATCCCGGTGCGGTTCAGCCAGGCCATGCGACGGCGATCTCGGGGGAGGGTACTCACTGCGCAGGTAGCTTCCTTCGAAAACGGCCAGCGCCGCCAGTTCGTCGAAATGCAGAATGCGAAGCTGCTTTTGATTAAGATCGACAAGCCCCCGCTTGCGTAGTTCCTGCAGAGTGCGGTTGGTGTGGACCTGCGTTAGTCCGCACGCTTCGGAAATCTGGGTTTGCGTGAGAGGGAAGGGACAGGTTGTGTCGTCACAAAGGCCGGCCATCTGCTGGCGAACAAACAGTTCGCAGAACAGATGGCTGATGCGTTCAAGGGCATTGCGTTGCCCCAACATGGCAATCCACCGCCTTTGGATAGCGAGTATTCGAAGATGCCCCGCCCAGAAAGGCGTGGCAAATTCCTGTCGGTGGAGTAAAGTCTCTTGCAATTCGCTGGTGCCGATCTCGCCGACTGCAACCTCGGTCAGCGCCGTCAGCGTGCAGTCTGCCGGGCGAGAGGCCACGCTTCCTAAATTACACATATCGCCTTGAATGGCGAGGCCGACGATTTGGCGGCGCCCGTCGGGTAGTTGCAGGGCTTGCTCGATCCAGCCCTTGAGAACCACTAGGATTCCGGATGGCGTTTCATGTTCTGAGCACAGTATCTGACCGGGCTGGAATGTCCTCAGAGTCTTCTTTGCGGCGACATCTGCAAGGATCCCGGTTTGCGCCCGCAGCAGACGTATTTGCACCGGTGATACCATCTCTCTCGTCCTGTTGCCCCGCATGCGTTGCACCATCGAACGACTGTCGCATGCATTCACATAGATCAATAAATGCCCGTCCCTGCTCCGGCCTGGCCTAATTTGCCCGCATCTGATCGTTTTTAGCGCGCACAACCGGCAATTATGGTGTTTTTAAAGGGATCGTTTCCGCGATTTCTGTAGCTCGCCCTCGAGCAAGCCGATGGCGTTCCGAGAATCGCGCCTGCTACTCCACTGAACAGTCAGCAAGAATTTCCAGCGGCTTTAACGCATGTGAATGAACAAAGAAAACCGACAGCCCAATGACATCGTCCCCAAACCTTCTGGAGCCCGTCACGGCGTTGTCCTTGCGTCTGTCCGCATTCGTCCATCTTACGAGCGAGGACCGTCTATTGCTGTCGCAGGCTCTGGAGAAGCGCACCCGAATTGTAGCGCCACGCCAAGACATCATACGCGAAGGAGAAGAGCCTCATTACGTCCACGTTATCCTGGAAGGCTGGGCTCAGCGCTACAAGCAATTGGCTGATGGCAGGCGCCAGATCCTGTCTTTCTTTATCAATGGCGACCTTTGCGACACGAATGTCTTTATCCTTAAGGAAATGGATCATTCGCTCTCGGCCGTGACGAGCGTTCGTTTGGCGGAGATCGGGCAGCAGGAGTTTCAGACGCTCATGGATCGCTCGCCCAGGATTGCCCGCGCGCTTTGGTGGCACGAGTTGGTGACCGTTGCAATTCAGCGCGAGTGGACGACCAGCATCGGCAGGAGAACTGCATACGAACGTATCGCCCACTTGTTTTGCGAAATGTATGTTCGTCAGCAGGTCGTGGACATGATCGAGGACGGTAGCTGCGAATTTCCGCTCACCCAGGCGGAAATTGCCGAAGCGACAGGCCTGACCCATGTCCATGTTAATCGCACAGTTCAGGAGATGCGTCGCGACAATCTGATCGAATTGCGCAACAAGCGGCTTTTGGTAAAGGATTTGCCTTCGCTCATGTCGGTGGCTCTGTTCAACCCTAATTACCTGCACCTCGACAGGAGGGAAAGGCAGCTCGGCTTCAATGGTTGAATGGCCGGGCATCAGCAGCGCCGACACAATGATGTCATCGCTTTCGCGCGGCGCATGGAGTGATGTCGGCCTGCCCGATCCGCACCGATGGCCCTCTCGATTGCAGGCCATGGTTGATCTGATCGCCGCTTCACCGCAGCCCATGGCGATATTGTGGGGAGACCGCCGCGCGAGAATTCACAATGATGCCTACGAAACGATGTTTTGCGAAGGCATGTTCGCCCAACTCGGGACTAGCGGCCGTGCAATGCCACTGGCACCGGGAGAAAGCCTTATGCATGAACTGGCTTTCAACGGTACCGCAAGTAGCTTGCACGACGTACTTCGTCCTTGTGAGCCGGGACTGATACGCGATGCAATTCCAGTTGACATCACCTGCTCACCGCTCCCTGACGAGGCAGGAGGCATTACGGGAGTTTTGCTGGCTTTCCTGTTCCGCGGCCACGCAGACAAGCCCGGTGAAGAGAATATCCTCGCGCAAAGTCGTGCCCGTCAGGAGGGGTTGCATAGTCTGCGAAATGCCTTGGGTGTCGTCCGAATGATTATCCGCAGAACAATGTCGGCCAGCCTAAACCGCGAAACAGCGCTGATGCACATGGAAGGTCGGATCGACGCCTTCTCCCGCATCCAGATGGCGATTGGAACGGCTGCGGGGGCTCGCGGTATCTATCTGGCCGATGTGATCGGGGATGAACTTGCGGTGCATCTCGCGCGCGATGGCGAGGCTTTGGTGCTTGCGGGGCCGGAACTTGAGCTTTCCTTCAAAACCGCAGAGATGCTGGCCCTTGCCTTTCATGAGTTGGCCACAAACGCCGTCAAATATGGGGCCTTGTCAGTCGAGGACGGCAAAATATCAGTGACTTGGGCCGTGCAGCGCCGCAGCAGGGTGCCATGGTTGATACTGGACTGGAAAGAAAGCGGCGTTTTTTCGGTGAAAAAGGGGCAGGGCGGGTTCGGTACGGAGCTTTTATTGCTGTTGCTGCCCGATGAACTTGGTGCGGTTACCGACTTGGACTTCCAGTCCGATGGCCTGGAATTCCATCTCGAGCTGCCTCTTCAAGGTGGGCCTTTCAGGCCGTGATGATCGCATCAAGTTCACCCGCCAGCCGATCCACCCGTATGGGTTTTTCGTAACGCGGGATGCGGGAAAACCGGGTGGGGATCGCGCCGCCATCGTAGCCTGTCGAAAAAAGAAAAGGAACATGATCTGCGAGCAACTCGTCCGCAAAAGAAAATACCGATTGCCCCTGCAGATTGATATCCAGCACCGCAGCATCGATTGATCTTCCCGATCGATACTGGGCCTCGCCCTTATCCACAGAAGCAAAGGGGCCAAGGACTTCCATACCAGCGTCCTCAAGCACTGCCGAAATTTCGCTTGCGATGAGGTACTCGTCCTCGAGAACAAGAACGCAATAAGGGGGGTGGGTCAAGCTTGAGCGCCTTCTGATCAGATTTTTGCCGCCGCACATGTTGGCAGACAAGAGCAGTTACCTCTCGATAATCTACCCATGATTGAGGTCTGCATTGATGTATCCCATGTCCGCAATTCGCCCATCGCAGGTTTTGCACCATCCGCGGTTTTTCAAGGCCTTTAGTGCACACCGGCGGTGCCGTGTACCCGCGCTGGATTTCGCGGTCGTACTCGGCGCCTTTCCTTGGCCTGCATTGCAGAATGGCTCGAGCAATGTTTTGGCACCATGGAAAACGCGACGGCACGCACCTTAGCGAAAAGTCCCAGGCTCTGTCGTTTTGGCACAGGCTTACCGTTTAGCGTACTCAGGATAGGATCGGCTTTCAGTGGAATGCGGTCCGTCCGCGATGGGGTTGAATCGCGTTGTTTTGGTGCAACTGGCCCGGTCGATGACCTGTGCGGATCGTACGATGCCAGGATGCTGACACGACGAAGGCATCTGCAACGATACGCGCATGACTGTGTTGGTTGCAGGAAGCATGAAGAAAGGACGAATGATGGCGCCTGAGCCCGATCAAAGTCACCAGCGTTCAAATGAGAACCGTGGCGGAAAAAAGCTTAATATTATTCTGACGGGAGCCGTGGCTCTGGTGGTGGTGTTGGCGGTTGGTGTGATGTGGGCCGGCGCAGACACCACCAAAAGACCAGGGGCCGATCCGGGAAGTACGCAGCACGCGCCTGCCGATTGATCTGACGCTCGCTATCATGCCCATCAGATGGGAGACTGTTGCGCAATAGACTTCTTGCCTCCGAGTTCTCTGGTTCGATCTGAAGGTCGCACATGGTGAGGCCAAGTCGCTGCCCTTGAATGCGAAAGGCGCTGATATGACCTTCATGCGGCCAGGCCCCCCCCCTGCAAAGGTATGCCGGCTGGCATTGGCGTAGATTGAGTGTGGCATCGGAACTCTGGGAACATGGCGCGGTCGTGTCGATGGAAACGCGCTGGCGATGATCGCGATGGAGCGAAAAGACGATTTAGACCGTGTGTTCCGGCATTTTTCCGGAAATGAGCGGCGCTTATGCCGTTCAGGCCGGCTCCGGTGGCAAAAGCGCAAGCTTGGAGTGGCTCCAGCAAATCAATTCGAGGATTACGTTGTTATGAACAGCCATTCAGATCTCTTTGCTCCGCTCCGGATCGGTGCCCTTGAAGTGCCAAACCGCGTGCTCATGGCACCGTTGACCCGAAACCGTGCCCATGCGGATGGAACGCCTGCAAATTTCGCCATCGCCTACTATCGACAGCGGGCGTCGGCGGGGCTCATCATTTCTGAAGCCACGCAGATATCTGCGATGGGCAAGGGTTACATCGATACGCCCGGTATCCACAGCAAGGCGCATGTGGAAGGTTGGAAGCCTGTCATTGAGGCCGTCCACGCGGCCGGGGGGCGAATTTTCTGCCAGCTCTGGCACGTCGGGCGGATCAGCCACACGTCTCTTTTGCCGGAAGGAAGGTCCCCCGTTGCCGCCAGCGCCATCCGCGCCAAGGCACAGACCTTCACCGCCGAGGGGCCCACCGATACCTCGCAGCCTGAGGCTCTAGATGCCGATGGAATTGCCGCGACGCTTGACGATTACGAGCGTGCCGCCCGATTTGCCATGGAAGCTGGCTTCGACGGCGTGGAGGTCCATTCAGCAAATGGGTATCTGCTCGACCAGTTTCTTCAAGATGGTACCAACCACCGTGACGATGATTATGGTGGCTCAATCGATAATCGTCAGCGGCTGCTGCGCGAAACGCTGGACCGGGTTCTGTCCGTATTTCCCGCCGATCGGGTGGGAGTTCGCCTTTCGCCCCTTGGGCAGGCGAACGACATGAGTGACAGCAATCCGGAAGCCACCTTTTCCCTTGCCTATCATATGCTTGGCAAGCGCAATCTCGCGTATCTCCACGTGATCGAACAGTTTACAGGACAGGATACAGGAGAGCATGAGCGCGCGTTGCTGAAGCGCTTACGCGCGCATTATGACGGGGTTTATATTGCCAATGGCAATTACGATGCGGACCGCGCCGCTGCCGCGATCATGGCAGGGGATGCGGATGCGATAAGCTTTGGCCGGGCTTTTATTGCCAACCCCGATTTGCCGGAGCGCCTGCGTGTCGAAGCTGAGTTGACAAAACCTGATCAGGCAACGTTCTATGGCGGCGGGGTCAAGGGATACTCCGATTATCCCTTTCTTGCGCCCGACCATTGACCCGGTTGGGTGATATGCAGGCCATGCGCCGTTCGTTATTTTTGCTTGATACAGTGTATCTGCGTGCCCTGGTCTGTCATCTTGCCGAGCTTCGACTGCTTTACGGCATCCACAATGCTATCGTTGCAAATTCAAATGCCAGGGTGAGCCAACCTGGCTTGCTCGCCCGCGCGCACCGATCGGAGTTTAGCATTGAGAATAAAACGCTGTTCCATCGGCTTCCTGATGAAATGACACGATTGGGAACTTACGGGTGTGGTTTGTGCAGGCCTGTCGCACAAGGGAAGGGCACTGCGCGACGTTCCGGCTTGAGATGGAAATAATCACCGCTCATGCTCGCATCTCAGCGCATATAACCTTCAAATGAAATTTCGGGTCCGTAAACCTGGCCCCGTACGACGAGCCGCGCCCCGGCGACTGGTGTACGGATCGCGTTCACCGCTTATCCGAGGCGGGCGCCGTGTGCCACCTCCCGCCACGGAGACCCAGAAAAGTTCTGCTTTGGCCGCTTCCGGCGCGTTGGGTTGGCACAGAGTCATGAAGTCAGCGCGCAAATCGCGGTCCTTCGGTCATGGGCTTGGGGGCTGTTCCGGATAATGGCCTTGCGCAAACGTCTCGATCAGTTTCGCGCAAAAGGCGGGAAGGTCGTCTGGCTTGCGACTTGTGACCAGACCTTGGTCCACAACGACCTGCTCATCGACCCAGTGGCCACCGGCGTTCTCGATGTCGGTCCTGACCGTTGGAAACGAAGTCAGCGTACGGCCTTTCAGCACATCGGCTTCCACCAGTAACCACGGTGCATGGCAGATTGCGCCAACGGGTTCGCCTCAAAAAAGGCGCGAACGAATTTCACCGCTTCAGTGTTGCCACGAAGGTTGTCGGCACCAACGCTTCCGCCCGGGATAACAAGCGCATCGAAATGGTCGATGCAAGCATCGGAAAACCCTTCCTCCACGCGATACGTGCCGCCGGGATCCAGATCGTTGACGCTGGTTTGAACTTCGCCCTTCTCAAAGCCGATAATAGTAACTTTCGCCCCTGCGTGCTGTAAAGCGCGGCGAGGCTCGACGAACTCCACCTCTTCTGTGCCACGCGGCGCGATTAGAAGAGCTATGGTGCGATTTTCAAGCGACATTCTATCTCCTTTTATTGTCAGAATTTCGCCAAATCTACGCATGACGAGCCAAAGGGAGCTGTCAGATATTGTAACTTCTACTTAGCGCTTTCGATACTTCGTCCTTTGTGCTCGCCCGCCTCTACGGGCAGGCGGCGCATGGGCGCGATGAGCCGTCATCCGATGAAACTGATGAGGTCATCGTTCAGTCTTGTTGGGGCTGTCGCGAACAGACCGTGAGGTTCACCGTCATATTCGATAAATTCGGCACCTGGAATTCCGGCGGCAGCAGCTCTTCCGGAAGGGGCGATCGGAACCGTCTTGTCGGCCGTGCCGTGGATGATCAGCGTAGGGACGGTGAAAGAGGCCAGATCTGGACGAAAGTCGGTCTTCGCAAAAGCGTCGATGCAATCGACTGTCGCTTTCGGACTTGCCATTGTACCGAGCAAAAAGCTCCAGTCGAGGAGGCCCTGACTGACCGGGCTGGAAATGAAACCAACTCCATAAAATTGCTTGGCGAAATCCTGCAGGAAAGCAAACCGGTCCTCTCGGATCTGGGCTTTCATGGTTTCAAATACGCTCTCATCCACCCCGTCGGGATTATCGGAGGTGTTGAGCAAATAGGGGACTACACTGCTGACCAGAACAACTTTTTGCACCCGAGCGGCACCATGACGGCTGAGATACCGTGCTATCTCGCCGCCGCCCATCGAGAAGCCGACCAATGATGCGCCGTCGAGATTGAGTCCATCAAGAATTGCTCCAAGATCGTCAGCGAACGTATCGTAATCATATCCCGAGGCGCCGTGCCCGGACTGGCCGAACCCGCGACGATCGTAGGTGATAACGCGATATCCAGATTCGAGGAGGGCCACAGTCTGGTACTCGAACATATCGCCGGTCAAGGGCCAGCCGTGGATCAGCACCACCGGTTTGCCTTGCCCCATATCCTTCACGTGAAGGTTGGTGCCATCTTTCGTTTCGATGAAAGCCATCAAGAATACTCCGTATCGAGCGTCGCCTTCAAACTTAACCACAAACATCTGTGATAGTTCACTCGGCTCGTCGTGTTGGGGTCAGTCGAAGGGCGCCTACGTGGCGTTATTCGGACGTTTCGATCTCTTCCGACGGCTCCGGCCAGAGGTTTGTGGATAGCAGGCGATCTTGGTTCGTACAGTCTTTTGCTTCTGTCCGACTGTCCGGGAGAGATAAAACGGGACGTCAGATGTGAAAAATCAGATTTCGATGAGCAAGGTAAAATTTCATCGCCGAGCTTGCGCGAATTTATCCCGCCAAAGTCGATACAGATCCTGAGTCGACCCGCAGGTTGGCACCGTTGATGAAGCTTGCGCGCTCCGAACACAGGAACGCGACTGCTGCGGCGACCTCTTCCGCGCGCCCCCGGCGCCTGAGCGTCATCCCAGGCCGTTCTTGCACGAGGAAACTTTCGACGGCCTCATCGAAGGTGGTCCCCTTTTCTGCGGCCCGCTTTTCCATCATGACATCTGTCATCGGCGTGGCGATGAACGCAGGCGCCACGGTATTGATAAGAACATTGTCAGGACCGTAGGCTTTGGACAGACCTTTTGCGAGATTGAGGACAGCTGCTTTCGAAGCGCAATATGGCATTTCGTCAGTATAGGGCTGAACTGCGTCCTCCGAGGCGAAAAGGATGATACGGCCCCATTTCTGGCGACGCATAGCCGGAATGGCCTCGCGGCACATGCGAACAGCCCCCATGAAATTGATGTCCAGGGTCTCGTGCCACCCTTGATCGTCGATATCGAGAAAGTCTCCGGTCGCTCCGGTAATGCCGGCGGCGTTGACGTAAATATCGGGCGGTCCCAAACGTTCGCGAACACGTTGCCAGATTTCAGCGACAGACGCCGGGCGCGTTACATCGCCCGCGATCGCGATCACATTGCCATACGGCTGCAATTGCGTCAGGCTTTGCTCGAGTGTGCCGTTGACCTGATCGGTGATGGCTACACGAACGCCTGCCTGCAGGAGAAATTTCGCCGTTTCTTTGCCCATGCCTGAATCTGCGCCGCTGATAAGCGCAATGCGACCGGAAATACCCAGATCCATAACGGGCTCCTCTTTCTATAAGTCAAGCTTAGCGGTCATACCACACGACGGTTCTGCAAAAGGTCGGATCGGCGACATAAATCAGGCGATGCCGGCACCGCCCGTCACGCCGTAGACTTCGCCCGTAATGTAGCTGCCTTCCTGGGAGGCGAGCAGCACGTAGACAGGTGCGATTTCCACCGGTTGACCGGGGCGACCGAAGCGACTTTGTTCGCCGAACTTCGATACCTTTTCCTGAGGCTGGCCACCGGTTGTCTGCAGCACTGTCCAGAACGGCCCCGGTGCTACGACGTTAGCACGAATGCCCTTTTTTATCAGTTGCTTGGCAAGAGCTTTCGTGTAGGCAACGATCCCGGCCTTGGTTGTGGCGTAATCGAGCAGGATATCTGACGGCTCGTAAGCCTGCACAGAAGCTGTGGTGATAACGGATGCCCCGGCAGGCAAGTGCGGAATGGCAGCCTGCGCGATCCAGTGAAGCGCATAGAGATTTGTCTTGAGGGTGGTGTCGAAATCCTGCGAACTGACCGCCACGATATCTTCCCGGAATTGCTGGTGTCCTGCATTGATAACGAGAATGTCCAATCCTCCGAGGCCCTGTACTGCGCTCTCGACCATCTGCTTGCTCCAGACCTCGTCTGTCACATCGCCTGGCAATGCAACGGCCTTACGGCCCTCGGCCTCGACGAGAGCGATGACCTCCTTGGCATCCTGCTCTTCGCTGGGCAGGTAGGAAATCGCAACATCTGCACCTTCGCGGGCGTAAGCGATGGCCGCCGCTCGCCCGATTCCGGAATCGCCTCCGGTAATGAGCGCCTTTCGGCCTTGGAGCTTGCCTGCACCAAGATAGCTCTCTTCGCCGTGATCGGGCCTGGGAGTCATACTGCCAGCGATGCCAGGGGCGGGCTGCGGCTGTTTGGCAAATGGGGGAGCGGGATATTGGGCGCGGGGGTCCTGCATCGTCAGGCGATCGGTCATGACGGGCTCCTGTAAGTGGGAGGATGAGGGCAAAAGTGCGGATCGAAACATTTGCCGTCAGCAAAGCGCTACAGTCTGATTACGAACGCATGCTGGATATAGTTCCAACAGGAATTGCAAAAAGCCATGCCATACGCCGTAACGCTAACGGCTTCGTAGTCTGGCGCGGATAAAAATATGCAGCGACCCCGATATTATAGAGGTGTTAATTTAATATAGGTTTATGAACGCAGATTGCTTCCTGACGTTGTAGCAGGTAAAGCGCATATTAATCTTCCCTATGAGCAGCTGTGTTCCTATTTTTCAAATATGAAGTGCGGTCTCGGATTTGCCGCTCGGCCAACTCTGCCGCCATGATCAGGCTGTGCCCCGTATTCGCAGCGGCATGGGGGGTCATCGTCACCGCCAACTCGTTGGGGCCATCGAGAATTACAACGCCCTCTTCTGCGCTGGCCACGCCGGGCTCGTCGCAAGGACGCGGTGGATTGGAAGCTGCTGTCATAATCGATGCTCTGAATGAGGGGGCAGAACGGGGTCGGAATCTTCGAGGTAGAGGTAATTGGGATCGAACTGCCCCAGCGTTACAAGTCGCTCAATGTCGAGAATTTCCACGAGGGAGGAGCGAAATACACAAACCTTTTCCTCGCGCAGCTGGCGCATGACACGATTGACATGGACGTTTGTCAGGCCGCAGATTTCCGCGATATCCATTTGGGTCAAAGGTAATACAAAGCGCCGACCATCGCTTAACCCGGCAGAGAACAACCGCGCGTTGGTTTCGCATAGAAAATGGGAAATGCGACCGATGGCGTCGAGACGCCCGAGGCGGAACAGCCAAGCCCGGTGGATCGCCGCGTCAATGAGCGTGGAAAACCAGAGCTTCCGGCTCATCTGCGGCTGTTCGGCAATGATTGCATCCAACGCATCGTGACGCACGATTGCAACCGTTGCCGCCGTCATGGTTGCCACCTCATGGTCGAGCGTCAACAGAGGATAGGCGTGCAGATCGACGAAGTCGCCTGGCACATGAATGGCGACAAGCTGACGCAAGCCGTTTCTGTCGTCGATATATCGTGACAAAAAACCGTCTATCAACAGCGTGCTTTTGCGGAGGAGCGTTCGCGGGCGTGCTACGATTTCGCGAGCATCAAGTGTTCGCACTTCAGAAATTGCAGCTTCAAGCCGCAAGCGCTCGTGCGCTTCGAGCTTCATGCCGCGTTTATATCTCAGGAAGCGATCCGTAAACATTGATGCCTTTTCAGAGTTTTTTTCAAAAACGTCTTGCAATGCGAGATCTTCAACGGATGGATTTCAGATTCCGTTGCAAAGTCCCGGTGATAATTCGTTTTAACGCAAGTTAATTTAGCCGTTCTTTGCGCAACCGCAGCTGACATTAGGGGTTCGATCGGCAGACCAGTCGATAGGAATGATCATGGCTAAGCCCCCGAAATCGAAATCTGTTCCTCGCAACGCTGCCGATGTTACGGCTGCGGACCTGGCGAGGGTCGAGATTGGCGGGGAGTCCGCTAGAAAGGCGGGCGTCATCCCGGCCGATGCCGATGTGGCTTTCTCCTACACCGAGCAGCAAGGTTCAGGGGGTGAGACACGACAAGGCGCTTCTGGCGATGTTGCCACCATGACCACCCAACAGGGTATCCCGATATCCGACGATCAGAACAGTCTCAGGCAAGGGGCGCGCGGACCGACTTTGTTGGAAGACTTCCAGTTTCGCGAGAAAATGTTCCATTTCGATCACGAGCGGATCCCTGAGCGCGTGGTCCATGCGCGAGGTTATGCGGCTCACGGTTTTTTCGAACTGACCGACAGCCTGGCGGACGTCAGCCGTGCCGACATCTTTCAGCGAGTTGGCGAAAAGACGCCTGCCTTCGTCCGCTTCTCGACGGTCGCAGGTTCCCAGGGATCTGTGGACCTTGCACGAGATGTGCGGGGTTTTGCGGTCAAGCTCTATACCCAGCAAGGGAACTGGGACCTCGTCGGGAACAATATCCCTGTCTTCTTCATCCAGGATGCGATGAAGTTTCCCGATCTGATCCATGCCGCCAAACCGGAGCCGGATCGGGCCTTCCCGCAAGCCCAGACCGCGCATGACAATTTCTGGGACTTCATCAGCCTGACACCGGAAAGTTTCCACATGATCATGTGGGCGATGTCGGACCGCGCTATTCCGCGATCGTTCCGTACGATGGAAGGTTTTGGCGTTCACACATTCCGTCTGATTGACGCCGAAGGTAAATCGACGTTCGTCAAATTCCATTGGAAGCCCAAGCAGGGCCTCCAATCGGTGCTCTGGAACGAGGCGGTAAAGATTAATGGCGCCGATCCCGACTTCCACCGCCGCGACCTTTGGGATGCGATCAATTCCGGCGAATTTCCCGAATGGGAGCTGGGCGTCCAACTGTTCGATGATGTTTTTGCTGACAGCTTCGACTTCGATGTGCTCGACGCCACCAAGCTTATTCCTGAGGAACTGGTGCCGGTCCGGATCGTTGGCCGTCTGGTTCTCGACCGTGTCGTCGACAATTTTTTTGCAGAGACAGAGCAGGTTGCCTTCTGCACCCAAAACGTGCCGCCGGGCATCGACTTCTCGAATGACCCTCTGCTTCAGGGGCGCAATTTTTCCTATCTCGATACCCAGATCAAGCGCCTGGGTAGTCCGAACTTCACCCATATCCCTATCAATGCGCCCAAATGCCCCATGCATCACTTCCAGCAGGATGGGCATATGGCGACGCAGAACCCCAAGGGGCGGGCAAATTATGAGCCTAACAGCTGGGGGCCGACCCATGGTGGGCCCAGGGAAGATCCGGCGCGCGGGTTCGCGAGCTTTGCCGAGGTAGCGGATGGCCCCAAGCAGCGGACTCGCTCTGAAACTTTTGCCGATCACTACAGTCAGGCCCGCCAATTCTTCGTGTCGCAGACCCCGATCGAGCAAAAGCATATCGGCGATGCTTTGGTCTTCGAGCTTTCCAAAGTCGAGCGCCCCGACATTCGTTCTCGGACGGTCTCGCACCTGCTCAATATCGATGCCGATTTGGCAGCAACCGTTGCCGACGGCTTGGGCATGCCTTTGCCTAACGCGGCACCTGCCGCCCGTGCCCCAATTACCAATCTGCCGCCCTCGGACAAGCTGAGCATCCTCAAGAACGGTCCCGGAAGCTTTAAGGGACGCAAGCTGGGCATTCTTCTCACCGATGGAGCCGATGCCAAGCTGTTCGCCGCTCTGGTAAAGGCAGTCGAGAAGGAGGGGGGCGTTTACGAGGTGATTGCCCCCAAGGTTGCAGGCGTCACGCTATCAAATGGCAAGACCGTCGCGGCCAAACAGAAGATCGACGGCGGCCCTTCTGTGCTGTTCGATGCGGTAGCGATCATCGTGTCCGAAGACGGCGTTGCGCTGCTCGTAAATGATGCAGCGGCGAAGGATTTCGTTACCGATGCGTTTGCGCATTGCAAGTTCATAGGATTTTCCGGCGAGGCGCAGCCCCTTTTCGTCAAGGCCGGAATCGCCGACGATCTCGATGAGGGATGCTTACTGCTGGGCGCCGCAAAAGATGCTGCGGTCTTCGTGGCAACCTGCCGTGCTTTGCGCCATTGGCCTCGCGAATTGGAGGTAGATCTGGATGCAAAGCCTGCAGCCTGATTCCACCATGCCTGGCCCCTCCTATTTCGGAGATGGCGTCATGCCGCTCCCTGTTCCTGCTCATAGCGCGCGGCCGCTTCGGATCGGCATCATCTCGCATCTCAAGTATCCCATTGCCGAGCCTTTTGCGGGTGGGCTGGAAACGCATACCCATCTTCTGGCACGTGAACTGCGGGGCCGCGGACATTACGTGACAGTCTTTGCTTCGGAGCGATCAGACCTCTCCGTGGGTCTGGAAGCGATATGCGATGCGACGGCTCTGGCGGAAGTTGGGTCGGCAGAGGCCCATGATGTCGGGTTCTTTAAGGAGCATCATGCTTATCTGGCGCTGATGAAGGCGTTGCGGCAGCGTTCCTTCGACGTGATTCACAACAATTCGCTGCATTACCTGCCCGTATCGATGGCCGATACCCTTCCGATGCCGATGGTCACGACCCTCCATACGCCACCATTCTGCTGGCTGGAAAGCGGTGCGCGACTGTGTGATGCTCCCAATCACAGCTTCGCAGCCGTTTCACGTTCCGTTGCCGGACTATGGGATCACGTTGCGAGAACAGACCAGGTCATTCTCAATGGCATAGACCTTCAGAAGTTTGCCTTCAGCGCAGCACCGCAGCCGTCGCCCTATCTTGTCTGGTATGGACGAATTGTCCCCGAAAAGGGGCTGCACTTCGCCATAGAGGCTGCAAAATTGATCGGCTTGCCGTTACGCATCGCGGGTCCGATTCTTGATCAGGAATATTTCAACGACTTGATCAAACCGCATCTTGGCCACGAGGTGTTTCATGTGGGCCATCTTGACCATAGTGCCCTTGCCAGGTTCGTAGGAGGGGCACGGGCCTTTTTGTGCACGCCGATGTGGGATGAACCCTATGGTCTGGTTGTCGCTGAAGCATTGGCCTGCGGGGTTCCGGTCGCGGCCTTTGGGCGGGGCGCAATCCCGGAAATTCTTGATGAAAGCTGTGGCGCGCTTGCGACACCCAACGATGTGGTCTCGCTCGCACAGGCTGTGCGAATTGCTGTCACGTTAAGCCGTGAGGATTGCCGCAGGCGAGCAGAACAGACGTGCGATGCCCGCCGAATGATCGATAGCTATGAGGCTCTCTATCATCGGCGGATTGCCGCCAATCATGGCGGTGCAGAAGCTGCAAATGCGGTGCCCTTGCTCCATGCGTAAGGAAAAAATGGCACCGCTTTTGGAAAAAGGCCTGGATTTGTGCGTGTGCGTTCCTGCCCGTAACGAGGCTGCGCGCTTGCCAGTGCTTTTTCGTGGGCTTGCTGCACAATCGAGACCTGGTCCGATCAAGGTGATTGTCGCACTTAACAACACGACGGACGACAGCCATCAGGTCCTTGCCCAGGCCCGATCGGACTATTGCGGTCGTCTCTACATTCATGTCGAGGAGGCGACGTTTGCGGCCGAGCTTGCCCATGCCGGCTCTGCTCGCCGTCTTGCTATGGATGCCGGCCTGACACTTTTGCCATCCCACGATCAGGGCATCCTCGTAAGTACTGATGCAGACACGTTCCCGCCGCCCCATTGGCTGGATAATATGGTGCGTGCATTTGCGCGCGGCGCTGATCTGGTAGGTGGGCGCATTGCGATTGATACAGCCGAGGAACTTCCGAAGAACGTTCTTGCCTTACGGCAGGCATGGGAAGCCTATTGGGAAGCGGTCAGGGCTATCGAGGATAGCCTGGATCCGTTGCCATGGAACCCGGCACCTCGGCATGGTGATCATACGGGGGCGTCTTTAGCTCTGCGCGCATGCCTTTATACTCGCTGTGGGGGGGTGCCGCTCCTGCGCACTGGCGAAGATCATGCGCTGGTTATGGCGGCAATTGCCCATGGCGGGCGCCTGGCTCATCCGGCCGATGTTTTCACCTGGGTATCGCCGCGTCGCGAGGGGCGGGCTGAAGGGGGCATGGCGCAGGACATGCAGGATCTGTTCGATCTGGCAGCGTCGGGCAGTATGCCGTGCGCCCCCGGTTTCGAGCATTGGCAGGAAAGGGCGAAGTGGCGAAAGCGTCTTCGCTCGCGACCGGAAGGCCACAAAAGGATCGTACGCGAAGAACCGCTATTGCCGCCGATGCCTCGCGATTTGGTTCTGGATGTGCTGTCGTGATTGAACGACCGATCGGCTACTACGTTCACCACCATGGTGCCGGGCATCGCCAGCGTGCCGAGGCAATACGCTCGGTAGCGGACAGACCTGTGGTCCTTTTAGGCACCGGCATGGACGACAGCGGCATCGATCTGCCCGACGATCGGCCTTTGTCAGGCCGGTTCGATGGAAACGATGCGGCCACGTGCCGCCCCAATGCGCTGCACTATGCCCCGCTCGATCATGACGGTGTTCGTGCGCGGGCTGCCAGGATCGTAAACTGGATTGCGCAGGCGAAGCCCAGCTTGATGGTCGTCGATGTTTCGGCAGAGGTCGCGATGTTAGCTCGGCTAGCGTCTGTGCCGACAGTCTATGTGCGGCTCGGTGGCGAGCGAAGCGATCCGGCTCACCTTGAGGCTTTCAGGGGCGCCTCGGCAATCCTGGCTCCCTTTCACGCCGCATTGGAAACCGACGGCACGCCGGATTGGGTCCGCGAAAAGACGTTCTACGTGCCCGGGATCGCCAGTTTGCCGGCTTGTGAGGAAACGGTATTTGACCGCATCCTCGTTGTTTTCGGCCAAGGCGGTCGCCCGGGCGATGGAACGCTGATTGCCGAGGCCGCACGCGCATGTCCACATTGGCAATGGCGTGTCATTGGTCCCGCCGTAGCGCCGATCGACTGCCCCGCAAATCTGGAGTTTGCCGGATGGGTCGTCCGCCCAGAGATCGAAATAGCTCGGGCAAGGATCATTGTCGGGGGCGCCGGAAATGGCGTGGTCGGAGCAGTCATGGCCGCAGACAAGCCCTTTATCTGCTTGCCGGAAGATCGTCCCTTTCAGGAACAAGCTGCAACAGGCAGGGGCCTGAAATCGTGGGGAGCTGCGCTCGTTCTTCCCGAATGGCCGGCAGGACGGTTCTGGCCGCGACTCTTTGAGGATGTGCTCGATATGCCGGCAGCGCCCCGGCGTGCGCTTTATGACCCACAAGCGGCGCAAAAAGTCGCCGCATGGCTTGGGCAGCATGCAGATATCTCGATCAAGCGTGCGGAGGTCGCGGCGTGAACCTGTCATCTATCCTTAAGAGCAAGACGGATACCCCGGTGGCCCGAGCCGGCGCGATAGCGGGACAACTCGAAGTTCTGGGCGCGCGATATGATGCCGCGCCCGTCTTTCCGTCGGAGAGTATGCGCACCTTGGCCAGAGCCGGGCTCCACCGGGACTTTGCTTGTGTCGATGCTGGCGGTACCGCTTTCGGCGATACAGCGCACCGCTATCGCTCTTTAATGGATGTCTTGCGAATAGTCGGCCGCGCGGATTTGAGCGTGGGCCGTCTGTTTGAAGGTCACGTCAACGCGCTGGCGCTGTTCGAATGGTACGGATTGCCCGAGCAGATTGCGCATCTTTCCGGTCGGCTTGCTGCTGGGGCCTTTTATGGCGTGTGGGCGACGGAGCCCGCCCCCGGCGTCAGGATTGTCGTTGGCACTGATGGCCGCAGGCTGCTTGATGGTTCCAAAACATTTGCGAGCGGAGCGGGGGGGCTTTCGCACGCTATTATCACGGCGAGGCCGGCGCAGGGAAGTCGGCAACTCGTCATCGTCGCCGGCGACGAGGCTGCACGTGCTGATCTTTCAGATTGGCGGGTTCGAGGGATGCGCGCGAGCAATAGCGGCAGGTATGATCTGACAGGAATGCCGATCACGGACCACGATCTCCTTGGCTTGCCAGGCGATTACGACCACGATCCCAGATTCACGACTGGAGCTTGGCGTTTCGCCGCTGTCCAGTTGGGCGGTATCGAGGCCTTGTTGACAGAAACGCGTAAGGCCATGTCCGATAAGGCACGCACTGACCCGCTCCAGCGCGCCAAATTCGCAGAGTGTGTTGTGGCAACTCGGACGGCTTATCTTTGGGTGCGCGAATGTGCGGCCCGTGCCGCCGCCGAAGATGCCGACGGGCCAGCATTTGCCCGGCTAACGCGCGGTGTCGTCGAGCGGGCCGGGCTCGACGTTATGGAGCTTTCCGCGCGCATCGTTGGCACCTGCAGCGCAATGGACGGTCAGCGCATTGACAAGATCACTCGCGATCTGTCGCTCTACCTGCGACAAGCGGGGCCAGACTATGCTCGCGATCAGGCGGCTTTGGTCTGGCTTGATCACGATGCATGGGGCTGCGAGGACAGCTTGTGGTAACCGGCACGCTTGGGGGCCGCCCTTGGGGCAACCGGCGATGGTTGGTCCTGGCACCGCACCCGGATGATGAGACTCTCGGCGCCGGCGCCCTTATTGCCCAGGCCGCCGCGCAAGATCGATTCGCGGCCTTGGTATATCTGACTGATGGTTCTGGCTCGCACCCTTGTTCCGATGGATGCGCTGGCAGGTTTATAGCGGTCCGCCGTCGCGAAGCTGCCTTGGCCTTGTTCCGACTGACAGGGAGCCGCAAGCACGTCCCTGTTCATCTGGATTGGCAGGACGCTAGGCCAGCCAAGCTGGGAAGCATGGAATTTCATCGAAGCGTTTGCGCGCTGGCTGCGCTCTGCCGTCAGCTGCGCGTCGATGCGATCGCCGTCACAGCACTTCACGAGCCGCACTGCGATCACGCGGCGGCAGCACAGCTCGCCTATGCAGCCGGCCGTTCTGCAAAACGACAAGTCATCGTGGCGGAATTCTGCGTCTGGTCCAGCCGTCCTACTGGAAGGCTCATTCGAGTCATTCGCACCGAAGCGATGCCGCCTGGAAAGCGCAGAGCAGCGCTGCGCTCGCATCGTAGCCAATTGACGGCTTCATATGGCCAAGGCTTTCGGCTTCCTGCCGAAAAACAGCGCATGCCGGCACGCGACACTCTCTATGTATGGAGGCATCGATGACCCGCCCTGAGACAAGCCTGCCTTCTGAATACTTCGAGAATATGTTTCGAGGAACGCTCGATCCCTGGAATCTGGAAACCAGCCCCTATGAGCAGCGCAAGTTCGCGCGCTCCGTCGAGGTTCTGGGGGCAAGAACATATGACCATGTCTTCGAAATCGGCTGTGCAAAGGGCGTTTTGACATCACGGCTCGCGCCGCAGGCGACCTCTCTTTTCGCGATAGATGTGAGTGGCACGGCGCTGCGGGCGGCGCGGGAGAGATGCGCAGATCTGGGCCACGTCGGTTTTGCCAACATGCGTTTTCCGGCGCAGGCGCCCCACGGCAAATTTGACCTCGTTGTCTTGTCGGAGGTCGCCTACTATTGGAATGACCGCGATCTTGGCGAAGCGGCGGAATGGCTTGAACGCCACCTGATCGCCGGGGGCGATGTGCTGCTGGTTCATTGGACCGGCAAGACAGATTATCCGCAGAGCGGCGACGGCGCCGTGGACAAGCTCAAGGCACATTTGGGTGAAACGATATCCGTATGCATAGCGGAGCACGGCGCTGACTATCGGCTGGACCTTTGGCGAAAACTGAAATGAGCATCAGCGTGTTGACGATCGTCCGCAACCGGTCAGGGCACCTTGCGCAGTTGATTGAAGGTTTGCGCCGCAGTGAGGCTTTTCCCGATGAACTGATTATCGTTGATATGGCAAGCGAGTCTCCCGTCCAGGTGGACGACCTGCCTTTTTCCTGCAGAACCGTTCGCTTGGCCAGCAAAGGACTGCCCTTGGCAGAAGCGCGCAATAAGGCTGCTTCGGTCGCTGCAGGTGATCAGCTGCTATTTCTTGACGTCGATTGTATTCCGATGCGCGGTCTGGTTTTGGCCATCGCAAAAGTGCTTGTTGATCACGATGCCCTGGTATGTGCCCAAGTCCGCTATCTAGGACCCAACGATGCTCGCTCCCAGTGGGATGAAACGGCGCTTCTGGCCCATGCCCACGGTCATCCTGCCCGCAGTTTCCCATCGAATGGATTGCAACAGATCGACAATCCGGGCTTGTTCTGGTCGCTAGTCTTCGGAATACGACGCGAGCGATTTAGAAACCTTGGCGGATTTGATGAGAGCTTCTCCGGTTATGGTGCTGAAGACACCGACTTTGGTTTCAGGGCCAAAAACGATGGATTGCCGCTCTTGTTTATGGGGGGGGCAGGTGCATTTCATCAGCACCATGCCAGCTCCGATCCTCCCTTGCAGCATTTTGAGGATATCGTGCGTAACGCGCACATCTTTCACAAGAAATGGGGCGTGTGGCCGATGGAAGGCTGGCTCGCCGCTTTTGCGGACGCTGGTTTTGTGATTTGGAACGAGGATATGCTGGCCATCGAGCGGTATCCCTCGAACGCCGAGATTATCGCGGCTAACGTGGCGTGAACACAAGCGCACTGTGGCAGCCTGAGCGGAATGAGTCTGAACATCTCGAACCATGTATGTCGCCGACGCGGTCTGAGCAGGTATGTCTCGGCCATGCTTGCCCGACTGGTTGGTCTGTTTCCTGTGTCGCGCTGGAGCTCCAGGACATAAAGAAACGGATGCGTTCGGACAATGTTACTTAATCCCATTGCTGCCGAGCGATCCGTATGAATGGGGATGTATCATCTATATGGCTGCCTTTAAGAAATAAACATATGTTAAATACTATGTTGAAAACTTGTATAAATCACTCTGGCATCTTTGTGCACAGGCAATATGATATTCGCTGGATCGTATTTTCGGAGGTGTCATGGCTCTTGATTCACAGGCCAATCAGGACACGATACAAAGTCTGGTCGCGGCGAATTTATCGACGTTTAATGGGCTTTCCGTGTTGCTGGTAAGACTTGCCAAAAAAGGGATGATCGACGTCGATGATGTACAGGCGCTAGAGCGGGCATCGCGGGTCCCGCTGGATCACCCAGATTGTGCAACGAGCGAAGTCATCTCCGAGCTATATCGTCAACATGATCAGCTTTTTGCATGGTTGCGGGACATACTGGGTGGTTCTGGTCAATCGTAACCGTCTGATAACCGCGTTTCAGCGCGACGTGGGCAGACACTTGTGTGCGACCACCAAGACAGAATTAATCGTTGAAGTATAGAAATGTTATAGCGCAGAGCACTGCAAGCCTTCAGTATTATTAGGCGACCCGAAGGGCCCTAGAGGCCTGTGTTGACCTGGAGCAGAAACTGCTCCAGGTCCTTTTTGATATTGCGCGCTCAAATTTCAGGCGTCGCGGGTGTCGCGCTTCTGGATGACCCGAGTAGCCCCCAGACCTTACGTGCGTGCGGTGAGGCTGGCCTCAGCCTCGGAGTAAGTAGGAAATGGGGGCACGTCGGAAGGGCCGGCGCCGATCCCCATGCTTAAACGAGGGCGAACCATGAGTATCCTCTAGACTGGATGTTCGTGCGGAAAGCTGTCCTCGAGTTACCGCCGGACCTGTTCCATTGACCATTTGCGGCCCGGTTTTGTAGATACGGTGTGAACTGATGCGGTGGATGCCTCCCTTCATCGGGCATCGTATGATGCTCAATAGCGCCATGGCGGCGCATGAAGGAGGAGCATATGGCGAATGCACACATGCTGTCGATCGACCTGGCAAAGCGTAGCTTCCAGGTCTGCGCGACTGATCGAGCAGGGTCGTGTGTGGATGCCTCCCAGATTGCAAGGTGATTTTCTGAGTTTGCTCGGCAGAGCGCTTCATCGGTCGTGTGTCAGGCCTCTGGTGTGGCTTGCTGACGCCACGGGCCGTTATGCAGTTCGAACGATCCGGGCCACATCGGTTCAGCGAGCTTGGTTTGCTCTCGCCCCGGGACTGGTTAGCCGTATCGTGAACATTGAAGTCCTTGCCGCATAGTATCAGTCGATCTCCTTGTCGGGGCCGAGGCCCCGAGCGCTATGGCAGTTACACCATCACGCCAAACGGTAGTCTTCCTCGCGGGTCATCATCGCCCAGATTGTCCGTGCCATTTTGTTCGCCAGTGCTACGGCGACCACCATTCTGGGCCGTCGAGCCATCATGCGGCCCAGCCAGTTGTCGGGGAGAACGCCTTTGCGCACGATCCATCGTATCCTGCTCATCGCACCGACGACGAGAAGTTTGCGAATGTCGCTTTGACCCATTTTGCTCATGGACCCGAGGCGGGATTTTCCGCCCGTTGATCGCTGCTTGGGCACGAGGCCGAGCCATGCTGCGAAGTTTCTGCCGCTGGCGAAAGTCCGCAGATCTGGTGCAAACGCCATGATCGCACCAGCGGTCACCGGGCCAACGCCCGGCACCGTGCAAAGGCGGCGAAGCTCGACGCCGACCGCCATTGCTTCCCGTAGTCTGAGTGAAAGCTCGTCAATCTTCGCGGACAGGGTGTCGATGTGCTCGAGGTAGAGTCTTGCGATCTCCCGTATACCGGGAGGCACGTCGACATCATCATCGTCCATGGCTGCGCGGATTTCCTTCAGATGAGGAACTCCTTGAGGGAATACCAGGCCGAACTCGGCCAAGTGTCCTCGTAGCGCATTGATAGTCTGCGTCCGCTGGCTCACAAAACACTGATGGGTACGATAGGCCACAGCTCTCGCTTGATGCTCCGCGCTTTTGACCGCAACGAAATGCAGGTTCGGGCGCACAGCAGCTTCGGCAATGGCCGCCGCGTCTGCAGCATCGTTCTTCTGCCTCTTCACGAAAGGCTTCACGTAGATTGGCGGGATCAGCCGAACCTCATGACCTTCCGCGCCAGCAAATCGGCCCCAAAAATGGCTCGTCGCGCAGGCTTCCGTAGCGACTATACAGCGGGGCTGCTCCCTGAGCAGTGCCTCCAGTTTGGACCGGGAGATTGTCCGATTATATAGAACCGACCCTGCTCGATCAGTCGCGCAGACCTGGAAGCTACGCTTTGCCAGGTCGATCGACAGCATGTGTGCATTCGCCATATGCTCCTCCTTCATGCGCCGCCATGGCGCTATTGAGCATCATACGATGCCCGATGAAGGGAGGCATCCACCGCATCAGTTCAGTTTTATCGAATGAAGATGTATTCGATTTAAATGATGCGCGATGATTGGTCGCGAGGCGTTATCGGCCGGGAAGAGATGAGGGGCTTTGATTTTTCACTGCCTTACGATTCGAAAATCCAGTCTCGCCCATACCAAGTAATACGGGAAGGACTGCGATCGCTACGAACGCAATCATCATGCCGGGCACGAATGGAGCGCTTAACTTATCACTCAGCAGTTGCGCGGTGTAAGGTGCGATCCCGCCGAAGATCGCGGTGGCGCCAGTAGCGCCGATGGCCAGTCCGCTGAGCCGGCTCGCAGTGGGAAAAAGCTCTGCGGTTGCCACTGCACCGACGGCACTGACAGCGCCGCCGAGCACGGCCAGAAGCAGAGCCGCGACAGGGATCATGCCGGAAGGGCCGCTGCTCATCGTGGCGAAGAGGGCGATGGGCAGCGGGATCGCGCAAAGGCACACCGTGAGAAGCACGGGTCTGCGCCCGATCCGATCACCGGCGATGCCGACCAATGGCGTTATCGCAATCACGGCGAGCGCGGCTGCCGTGGAGAGCCGCAAGGCGGCAACTTCCTGCATTCTGCCGATATGGGTCAGGAATGTGGGGACGTAGGTTATGCCGATGTAATACGTGATCGAACCCAGCGCGGAGATGGCAAAGCCCTGGGCGATCGCCCGGCGATGATGGCGCAGGGCGTCGAATAACGGGTTACTCGGCGTGCGACCGGTTGCGACCTGCTGCTGGAACGCTGGAGTTTCCTCCATGAATGAACGAGCGATCCAAAGCCCCGCTGCAAGCAGGGCGCCCAGGAAAAAGGGTATGCGCCAGCCCCAGTCGGTCAGTGTCTGCGGGCTCATGAGGCTGACCGTGATGGTGCAGACGGCCGCTGCCAGCAGTCCGCCAACTTCGCTCGCCGCTGCGGCAAGGGACGTGACAAGGCCTCGGCGACGGGAAGGTGCGCTTTCCAGCAGGTAGGCGACCACGCCGGTATATTCGCCACCGACCGAGAACCCCATCGCACAGCGCAGAATGACCAGCAGAATGCCCGCTGTATGGCCGATCGTCGCACGGGTCGGCAGGCAGGCAGTGGCAAGCATGGCAAGGCTCATCAATCCCATGGAGATTAGCATCATGCGCCGACGACCGAAGCGATCGCCGATATGGCCGAACACCGCGGCGCCCAGAGGGCGCATGAGATAGGCCACCGCAAAGCCCCCCAGTGTGGAGGCAAGAGCGGCGTTGCCCTGGCCGAAGAACACGCGGGAAATCACCGTCGCGAAGTAGAGGTAAAGCGTGAAATCGTACCATTCGACGATCGTCGAGAGCGCCGCGACGATGATCGACATCTTCGAAACTCTGCTTGTCTCGTTCGTCGTCATGCCCGACTCTGGGCCTTGCGCTCCAGGCGGCGTTGCAGGAAGGCCAGAACGAGAGCTTCTTCCGGGCGCAGCGTCGTGACATCTTCGCGCAGTTCCGTCTCCACGGCGTTCCTGGCTTCAAGCACCAGTTCGTTGTTCAGGTAGCTCTCGAAGATTTCGGGGTGGATATAGCACTTTCGGCAGACCGTGGGCGTATTGCCCAACCGCGCGGCGACGGCTTCGATCGCGCTGCGGACATTGCGCTTGGCAGCAGCCTCGCTATCCACCTTTTCATATTCCGCCAGCGCCATTGCGGCGAGCACGGTCCCGTTCCAGGTGCGGAAATCCTTCGCGGTGATCCGGGTGCCGGATATTTCTCCCAGATAGGTATTGATGTCGCCCGAAGTCACTTCGCATTCCTGCCCATCTTCGCCGATGTACTGGAACAGGTGCTGGCCCGGCAGGTCCTGGCTGCGTTTGACGATGGCGGCAATGCGCCTGTCTTTCAGTTTCAGGTTCCACTGCTTGCCGCTCTTGCCCTTGAAACGGAAGCGCAGTTCCGAGCCGTTCACCGTGACGTGGCGATCGCGCAGTGTGGTCAGTCCATAGCTCTTGTTCTGTCTGGCGTAATCGCTGTTGCCGATGCGGATCATCGTGCTTTCCAGCAGGTGAACCACGGCGGCGAGAACTTTCTCTTTGGGCAGGCCGCGCCGGGAGAGATCGGACGCGATACGGCTGCGGATGGCCGGCAAGGCCCGCGCGAAATCGAGCATGTGCTCGTATTTCGTGCTGTCGCGAACTTCGCGAAAACGCGGATGATAGCGGTATTGCTTGCGGCCCTTCGCGTCCCGTCCGGTTGCCTGCAGATGGCCGTTGGGGCGGGGACATATCCAGACATCGGTATAAGCGGGCGGAACGGCCAGAGCTGCCAGCCGATGCAGTTTCTTATCGTCCTTTATCAGGTGGCCTCGGGTATCGTGGTAGCGAAAGCGCCCGCGATAGGGTGTGCGGGTTATGCCTTTGCTCTCGTCCGAAACGTAGATGAGCCCCGCGTTTTCCGCGGCTTCGCGGGGATCGACGATGCCGCCGTCATACCGCTGTTCCGATTTTCCTGCCTTGGCCATACATGCTCAAGGCGTAACGGCGCTTCGCGTTCCTTAACCTAGGACCGGCCGCGCGATTTTCATTGCCCACACCGCCTAGGTGTCTTTCCGCCTTTGAAGAATCCGGCCACAGGCCCGCTTGATGTCTGCACGGTGCGTTGCCCACGATGCCATGATCATGCGGAAGGCGTCCGGGGACATGGCTTGTTCCTGCGCCCGTGCTTCATTGGATGTGGTGTGAGGGTTCATGCGTGGAACATCTCGGATCGCGGTTGTGATTGTCGCGATCGTAACATGATGCACGCGTGACCGGTTCCTCTATGTGGCTCTGCCAGCCCTTCTTATGGAGCAATCCGTCGCACAAAGGCGCTGTGAGGCAGAATGTTGAGCAGGGCATGCATCTTATCCGGCCCCTTGCCGTTACGAAGGCATGGCGACTGTACTGGAAACATCGCGTGCGCCCCGCAGCGCCGCATTTGCGCGCTTTCGGGCAGTAAGAGCGCTTTCGCAGGCGCTTGCCGATCCGCTCTCGGACGCTGATGCCACGGTACAGTCGATGCCAGATGCCTCTCCTGCGAAGTGGCATCTGGCGCACACCACCTGGTTCTTCGAGACTTTCGTGCTGCGCGATCATAGTCCGGGCTATCGCCTGTTCGATGCGGATTGGGCCTATCTGTTCAATTCCTATTACGAGGCCGAAGGGCCACGACACGCGCGTCCGCTGCGCGGCATGCTCACCCGCCCCTCTCTGGCAGCGGTGCTGGATTACCGCCATCACGTCGATCGGGAGATGGAGCGGTTGCTGGAACGGGACGACCTTGCGGACCTGATCACGCTTGGTCTCAACCACGAGCAGCAGCATCAGGAATTGCTGCTGACCGACATCAAGCATGCGCTGTCGCAGAACCCGCTTGCGCCTGCCTATTCTTCCGTATCGACGCCGCGCCCCTGCGTTGTCGATGCCGACGATTGGTGGCGCTGCGATGGAGGGATCAGGTCGATCGGGCATTCCGGCGAGGGTTTCGGCTTCGACAACGAAGGTCCGCGCCATCAGGTGGTGATCGAGCCCTTTGCGCTTGCGCGGCGGCTCGTCACGAATGGCGAATGGGACGCGTTCATCGCGGATGGCGGCTATCGCAATCCGGCGCTGTGGCTGTCCGATGGCTGGGCATGGATCAACGCGCAGGAGATCGAGGCGCCGCTCTACTGGCGCGACGAGCAGGCGTTCACGCTCGCAGGCCTGCAACCGCGTTAGCCCGATGCGCCGGTGGCCCACATTTCGTTCTACGAGGCCGATGCCTACGCAACCTGGGCGGGCTGTCGCCTGCCGACCGAATTTGAGTGGGAAGTGGTGGCCGGCGATCACGATCCCCTGACCGGTGTTCAACTGGACAAAGCAGAAGCCGTGGCGCCGTCAGGCTCGTCGGGACTGTTCGGGGACTGCTGGCAGTGGACCCGCTCGGCCTATCTTCCCTACCCGCGCTTCCGACCGGCGACAGGCGCGGTGGGTGAATACAACGGCAAGTTCATGTCGGGCCAGTGCGTGCTCAAGGGCGCCAGCTGCGCGACGCCGCGCGGCCATTCGCGCGCCAGTTACCGCAATTTCTTCCCCCCCGAGAAACGCTGGCAGTTCACCGGCCTGCGCCTGGCAAAGGACATCTAGACCCATGGCTACCGCAGTACACGATCTGATCGACACCGATCGCGACCTTTTGCGCGCGCAGTTCCGTCGCGATGTCCTGACCGGTCTGGCCCAGCGGCAAAAGGCCATCCCCGCACGGTGGTTCTATGACCATCGTGGCAGCGAACTTTTCGAGGCCATCACCCGTCTTCCCGAATATTATCCGACCCGCGCCGAGGCGGGTATCCTGATGGCGCATGCGCCCCGGATCGGACGCATGGTGGGATCGCGCCACCATGTCGTGGTCGAGTTCGGTGCAGGCAGCGCAACGAAGACACCGTTGCTGCTCGACGCGATCTGGACAGCGGCCTACGTTCCCATCGATATCTCCGGCGACTTTCTGGAGGAGGCCTGCGCTGCACTGGCGCAACGTTACCCCGATCTGCCGATCCATCCGGTGGAAGGCGACTTCGGCACGCCGACGCGTCTGCCACCCGAAGTGGAGGGCCATCCGCGCCTCGGTTTTTTCCCCGGTTCCACCATCGGCAACATGGAGCCGATGGCGGCGGCGGATCTGCTGCGCGCGATGCGAAGTACACTGGGTGAGGATAGCCTGCTGTTGATCGGCTTTGACCGGATCATGGCAACGACCGAACTGGTCTCGGCCTACGACGATGGCGAAGGTGTCACGGCGGACTTCAATCTCAATCTGGCGTGCCGGATCAATCGGGAGCTGGGCGGCAATATGCCTCTGGAAAGCCTCGCGCATCGGGCGGTCTGGAACGACGAGCGCGCACGGATAGAGATGCATATCGAGGCACTCGATCCCATCCGCTTCGATGTCTGCGGACGCCGCTTCACGATGCAGGCGGGAGAGACCATCCACACCGAGAACAGCCACAAGTACGACCCGCGCAGTGCCAACACGCTGCTGCTCGCTGGTGGCTGGGAGCCGCTGCACTGCTTTGGAGATGCAGAGGACAAATTCATGGTGATCCTCGCACGTGCCATCGGCAGCGAGCAAACGGCCTGAATTGACAAGAGCGCCGGTCGCGGGCGCTATCTTGCGGTTGTGAGCGCCCGGTACAGCGCGCGGAAATGCGGGTGTTTCGCGGCCAGACGCGCCGTGATGTCAGGGTCCGGGTCGATACGTGCGCTGACGGGGCCGGGTTTTGCGATACTGGCGATGTCGTCCTCCCCCAGCGCCAGTCGGGCAAGGTGCGCGGCGCCCAGCGCCGGGCCGACGGCAGCGCCGTCATGCCAGACGAGGGGACGGTCGAGTGCGCCTGCAATGATCCTGCCCCAGAGGGCCGAGCGTGAGCCGCCATTGTTCGAGAGGGTTACAACCTATGACACGGTTGTTGGGAGCACGGATATCAAGCCAAGCGAAGGGCCTTGATCTTGCGTGGAAATACTCGCAAGCGATGGGCTTTCCAAAAAGGATGTCCAGGCAGGTCTATGCAAGCCCCTTTGAACCGTGCCGCCTCGCTTGCCCATCGTGGTGGTGCAAGAGGTATGGATCCACGAACAGCGTTCGGCCTGTTTGCGGCGGTCCTGTTCTTCTTTGCCAGCGGTACAATTGCCTATCGCAATGTGACGATTCTTCGCGATGACATGCATCAGATCGTTCATTCACATGAAGTGATTGTGGCCCTGAACGCGCTGGAATCCTCATTGCAGAACGCAGAGACAGGCCAGCGAGGGTATCTGCTGACTGGCAAGGAAAAGTATTTAGACCCCTATAATGCCGCAATCGGCGATGTGGACGCCCGCTACCGGTCGATTGAAGGGCTCACACGCGACAATTCTAGCCAGCAGGCGCGCCTTATACCGCTTCACCGCCATATCGATGCAAAGCTGGCAGAGCTCAAGGAAACGATCGACGTTCGCAGATCGGCAGGCCCTGCGGCCGCGCTGATGATTGTGAACAGCGATCGCGGCAAAATCGAGATGGACGCTGTTCGGGCGCAACTGTCCGTCATGCAACAGGCCGAAATCCGCCTGCGGCAAGACCGCATGGTAGAGATGGATCTGGCCTACCGTTCGGCCTGGATCAGCGGCGTGATGTCCTGCCTCTTGGGAATTGCTCTGACCCTCGTCATAGGCTTTCTCATACGCCGCGCTGCACTGGCGACAGGTCGTCGCCAATGGCTGCAGCAAGGACAGGTGGACCTTTCTACAGCGATGCTGGGCGACAAGGGAACGCGCCAGCTCGGCGAAAGCGCCTTGAACTTTCTGGTGCGCTTTACCGGCGCGCAGGCCGGTGCCGTCTTCTCGGGACAAGGAGATCATTTCGCGCGTGCCGCCGTTTATGGCGTGCCTCCCGAAGCCGGTATCGTCGAACGTTTCTCGCTTCATCACGGGTTGCTCGGCGAAGTCGCAGCCGATGGCGAGCCTGTTTTGCTGTCTGATATCCCGGACGGTTATCTCACCATTGGCTCGACTTTCGGACGCGACAAGCCTCGCCATCTGCTGATCGCGCCGATGCTTGCGGATAACGCCGTTGAAGGCGTGATCGAGTTGGGCTTCCTGCACCCCGTGAGCGAACAGACGCTCGAATTCCTCTCGGAAATCTCGACGACGGTGGGAACGGCGCTGCGCTCGGCCCGCTATCGCACCCAACTGCAGCACCATGCCGATGAGCTTCAGGTACAAAGTGAAGAGCTGCGCGTCTCCAATGAGGAACTGGAAGAGCAGGGACGAGCACTCAAGCAGTCGCAGGCCAGTCTCGAGCAGCAGCAAGTGGAACTGGAGCAGACCAACTCGCAGTTGGAAGAGCAGGCGCAACTCCTTGAAACCCAACGCGATGATCTGGCGCGATCCAATGCCGCAGTGGAGCTCAAGGCGCGAGAATTGGAGCAGGCGAGCCGCTACAAGTCCGACTTCCTTGCCAATATGAGCCACGAATTGCGCACGCCGCTCAACTCACTGCTGATCCTCTCCAGGTTACTGGCCGAAAATCGTGCCGAGAATCTCAGTGACGACCAGGTTCGATACGCCACGACCATAGAGTCTGCCGGAAACGACTTGCTGGCGCTGATCAATGACATTCTGGATCTGTCCAAGATCGAGGCCGGGCATCTCCAGATTCAACCCGAGTCGCTTTTTGTGGAGCGTCTTGCCGGCGATCTGCGGACGATCTTCCAGCCGATTGCTCAGGAGCGGGGCCTCGCGTTCGAGATTGCGATCGCACCCGATGCCCCAAATTCGATCATCACGGATCGCCAGCGCCTTGAGCAGATACTCAAGAACCTGTTGTCCAATGCCTTCAAGTTTACAGCTGCGGGCAGTGTGCGCCTTGAAATCGAATGTGATGGGGCGCACGATATCGCGCTGTCGGTAGAGGATACCGGCATCGGCATTCCCGAAGACCAGCAGGCCGTTATCTTTGAAGCCTTTCAACAGGCCGACGGGACCGTCAGCCGAAAGTATGGCGGGACGGGGCTGGGGCTTTCGATCTCGCGCGAATTGACCAGGCTTCTGGGCGGAAAAATCGGGTTGTCCAGCATCGCTGGGAAGGGCAGCCGGTTCACGCTTCTGCTTCCGGTGACCTATGATCCGGACAATGTCGCTGCGCCGGCCCAGCCCGTTCGTCCCCTTGCCGCGATTGAAATCCCACCTATTCCTGCGCCATCTGCAGTATCGACCAATTCGCCGCAGGTTCTAACCCGGCAGGTCGCCGATGACCGCGATGCGCTGATGCCGGGGCAGAGGGTCCTGCTGGTGGTGGAGGATGATGCCTCGTTTGCCGCGATCGTGCGGGATATTTCGCACGACATGGGATTCCAGTGCCTCGTGACCAGCACGGGCGAAGATGCTTTGCAACTGGCTCGTACCTTCAAGCCGCATGCCGTTGTGCTTGATGTCGGGTTGCCCGACCAATCGGGACTGGCATTGCTGGATCGATTGAAGCGCGATGTGGCGACTCGCCATATTCCGGTCCATGTAGTTTCGGGTAGCGACCATACTCAAACGGCATTGTCTCTGGGGGCAATCGGATACCTCGTGAAGCCGGTGAGACGCGAGGATCTGGCTGGCGTACTGGAAGCCTTGGCAGCCAAGCTTTCGAGTGATGCGCGACGGGTGCTGATTGTCGAGGACGATGACGTGCAGCGCGATGCGGTCAGCAGGCTTCTGGCATCGGGCGACGTGGAAACCGTCGGTGTGGCCAGCGCCGCGGAATGCCTTGCGAAGCTCGAGGCTGGCACGTTCGACTGTATGGTGCTGGATCTCAACCTCCCGGATTCGAGCGGGTTTTCGTTGCTGGAGACGCTGGCGCGTGAAGACGCCTATTCATTCCCGCCCGTCATCGTCTATACAGGCTATGACCTTTCCGTTTCGGACGAGCAGCGCCTGCGCCGGTATTCGGACTCGATCATCATCAAGGGCGCCCGTTCACCAGAACGGCTGCTCGACGAAGTTTCGCTGTTCCTGCATCAGGTCGTAACCGAGTTGCCGGCCGAACAGCAGACGATGATCCGGGCAGCTCAGAATCGTGATGCCGTCCTGGAAGGTAGACGCATACTTGTCGTTGAAGATGATGTGCGCAACATTTTCTCGCTGACCAATGTCCTGGAACCCCATGGCGCTATCGTGGAAATCGCGCGTAACGGGCAGGAGGCTCTCGATTTCCTGGCCTCGCAGTCTGGCACGATGGAGCGACAAGTCGATCTGGTGTTGATGGACGTAATGATGCCGGTGATGGACGGGCTCACGGCCACGCGGGCAATCAGGCAGGATCCTCGATGGAGCAAGTTGCCGGTTATCGCACTTACGGCCAAGGCCATGCCGGATGATCAGGAGCAATGTATCGCCGCCGGTGCCAACGACTATATGGCCAAGCCGCTCGACGTTGACAAACTGCTGTCGTTGATCCGAGTCTGGATGCCACGCTGATCATGTCCGATAGGGAAGGTACGGGCGAGAGCGCCGAGGCTGCGCATCAGATCGAGGATATCGAGATCAGGCTTTTGCTCGAGGCGATCTATCAGCGCTATCACTACGATTTTCGCAACTACGCCAAAGCCTCGCTCAGGCGAAGACTGCGGCAAGCGCGCGACCGCCTGGGTGCGCGATCTTTTTCGGCGTTGCAGGAAGTAGTGCTGCATGATCAAGTGGCAGCCGCCAAGCTGATGCGTTTCCTCACGGTGCAGGTGAGCGATCTTTTTCGCGACCCCTCCTATTTCAAAAGCTTGCGCGAACAGGTTCTGCCGCGTCTTCACACTTATCCCTCGCTCAAGGTATGGGTCGCAGGATGCAGTACAGGGGAGGAATTGTACTCGCTTGCAATCCTTTTTCGGGAGGAAGGGCTTGAAGAGCGGACGATTTTCTATGCGACCGATATCAATCTTCAAGCGCTTGATGCCGCCTCGCAAGGAATTTATGCGGTTGATCGAATGGCAGCCTTTTCAGAGAATTACAGACTTTCGGGTGGGAAAGGCAGCCTCTCAGATTATTATACAGCAGGCTATGGTGGGGCAGTCTTCGACAACAGTCTGCGCGATCGTGTCGTATTTTCCGACCATAGCCTTGTGACCGATGCCGTATTTTCCGAAACGCAGCTTGTATCCTGTCGCAATGTCATGATCTATTTCGATCAGACGTTGCAGGACAGAGCCGTTGGACTGTTTCGCCAATCCCTGACCCGTGGCGGTTTCCTTGGCCTTGGAGCGAAGGAAAGCTTGCGCTTCTCCTGTCACGTCGACGCCTTTGTGGTCTTCGACCAGACGGAAAAGATCTATCAGCGACGCAGCACATGAAATGTCGCCGGGCGCAGGCCGTGGTCATAGGGGCATCTGCGGGCGCAATAGATGCCTTGTTGCGCATACTCCCTCGTCTTCCGGCAGATTATCCCATCCCGGTGCTTGTCGTTGTCCACCTGCCGGCAGGACGGCGTAGCGAATTGTCAGCGGTGTTTGGCGCTCGATGCGCGCTGACAGTGCAGGAGGCAGGGGACAAGCAGTCGGTTTCAGCGGGGGAGGTGATATTTGCACCGCCGGACTATCATTTGCTGGTGGAAGCAGGAGGAAATCTTTCGCTATCTGTCGATGATCCTGTCTTTTTTTCCCGCCCGGCAATAGACGTACTGTTTGAAAGCGCGGCCGATGCCTACGGGCCAGGTCTTGTCGCAGTGATCTTGACAGGGGCTAGCCGAGATGGGGCTGCAGGGTTGTCTGCAGTGGCCCGAGCAGGAGGAGAGACGATAGTGCAGGACCCTGATACCGCGTCTGCCCGAACGATGCCCGATGCTGCGCTCGGGGCCTGCCCGCAGGCGCGTGTTCTGGGCATCGATGAGATCGCTCTGGCACTATTGGACGTTGCCCGCCCGTGAATACGGTAGACCGTCCTGTTCCTGTATTGCTGGTCGACGACGTGCCAGCCAACCTTTTGGCTCTGGAGGCGGTGCTCGCAACGCAAGGCGTTGACGTACTTAAGGCCTCATGCGGAAATGAGGCACTCGAGTTGCTGCTGCAGCATGATGTCGCCCTCGCTTTGCTCGACGTGCAAATGCCCGAAATGAATGGTTTTGAACTCGCGGAATTGATGCGGGGGGCGGAAAGGACCCGTCATGTGCCTATCATTTTCGTAACTGCGGGTGGATCGGATCTGGAGCGCAGGTTCCGAGGGTATGAGGCAGGCGCCGTCGACTTCATTTCCAAGCCAATCGAGCCGACCGTGCTGCAAGGAAAAGTCCGTGTCTTTCTCGATCTCTATCGGCAACGGTGCCAGATTGCCGCCCAGCGCGATGATCTCGCAAGCGCAGCTGCGGCCCTGCAACAAGCCGATCGTGCCAAGGATCATTTCCTGGCTGTGCTGGCGCATGAACTGCGTAATCCGCTGGCGGCGCTCAAGAGCGGATTGAACCTGCTCGGAAAGCCTCGCGGACAGCAGCAGGCAGAAACGATTCGCAGCGAGATGGACCGGATGCTGGGCCATCTGTCCCGGCTGGTTGACGACTTGTTGGATATTTCGAGGATCACCGAGGGCAAGGTGATCTTGCAATTAGAACGGGTAAGGCTTGACGATGTCGTGCAATCGGCCATCGCGGGAAGCAGGCATCGATTTGAAGAGGCTGGTCACGAGTTCTGTGTGACGATGCCGGATCAGCATGTATGGCTGGAGGCTGACCATACCCGTCTTGCCCAGGTGCTTGCCAACTTACTGGGCAATGCCGCAAAATATACCCGTGCACCAGGTGTCATCCGGCTCGACTGCGATGTGGAGGACAACGAGGTCGTCCTTCGAGTACAGGATACTGGCATCGGCATTCCCCTTGAAATGCAGAAACACATTTTTGAAGTCTTTGCACAAATCGACGCTCACCGGGAGCATTCCCAAGGTGGCTTGGGTATCGGCTTGGCGCTTGTCCGCAAGCTGGTGATCCTGCATGGCGGCAACATTGAAGTCGCTAGCGAAGGAATAGATAAGGGCAGCACTTTTACAGTGCGCCTGCCCCTATCCGGTAAGGATGATCGGCTGTCGCCACGATCTTGATGGCCTGAAAAACATTGCGGAAAATGGCCACGACAGTGTCTCCCGACGGTTCTCCCGGCATTAGTTGACCGCAGGCCATCGCAAGCGCCCCTCGCGTTGACGCGTTTTTTCAGGTGCTACTTGCACAGATTTGGGCAGGTTGGCGCCTGGTCACCCACTCGCCGTTTTTTCGAACCGGGACGGTCAGCCATTGGTTTCCTGTGACATCCGCCACTCGATTCGCGTCTCCAACGACCGGGAGGCAATATGTTTGAGCAAGCAGGTATCAAGGCCTGCGGGCCGCGAGAGCAAAAGTGCGCATAGGAGCTTTTGCAATACGGCGGACGTTGAACGTGATGCAGAGGCATTGGCCCCCGCCAAAAGGAGAGATACGATGACCATCAAGGGTGAAATCAAGGAAGCCGCCGGCTACATCAAGGAAGAAGCGTACGAGCACGGCAAGTCTCCTGAAAGCCACAAGAAGGCGCAGGAAGGCCGCGAACTTCGCAACGAAGGTCGCATCGAAGATGGCAAGGCGCCGAAAACCACTGAGCCAGGCACTGGTCATCCGGACAAGTAAGGGAAAAGAGGTGCCCGTCTTGCCGACGGGCGCCTCATCTCTGTCGATAAGAGTTGGGTACGCGGTCAACCTGGACTCTCGCAGATCACGATTTCGTTTGCTTCTGACAGGCGAAAAATGGGGCAGCGCCTCTCTGCGTTCGTGGATTGAACAACAGATGGCTATTTCGTGGGGTTAAGGCCGCGTATCACTGGCAAGCAGCATGCCAGAGCCCAAATGTCCCCGCTGACCCGCGCCTTCCTCAAGCGTGTCGAACCGTTTTTCGCCGGTGACGAGATCGCCGGCGGACCTATGCTATTGGCGACTATTGCTGCGCTTGTACTGTCGACCAGCCCTTGGGGTGCCGCCTGGAAAGCTGCGTGGGATCTTCCCCTGCAGATCGGCCTTGGTCCCCATGTCGTGTCGCAATCCTTGGCTCAATGGGTCGATGACGCATTCTTGCCCATCTTCTTCGTGATCATTGGTGCCGATCTGAAACGTGAAGTGGTCAACGGCGCGCTGGCGCATTGGCGCACAGCCGCATTTCCGGTGTCGGGTGCGCTTGGCGGGATGCTTGTCCCAGTCGGTCTTTTTTTGCTGATGACCCGGCATGCCGAGGCTGCCAGCGGATGGGGTGCGGTAATGGTAACCGACACTGCATTCGGCCTTGCGTTACTTGGCATGTTTGCGGGGCGGTTCCCGCCAGGAATGCGAGCATTGTTGTTGGCATTTGCCGCTGTTGACGACCTGGGAGGCCTCATTGTCATCGCAGGGATATATACAAAACAGCTTGTTCTGCTGGGGCTCATCGTCGCAGGGGTGGCTTATCTGGCCATGATCGTTTTGCGCCGTGCGCGCTGGATTGGCTCCATGCCATACATCGTACTGGCGCTGGTGATGTGGGCAGGAGTGTTTGTATCCGGTGTTCATGCAACGATCGCCGGGGTTTTTCTCGGCTTCATAACGTCGAGCAAGCCGAGGCTTGCCGAAGGCGCTTTTGCCGGAAAAATCCAGGGCCAGATCGATCGCTTTCAAGATGAATATAAGCGAATGGAGGAAGCGCAGGACGATCCGCATGCGTATCGTCGAGAGCGACACGATGTGCAGTCTCGCCTGGGGTATCTTTCCGAAATGGCCTTGGCCACGGACGTGCCAGGCGAACGTGTGGTAAGTGTATTGACGCCTTGGGTGAGTTATATTGTGCTTCCCCTTTTCGTGCTCAGCAATGTGCATGTCCCGATGACGCTATCCGCTCTGGGCGAGGCGTTTTCCGGAACACTGGCCCCCGCGATCCTTCTTGCTCTTGTCTTGGGCAAACCCTTGGGATTTCTTCTTGCCACCAGTCTTGCGACATCCTTGCGACTAGCGCAACGGCCGGAGGGCGTGACCTGGATCATGGTCGCCACAATCGGCCTTTTGGCAGGTATCGGATTTACCATTTCGCTGTTTATTGCGGATCTGGCTTTTGATGGGAGCGATCTATCACATCAGGCGTCGATCGGAGTGATCGGCGCATCTGTACTGGCCGGATTACTGGACTTGGTAGCACTTCATTTTGTCTCTCGGCGCGAAAGCTGAAAAAAGCCGATGGATGTTCGCTTGGTACGACGCATCCCTGTTTCGCTCCTGCAATAGACAAGGGATGTCATAGCCTTGCAAACAGGGCTCAGGCTGCTACGCGCCCAGGGCCTTGACGCTTTGCGGTGTACAGCGCCGCGTCCGCACGGCAGATCGTTGCGGATAATCCGAGATTTTCTGGCAGGCTGAAGGCAGTACCCATGCTTACAGTCCATGGAGATGCACGGGGAAGGGTTCGGATACCATCCTCAAGGGTCTGCGAAACGATCCGTGCACCATGTTCGTCGCCGTCGGGAAGGAGAATCAGAAACTCGTCGCCTCCAAGACGGATCACTTCGCCATTATGGGGCCCGGCCGCTGCCATCGCCAGCATGGCGAGTTGTTCCAGAGCGACATCGCCAGCCGCATGGCCGAAGCTGTCGTTCAATGGCTTGAAGTTATCGATGTCGAGCGCGATGACGGCCCAAATTCCTTTGCCGTGCTTTCGTGCAGCGATTTCAGCAAGGCCGGCGCGGTTCCAGCACTTGGTCAAGGGGTCACGCAGGGCAGCCTCGCGAAGTCGGACGTGGGCCTGCTCATTGGGCACTGCAAGAAGCCCCAGGTTAAGCACGCCCAGCAACAACTGGTCGGAAACCATCGCGACCAGGGCGAGCCCACTTGCTCCGGACGACCACCCAAGCTCGGCAGCGATCGCCAGTAAATAGCCAGGAATATAGGCCAGCATGGCGCACCCTGCGATCGCGCCCGCCCGGGATGCGCTACGCTTGCCAGAGCGGATACATGCACCTCCGGTGACGGCCATGGACACGATCAGGCCTGACGCATGTGAAATCGGAATGAGCGAGACGGGCAATGCAGGCCAAATCCTGCAGGCCAGTACTGGAATGGCGAAGAATGCCATCGTCGCACCTGCGAGGCCAATCATCCACGGCGCAAATGCCGGGCGTCGTTCGATGCGGCGGAGCCCGGACACTGCCAGGATATTCACGACGGTCAGCATGCCGTACAGCATCATCCCAACGGCAAGCGGAGCCCTTGGAAAAACTTCAAAGCCGATGAGGTCCAAGGCATAAAGAAGCGAGCTCGCGGCCCAGTATAGCAGATGATCGTCCCTTCGCCGGCCGCGCCAGAGCGTCGCGAAAACCAGGCCAAATGCAGCGCTGGCCAATGTGCTGCTGAGGCGCAGCGTGAAGAGATCGAGTTCGGGGTGCATAACAGGTCATCTGCTCATAGATGACCAAACTTAAGAAATCCTGCTCTCTGTCTGTCTGCCGGCCCATGTTCGCAGCAGCCATTACGGGCAGGTCCATGACGGTATGACCCATTCTTATGTAGATGGCTATATGCTCACCTTTCTGCCTGAGTGCTGCAGCGAAAAGTGTCTGGCTTGATGGAAAGGCGCACCCCGAGCGAGACCCCCGCTCGAGGTGCGAAATGGTGTAGAAATTATTCTGTCCGCAGATGGGTAAGGTGCATGTCGGCCTTACCGAGGCCTGAAGTTTGCTCACCCTGAATTGAAACGGCCGAACCCATGCCAGGTGCGGTTGATTTGCCGCCCAACTTTGCACGCACCCCTTCTTCGATGCGTTCGCCGGTTTCCGCATCGATGTTTCGCCAGTATTCGAAGGCACGCAACAGCACCTTTTCGCTGACGCCGTCGCAAAGGTGCCCGACCACGTTTTCGACGAGACGACCACGGGCTGCCTCGTCCATGACGTCGCGCACCAACGCGCCTGCCTGGCTCCAGTCGTCGTCATCTGCGCGAAGGGTATAGGCCGCGCGAACCAGTTCGCCATCGGCCTGCCAGATCCCGGCTTCGTAAGGATCGGTCTGGGCTGCAGGGCCGCCGTAGCTGTTGGGCGCATAGACCGGATCGGAAGCTTTCTCGATGCGCATCGCACCAGCTGTCGAATAGCTGTTCACGGGTGCTGTCGGACGGTTCACCGGGATTTGCTTGTAGTTGACGCCAAGTCGCGCGCGATGGGCGTCTGCATAGGAGAATCCGCGAGCCAGCAGCATCTTGTCGGGCGAAAGGCCAACGCCGGGGACCATATTATTGGGTTCGAAAGCCAGTTGTTCGATTTCGGTGTGGAAATCGGTGGGATTGCGGGTGAGCGTCAGCTTGCCGACCTCGATCAGGGGATAGTCCTCATGTGGCCAGACCTTGGTGAGATCGAAGGGGTTGAGCCGATAGGTCTTGGCGTCTTCATAAGGCATGACCTGCCAATAGAGTGTCCAGCTGGGATGATCGCCGCGCGCGATGGCATCGAACAGATCGCGACGATGGTAGTCGCCGTCCTTGCCCGCCATCGCGTCGGCATCGTCCTGGCTGAAATAGGCATTGCCGTCGCCGAGATCGGTCTTGAAGTGGAACTTCACCCAGAACCGCTCGCCCTCGGCATTGATTAGCGAATAGGTGTGACTTGAATAGCCGTTCATCTCGCGCCAGGTCTTGGGAATGCCGCGATCGCCCATCAGATAGGCCACCTGATGGGCGCTTTCGGGCGAAAGCGTCCAGAAGTCCCACTGCATATCGTGATCGCGCAGGCCATTATCGGCGCGGCGCTTCTGTGAGCGGATGAAGTGCTGGAACTTCATGGGATCGCGGATGAAGAAGATCGGCGTGTTGTTGCCGACCATGTCGAAATTGCCTTCCTCGGTATAGAACTTCACCGAGAAACCGCGCGGATCGCGCCAGGTGTCCGGGCTACCGCGCTCGCCTGCGACGGTCGAGAAGCGCATGGCGGTATCGGTCTTGGCACCCGGCTGGAAGACCTTCGCCTTGGTATAGCGGGTGACATCACCGGTCGTCTCGAAATGTCCGAAAGCACCACTGCCCTTGGCATGAGGCTGCCGCTCGGGGATACGCTCGCGGTTGAAGTTGGCCATTTGCTCAAGCAGGTAGTGATCGTTGAGGACGATCGGGCCATCGGCGCCGACACTCAACGAGTGCTCGTCGCTCTGGATCGGGATGCCCGCATCGTTGGTTGTGCGCGGCGCGGTACGGTCGGTCATGGGAGGCTCCTGCTTTTGCTTTACAGCAAGGCTTACGGGTGAGCGGCGCAGATGTTCCCGGTCGCTATCGTCTATATGACGGAAGGGCGTTGGGGAGCCGGCAGAAGTGGAGGCAATGACTCGCGCTGCTTTTGCCGCATGGCCGCGTAGCTGGCGATTGCAGCCGAGCCGAGGAGCGCAAAGATATCTTCCGCAATGGCAACGGGGCGATCACGTCCGATAGCTCGGGCCAATGCGAGTCTCGCCCGGTAGCTGAGATAGCCTCCGGCGATGGCGGCTGCGGCCCCAATGCCTGCCGAAAGCCAGGCTTTGCCGGGCCGGGCGGCGGCTGCCCCTGAAACAGCGCCTCCAAAGGCGCGACCGGCAAGGGCGGCAGGGGTGGTTCGTGCTGCGATCCCCGGCTGTTTGTCCGCGAAGAATTCCGCAAGCGCTGCAGCGCCGAGCACCGTGCCAGTCCATTTCGAGTTGAGAATGGCCAGCGGCGTGCCGCCAAGGCCAAGGCCGCTGCCGGCAGCGGCCAGGGTAACGGTGGCGGGCGGCGTGAAAGTGCGCTGACCGTTGATGAAACCCAGCATCAACGGCATGGCGATATCCTCAACCGTTATCGTGCTGTACGTTGTCGCCGAGGTCCGATTGAGCCGCTCGCGCAGAAATCGGCGCGTCGCTTCCGTGGCCAGGCCGAACACCAGATGCGAGGCATAGCCGTACAGGTGGGTTCGCAGCGTATAGCGCCAGGGTGGCCGTGCCAGGCCGAGCAACGGCACAGCCAGTTGATCGACAAGCGTTGCCGCCACCAGACCGAAGGCGAGGCCATGCCATCGGGTCAGCTTTGGCTGTGTCTCCGCCATGGCACCGTAAAGGGCGCCGGTAGCCGTTCCGACGATATAGTGTACCGCCGTCCCGCTGGCGGTGCGATCTTCCTTGGAAATGCCTGAACCTGTCAAGACGATGGCGACGCGATCGGCAGCCCGCTCGGTTGCAGGGGCAAGCCCGGCACTGGTGGGCTCGAAGATCGGCGAAACCAGCCGCTGGAAACCGTTCATGATCGCCGATCCCGCGATGCCGGCTACACCGCCTGCTGCAGCACCTGCACCGATGTCGATCAGGGTGTCGACCCCCACGGTCGTGGGACGTCCCGGAGTTTGGGCGGCGTTCGAAGGGATTTGCAGCATAGCAATTTTGCCTCGTCAGATAGCGGGAAGGGCTCTGCGTTCACTAAGGGAAGGCTCGCGGCTGCCTCGCAGTTCCCGAGGCCAAGGAGACTTCCTTTCGTCGTAGGGGCAAAATCAAGGGCAACGGGAGGCGGAACGGAAGGTTACTTGCAAAGGCGATCGCGGTGCCGACACTTCTCGGGGAGACTAAGGAGCATGGACGAAACGGACGAACGTTGGATGCGCCGAGCAGTGGAATTGGCCACTAAGATCAAAGGCACATCGCCAGCGGATACGCCGATTGCCGCTGTCATCGTGAAAGATGGCGTGATGCTGGCGGCCTGTGTCAATCGCACACGCGAGACGTGCGATGCGACGGCGCATGCCGAAATTCTGGCGTTTCGGTCTGCCGGGCAAACGCTGGGCGACATGGAACTGCGCGGCGCCACGCTGTATTCCACGCTTCAGCCGTGCGGCATGTGCACAATGGCCGCGATCTGGGCGAAGGTTTCCCGGATCGTTTACGGGGCCGGTCGCGAGGATGTCCATCGCATGTATTTCGAGGATCGGCACCTCGATACCCTCGACTTTCTGGCCGATGCCTGGCGTCGGGATCTTCTGATCGAGGGAGGGTGCTTCGCGCAAGTCTGCGCGCAACTCTATTATCGCCCCGATGACAAGGTTCCCTTGGAAGAACAGGGGAATATCTGATCCAGCGGTTCGCGTGTTATCAAGAGCAGCGGGCTGCAACCATACGGCGTGCCTGTGCATTGCAAAGAGGAAGCGTCCGGCATCGTTCGGGTACGCGCTTATCCAACCCTCATTCTTGCAAGGAGCGCTTATGACCAAAGTGCGCTATGCCGTCGTTGGCGGTGGACAGATTTCGCAGCAGGCTTTCATGCCGGGTATCGGCAAGACCGATAATTCGCAGCTTGCCGCCTTGGTGACCGGCGATCCGGTCAAGGCCGAGAAACTCGCTGCAGCCTATGGCATCAAAGCCTGGCATTACGACCAGTACGAGGATCTGCTTGCCTCGGGCGAAATCGATGCCGTCTATGTCGCCACGCCCAATTTCCTTCATCGCCAATACGCCGAACCGGCATTGCAGGCAGGCATTCATGTCCTGCTCGAAAAGCCGATGGCCTCAAGCCTTGAAGATGCCCAAGCCATTGTGGCGGCCCAGAAAGCCTCGGGCGCCAAGATGATGGTGGCGTACCGGCTGCATCACGAGCCGGGCAATGTCGAGATGTTCACGCGGGCGAGGCAAGGAGACTTTGGCCTGTTGCGTTCGTTCTCGGCAAGCTTCACGCAGGATGTTCGCGAGGCCAATTCCCGCGGGCACAACGGCTATTGGGGTGGCCCTGTGCCGGATATGGGCACTTATCCCCTTAATGCGGTGCGCAATCTCTTCGGTGCCGAGCCGATTGCGGTACATGCGGTTGGATCGAGCGACCCCGCACGCGGCTTCAATTTCGACGATACCGTTGCCGTGACGCTGACCTTTCCGGACCAACGCGTGGCACAGTTCGTGGCAAGCTACGCGACCGCTTCTTCGGAGAACTTTACTCTGGTCGGGACGAAAGCGACGATCCATGCCTCGCCCTGTTTCATGTTCGGGCCAGATATTGCTGTGACTTATGTCGAGACGCGCGACGGCAAAGCCGAAACGCACCGGTTCGATCCAGTGGAGCAGTTCGGCAACGAGACGCAGTATTTCTCGGCCTGCATTTTGCAGGACATGATGCCCGAAGCGGATGGCGAAGAAGGCTTGATGGACATGCGGGTGCTGGCTGCCGTCGAGGAATCGCTCAAGACGGGCAAGACCGTTCAGCTCGATCCAGCCGATCGTGATCGCCGGGTGAGTGCCGATCAGGCCCTGCACCTTCCGCCTGCGGACGAGCCGGGCGAAGATGCGCTGATCAGCGTGATTCCGCAGTCGCCCTAAGTCACTAGCGTGGCAGGCAGACAAACAATCCGGCGGGTTTTTCCGCCGGATTTTTCCTGGTCAACGGCCTTGCCGGCTCGCCAGAAAGCGATCTGCGCAGCGCAGCGACAGCGCCATGACGGTGAGCGCCGGATTGGCGCAAAGCGCGCTGGGAAAGATCGAGTTGTCGCAGATATAGAGATTGGGCACATCGAAGCTGCGTCCGTCCCTGTCGACAACAGCAAGGTCACCATCGCTGCCCATTCTGCAGGTGCCGATGGTATGGGCAGAGCGTGGCATGGCGACCACGTCTTGTGCACCGGCAGCTTCCCAGATCGCGGTCATGACGCGACGGGCGTGTTGGTCTATGGCCTTCTCGTTTGCTCCATAGCTGAAATCAATCCGCGCCTTGCGCATGCCGAGGGCATCGACTTCATCGGACAATGTGAGCCGGTTGTCCTCGCTCGGCAGACATTCGCCGTTGATGCCAATCCCGGCTAGGTGGTTGTACCCAGTGAGATGGCGCACGAGTTTTTCGCCCCACAGGCCGCCTCGTGCAAATGTGTTGGCGAGCGTGACAGGCTGCACACCCAGACTCTGGATGAGATAGCCGCCTGCAAAGGTTACACCCGCGGGGCGCACCATGTCTTCGCTGATCAGCGAAGACGGGTAGCCCCGGTTCATGCGCATGTCGGCCGTAAACCGACCCCAGACCTGCGTGGCGACATGGGCCATGAAGTTTTGCCCGACCTGACCGCTTGAATTGGCAAGATCGAGGTTGAGCAGCAGCCTGGGCGTCTCGATACCGCCGGCGCACAGAAAGGCGGCGCGGCATCGCTGGCGATGATTGATCCCGCCCTGGCGATAAACCACGGCTGTGATGCGCCCTTCGCTGTCGCGGTCGAGATCGTGGACCATCGCGCTGGGGCGGATTTCCGCGCCATGTGCCTGAGCCATCGGCAGGTATGTCACGTCCATGCTGGCCTTGGCGGCATTGCGGCAGCCCTGATGGCAACTGCCGCAGTTCACGCAAGCATGGCGCTGCCCCCAATGGGGCACCATCGTGTCGCGCGTGACGAGCGCCGCGGGGGCGTCGGTGGCCATAAGATCTGTGGCGGCACAACCTTTTGCCATCGCTTCGGCAGGCGCATTTCGCGCAACAGGAGCCTGCGGATAGCGGCGGTTCGTATCCCACGGATAGGAGGAGGGGCCGGAAATGGCGAGGACCGTCTCGACTTCCTCGATATAGGTCATGAGTTCCGCATGGGCGATCGGCCAATCCTCAACCACTCCGCAGAGCGAGCGCAGTTTCAGGTCACGCGCATCGGGACGCGGCGTGAACGCGCCCCAATGCAGCGTGGAGCCGCCGACGCCCATGCCCGAATTGTTGGCGCCGAAGGCCGTGGGATCGTTGCCGCCGCTCAGGCGCTCGTCCATCCAGTAGATGTCGGCGGCGCGTTCATCAGGTGTATGGTCCGCCGGGCTGCAGCGTCGTCCGGCCTCCAGCACGACCACCGACAGACCGGCAGCGGCGAGACGCGAGGCAAGCGGCGCGCCGCCCGCACCGGAGCCGACGATTACGGCATCGACGATATCGTCGCACGCGAACTTGCGGGTCATGCGACGCCCTTGGGGAAGGGAGATTGCCACGGCTCGCGCTGGTCCGCACCGGTGAGGTGGTAGCCGACAAGCCGGACCCCATCAGCTCCAGTGGCAAAGCCGTCATAGCCGATCCGGGCCATGGTGTTCGGGTGCGCGATCCAGGTCTGGGCAATCAGGGCGCAGGCATCCTGGAACCAGTGCCGGGTCTGCTCGGGTGACCACGAGCCCAATCTCTTGCGTCCTTCGCTCATCGCCTGAAAGCACGTTTGCCGGGCCTGTGTCGATGAGCCGACAAGGTCGGACAGGCCATCGAGGGCTATAGACCATGCCTCGCGATCCGGGGGAAGATCTGCAAAGCGCCAGCCATCGCCCTGGCCCTCGCCAAGCGCCTTGGCGACCTGCCGAGGAAGCTCCATTTCGGTCGCGATGCCGGGCAGGATGAGGTTCACGAGGGTTTCCAGCGTTTCCATCTGGCACTCCGAGAAAGGCGGCGGCGAAGTCGGCGCCCAACGCCGTTGGTAATGCACCCGGCGAGTTCGCGTGCTGGTCCGCGAGGAGGCGATAAGTGTGCCGGTCTCGGGAGGCAGGATAAATGGCGCGCACCTTGCCCAATGCCCGATGATCCGCTGTGCCAGCTCTTCCGGCTTCTCGTAAGGCGCAAGGTGCGCGGTCCCGGCAATGGTTTCGACGGCTCCCCTGACATAGTGCGGCAAATTCAGGCGCAGCTGCGCATCTGTTCCCAGATCGCCGTCCTCGCTGCCGGCAAGAATCAGAGCGGGGCAATCGAGCGGTTCAAGTGCCGCAGACCAGTCCTCCCGGCATCCGCGCTCGAGCCAGGCTCGCCAGGCAAAAGGCGACGATCGCATGACATCGCGCTCGGCGCGATCGCGCCGGCTGGAGGAGAGCGGGTTGGCAGTATTGTCGCTGACAAATGTTCGGGCGTTTTCGACGTCGATCGGACCGTCGGCCACCCATGCCAGCATGCTCTCGCGCCGCGCCTCGTCGATGGGTTCGGGCGAGGGCGGTGATGCCGAAACGAGCACGACGCCGGACAGCTGGGTGAGGCCCATCTCCCCGCTTTGCGCACGTGCGGCGAGGAGGGTCGCAAGCTTTCCGCCCATGCTGTGGCCAACGATCATCCATGGACCGGTAACCTGCTCGCGTATCGTATCGGCGATTTCCTCGACCATTGTGATCGTTTCAAATCCCGTCGCTGCGGCACGGGCGCCAAATCCCGGCAGATCCAGTGCGAGACAGTCGGCCTGCGTACCAAGAGCCGCAATGACGTCATCCCATTCGCATGCACTGGACCCGAGTGCGTGAAGTAAGACCAGTGTCGGGCGAATCACCGGCCCTCCCACGCTGCCTCGACTTCCAGTGACTGGCGGTCGCGCCCGCAGGTGACGAGGGCCTGATCGTCTCCGTTTTCGCGCATCACAATGGCCACATCTCGCTCTGCCGGATCGCCGTCCACCTTGCGATCTTCAGGGCTGTCGACATGGCCGATATAGCGCAGATTGAGATCGTACTGGCCCGACCAGAAGAAGGGGAGGGCATCGAATTCGCCTTCGACCTCGCCAAGCAGATGGCGCGCCAGCCACTGTCCCATGCGCTGGGCCAGCGCCCAATGTTCGACGCGAATCGCATGCCCGAGACGCGGATCGGGAAACGCTGCGATATCACCGATCGCGTAGATGTCGGGCACGGACGTCTGTAACCTGCCATCGACGGCGATGCCGCCGATCTCGTCAGGCGCAAGGGTCAGACCGGCGGCCTGTGCCAGTTCCACGCGAGGGGACACGCCAGTGCCGAGCACCAGGAAATCGCCGGTAACGCTTTCGCCATTGTCGAGGAGCGCCCGCGTTCCGTTCCACTCCCGGATTTCGCGATTCAAATGAAAGCGCACGCCCTTGCTTTCATGGAGATCCTGCAAGACCTTGCCGAGTTCAGGACCTGCGGTCTTTTCCAGCGGAATGTCATCGGTCGAAACGACATGGACCTGAAGCCCCCGCTGGACAAGCGATGCTGCCACTTCAAGGCCTATGTAGCTGGATCCCAGGATGACTGCGCTTTTGGCCTCCATGCTGGCGGTAATCAGCGCCTCGGCATCATCGAGCGTGCGCAATTGATGAACGTCTGTCCGATCGCTGCCGGGAAAGTCGGGGGAGACCGGCGTCGCACCGGTGGCCAGGACCAGCACATCATAGGGAAGGATTTCTCCCTCGCCGGTTTCGACGACCTTGGCTTGGGGGTCGATGCGGGCAACGGCAACCTGCGTGCGGACAGTCGGGCGGGGCATACCGCCCTGCGTCTCCAGCGGGAGGTCGATAGCGTCGCGATCCGTAGCACCGGCAAGGAAGGCTTTCGAGCAGGACGTGCGATCGTAAGGCAGATGATCGTCGGCACTGAGCACGGTGACGTAGTCTCCGGCCCCGTGGCGCCCGAGCATTTCGGCGCAGGCATGACCGGCTGCACCACCGCCGATGATCACCACGCGCTTTGAAAACGCTGGTGCTGCGCGGGCGGGGGCTTGTGTGGCAGCAGCTTCTCCGGTGACAAGAATGCGTCCGTTGTCTTGGGCCACCTCGAACCGTGTGAGCGGTAGAAACGCCGGTGCGGCCACCGCCTTGCCGGTTTCCAGATCGAACCTGGCGTGATGGAAAGGGCAGCGGATCTGGCCGTCTGTCACGATGCCTTTGGCCAAGGGCGCCTGCAAATGGGTGCATTTTCCCGCCAGTGCGCAGACTTTTCCGCCGTGACGCACAAGCACAACATCCTGCCCGCGCCAGGTTCCGGCAAGTGGCTGGGTTTCCGTCAAGTCGCTGGCATCAATGCCGTGTTCGAAGTCTGGCATGGTCATGAGGGAAGCCTCCATCTGTCCTTTGCCGCTCCACAGCGCGCAAGCCATGGCGCTGCAAAAAGGGTTGCAGCGGCAAGCACTTCGGGCGGTGGGAGCAAGTTTGGGTGTTCAGGGATTGCAACTGGTCAGGGCAAAGATCGGTTCCCGGGGGCTCGCCTGTTCCTATGGTTCAGAAGCTTCGTCCTGCCTCAATCGCAGTCTTCAGCGCGGTCCAGCGTCGCCAGCGCGGTGAGGTGGGCAAGGTGGCTGAGCCCCTGCGGCAGATTGCCCAGGAAATCGCCGCTGACCGGATCGATCATTTCGGGCAAAATACCGCAGCCATGGGCAAGGCTGCGGGTAAGGGCGTCCATTCGCTCTCGCGCCTTTGCGCGTTCTCCGAGCAAGGCCCATGCTTCCACCATCCAGAACGAGCATGCCAGAAAGCAGCCTTCCTCCTGATCCATACCGCTATAGCGGTAGTGGAAAGCATCTGCACCCAGCGTACGGTCGATGGCCTCCATCGTCAGGCGCAGCCGCTCGTGGCCGTCGAAGCCGAAGCGTACGGCCAGCGCAAGCGAGGCATCGATATCGCCACTGCCGGGATACATGACAAAGGCGCGCAGATCCTCAGACCAGCAATTCTCCTCGATCCAGGCCTTGATGCGCTCGCGCTCACGCTTCCAGCGATCGCGACAAGTGGTGGGCAACTGCCCTTGATCGGCAAGTTCCACGGCGCGGGCGAGGGCCTGCCAGCAACTGATCTTGGACATCGTGTAGTGCTGTTCCTCCTCCAACTCCCAGATGCCTGCGTCGGGAAGGCGCCAGCGGTCCGCGCAGGCATCCGCCAGATGGGCGAGCAATTCGGCGCTCGCGCTATCGAGGATATTGCCGCAGTTCACGAACCGGGCCGCCGTCTCGAAGATATCGCCGTAAACCCCGTGCTGGATCTGCTCGCCAGCCCGATTGCCACTTACGACGGGGCCCCGTTCGCGATAGCCGGGAAGCGGCCAGAAGGTGGCTTCCGGGACCGGGCCGCCGGTCAGCGCATAGCAAACCCGGGGGCCATAATCGCGTAGCTGGCGCAAAAGCCAGGTAAAGGCCGCCTTCGCTTCCGCTTCTGCTCCTGCTGCCAGAAACGCATCGATCGTGTAGCCTGCATCGCGGATCCAGGCATAGCGATAGTCCCAGTTCTTGGGCGCCGAGAAGCTCTCGGGAAGCGATGTCGTGGCGGCAGCCGTGATGGCACCCGAAGGTGAATAGAGCAGCAACTTGAGCGCCAGAGCGCTGCGCAGGAAGACACTGCGGTCAGCCCCTTGGATGCCGACATGGCGCGTCCAGTCGCGCCATTCCTTGTCTGATGTGTCGATGCGGGCATCGACTTCCGCGATGCCCGGCGCAACGAGGGGTTCGTCGCTGCCAGCGACCACGGCGAAGGTATGTCGTTCGCCTTTGGCGAGCATGAGCGACCCGACAACGCCGTCATCGCTCCATTCGCAAGCGACGTTCTCGTCATGGATGAAAAGGCCCAGAACGCGATCGACATGGAAGACCGTGTGCTTGCCGATCGACGAATAGTAGGGGCTGGCGGTATCGCCGCGATGGCTGGGTCGCATGGCAAAATCGAAACGCACCTCGCCATCCAGCCCTTCGATGCGCCGGGCAAGTTCGGTCCAGGGCAGGCGTCCGGCATTGCCGCTGTTGAGCGCTTCCGTGAGGCGGGCGCGCCCGCTTTTGGTGATGAACTCAGTTTCGAAGACATTGCTGTCCTGGCGATAATGGCGCGTGGCAGTGAAGGGTTCGCGCGGCGTTATCGAGAAGTAGCCACCCTTTACGCCGTCGAGCAGCCGGTCGAAGAGAGGGGCCGAATCCATATTGGGCACGCACCACCAGTCAATGGATCCATCTGCGCCGGACAAGGCGATCGAGCGCCCGTCGCCGAGGGCGGCATAATCCGCAAGCGGCAGGTAGCCGTTGCGGCGTTTGGAATGAGCGGCCTGTGTGGATGGTGTTGAGGGGGCGGTCGCGACCTGTTCTTCGATCCTTGTCATGAAGACATAAAGCTGCGGGCTGCCGATTGTTCGCGCTCACCGCCGAATTCCGTCTCGATACTGGCCTTTAGTCTACAACCTTGTCTGTCTGGCCATGACCGACATCGTCACGAGGCTTGCCCTTCGATGTTCGTTGGGCATTGGCTCGTGCGCCGGCCAATACCGGCCCGCAGGCGGCTGATTTTGCATCGCCGGGGTCGACGAAAGCAAGAAGCCCGGCCACGGGTGTCGCGACAACGGCGAGGCCGATTCCCGCACCCGCACGTCCAAGCAACTGAGGGCTGATCACCTGCAACTTAGGCTGTGCGAAATGGCCGCCGAGGCCGACCGGTGACTGGCCCGAGAACAGACTGAATTTCTTGCCATCCGCCCGAAAGGCCATGTCTACGGCTTCGGTATCGAAACTGAAGCCCCCGCGCCCCGTGACGACATTCTTGCTCGTATCGATCAGGATCGGATCGGCGGCAGCTTTCCCGTTGCGCACCGTGAAGGCGATAAGGCCGCAATTGACTTCGATCGGTTTTTTCAGCTTCCCCTGAAACATCTTGGAGACGAACGTGCCAAGATCGAGTTCGGCAAGTTGGGCATTTTGGGTCCACAACGTGCCATGCGGCATGACGAAAGCGATACGGCCCGAGGCGGAGGCAAGGGAATCATGGATCGTATCGCCCCGACCATCCAGCTTTATTCGGCCGTGGATCGTGCCGGTGGTCCCAGAGTCCGCCACGCCGTACCCGGCCAGCAGACGGCCCATCGGGGTAGAGGCGAGGCGGATGTCATAATGTATAGCCGATGGGCGCTCTCGCGTGTCGAAAACCAGATCTGAAGATACGTCCCCGCGCGCCATCGAGAATGTCAGAGGGGATAAGGCAAGGCGCCCCCGGTCCAGTGAAAGGGCAAGCGAGATATCGGAAACCGGCACGTTCCGGGAACGAACTATTCCGATCTTCCAATCGAGAGAGGCGTCGAAGCGCTGAAGCATTGCCACGGGCAAGCTGGCATCGGGCAATACCCGTTGTGAACCAGCGCCGGATGCCGCTGCGGCCGCAACGGCGCCCTTGGCTGCCACCACGTCGGGATTATAGCCGATAAAAGGCGCCGCATCGATAATGTCGAGGCGTTTGGTGACAAGCGCTGCATCAAGTTTCAGGCGTTTGCCATTGGTGATCGAGAACTGCCCCGCCAGATCGGACTGCCCGAACGTGCCTGTCATCTCGGTGAAGCGGTAGGTGTCGCCGCGCTTCACGAGCTTGGCCTTGAGTTTATAATGGCGGGTCTGCGGGATCGCCACGTCGATCACTTTCAACAGCTCGGACATATCGCGCCCATCTGCGGCAACGTCGAGGGGCACGCCTTCGATATCGGTTAATCCCGGCAAGGTTCCCGATACGTCGATCACGCTGTTTGCAGCCCAGGCGCGAGCCTCGAGGCGGTTTGTCGTGCCAGCCAGAGTGGCATTGGGAGAGAGCAGGCGGGCGGACAACCGGAAGGGTGTTGTACGGAAACTGCCCGAACCGGTAATACCGACGGAATGGCCGATATGGGTGTTGCTGGCAGTGATCGGTGCGATCTCAAGATCAGCCATGAGGGGCATCGCCGGGTCGCTATAATGGACATGGGTATCGGTTATGCTGGCAGTTCCGATATTCGGCATTGCAAAGGGCTTGCCCTGACCATCGCTGGCGAAGGTCCATGTATTGCGGACATGTTGGGCGTCCCATTCGAAATCGCCTTTCCCGCCGTCGAGGACGAGCGAATAGATATGTCGCTGGCCAAATATCAGAGAGAGTGGCGCAACACGCGCATCCAGATGGCGTGCGGAAAATAAAGCGCGATCTTTTGCCCAGCCCGGATTTGAAATCGACAGTCCGTCGGCAACAAATTTCAGTCGAAAGGGGGCAAAGTACAGTTGGAAATCGCCGGCGACGTGAATTTTCCGTTGGGAAAGCGAGCTTGTGGCGGTTTCGAATGAGTGGCGCAGAAAGCGGCCTTTTGTGATGAACAGGACCAGCCAGACTGCGAATACAGCGACTATCACGCCCAGTATGATGTTGCGGGCGATGCGTTGCCATCGAGGCGATCTGCCAGCGTGCATGCCGGCAGCGGACAGTTCGGGGTCGGTCGCGGCGGACGTTTCCATGACAAGCAAATCGCCTGAGGACAGCTTTTGGTTTCAGGTGAAGCCCGATCAGCGTGTCCGGGCGGTAAAAACGGGCGACGCATCGCATTTTGAAAGAGCGTAAGGTCGCAGATCGCCCCGAAAAGGTGCCCATTTCTCTCAATGAACGGGCATCATGCCTATTGAGAGGGGCGGTTTTGCACGATTCCAAAGCTACATTCGAAAAGATCGAGAGCGGGGCCATGCCTACGAGGGGCCGGGATCGTCTCACGATGACAGCGAGCGGCTCACGGCGGATCAGGAGGCCACGCTGGTCGAGAACTTTACCCCCTTGTTGGGGCAGGCGGACAAGATTGTCGCGGTGTCCGACAATCACGACATGTTGGCGGAATTGGAAATTACGGTTGCACAGACGCTCGGTGACGATGCGACGGTGATCCGTTCGCACCCCCATTATCTCGATATAACCGCCGCGGCGGCCAACAAGGGCGATGGTGCCGCTACGCTTGCACGGGCGATGGGGGTGTCGTTCGAAGATGTGGCTGTCATCGCCGATCAGGGCAACGATCTCGCGATGTTCGCGAGTGCTGGTCTTTCTGTCGCCATGGGGCAGGCACCTGAGCATGTGAGAGCTGCTGCCGGGTTGAACGACGAAGATCGCGGGCTTTCACCCGACATAGAGGTCGACGGAGGGCAGGGTGCGAAAACAGTCCGCGCAGTTCGCGAAGCGGGGGCAGATGTCATTGTCGCGGGAAGTGCCATCTTCAGCCACACGGATTACGCGGCAGCCATCCGGGCGTTGCGAGGTGGTGAAATTTACGCTGACATGGCGGTGCCGAAAAAGGTCGTCAAATAGCTCGGATGGGCTCGCATGCGAGCGATGGCGCCGCCCGATGAGGTTGCCCATCGGCGAGCGCATCACAGGTCTCAAGCAAGTGCCTCGCCAGGCCTACGATGCGGTGTTGGCACAGTTTTTGACTTGAGCGGCTGTTGGGGTAAGTTTGGCCCTCGATTTTATATCGAACGCCCAATGCGATTATTTTTACAAAAGCATCTTTATTGGGATCGCCGGGCATAAATTGTCTCTGTTCCGGATCCTTGCTTGAGGGAGCGGCTTTAAGCTGACGTCAGGCTCGGCGGCCTTGCCGAGCGGTTGAACAGGGCGTTTTCCGCATGCAACTCGCGATTACTACTGCTTTGGATTACGCGGTTTCGGAACCCGTCGATATCTTGCTTCAACTCGAGGTTGCGATGATACCCGAACAGAGCGTGGTTCATGCCCATATCGAACTTCCTCCAGCTGATCATTTCGCCCGGGTGCCAGCGCAGTCGGGCATTGGTGAGCGAATTTGGTTGCGAACAGGTTTTCCGCTGGAGCTTCGCTATGAAGCGGTGGTTCAGATTAATCGAACAATAGCCGACATCGTTAATCTACCGGCCGTGCCGCCGCACCTTTTACCCGGAGAAACAGTCGATTACATGATGCCGTCGCGATATTGTTCCTCCGATACGTTCGGCGATATCGTTCAAAGTGAATTTGGCGGCATTGAAGGCGGGGCGCGTGTCACCGCCATTCGCGACTATATAGCGACACGCTTAACATATAAATCGGGTTCCAGCGACGCTTTCACCACAGCGATGGACACGTTCAAAAGTCGTAAGGGCGTGTGCCGTGATTACGCGCATTTAATGATCGCAATGGTGAGAGCCAGTGGCATCCCTGCGCGTTTTGCAAGTGTCTATGGTCTTGGTGTCGAGCCAGAGGACTTTCATGCCGTTGCCGAAGTATTTCTCGACGGCGCCTGGCACATGGTGGATGCCACGGACATGACAACGCCGGATCGCATCGCCAAGATCGGGGTGGGGCGTGATGCTGCCGACGTCTCCTTCTTGACTGGATACGGAAAAATCGAAATGCTCTCGCAAAATATCGAAGTCAGATCGGTTAAAGTTTGAATATAGTTTTTCGATAGTTTTATATAATTATTTGTTATATTTGTATTGTCTTAACTTAATAAAAAGTCCAATGTATAGTTGTGCGAGCTTGGATCTACTGTGAGCTCGCGCGATGGCCTGAATAGCACAAAGAGCACCGGAGAGCCTTCTTTGGGGGAGATTAGGACCAACAATTACAGGCACGCGGCGACGGTCCGTCATTTCCAAATCGGGCGGAAGAGGGCGAGTGGAAGTGTCATCACGTAACGGCTTCCAGACTGGCGAAGGCAGCCTGAAGCTCGGCCACGTAGCGATCGAACTCTGCGGCAGCATCTGTGTGGGATGGTAGTCGCAGGAGATAGCTGGGATGAACCGTAACCCAGCAAGGCGTGCCATCGCCAAGTTCGATAGCGGTCCCGCGCACCTGCCCGATGGTAATCGTGCGTCCAGTGAGGGCGCGCGCGGCAGTTGCGCCCATCGCGATCACAAGTCTTGGGCGAACCAGCGCGCGTTCCTGATCCACCCACCAGCGGCAGGCATCAATCTCGCCAGCGCTGGGTCTGGCATGCAGGCGGCTTTTTCCCCGTGGCTCAAACTTGAAGTGCTTCACGGCATTGGTGACATAGAGATGCGCCCGGTCGATGCCGGCTGCCGCAAGAGCGCGATCGAAGACTTCGCCTGCCGGACCGACAAAGGCGCGTCCGGCCTGATCTTCCTGATCGCCCGGCTGCTCCCCCACTACCATAACCTGGGCATCATGTGGCCCTTCACCGAAGACGGTTTGCGTTGCCGGTCCCCACAAGGGACAGCGGCGGCATGAGGCTGCCTCATTGCGCAAGAGCGAGATCGTCGCAGGGCCATGCGCTTTGCCAGGAACGGTGCGGGCCTGGTCGATCATGCCCAGTTCGCGCTTGCGGGCACCGGCGATCATTTCCGGGATCAATGCGGTCTCCGGCATGTTCTTCCAGTATTTCTTGGGCATCTCCTTGATCATCGCGTTCGTCATCAACCGCGCGGGATTGAAGATTGCCGCATAATAAGCCTTCCAGATGCCTTCGACGGGATCGTCGCCGGGCGCATCGCCGCGTTGGGCCGCCGGTCCTTCGGCAAGGGAGACGGTGTCCCAGTGGATCGACCCTCTCGGCGTCAGGATCGACCAGCGCATGTTTGCGAAGCGGTCGACAAAAAAAGGCGCATTGGCACGCATGATGTGGTGTTCAGGCTCGAACCAGGCGACGAAGCGCGTATCGTTGCCCTCGGGTACTTCGCGAAAACGGACGAAAGCGCGCATTTTGTGCATGTCACGGCCGATCGTCTGATCGAGATCCAGCACACGCCGCATCTGTCGATCCGCTCGGTCACGTAGGACCTGAGGGTGGTCGAGACAGCGCAGGAGCAAGGCATAGAGCAGCGAAAAGCGCTCAGGATCGCTGTGCAATATCGCCCGGCTTGCCAGATGAACGAAATCCCTGGAGACCCTCAAGGATGGCGCCGGGTCGCTCGTCATCGGCTCTATCGTGATGGGCGCATCGCCGAACAAGTCAACGCGCTGGCCGCCGACCTGCCACAGGACTTCCTGCGCGGGTATCCGTGCTGCCGCCAGCGCGCGTGCGGCTGCACGCCAGCCATCGAAATCATCTTCGGCTTCAAGCTGGACTACCCGCATGGCGCAGCTTGACCTTTCACGAGGCAAAGAGTTCGAGTTGGACAGTCCTCGGCTTTATCAGGGGGCGTAGATCGGCACTGTCGGCCAGTTTTACCGGACGCCAGTCAGCCGCAACAATGAACGGACGCAACTTCTTGAGGGAAACGGTCATCCGGCCGATGTCTTGCAGTGTCAGCGTTCGCCAGCGCCGTGCCGTGAGGATTGAGCTGACCGCCTTTGGACCAAGGCCGGGAATGCGCAGCAGCATTTCCTTCGGCGCCCGGTTTACATCGATGGGAAAAATGCCTCTGAACTTCAGCGCCCAGGCCAATTTCGGGTCTATGTCGAGCGGCAGCATTCCCGTTGCCGGATCGGCGGCCGCAGCCACTTCTTCCACCGTATAATCGTAGAAACGGATCATCCAATCCGATTGATACAGGCGATGTTCGCGCATCAAGGGCGGGCGCTGTAGCGGCAGTACCGCGCTTGCGTCGGGGATTGGACTGAAGGCTGAATAATAGACCCGCCGCAGCGCGAAGCGATCATAGAGCGTCGAAGCGCGGGCCACGATGTCACGGTCGGTCGCTGCATCGGCCCCGACGATCATCTGGGTCGATTGTCCACTGGGCGCAAAGGAGGGGGCAGACCGGAAGCGCCTCTTTGCGTCGGTCCCCTCCTCAATAGCAGAACGCATGTCCCTCATCGCGCCTTCGATCCGCTTTTCGGATTTTTCTGGCGCAAGGCGCTGCAATCCGCTGGTCGTCGGCAGTTCGACATTGATCGATACCCGGTCGGCATAAAGCCCCGCTTTCCTGATCAATTCGGGATCAGCATCGGGTATGGTCTTGAGGTGAATATAACCCCGGAAATCGTGATCATTACGCAGGCTTCGCGCAACCTCGACGATCTGCTCCATGGTATAGTTGGGCGTATTGATGATGCCCGATGACAGGAATAATCCCTCGATGTAGTTGCGAGCATAAAAATCGAGTGTGAGGTCGACGATCTCCTTGGCCGTGAAGCGTGCCCGGCGCACATTGGACGATTTTCGATTGATGCAATAATGGCAGTCGAAGATGCAGCTGTTCGTCAGCAAGATCTTGAGCAGGCTGATGCAGCGTCCGTCTGGTGCATAGGCATGGCAAATCCCCCCGCCGCCTAATGTCGAGCCGATGCCCTTGCCGCCTCTCGAATCGCGTTTTCTGGCGCCCGAGGAGGAGCACGATGCATCGTACTTCGCTGCGTCGGCAAGGATCGTGAGTTTTTCGGTCGTATTTAGCTGCGCCATGAGACGTAACCTTTGCGGGTCAGATCAAGTTCGGCGCGATTGTCAGGCTGCCGGAGGATGACGATAAGCCATCGTTGGCCGATTTCAAGAATTTTCGTTCTTTGTTTGTTCTGATGCTTGAGAGGTCCATGCCCCGCCTTGAACGCTTGCGCTTCGTTAGGTGCCGCGCTGGAAATCGACCTTATTGTGTGCGGCCGAGCCCTCAAATCCCGCTTCTACTTTGCAAGAGAGTGAGCTTTTGGCTTGCTCTTGCAAGAGGTGCCATCTTGTCTGCAACAATGATCCTGATGCTGGCCCGGAGCAGAAGAGACCAGCAGCGGGCTTGGCGAAGGATGTGATCCAAGTGCTTCTCTCGGCCGAGGATATGAGCCGATTTCAAAGAGAAAGTCCGCAAACCATGGCCGATATTTTCACATCGGCGGCTTGCGGACTTCGCTATCGGGATGCCTTGAAGATGGCGCTTTAGGGAATGCGCTTACCTCGGCCAAAGAAGAAGCCTGCAATCAGAATTACGGCGGCTACGAGCAAGAATACCTTGGCAAGGCCTGCAGAAAGACCTGCAACGCCGCCAAAACCCAGCAGTGCTGCGATAACGGCTACTACGGCGAAAATAACGGCCCAGCGAAGCATGAGGCCTCTCCCTTAGATAGTTTCACTGCGCCGACCTGTTTCGGCGAGTTCGCATCTATAAACCCGTTGCGCGGGGTTATGTTCCCCATTCGCCACAGTGCAGGTTATGGCTGGCTGCTAAGCTATCAGTGGGAGCCAAACGGTCGGTCCAGGCATTTTCAGGGCATGAACCGCTCCCTTGCATTCGTCGGCGCGGGGCCGACAGCCATCTATACCCTGCATGCTCTGCTGGATCAGGCACCGCCGCCATTTGCACTGACGATCTTCGAAAAGCAGGCCAGCATCGGGCGTGGAACGCCATATCGTCCCGGCTGGAATGACCCGGCCATGCTGTCGAACATTGCGAGTATCGAAATCCCGGCACTGGAGGAGCCGCTTGTGGCATGGCTGGCCCGTCAAGACGATGAGCGCCTGAAAAAATTGCACATCTCGCGCGATGAAATCGACGATCGTACATTCTTTCCGCGCGTGGTGCTTGGCGAATATTTTCACGAGCAGTTCCAGGCCATGCTCGATCGTGCGGGCGCCATGGGAATTCGGGTTACGGTCCAGACCCGCTGCGACGTGCTGGATGCGGTCAGTACCAGCGACGGCCTGACGTTGAGCGTACGGCCACCGCGTGGTGGTGTGTTCACGGAAAGCTTCGATCATGTCGTGCTGGCGACCGGTCATCAGTGGCCGGCCGAACCGGAAGTGCGCCCGGGCTACTTTATCAGCCCATGGCCCGCATCCAGGATCGCGAAGATCGCGCCGTGTCATGTCGGCATTCGCGGCTCGTCACTCACCGCGATCGATGCTGCCGTGGCCCTGGCGCTCGGCCACGGCGATTTCATGAGGGGGGAGGACGGGGTGTTGCGTTATGTCGCGGGGGCCGACACGCGCGATTTCCGCATGACGATGCTGTCGCGCAAAGGGCTGCTGCCGGAAGCCGACTTCTATTTTCCCATACCCTACGAGCCGCTCTCGATCTGTACCCGTGATGCGATCGCGAAACTGATCGAGCGGGACAGCGGCAACCTGTTGGAGAAGACTTTTTCCCTGTTCAAACGGGAACTGGTCCATGCCGATCCTTCCTACGCCAAAAAGGTTGGACTGGAAGAGCTCGACATGGACGGGTTCTGCGACGCCTATTTCGCAGAGCGCATGGCCAGCGATCCTTTCGACTGGGCGCAGGCGAACCTCGAGGAAGCCAGGGCCAACTATGCCGTTCAGCACACCGTCGCCTGGCGCTACGCTATCCTGCGCATGCACGAGGTGATCGAGGATATCGTGCCGCATCTCAGTGATGAGGATTTTGGCCGGTTCTCCTCCTGCTTCAAGACCATCTTTGTCGATGATTATGCAACGGTCCCACATGAATCCATCGAGCGGATGCTGGCATTGCATCGAGCCGGCAAGTTGGATGTGCTGGCTGTCGGCGAGGAATACCACCTCGACACGCATTCCTCCGAAGGTGGCGTCATCCTGCATGTGGGCGGGCAGTCGATCCAATTCCCGGCCTTTATCGAGGCGACCGGCCAGCGGGCGCTGGCCGTTGATGATTTCCCGTTCTCCGGGTTATGTGAACAGGGGATCATCCGCGATGTCGCCGATCCGGATGCGCCATGTCCTTCGCGCGGTATCGTCGTCGACGACGAATTCCATCCCATATCCCCTGCGATACCGGAAGATCAGCTGTTCTGCCTGAGTTTGCCGTTCATCATGGGGCGGCATCCTTTCATTCAGGGGATCACGAGCTCGTGCGAGATGGGGAAAATTATAGCCCCCCGACTGGCAGCGGCTCTGGCATCTGACGCTGCAGCACTGAGCAACGATCTGGGGGCGGCCGCATAATGAAGCTGTTCGCAATCTACATCGGTGGGGAGTTTCCCGGCGCCAATGTCGAAGTCCATGACGTGCGTTTCGTCGTCGCAGACTCTCTTGCAGAAACCTACGCTACTTTACGCCAGCAATGGTGGGGCGTGCCGCGCAGCCTTCACATCGACTGCTGGGCAGAGGTGACCCATGCCGACGGATATGATGTTTCGCTCAAGGAGCAGCCGTATCAAGGAAGCGAAAAACTCTTCTTCGTAAACCTCGGCGGATATGAGCCGGGGGACTTCTCGGAGCGACACAGAAACGTTTTCGTCGTTGCGGAAACCGAAGCCAAGGCCAAGTGGCGCGCCATGAAACTCGTCCGCCATTGGATCGATCCTCATAAGGACGACCTCTATGAGGCCGAGCACGCCTTTTGCCTGAGCGAGCTCCCGACTGACGCAAGCCTGTTCATCCATCTGACGCCGGCAGGGATGAATAGAGAGCCGGAGTTCACTTGCCAATATATTCCGATCAGGAAAAACTCCTGAGGAACAGATGGAAAGCTGGTTACTCGTGCTGATTGTAGCAGGAGGGACGATCAATTTGAGATTGTTCGGCGGCTGCGACCGGTTGAAAGGGGAAAAGGGCATTGAGCAGAACGTTTTGCCCAATCCCGGAGGCTCCCGCGCCCGAGCTCATGCATTTTGCGCAGAGGTGGCCAGGTGCAAAACAATGGGCCGGATGGCGCAACAGCGATTATCCGGCCGATTGTCCCCAATTGCCAGTCCAAGTGGCAGACCAGCTTCAGAGCGGGGTGTTTCCGCGCCGCTTTTCCTGATGCTTTTTGAGGGCGTACCCACCAACGGCCGCTGCCACCAATCCAACCGGACCCAAGCGGCGAATCACGGTGGCTGCGCCAACCCCCAGAAGAGCACCGCCGATGCCGGAGCCGCCATTGGCATCTTGTGAAATATGCTTGCCTGCGATGGCGCCGATAATCTTGCCGATCATATGATTCTCCTTCGCTGGAAGAAGTGGGCCCACGGCGTAAGGTTCCAAGGTATCGCCGACGTCAGGTGCCAAATTCGGGCGCCCGTATCTTTCGTCCTGTTTCTCGCTGCGGGCTCTCAGGCCCGCGTCACCCATTTCTATCAGATAGTCGATCGAGCATGGCGCCCTGCGGATGCTTTCGATGCACTAGGCGCTGCGATGGTACCCTCGTGGATAACGCGGGCATGCACGCCCCCTGGGCGTCGAGGTTCCGGTCGACCTTCTATTCCTTTTGATCTGGAACGTAGCTTGGCGTTCAAGGTTTTGGCTTTCACCGGAAATTGGGGGAAGTGGTGTGCCATGCGCAGGTTTATCGTATTGTCGTTCTCGCTGCTGACGGCGGTATGCGCCGACAGTGCCTGTGCTCAGGATGGAAGCAGCCAGGAAGCCAGCACGCTTCGAGAACTTTGTACCGAGCGGCCGGGGCTGACGACAGCCGCCTGCACGGTCGATCCCGGCCATCTGCAAATCGAGATAGGGCTTGCTACATGGGAGCGTGATCGAACGGCGCAGGAAAAGGACGAGACGCTTGATCTCGGGGAAATCCAGGCACGGTACGGGCTAGGACGATCTACCGAGGTCCAGATGAGCTGGACGGCCTATACACGCGATAGCGTCACCGATTTTTCCAGTGGGGTTTCGCAGCACGCAAGCGGCATTGGCGATGTGACATTGGGGCTCAAGCAGAACCTGCTTCATCCTCAGGAAAAGGCACCGGGGCTGGCTGCCGGCATCTTGCCGTATGTTGTCTTGCCGTCAGCGACTCACGGCGTCGGTGACGGGGACTGGAGTGCCGGCCTGACGGTGCCATTGAGCTACAAATTCGGCGATCTGGTCACAGTCGCGCTGTCGCCGCAGATCCAGGCGGCAGTCGATGAAGATCGCCATGGGCGCCATCTTGCATTCGGAGCAGCGGCGGGACTTCAGTTCAGCGTTACCGACACCTTGCGCCTGTCTCCCGAAATCGAAATCATGCAGGATCAGGACCCGCAAGAGGCTTCGACACTGGCACAAGCCGCTGTGTCGCTTGCCTGGCGTTTGGACACCGTGTCGCAAGTCGATTTCCAGACGACTGCAGGGCTGAACGACAATACGCCTGATGTGCAAATTGCCTTCGGTATCAGCCGCAAGTTCTAGCGCGCGTCTCGCAGTGGATCATCACAGGCGGCGTCCACGTGTTCCATCACCGCACAATTAGCGGAAAAAAGGTGAGGGTCGCTCTGCATGTGGCCATGCGGCGACGCCCCCCCCCCGCAATGCATCCGGCGTCCGGGCGTTTTGCCACATTCGCTGCCACTGCGGCGGGAGTAGTTCGCGCCGCGACATAGTCTTTTTCAACATGCCACCGCAGGTAAGGCGCGCAAGGACGCGGATCGCCGACAGGCGATGATAGGAAATGCAACCGATCCACCGTCTTCAGCATTCGGGGTCGGGTGGGTCAAAAAAGCTGTCTGCTTGCCAGTCCGCCACCCGGCACAGACATGGCTGATTTGGCCTGCATTTCGAAAACGGAGCGCATGGACATGACTTCCCATACCGATGAATCCGCTCAGCCTTCGCCCGGAGGGGAACAGCGGCACAAAAGACCGGGCCCATCGGAGGGCGAGGCTCGGGCTGCGGGCGGTGCCGGTAAAGATCCCCGCCGGGCGCAAGATGACGCCCGAGCGACCGAAGCGTTGCACGCAAAGGGTGTTTTTTCCGGCCTGCCTCGAGACGGAACCCACAAGTCTGAAAATTCCCAGATACCCACCGAGGATTGATCTCTCGGTTTAGGTTGTAGCGTCAAAGCCGCCTTCCCGCTCATGCGAAGCGCTGTGCGCTTGCTTGTCGACTGCCGGCGACCCGCGCGCCGTCGAGCCAGGCCAGGTAACTGGGGTGCCAGCCTGTATGGTCTTTGCGCGCGCTTTGCATTGAATTTCGATCGTCTGATTCGCACCACTCAGACCCTTGATCTGTCGGGAACGACCTTGCTCCTTGCGCATTGCGCGAATGACGACGTTCGGCCGTTTGCCTCGCCGAGCAAGGGCGCTCGCATGACATCTCCTGCTGTTTCAAACGATGCCAAGATGGCCGGTAGTCTCCGCTGGGGAGCAACGCATAAGGCAGATGGATCGTGGGCATTCGCCATCTGGGGGCCTGACGTTTCCGACGTTTGGCTGGAACTGGCAGGAGAAGCGTTACAGGCCTCACGTACAGATGCGGGCTGGTGGCAGGTTGAGGTGCAGGCTTCTCCATCGACGGCATATCGATGGTTGATCGATGGTCGCGAGTACCCTGATCCCGCCTCTCGTATCCAATCCGGCGACGTTCATGGCGCCTCGCGCCTGATGGACGTGCGTGAATTCACCTGGCCTGATCGCACCTGGCGCGGATTGAACTGGGCAGACGCGGTGATCTACGAAATGCACGTAGGCACCTTTACCGAAGCGGGTACGCTGTGTGCCGCGATACACGAGTTGCCGCGCCTCAAGTCGCTGGGCATCACGTTCGTGGAACTGATGCCATTGGCGCAGTTTGATGGCCAGCGCGGGTGGGGATATGACGGCGTGCTGCCATGGTGTCTGCACAACGCTTATGGAACGCCGCAGGATTTGCGGGCCTTTGTCGCTGCAGCGCATGAGTTGGGCATGGGTGTGCTGCTGGATGTGGTGCACAATCACTTGGGACCATCAGGCAATTATCTGGCCTCCTGGTGTCCATCGTTCTTCCATGTCGGGCGCAGTTCGATGTGGGGAGAGGGCATCGCGTGGGAAATTCCTGCCGTCCGAGCTTTTTTCATCGATAGTGCGCTCGCCTGGCTCGAGGACTACGGTTTCGACGGTTTGCGCCTTGACGCCGTGCACGCCATTGATGACCGCAGCCCTGTGCATTTTCTCGATGAGTTGGGGCAATGCATTCGGGCCCGGGAATGGGGGCGCCAAATCCATCTGGTCACCGAAGATGAGCGCAACACGGTGCGATATTTTACGCCCGATGCGCCGTTCGATGGCACCTGGAATGACGACTGGCATCATGCCGTGCACTGCTTGCTTACTGGCGAAGATGAAGGGTACTATGCGCCTTATGCCCGCGATCCGGTGGGAGATATCGAGACCGCCTTGCGAGACGGCTATGTCGAACAGGGGCAGGTTCGCAGCGAGCCTGCGCAACAGCAGGCTTTTGAAAATCCTGCTGCCGATCGGCGCGGCGAGCCGTCGGGGACATTGCCACGCACCGCATTCGTCAATTTTCTGGGAAACCACGACCAGATCGGCAATCGCGCGTGGGGCGAGCGTCTCCACCATCTTGTCGATCCCACGCCGGTCGGCCGGCACGGGCTCAAGGTCGCTTATGGCCTGACCTTGTTGTCGCCTTTCGTGCCAATGCTGTTCATGGGCGACGAATTCTTGACGGATGCGCCTTTCCTGTATTTCTGCGATTTTTCCGGTGATCTGGCGGATGCCGTGCGCAGCGGGCGAGCTGAGGAATTTGCGCAGTTCTCCTCGTTCGGCGGTCCGGTGCCGGATCCGCTGGAGGTGGCGACATTCGAAGCCTCGCGCATCGGTTTGCCCTCACGCGAGGAGCAACGGTTGCACGAAGCGTTCCTTACAAGGTTGCTTAAGCTGCGTGCCTCACATGTCGCACCTTTGTTGCGCAGCAATACGCAACCCGTTTGCGACGTCGCCCGGGAAGGTGCGACGATCGAGGCTTTGTGGGACTTCGGCGGTGATCGGATCGCACTTCGCGCCAAGCTTGGCGGGGGAAGCGAAGAGTTCATGCCATTTGAACACAGCGTGCTCACCCTTGAAGACCCCGAGAGCCCGTTTGCGTTGTCGTTTGCTGTCAGTTCACGCCATACCGGGGAGACCTTGTGATGCCCGAAATGATATCGGCTCCTGTTGCGACCTATCGCTTGCAATTGCGTGATGGGGTGGATCTTTTGGCTGCGCAAAAATTGCTGCCCTGGCTCAATGCTCTGGGTGTCAGTCACCTCTATCTGTCGCCCCTGATGGCCGCTGTCAGGGGCTCGTCGCATGGGTACGATGTCACTGACCCCACACGTGTGGACCCGGAGCTGGGCGGAGAGGCAGCATTCGCCGCGCTTGCCGTTGCGGCACGACAGGCTGGGGTCGGGTTGATTTTGGATATTGTCCCCAACCATCAGGCCTTTTCGCCACAGAACCCTTTTGTAGCGGACGTCCTTCGGTATGGGCCCGATAGTGAACATGCAAAAATGTTCGATATCGACTGGGATCGTGGACGTCTGCATTTTGCTGTGCTTGATCGCCCGGCGGTGGATTTGCTCGAGGGGGAAGCCCTCGCAATCTCTGGCACCGGCGAACTGCCTGCGTTGAAAATCTATGATGAGATCTACCCGCTGAACCCGACATCCTTGGCTGCGGCATTGGCCTCGGGAGAAAGAGCGCTCGATGCTGATGGGCTGGAGGATCTGCTGGCCCAGCAGCACTGGAGCGTGGGGCACTGGAGGGACAGTGCCGGGCAAATCATCCATCGTCGGTTCTTCAATATCTCCGGCCTCATCGGTGTGCGCCAGGAAGATCCGGTGGTGTTCGAGCTGACGCACCGCTGGTTATTCGAGCAGGTCGCTGCCGGGCATGTCCAGGGCGTAAGGGTGGACCATGTCGACGGTTTGGCACGACCCGGCAGCTATCTTAATCGCCTGCGTGCCGCGCTCGATGCCATCAACTCGACGCCCGTGCCGATATGGATAGAGAAAATCGTCAAAGCTGACGAGGCATTGCCGCGATGGCCGGTGGCGGGGATGAGCGGCTATGAATTTCTCGCTCCGCTCACGCGATTGCTGATGCCAGCCACAGGGTTGGCGGCACTGCACAAGGCGGCACATGGCGCGGTGCCTGCTGACGTGTCGGATGAAGTGCGCAACGTGCGTGGCCGATTGCTGCAGGACACGTTTGCCCCTGAGCGCGCGCGCGTGCTGCAGGCGGCGCGCACGGCTTTGGCATCGGATGCGGCAGATAGCGCAGGCCAAGCAGCACGACACAACGATGCAGTTCTTGCCGATGCCTTGGATTCGCTTGCATGCGATTGGCCGGTCTATCGCTCCTATGCAGCGGATGGATGCCCGCTTGAGCCAGGTCCGCAAGCGGCGTTGGCCAAGGCCCAAGGACATGGCGCCACTTTGCTGGCTGACCTCCTTCACGCGCCGGACGATACGTTATCACGAGCCTTCGCGACGCGCTTCGAGCAATTGACAGGGGCGCTCACCGCGAAATCGGAAGAGGACACCGTTTTCTTTCGCGCAGTGGCATGCCTTGCCTTTTGCGAAGTGGGGTCAGAGCCCGATCTTGGTGTCCTCGAGCCGATTGCCTTTGAGCGCGCGATGCAAAAGCGGGCAGATCAGACACCGCTGGGCCTTTCGACCCTGTCGACCCACGATACAAAGCGCAGTGCAGATGCCCGGGCCGCACTGATTGCTCTGGCGTGGAGGCCATCGCTGGCACAGGAGCTGTATCGCGCGGCGCGTAGCGAAGCAGAAGCGATGAACTTGCCTTCGCATGTTGGCCTATATGCCATGCAGACAGCACTTGTCATGCGTGGCGCCGACAATGCTGGCTCACGTATTGACGGGCATCTTGCCAAGGCACTTCGTGAAGGAAAGGTCTTGTCCTCCCATGAAGCGCCACAAGAGAAACTGGAAAAGATCGCTGGGCGGCTATCTCGAGGTTTCCTTCGCGATCTCGATGATCATGTTCTGTGGTCTCGCGAGCAAGAGCTCGATTTCGACACGGTGCGAGAGGCGATCATACTGGCGCAGGTCGCATTCCAAATGACTGCCCCGGGGGTGCCGGATATCTATCGAGGAAGCGAAGTGCTCCACGTCGCGCTGACGGACCCTGATAATCGCCGGTCAGTCGATTTCCATGCAATCGAAGCCTCTTGCCAAGACGAAACTTCGATTTGTGGGAGAAAGCTGGCATTAACCCGCCATTTGCTTGCCAGGCGCGGTCGCGATCCGGAACTGTTTGTGCGTGGCGATTACAGGCTGGAGGAGACCACCCAGCACTGGATCGTAACCAGGCGGCTGGATGGTCGAGAGGAAACTATATCCATTCCGCGCCCGGCAATGTGTACGAATGAGGGGCGCAGTACGCATCAGGCAATGCCAGCGCCCCCTGTCACCCCAAATACCTCGCCGGTGATGTAACTGCCTTCTTGCGAGGCCAGGAGCACATACACCGGTGCGATTTCGACAGGTTGGCCAGGGCGGCCGAAGTGGCTTTGCTCACCGAACTTGGATACCTTCTCCTGTGGCTGGCCACCCGTAGTCTGGAGCACTGTCCAGAACGGACCCGGGGCGACAACGTTGGCACGGATGCCTTTTTCGATCAGTTGCTTGGCAAGTGCCTTGGTATAGGCAACGATACCGGCCTTGGTCGTGGCGTAGTCGAGCAGGATGTCGGAAGGCTCGTAAGCTTGCACCGAGGCCGTTGTGATGACGGAAGCACCGGCCGGCAAATGCGGAACGGCGGCCTGCGCGATCCAGTGCAGCGCATAAAGGTTGGTCTTCAGGGTCATATCGAAGTCCTGCGAACTGACTTCCCCGATATTTTCCCTGAATTGCTGGTGTCCTGCATTGATGACGAGGATGTCGAGGCCGCCGAGATCATGAACAGCTTTTTCCACCAGCTGCTTGCTCCAGGCCTCGTCTGTCACGTCACCTGGTAGAGCGATGGCTTTGCGACCTTCGGCGGTGATGAGGGCGACGACTTCCTGGGCATCACGCTCTTCGCTGGGCAGGTAGGCGATCGCGACATCTGCTCCTTCGCGAGCATAGGCAATGGCGGCCGCTCGCCCAATTCCGGAATCGCCTCCGGTGATGAGCGCTTTTCTACCGTTGAGCTTGCCACTTCCGACATAGCTCTTCTCGCCGTGATCGGGTCGAGGGGTCATTTCGGCCGCGAGACCCGGCGCAGGCTGTGGCTGTCTGGCAAATGGCGGGGCGGGATACTGGGCGCGAGGGTCCTGCATCCTCAAGCGATCGGTCATGATGATTCCTTGATGTAAAAGAGCACGGGGGGAAAATGCGCAATGCGGCGCTGGCTGTCCGCCTTGCGCGACACGATGCTTACGAATGTCGCTAGAGGATTGTTCCAGCCAGGTGCGCGATGAGGTGCGAGTGAAAGGCCCAACCGTGCAAGAATGTCGGGGGAAGGCCGGGAAATGTCGAACTCACCTGTCTTGCTTGGCGCGCCCGCCGCTTTTGGCACAGCAAGCTGTAGCCACAAGGTTGGTACGTTGGTGCATGTGGCCGCTGACACGGGGGCAGAGCAGGGTGGAACGTGCCGGTGTCCTGCGTTTTGACGCAGCTCAGTGGAAATTTCTGGAATTTTCGGTGGCGATATCAGGTGGATAAAAGGTGTTCGGTTCGTCGCCCGCTCATGCCATGGTGCTGTTGGTTGACGAGAAAAACCAGATCCAGGCACTTGACCACATTCAACCGGGCTTGCCCCTCAAGCGCGGGCGCCGCACCATCATAACGCACGATCATAAACGTGATGGCACAACCACACTGTTCCGCCGCGCTCAATGTGTTGGATGGATCGGTGATCGGGTGCAACATGCAGCGCCACCGGCATCAGGAATCCATCCGTTTCCTCAGCACCATCGAGGCCGAGATGCCCGCGGACAAGGGAAGCCATGTCATCCTCGACAATTACGCCACTCACAAGCAGCCCCGCGCCTGGCTCGCCAGGCACTTGCGCTGGATCTTCCATTTCGTGCCCAGGTCCTGCTCATGGCTCAATGCTGCTGAAGGTTTCTTTACAAAACCCACCCAGCGGCGCCTGAAAAATGGCGTGTTCCACCCCGTCATCGATCTGCAGGCTACCATCAACCGTTTCATCAAAGAGCATCATCAGGAACCGCGTCCCTTCATCTGGAGGGCAGATCCCAATGAAATGATCCCCGCTGCCAGGCGCGGGCACCATACGTTGGTATCAATCCACTAGGTGTCACGGTCTTGGGACATTAGCGGTCAAAGAAGTGCCGGCACCTGTCCTGCTGCCTGCGGTATTTTATTGACTGGCTCGGAACCCGAAGGGAAGAGCTTAATAGACCCATGTAACACGAATTCAACGTGTGACCAAAAATGCGTTGTTACGTCATGCTAAAGACCAGTAATTCGTTGTGGCGCAATGTGCATTCGGTTAACAACGGATGCTTCTAAGTGCCTGTAAATAATGCACATTGCGCTCCAACTTTCGGCCTTTTAATCAGTAGGTCGCTGGTTCGAACCCAGCAGGGCTCACCATCCATATTCCCGATGCCTTATGATCTGCGTCCCACCGGGTGGCCGCAGAAAATATCCCGGCTTTCCCGGGACTTTGCGTGGACGGCTGGCGGGATTGCGAGGTCACGGAGACGCGCAGACCTTGCGTCTGGGGCGAGATTTTGCGGAAAATCTCTGCGGCCCAAAAAGCGACCTACTCTTTTATGATGGTATCAGGCGCCGCTGCTGTCAGCGGGTCGTGAAGCCGAGCAATTCGCGCTGTGCGCTCCAGAGCAGCGGGAGTTCGGCGATCCGCCACAGGCTCCGCGCGCTGAGCGTTGCGGGCTGGGTCCCACCGAGGATTGCCCGAACAATGCCGGGGTCGAGGTAGCTGAGTTTCGCCACCCGCTGGAGATGGCGCAGCTGGGTTGTCGGGAGCGTGCCAAGCGCCGCCTCGTCCATGTCCAGCAATTGTGTCCGGGCCGCGAAGGCGCGGGCGAGAAGTTCCACCAGACGCTCATCCCGCGGGGTGGGATGATGGCCGCTCGGCTCCAGTCGCAGACGGGGCTCATGCCCATAGTGGACTATGGAGGTCGGGATGACGATCGCCATGGCATTGGCGCCTCTCACCGCAAGCCTCGCCATCACCAGCAACGCGTCCGGCTGGATGCTCGCCTCGATCCGCGAGGGGCTGACGGTGATCGAGGTGGCCATGTCCGACAGGCTCTGGCGGGCCTGTGCGACAGAGCCCCCGGCAATGTCACGGGCCAGACGGGAGGCGACGTCCCTGAGTGCGTGGAGATCGCCGAGACTGTCGCCCGGCAGCAGCTGGCGCAAAGTATCGGCATTGCACAGCCAGTCGGCGATCCGGTGCCGGATCCCGGCTTCCAGCTCGCCGGCCGGCAGACGCTGTGCCGGTGCCCCCTGATCGTCGTTCCGGTTCGAAGCGTAGTAGGAATAACGCCGCCCGTGATTGCGGGTATGGACCGGCGACATCGGCCGACCGCGATCATCGCGGATCATGCCTGCCAGCAGCGACAGGCGTCTGCGCGGACCTTCGGTGACCGGCACCGCCGTGCGCTCAGCGAGCCGGGCCTGAACCGCTTCGAACAGCACGCGCGAGACAATCGCCTCGTGTTCTCCGGCATAGACCGCGCCCTTGTGGACGACTTCACCGACATAGACCCGGTTCGACAACAACCACGCCACCGCTCCGCGCTGCAGCGGCACCCCGCCCCGCACCTGGCCGCTGCGCATCACCCGGCGTTTGCTGACGACACCGGCACGGCGCAGCTCGTCGACCAGCGAGGCAATATTGGCGGCCTCGAGATATCGCTCCATTATCATCCGGACCGTCGCAGCTTCTGCCGGGACGATGACGAGCTTGCGGTCTTTGACCTCATAGCCGAGAGGCACTGCGCCGCCCATCCACATGCCCCGGGCCTTGCTGGCAGCCACCTTGTCGCGGATCCGCTCGGCAATCACCTCGCGCTCGAACTGGGCAAACGAGAGCAGGACATTGAGCGTCAGGCGTCCCATCGAGGTCGTCGTGGAGAAGGCCTGTGTCACGCTGACGAAGGATGCGCTCCCTGCATCGAGCACATCGACGATCCTGGCAAAGTCCGCCAGGCTGCGGGTCAGACGGTCGATCTTGTAGACCACCACTACATCGATCCGCCCGGCCCGGATATCGGCGAGCATCTGCTTCAGAGCAGGGCGTTCCATACTACCCCCCGAGAAACCGCCGTCATCGTAGATGTCGGGCAGGAGCACCCAGCCTTCGTGCTGCTGGCTCAGGACATAGGCGGCACAGGCCTCGCGCTGGGCATCGAGACTGTTGAAGGTCTTGTCCAATCCCTCTTCGGTCGACTTGCGGGTATAGACTGCACAGCGCAGGCGCCGCGCACCACTAGCCACCGCGTGCGACTTCCAGCGTTCCGAGACGCGGACTGTGCAGGCCAAAGAAGCGGGGGCCAGACCATGCCGCCCCCGTGATCAGCCGGGCAATGGCCGTCAGTGACCGATAGCGCACGCCACGATATTCGAAGGCGCCTTCCAGCACGACCACCTCATGAACCTCGCCATGCCATGTTCGTGAAAGCCAGGTTCCCGGCTTGATCACGGGTGCCCGAACCCCGCGCGGCATGCGCTGGTCCTTGCGGATCTGAACTTCGAGCTGGCGCAGGTCCTGCCGGGACAGGCCGCCTGATGCCTTCTCCTGCCACTGGCTGGCAATCGCGCGGATCAGCAGCGATCCGCTGAAAGCTGCCGGGGCGGGTGTCCCGAACACCCGGCGCCATTCGGCCTTGCGCTCCGGTAGCGTCATGGCGGACAGGCGTTCGATCCGCAGTTCCAGCGTCATGCATCGCCCTTTGCCAGGCGATAGACGCGCACACCGTCAGCCTTCTCGCTGGACAGCGCATGCCCTTTCTTCCTGAGGCCAGTCAGCGCCGCGCGGGTGGAGTGCGGTTGCCAGCCCGTGGCCTGCATCATCTGCGCCAACGTCGCCCCATCGTCACGGCCGAGCAGCGAGAGCAGCAGCTCTGTCCTGGGCGGAGGTCGGTCGTTTGCCGTGTTCTGTGCGACAACAGGCTCGCGCGCCATACGGCGCTTGCGGCCAGGGGAGGGACTCGTATCGGCCATGATCAGCTCCTGAGATGCAGGGGCTCAAGGGCCCCACCACCTCAGGCCCGGTCAGGTCGGACCTGACCGGGCGTCGGACCAGCATCCGCCGGTCGCACGACAACCCATGCTCGATCTCAACGTGAAGTCGAGTGGAAACAGCTCAGGACTTCGCCATGCTTCGACATTCGCGGCGGCCTTCGCTTCAATCGCGCTGCTATCCGCCTGAAACCTCCGGAATTACTGTGAAGGCCTCTGCCGGCGCGGGGAGCTTCGACCGGTTTACAGCGTCGGGTACGGTACCGTCCTATTACAGGCTTTGGAACTGGAGAAAGCTGATGGTGAAGAGCGCTGACGCGTGATACGCAAAGCCATGGACAGAGCCCGCAAAAAGTGGCGCGCCACGCCCGCCTCGCGCGCGATCAAGCAACTGGTTGAGATCGAGGCGTCTATCCAGGCGCTCGGCGATGAGGATCTGCTCGACCTGGCCGATATCTTCGTCAGGTCGAGTTCGCCGCTGTCCGACATCGCACAGGCCGAAATGGCAAAGCGCGGCATCCGCTTATAGGCAAGGCTGGGACATTCGCGACTGTCGGCTTACCGGCGACCGACGGAGGAAAGCCGACAATCCCTCCGCTGCTATACGAGTTTAGGTCAAGGGCCCACCTTGGGATCCCTTTCGCAGGAGCGGCTCGGGGCTTTAGGGCGTTAATTGCTGGCGCGCTGCGTAAGCGGGTCCATCAGGAAAAACGATTGCAATTAAACAAAAATTGGCGGTGGGTGAGAGCCTGCGGACAAACTACTCTCGCCTAAGCTGCACGAAGATAGGTGATGCTCGAGCGGAAAGCTGCGTAGGCGCTCGACAGGCAGACGTTCATTTGCCTACACGCATCACATGCCAACTGCATACCACAGCAAATACATAGCCTACGATCTGAACCGCCCCGGGATTGCCGGAGGCCAGTTTTGTCAAATTAGGCAGCTAGCGGGACGTCGTCCAGCGTAGCGTAGTAGCGTTGCTCGGCTTCAACCGGTGGAATGTTACCGATCGGTTCCAGAAGGCGCCGGTTGTTGAACCAATCGACCCATTCCAGCGTGGCGTATTCGACGGCTTCGAACGAGCGCCAAGGTCCTCGACGGTGGATCACTTCGGCTTTGTAGAGGCCGTTGATCGTTTCGGCCAAAGCATTGTCGTAGCTGTCGCCGACGCTACCAACGGACGCCTCGATGCCAGCTTCAGCAAGGCGCTCGGTGTACTTGATGGACACGTATTGCGAACCGCGGTCGCTATGATGGACCAGGCCGCCGCGATGAACAGGCCGTCCGTCGTGGATAGCCTGCTCAAGCGCATCCAGCACGAAGCTGGCGTGTGCTGTCCGGCTGACACGCCAGCCCACGATATAGCGAGCGTAGACGTCGATCACGAAGGCGACGTAGACGAACCCC
>NZ_JBYNTR010000008.1:67357-113149 GCF_057784955.1 Novosphingobium sp. BAM6 | reverse complement strand
CCAGACCTTCCAGATACGGCGCGAGCCACCGCTCAAGATCTGCCTGCCAGTCATCATCCATCGCCAGCCTCCGTCAAAGCTGGCTCCCCATGAATCACAATTCTGCCAAAGTAGTGCTAGGAGCTATTCGCAGTTTATTCATGCTCGTCGCTTGATACGCGTTCACTTCCTTGAGGCATGTGGCGAATGCGGTCTAATTGCCTGTGCAGGTGACATGCTTCAACGCCTGGCAATTCCCCCTTTGGAAGAAGGGGGAAGAGGGGAATTTCAATCGCCCAACCAATCGCATATAATCTCGCCGTTATGCCCTTCGGGGGCTAACGCTGCACGCAAAGCCTCCAGCAGTGGCGGGACTGTCTGCGTGAAAGCGTAGGGCGGATTGACGATGAAGAGGCCCGCGCCGTTATAGATGCCGGGCTGCTCGCTGTCGTACAGCCAATGCTCCACTACCAGAAATTTTGGGATGCCGAGCCTGCGCAACTGCGCCTTCCACAGCTGGTGCGTGACGTTGTCTTTCAGCGGATACCAGATCACCGTTACGCCATGGGCCCATTTGCGATGTGCGGCGGCAAGGGTGGCGGTGATGCGGGCGCGTTCGTCCGTCTGCTCATAGGGCGGGTCGACCACCACCACGCCGCGAGGCGTCCGAGGCGGCACCATGGCCAGCCATAGTTCATAGGCGTCGCGTTCATGTATGGCCGCGCCGGTGTCCCGCATCACGCCGCGCAGGGTATAGGCATCGTCCGGATGCTTCTCGTTTAGGATCAGGGCGTCCTGCGGACGCAGGAGCCGCGTCAGAAATTGCGGCGAGCCGGGGTACAGGCGAGGTTCGTCCCCCGTATTCACCGCCTGCACGGCGGCACGGTAGTCGTCCAGCAAGGGACTCGGGTCGACAAAGGCCTGCAGGATGCCCTTCGAGGCCTCACCGGTGCGTTGAGCTTCGTCACTGCCAAGATCGTACAGTCCGCAGCCGGCGTGGGTGTCGATCAGAGTCAGCGCGCCAGGCTTCTGCTGCAAGGCCCGCAGCAAAGCGATGAGGAGGCTGTGTTTGACGACATCGGCGCTATTGCCGGCATGGAAGGAATGGCGATAATTCATTGCGGTTCAAAAATCCTGACGATCGGCCTTTAAACGAACTGCTGAACCTTCTGCAAAGCGAAGTTATGATCGTGCCTTTCTTTTTAGGTGCGGAAGCGAAGCGTGATGTGATTGTAATAACCAATCCGGTTCCCGGGTGGCGTCCTGCATCGCGTTCAGGCACAAGGCTTCAAGTCTGCGTTGGCGGTCGCCATTGGAGGTGGGACGGCCCATTCGAGACGTTTGGAGCCTTATTCACGATATCAAGTACCTACGGCCAGAACTCAGCACCATGAGTCTCTGCCAAGTTCGGGACGGCTCAGACCAAATATCTGGATATCCGGCATGCGTGATGATCAAGCCCTGTGGTGCCTCCCGATAGGTCTATTCGCCAGTCAGCATTATCGTGGTTTCATCGAACAGTTCCTCTACCGCAATACGGCGAGGAATGATCTTTTGCTCGAAGGCCCAGTCGATCGCCATGGCGATACCCTTGCGGTTGGCCTCGAAGCCCATCGGCGGATAGGGATCGGGCGCGCCACCGTCGGTAAGAGCACGGCTTTCCCCGATCATGCGATAGATTTCGCGCACCACGTCGGGGTGCTCGCGTGCGATGTCGCGATGGATCACGAACATATGGTTGATCGGGACCACGCCCTCGCGCGCGAACCATGCGCGGGCGGCTGCTTCGGGATCGCGGATAAGCGTCTGGATGCGTGGATCCTTGGGCATGTCGTTACCTAGCAGCGCCGCGGCGAGCGAGCCGTCCAGCATCATGTCGGGGATGGAGGCGCTTTCGGGTAGGCGCTCGCAATTGGCCGGATCGCTATATTCGGCCAGGTGGGCATCGTCCGAGGTGCACCACGTCACCTTGTCGAGATCGACCCCGTAATCGTGCTTCAGGATGCCGCGCACCCATAGCCCCGTGGTCTGCGCATAGGTGCGCACGCCCACCCGGCGCCCTTCGATATCCTTGGGTGCCAGATCGTAGAGTTCGCGATTGAACCCGGCGCAGCGGTGCTGGAACCGCCCTGAAATCGGCGCGGGCAGCAACACGAAGGGCTTGCCGTAAGCGATGGCCTGAAGGCAGGTGACGATGGCGAGTTCGCCGCAATCGTAGGCGTTTTCGCGCAGCATCGGCTTGAAGCCGTCATGTGCCGTCTTAGGCCCGCAGAAGTCGAGTGTGACGATCGGCGAGGTGACACGGCCGTCCTTCATCGCGCGGGTAACGGGATAGTCGGCAAGGTTGGTGCGCAACGTAAGTGTCTGCGTATCGGTGGTCATGGCAGGTCTCCGGTGGGCAGCCCTCTCCCATTCCCGGCGCCGCATGAAAGCGGTGCAGGGCGACGGGAAAGCGGCCTTGGGAATGCGGTGTGAGGAGCGGGATCAACCGTCGCGCGTGTCACCGCGCCAGGGGGCGAACATCTGCTCGGCCCGCTTGGCAAGGCTGGTGAGGATCACGCCCATCGCCATCAGCAGCAGGATCGGCACGAACATCGAGGCCGTGTCATACTGGTTGCCGTACTTGACGATCAGCGCGCCGAGGCCGGTGATCGCGGTGAAGAACTCGGCGACGACCATCGCGATGATCGCGCGGCCGATGGCAAGGCGCACCCCGGTCATCATGAACGGCACGGCCGAGGGCAGGATGATCTTGCGAAACACCTGCCATTCGTTGGCGGCGAAGGCATCGCTGACCTCGATCAGCGAGCGGGGCACGTCGCGCACGCCGGCGGCGGTGTTGATGAGCATCGGGAAGATCGCCATCAGCGTGACGATGAACAGCTTGGCGGCATCACCAAGGCCGAACCACAGCGTAACAAGCGGGATCAGCGCGACCAGCGGCGTTGCATAGAGCGCGTTAACGAACCAGTCGGTCGCCGCATCGAAATAGCGATAGCGCCCGATCAGCAGGCCGAACACCACGCCAAGACCGACGGCGAGCAAGAAGCCCATCAGCAGGATCTTGAAGCTGCTCAGCAACGAGGTAAACAGTTCGCCATTCTCCGCCATGACAATGGCGGCGCGCACGATGGCGCTGGGATAGGACATGAACAGCGGGTTGATCTGGCGCCCGAACACCTCCCATGCGCCGATCACCAGCACTATCGAGGCGAGGCGCACGAAGGCGGACAGGTCGCGTTTGCGCGGGGGTGCGGCGGCAGGCGGCGGTACGAAGGCTGCGCCTGCCTCAATAGCCGGTTTGGGCTGCTCGAAGGGCGTGACGGAGGCCGGTGACATGGCAGGGCTCCTTTCGGGATCGTCGGAAGGCCGGGCGCCGGGCGCCTCGGCGCGGAAGGTGTCTTGGGTGAAGGTGGCGTCGGTCATGCCGCCACCGCCTCTCCCCGAATAAGGTTCCAGATTTCCGCGCGGATCGACTGGAACGTGGCATCGCCGCGCAGTTCGGGCAGCGGCGGGCGCGGGCTGGAGAAGGGGATCGGAATGATCTTGCGCACGCGTCCGGGGCGAGCGGCCAGCACGACGATGCGGTTGCTGAGATAGATCGCCTCGTCCAGATCGTGCGTGACGAACAGCGTGGTCTTGCCGGTCTCGGCATGGATGCGCAGCAGTTCGGCCTGCAGAACCTCGCGCGTCTGTGCATCGAGCGCGCTGAACGGCTCGTCCATCAGCAGGATCTGCGGATTGATGGCCAGCGCCCGCGCCAGGCCGATGCGTTGCTGCATACCGCCCGAAAGCTGGTGCGGCAGTTGATCGGCGGCATGGCCAAGGCCGACAAGTTCGAGCAGCTGCGTCGCGCGCGCTGCGCGTTCGGCGCGGGTCAGGCGCTCCTCGGTCTTGCCCATCAGTTCAAGGCCGAACTCCACGTTCTCGCGCGCTGAACGCCAGGGCAGGAGATTGGGCTGCTGGAACACCAGGCCGCGATCGCGACCCGGCTTCGTCACGGCCCGTCCATCAATGGCGATCTCGCCGCCGTCCTGCGCGATCAGGCCAGTGATGATACGCAGCAAGGTGGTCTTGCCGCAGCCGCTCTCGCCGATGATCGAGACGATCTCGCCTTCGGGCACATCGAAGCTGACGCCGCCCAGAATGGTGTTCACCGTTTCTGGGCGGCCACTGCGCAGCTGGGTGTGGAAGGACTTGGCGACATTGTCGACTTTGAGTTTTACCACCGTGTCTTGCATGGGTTCTCTCCGTGAAGTTCAGTCAGCAAGCCGCGCGTAGAGGCTCTGTGCAGTGCGGGCGAAGATCCACTCGCGATCGGTGGCGGAGACCGAGGACAGGCATTCGCGGGCGCGGTCCAGATTGCCTTCGAGGCTGCCTTCCGAGGTGGGGTAGTTCGATCCCCACGCCATGCGCTGCGCCCCGAAGGTCTCCACCAGTTTGGGGAACAGCGTCTCGGGCGTCGCGGCGCCCTTGATGGCATCGACGAATGTGCGCGGGGTCAGCTTGAAATGGATGTTCGCGAACGGCGCGAGGTCGAACAGGCTCTGCGCTGCCGCATAGGGCGGCCCGTCAGTGAAATCGGGCCGCGCAAGGTGGTCGAGCACAATCTTCACGTGCGGGAAGCGGGTGGCGAGTGCGCGGACCTGCGGCAGGCCTGTTGCGCCGGTCTGGATGCAGATCGGCAGGCCAAGCTCGCCGCAGGCCTCCCAGGCGGGATACATGGCCGGGTCTTCCAGTTCGGTGGGATCGAAGGCCTTGGTACTGCCGCCGGTGAAGATGCGCAGACCGACAAGACCGGCTTCGGCCCAGCTATGGATCACCTTGACGGCATCGCCTGCCCGCATATCGACCGAGCCGACCGCGACAAGCCGGTCGGGGTAGCGGTTGCAGGCATCGACGACATAGCTGTTGTCGAATCCGTACGTGGTCGAGGAATGGACGACCGCTGCCTTGTCGACACCGGCATGATCCATCGCCGCGATCAGCGTCTCGACCGTGCTGGGCCGCTCCTTCGACCAGTCCGAGCGCTTGCCGAACAGCGGGGTGGGCGGATAGGCGGTCTCGTCGTCGGAAATGACGTGCGGGTGGATGTCGATGGTGCGGGACGCCATCAGGGCTTCTCCTTGAGTGGGGGCGGAAAGGGATTGGGGGAGGCTCACGAATGCCGCTCCAGCAGGGCAATCGCATCGCGCGCGAGCGACATGTCGGTCGCCTGCTCGAACGGCACGATGCGCTTCTGCTGGCCGAATGCCATGTTGAGCTTCTGGATGTATTCGATGCGGTCCGGCCCGATGACGAGATCGGTGGCGAAGGGCTTATACGTCTGGATGAAGTGCCACTCGGCCTCGTGGTCGGCCTGGGACGCGGAGGGAAACGCTTTGCGCCGCGCACGGATGAACGCGTCCTTGTTGGCGGGATCCTGCACGAAACGGAACATCTTGGCGTAGGCGGCCATGGCCCGCACGATGGTCTCGCGCCGCTCCTTGATGGTCTTGGCCGAGGTCCACGCACCCTGATAGGTGTAGAGCGGCAGCTCCTCCGACAGGTTGCCGTGGGGCAGCGCGTGGACGTGGTACTCGTCGGCCGTGTCGATCAGCGCGGTCTGGGCAAGTCCGGCATCGACCGTGCCTGCCGAAACCGCGCGGAACACGTCCGGGCTGGAGCCGATGTTGACGAACTTGATCTTGCCTGTGTCCACCCCGTACTTGCGCAAGAGCGTGACGGTCAGCTGATAGACCAGCGCCCCGATCGAGCCGGTGCCGATTGCCTTGCCTTCCAGATCCTTCAGCGACTGGACGTTTGGCTTGCCGCTGAACATGGCGAGCGCGGGCAGCAGGATGCCGCCGCCGATGATCTTCATGTCGCTGCCGCGCTCCATCGCCGGGAACGCCTGCCCGAAGCCCGACATCAGCGAACAGTCGAGGCTCTCGCCGACGATCCCGCCCAGAATGCGCGAGCCGTCGGCGATGTTCATCAGATCGGCATCGAGCCCGAAGTGTTCGAGAAAGCGCTCCTGCTTCATCAGCTGGGTCATCACCATGGTAAGGCCGCCAGAGGCATTGGCGATGAGGATCGAATTCGGGCTTTCCAGCGTGTGGCCGCAGCCGGTCAGTCCGGCGGCAAGCAGAGCGCTTCCGCCCGCAAGAATGGTACGGCGCGAGTGCGAGGCGGTCAGGATCTGGCGGGTCTCGCCGATGAGGCTGGTCATGCGCGGGTCTTCCAACTCCTGTTCAATCGTCGGTTGCAGCGGTCGGGGGCATCCCGGCGAGCGTCGCCACGTTCACCACCAGTCGCAGGCCGAACGTCACCATGTTCTTCGGTACGAACGTGATCTTGGGCAGCTGAGAATTGTCCGGGTGAACGATGTACTGGACGTTCGGGGTCAGCCGGATCGAGCGGCCGATCTGAAGGCCGTAGCTGGCCTCGAACGCGTATTCGTTCGGGTTCTCCACGCCGCCACCGCCCAGGCGAAGGCGGGTATCGCGCAAGTACGCGACTTCCTTGGAACTGACGTGCAGGTAGCTGCCCATCAGGCCGATGCTGTCCCTGGGGCGGCTCTTGAAGGGGCCGCGCAGGACGAGCCCTGCATAGAGCTGCCGGTCGACGACTTCCTCGTTCTCCAATGGTTGGAGATAGCCGCCGAATGCGGTCAGGCTGCGCGTGGATTTGGGATCCGGGCGCCAGAAGGTCTTTTCGGCAAGCACGTAGAAACCCGAACGCAGCGTATTGGCACTGCGCTGGGCCGTGCCGGTCAGGCCCGCGGACTGTCCTTGCGCATTGTAATAGGGATCGACGCGGGTGCCCGTGCTGGCATAGCCGCCGACCTTCAGTTGGAAGGGATAGCGCGTTTTGGCCAGGCCGCCGCTGTCGTAAGCCAGCTCGAACGGCACGGTGAACCCGGTCGCATGCTTGATCGAGAAGTCCAGCCCGCGGGTATGGGCGATGAACGGATTGACCTCGAAGATACCGGTCTGGACGGAGCCGTGCGCGCCGACCTTCGCCTTGACGTTCGCGCCCCAGGTGGCCGAGGGCAGCAGCGAATATCCAGCCTCGGAATTGAGGACGGCAGGGATGCCGCAGGCGAGGCCCTGTTGGAAGAAGCAGGCGCTTTGCAGATGACCGTAGAATGCGGTGCTGCCAAGCCGTCCGGCGATGATGTCCACCCGATCATGCAGCAGCTTCTGCTCGATCGAGATTAGCCCCATGTGCCACTGGGTATAGTCGTTCTTGTAGATGCCCTGCTGCTTGATGAACGTGCCCGTCACCTGCTTGGCAAGGCTGCGGCCATAGTCATGATAGAGCGTGAAGTGCAGCGCGCCGCCCTTCCAGCCGATCAGCTTGTTCATGTCGAGGTCGGTGCCGATATAGAACTGGCCGACGTTGCCGGTGCCGCGATGGACACCGCCTGTCACGTTACCCGCAACATCGTTGGTCAACAGCGCGCGGATGCGGATACCATCGTCCGCCCAGCGGTTGCCGATGACGGAGAGCGGGCCGATGCCTTTCTTCGCATCGCCTGCATCGCTGGCTGACTGGTCATCGTCACTGGGCCTGGCGGTATCGGTGTTGCCTGTCGGACCCGACTTTGCGGAGGGCGCGCCACCGGGCAAGGCATAAGGGCCAGTGCTTTCAAGGGCGGTATCTTGGGTGGCGACCTGAGGTAATCCGGGCGATGACACGGGCGCCGTCGTCTGGGCAAAGGCCGTCTGGGCAAAGGCGGGACTTGCCGGGGCAAGCAGGATGAGGGCGAACGAACGTCGCCAAGGCGCAGCCATAAGGGGTCTCCTCCGGGCGCTGGAACACGGCACACGGGCCGTCATGCGAAGCCCGTATGGGCTCCGGTGGAAGCAGGCGCGGCGCAAACGCGCGGCCCTTCCACTCAGCGAAGGACAGGCGCGGCGGCGCGAGGCGCAAAGGGGGCTCAGGCCTTTCGTCGGGTAGACCTCGGGATGGGGAAGCCGTTCATCAGATCATTCCTCTCCGGCCGGGTAGACCCGGTCCTTGTCGCGCGGCCACCTCGTCTCGTGCGGTCCGTCGCTGCAACGAGAGATACGCGTGGCGCAGGAAGAAGGGGGCAAACATTCGGCAACAAAACCCACAAATTCTCGTTAAGGGTTTGATGAAAGAGATCCCCGCCCCCTGGTCGCAGCGCGCTACCCTGCGCCAGCTTGCCATCTTCGAGGCGACGGCAGAGGCGGGAACCGCAGGCCGTGCCGCGCGTCGCCTGCGGCTGTCGCAGCCAGCGGTCAGCCACGCGCTGGCTCGGCTGGACGAAAGTCTGGGCACGCCGCTGATCGAACGCTCCGCCCGCGGCAGTGCGCTGACAGCGGCGGGACGCATTCTCTGCATGCGGGTTGAGCGCATGCGGGCCCACTTGCGCAAGGGACTGACAGTGGCGCTTGTGGCGGAAGGCGATGGAGACGAGGACATCGTTGTCCGGGCGCTGGGGCAACTGACCAGCACGCAGGTCGCCTGTCATCTCGCGGTGGCCTCTGCAGGGTCGTTCGAGGCGGCCGCGCAGGAACTGGCAGTCTCTCCACCGGCCGTAAACCGTGCGGTGCATTCGCTGGAACTGCTGTTGGGCGCGCGGCTCTACCGCCGCAGCGGACGCCGGTTCGAGGTGACGCGCAAGGGACGCGTTCTGGCTAACCAACTGCGACTGGCGCTGGCCGAGATCGATCAGGCACAGGACGATGTCGAGGCTGAACAGGGACGAGGCAGAGGCCGCGTGCGTATTGGCGTGCTGCCGATGACGCCCAGTGCCGTGGTCGGCGCGGCGATCGGCCAGTTGATCGCGCGTCATCCCGATGTCGAACTGCGGATCGAGGAGGGGCCTTATGACTGGGTGGCACCGCAGTTGCGCGATGGCCGGATCGACTTGCTGTTCGGGGCTGTGCGGCCTGAGCGCGTTGATCCGGACTTTGCCGGACAGCCCTTGATCGAGGATCCTTACGTGATCGTGGCAAGGGCAGGGCATCCGGTAACGGCGACCGGGCAGGTCTGCGCCAGGATGCTGTCGCAACAGGTATGGGTTGTCCCCTCTGCCGCCAGCCCGCGCCGCCACGCCATCGAGGAGGTGCTTGCGGCGCTTCCCAGTCGCCCGCGCGTGGTTCTGGAAACCAGCTCCGAACCCATGCTCATGGCCACTCTGGCGGCAAGTGACTGCGTGACGCTCGGCCCTCGGTCACAGGTGCAAGGCATGGCCGCGCAACCTTTGCTGGGCGCAACGGAATTCAAGGGGTTGAAAGTTCAGCGGTCGATCGGCTTCACGGTGCGTCGCGACTGGCTACCCACCCAGATACAGCGCAGCATGATGACGTTGCTGGAAGGTTGTACGTATGGGTTGATAAGCGGATCTGATCGCGGGGCGTGATGTCGTAAGAGACCAAAGGATGCCTTGGGGAAAGCTCTGGTCAGCAAGCGCGCAATCGACCATTGTCGTCACTCAGCCGCCGGTTAAAGGGGCCGTCCGTTATTCTGGCAGTTCGCGACCAGAAGACTTTGTCAGCCCTGGTACCAGGAATGCCGGTTCGCCCCGATACCCGCAGTCCCTTTGGAGGGCTGTTCGTACACCGCTGACAAAGCCGCGATGCGCGATTATCCCTGCTTTTGCAGAAGCAGGCGTTAATTCATCTCTGCAAAGACCCGCTCATGCGCTGCTGGTAATGCTCAAGCACAGGCAAGGCCCCCTCAGGATTGAACACAGAGAGCAGGCCTTGCGCTGATGCTTCAGCGGCATCTTCCGCACGCGCGGCCATGCAGCTTTCATAGGCAGCGATGGCCGTCCACCTGCATCCGTCGCTGATGGCATCGGCCAGATCGACGGCATCGGCGAGCGCAAGATTGACCCCCTGTCCGGCAAAAGGCGACATGAGATGTGCCGCATCGCCCAGTAGCGTCAGTCCGCGACGGTTGCGCCAGCGATGGCCAATCGGCAAGGCATAAAGCGGGCGCGTGCCGATGATCTCGCCGCTTTCCACCACGTGCCTGAGCAACGGCGCCCAATCGGCAAACGCGTCGCACAAGGCCGCGCGCAATGCCTCTGCCGACATATGGCGCCAGGCCGTCGCAATCTCCTCCGGCGCCCGGACACCGGCGTAACCACGAATATGGCCCCGACCATTGCGTTGCGTGATCAGGGCGCGATTGCTCCCCACCGCAAACATCTTGCCGCTGCCGGTCAGCGCATCGATTTCGGGATGGCGGGATATGTCAAAGCCCAGTTCGACAAAAGCGACCCCTTCATAGGTAGGTCGAGCATCGCTGAGCAGAGGCCGAACGCGCGACCAGGCGCCATCAGCCCCAATCACCAGATCGAACGTCTCGCCCCACGCTTCGCCCGCAACCCGGTAACCTGCGTCATCCGGCTCGATCGAGGCAATCCGGCTGTTCCAGCGGACCACATCAGGGGGCAGCGCGTCGATCAGGATCTTGCGTAAGTCGGTGCGGTCGATCTCCGGGCGGTTATGTCCGCTGCCATCATGATCGAAGAGCAGGTGCCCACCGGCATCATAAAGCCGGTCGCCCTGATCTTCCGGGCGGGCGGCAGCGGCGAATTCCCGTTCGAGCCCGGCGCGGCGGATCGCCAGTTGGCCGGTGTCGTCGTGCAGGTCCAGCGATCCTCCTTGTGGCCGCTCCTCGACATGGGCGTCGCGCTCGAACACGACCGCCTGGATACCACGCGATCGTAGCAGTCCCGCCAGCATCAGGCCGCCCGGCCCGCCGCCGACGATTGCAATCCGCTCCATTGTCACAGCCTCCGATTCGCTATATGCATAGGCTCCTATATATAAACATAGGTACCTATGCAATGTCGGACGACCACTGGGATCCGCTAGCCAATCCCGGCCATTACTTCAGCCGGATCTCGCGTGCCCTGACCCGGATTGGCGATGCACGCCTGCGCGATCTGGGATTCGCGACAGCCCAGCTTCCCGTTCTCACCGCTCTGAAGGACGGTGGGCGCCTTTCGCAGACCGAGTTGGCGCGCTGGGCCAAGGTCGAACAACCCAGCATGGCGCAACTCTTGGCGCGCATGGAACGGGACGGCCTTGTCACAAGGGCGCCCGATCCCGGAGATCGGCGATCGAGCCTGATTTCCCTGACCGACAAGGCAATGGAAAGGCTACCGGCAGGCCGGGCTGTGCTGCATCAGGGAAACACCGAGATGACCGAAGGAATGTCAGCCGCGGAGGTCATTATGCTGGTCTCGCTTTTGCAGCGTGTTCTGGACAATGTCGAAGCGATGGAAGCATCAGCGGAATCTGAAAGAACCTGATTTATGGTGGCGGTCGCTTAATTGGATCTGAAATCGGCCGTTCCAGATCTTACTACAGGTCAGCCATGTCCGCTCGCCGGCAAGGTTGGTACACGAACGGCCGGTCCATGTGGATGCGACCGTTCGGCCAAGGTTTTCCGAATGACGGGAAAGCCCAAGTGCTGCCCCCGATCAACTCCCGAAGCTTATAACCGGCATCACATCCGTGCAGCCTTGGATACGGCGAAGCTGTCCTCCAGCATCTGGAAGCGGGCAATGACGCCATCGGCTATAGTCAGGATAATCGTGAACTGAGATACGATCACCTTGTCGGTGGCCTTTATCCGGGTCTTTAGCGCACCGATGATCGCGGCTCGGACATCGCTGGCCAGAATATCCTCGACATCGAAGGCAATCGGTTCGGTGCGCAGTCTGATCTCTCTGATGAACTCGACGAACGCCGCCCGCCCGACTTCGTGCCCGATCCATGGCAGCACCCCATCATCGCCCTGGATCTCGAACTGGAGATTGAGTGCACACAAGGTTGCAATGTCTTCAGGCGTCCGGCCATCGGCGATCCCTTCAAGAAGCGCCTGCGCAATCGTGATATTCTGCTGTTGGCTCATTCTGTTCTTCATCCTCTATGGTCGTCGTGCGTCAGGTGTATCGAACGCCCGTGCAAGGCGTTCGATTGTCGCGGAGAGGTCCGTTCATTTTCCCAGCGTCAGATTTGGGCCTGACCGCCGTCCACGAACAGTTCGATGCCGTTGATGTACGAGGCATCTTCGGAAGCAAGAAACAGCACCGCCTTGGCGATCTCTTCGGGCTGGCCGATGCGGCCTGCCGGGATCTGGCCGACCAGATAGTCCTTGATGCTCTGCGCGTCTTCGCCGCCACCGAACAGTTCGTTGAGACCAGCGGTCTCGGTCAGGCCGGGGCTGACGGCGTTCACCCGGATGCGGCGGTCCTTGAGATCCAGGATCCAGCTGCGTGCGAAGTTTCGCACTGCCGCCTTGGTCGCCGAATATACGCTGAAGGCGCCAGTGCCCTTGATGCTGGTGGTCGATGAGGTGAGAATGACCGACGCGCCATCACGCAGCAACGGCAGCGCCTTCTGCACGGTAAACAGCACGCCCTTCACATTGCTGTCGAACGTGCCTTGATAATGGGCCTCGGTAATCGCACCGAGAGGGGAGAGTTCACCACCTCCGGCATTGGCAAACACGACGTCGATCTGCGCATGCTTCTGCTGTACGGCGTCATAGAGCCTGTCGATATCCGCAAGCACCGCCATGTCGCCCTGCACACCGGTAACGCGCCCGCCGATCAGCTTTATCGCCTTGTCGAGCGCGCTTTGCCTGCGGCCGGTGATGAACACCGAGGCACCCTCCGCCGCGAACGCCGTGGCAGTGGCGAGACCGATGCCGCTGGTCCCGCCAGTGACCACTACTACTTTATTGTCGAACCTGTTTGCCATCGTCTGTCTCCTTCACGGTTCCGGCCAAGCGCCGGTGCCCTGTGTAGATGCAGCGACAACGATGATGCGTGTAGTCAGGAATTATGGCACTTAGCGTTCCACTGGAGGAACGATGAATGCGGATCGACCTGAACGACTATGCCTATTTTGCCGAGGTGGTGGCGCATGGAGGCTTCGCGGCAGCAGGACGCGCCTTGCGCGAGCCCAAGTCGAAGCTCAGCCGACGGATCGCAGGCCTTGAGGCACGGTTGGGACTGCGCCTGATCGAACGATCAAGCCGCCGCTTTCGCGTCACCGATACCGGGCAGGCCTTTTACGAGCGGTGCAAGGCCATGCTGGCCGAGGCCGAGCAGGCCGAGGCACTGGTCCTGCAGGCGCAGGCGGAGCCGCACGGCCGCATTCGGTTCAGTTGCCCGACCGGCATGCTGCAGCCGATCTCGGCTTTGATCTCCTCCTTTCTCGTCCGCTACCCTAAGGTCCGGCTCCAGCTTGTCGCCACCGACCGCGCTGTGGACCTGATCGAGGAGAGGATCGACCTTGCGCTGCGCGTACGCAGCAGCCTGACCAGTGATGCAGCGCTGACGATGCGCTCGCTTGGAAAATCGACGCGTATTCTTGTCGCATGCCCCCAGCTTGCCAGCACGATAGGACATATCGAGCAGTTGGCGTCTTCCCCCATTCTCGCGACCAGCGATTCGGCCGAGGATCTGGAATGGCACCTGGAGGCAGCGGACGGGCGTACCCAGGTCGTCCGCGTCGTGCCGAGGCTGGGATGCGAAGACATGGCAGCCGTGCGTGACGCTGCCATCGATGGGCTGGGGATCGCCATCCTGCCCGATCATGTCTGCCGTGATGCGATAGCATCGGGACGTCTGGTTCGGGTGCTGCCGTCCTGGCATGGACTGCAAGGGATCGTGCATCTGGTCTTCACGACGCGCCGCGGGCTACCTCCAGCCGTCAGAGCGCTGATCGACCATCTGGCCGAGCGCTTTCCATCTGATATCCTGACGGCGTGAGCTTGAGCCGAAACCCGGAAAAGTCATGCTCATTGCGCTTGATGAAAACCGCCCGAGGCTGTGTAAAAACGCGATCTCAGGACGTGCTATATCTGATGGAAACGGGAAGCGAGATTGGCCAATCACGCCCGGATTGCCTGGATAAACGGCTGAACGCCGTAAATCTGGATCATGCGCTTCATGTTGTAGGCAAGAACGCTCAGGCACATCTCCGTTCTCACGGCTTTCAGCGTTTTGGTGAGGAAGGGTGTATGCCCATCCAGGCTTTCAAAGTGCCGAAGACATGCTCAATCTCTATCGGTGCAAGCCCATGGTGCCAGGTAGTTTGTCTAGACGCTGTTGCATGGGATCGAAGACGGCCTCGTGGCCCCATCGTTTGACGTGCTTCACTTTTTCAGGTGTGCAACGAGGGCTGAGGTTGCAACTGTGGCATGCTTCCAGATTGCGGTGCTGGTCGATCTCGCCCTGATGATAGGAGCGGCTTTTGCCTCTGGTCAGATGGACGCCAGCCGGGCAGGTATAGTGATCGCGCTCAGCATCATAGATGCAGTCCGGTCTTGCGAAGAGACCTCGTTGGGCAGGGCCCGGCGTATCGACTTTCGGCACGCAGGGCAGGATGCCGGTGCCGCGCCCCGAAGTTGCCATCGACTGTGCGTCCGGATCGATCAGAGAGATTTGCTTGTCAGGGGCCTCCTCGACCTGGGCGGCCATTCCCTGCAGATATTGCAGCTGGCGCCGTAGCCCGGCGATCTTCTCCCGGATCTTGTCGGCCGGCACCTCGGGGACATCGCTCTCCTTTCGGTTGGCCCGGTAGAGCGTGAGCAGGTAGCGCTCGATGCTTGCTTCAATCTGCTCGATCCGTTTGGCGGCCTTGTTTGCCGTGAAGGTGCGATCCCGGTTGTTCACCGCCTTGAACTTGCTGCCACCCACCGCAACGAGCCCATTCCTCGGCATAGCGACACGAACTGCGAGCACACGCCGCGGATCGCAGCCCCATTGTCGCGCCGGAAATTGGCGATGGCCTTGAAATCGGGAGCCAGCGTGGCGGTCAACCACATCAACTCGCCTCACGCTCAAGCTGGCGGCTCGACTGTACGCTGCTGAGCTAGCCGTACAGATAGATCTTGAGCATTGTCGAAGGGTTATAGGCGGGCCGCCCTGTCGTCGTGGGCTCCATGCCATCGAAGCCCAATACGCTCAGATCCAGCTCAGCAATGAACGCTTCAACAACCCGAACCGGGTTGTCCTATGCCACATAATCGGCAAGCGAGGGCGGAAGTAGACACTCTTGTCGGCGGTCTTCACCTTCAACGAAACGCCCCATTCCAAAGCCTTCCGATATCTTGGGAAATTATACCATAATCCGCCGTTTTGACACAGCCTCCACCCTTTGCGGCCGTTCAGTGGGGGCCAATCTGTCTACGCCGTTCCGTCTATCCGTCCCTCAGCCGTGTGGTGCCACTGCCGAGGCGCGGCGGATCAGATCGGAGGGGAACTGCGAGGGTTCCTCGCCCGCGCTTGCCGGTTCGATCAGCTTCCTTGCCGCCGCGCGCGCCATGGCCTCGATCGGCCAGCGTACGGTTGTCAGCGGGGGCCAGAAATGCGCGGCGATGGCGGTATCGTCGAAGCCGATGATCGAAAGCGCGTCCGGCACGGCGATGCCGCGCGCGTGGGCGGCGTGGATCACGCCCGCCGCCATCTCGTCGTTGCTGGAGAAGATCGCGGTGGGCGGCGGATCGGCGGCGAGCAGACGGTGCCCGGCCTCCAGCCCCGATTCGAAACGGTAGTCTCCGGGGGCGCGCAAGGCAGGGTCGGGCGTGAGCCCGGCGCGCGCCATGCCCTCCACAAAGCCGCGCTCGCGCTCGTGGGCGGAGCGGAAACCGGCAGGCCCGGTGACAAGCCCGATGCGCGAATGGCCGAGCCCCGCCAGCCACTCGACCGCGCCTGCCACCGCCTCGCGGTCGTTCGAGGCGACGAGATGCGCCGGGGCATCGAGCTGCGCCGAGCCCATGCGGACCAGCGTGCAGCCGAGATCGCGGCAGACCGCGGCGAGTTCGTCGTTCTCCGAGATGGGCGGCAGCAGCATGACGCCGAACAGGCGCTGCTGTTCCACGAAGCGGCGGATATCTTCGATCAGCGTGGGTGAGTGGCGATCGACCGGGCGCACCACCAGCGCGAATTCGGTATCGCGGATGGTCTGGAGAATGCCCTCCTGCACGCCCAGCACCATCTGCGCATTGGGGTTGTCGTGGATCAGACCGATCAGGAAATTGCGGCGCAGTGCCAGCGCGCGGGCCTGCGGATTGGGGACATAGGCCAGCTGCGCGATCACAGCCTCGACCTTTTCGCGCGTGGCCTCGTTCAGCAGCGGGGACTTGTTGATGACCCGGCTGACCGTCTTCTTCGACACCCCGGCAAGGCGCGCGACGTCGTTGATCGTCGGCTTGGCATCGGGCGTGGACGGCGGCGGCATCGGCGGGGTTCCTGTTCTGCTTTTTATCGCGTGCTGACCAGAGGCTTGCCCGGTGTCGGAGCGAAAAGCAACGCAGCGACACACGAGGCGCAAGCGACTGGCGGAAAACCGTGTGATTGAGCTGAGCCTCGAAAAAGCGAGCCGAAAGCGACTTGTGTTTGACACCGGTTTCCATTAGCAGGTTCCGCAATATGGACGGATATTCCAAAAGCGATTCTGGCTCCGAGGTTACGGTGCCGCAGGGTGAAGCGCGCAAAGCTATGTCGGGGGCCGAGCAGGCCATCGCCGCCGCTTTCGTCGCCGCGCGGCGCAGCGCCTTGGCGCTTGATGCTTATCCCGGCGCGCTGCCGGAAGATCTCGCCACCGGCTATCGCATTCAGAACGCCGCCATCGCGCTCGACGGGCGCGAGGTCGTTGGCTGGAAGGTCGGGCGTATCCCGCCGCCGCGCGATGCAGCGCTGGGCGCCGACCGGCTGTGTGGGCCGATCTTCGCGGACGAGGTGGTGACTCAGGGTGCAGGTTCGAATCCTACTCGGGGAGCCAGTTTCGAGCCGGAGATGCCCGTGTTCGCAGGCGGTTTCGCCGCTGCCGAGGCCGAGTTCCTGATCCATGTCGCGCCCGGCTGGGACGGCGTGGTGCCGACCGACGATGCCGCTACCGCCGCGCTGATCGACGCGGTGCATATCGGCATAGAGATCGCCAGTTCTCCCTGGGCGCGGATCAATGTCGATGGCCCGCCGGTGACGATCTCCGACTTCGGCAACAATGCCGGGATGATCGTCGGCCCGGCCTTTGCCGATTGGCAGGAGATCGACTTCGCGCGCGTGCCGGTCTCGCTGGAGATCGACGGCGTGGTGGCGGGCGAGGGAACGACGGCGACGATGCTGGACGGGCCGCTGGGCGCTGTGCGCTTTCTCCTCGCCAACCTTGCCGCACGCGGACAGCGCACTGACAGGGGCCTGTGGGTGTCGAGCGGCGCCGTGACCGGGGTCCACGAAGTGCGCCCCGGCGCACAGGTTTGCGCGCGCTTTGCGGGGCTGGGCGAGGTGACATGCCGGATCGTTGTTGCAACGGCCACGGCACAAACTGTGGCGGAGGGCGCGCCGCCGGACTAGGACTGACAACCAAGGGCAGGCCGCAACAACGATAAGAGCGGCCGCCCCTCATACGGGAGATGATGCATGACCCCTGCTGAAGGGATCAGGGCGGACCAGGATGCGCTGGCGGGCGAGGTGCCCGCGGCGGCATCCGTTGTTCACGAGGCGTCCGTTCAGGAGACGCCTGATGCCGCGCTGTCGCCGCGCGCCGGGCGCTATCGCTGGGTGATCGTGGCGCTGCTGTTCGCCGCGACCGCGATCAACTATGTCGACCGCCAGATGATCGGCGTGCTCAAGCCCACGCTGGAGGCGCAGTTCCACTGGACCGAGAGCGACTTCGCGACGATCGTGTTCTGGTTCCAGGTCGCCTATGCGGTGGGCTATCTTTCGTTCGGCAAAGTGGTGGACGCGCTGGGGGCGCGGCTGGGCTATGCGGTGGCGCTGGTGATCTGGACGATTGCCCATGTCGCGCATGGCTTTGCGGGCGGCGTCGCCTCGTTCGCGATGGCGCGCTTTGGCCTCGGCATCGGCGAATCCGGCAATTTTCCCGCAGGCATCCGCGCCGTTACCGACTGGTTCCCCAAGCGCGAGCGGGCGCTGGCGATCGGCATCTTCAATGCAGGCGCCAATATCGGCGCGATCCTGACGCCGCTGATCGTGCCTGCGCTGGTGCTGTGGTTCGACTGGCGCATGGCGTTCTACGTTACCGGGGTGCTGGGCGCGGCGTGGCTGGTGGCATGGTGGGCGCTTTATCGCGATCCGCAGGACCATGCCCGCGTTTCGCCGGGCGAACTGGCGTGGATCCGGCAGGACCCCGAAGGCCCGGTCGAGACGATCGCGTGGACGAAGCTGCTGCGCGTGCGCGAGACATGGGCCTATGCGCTGGGCAAGCTGTTGATCGATCCGGTCTGGTGGTTCTTCCTGTTCTGGCTGCCGGGCTATCTGTTCGAGCGCTATCACCTCGATCTGAAAAACTTCGGGCTGCCGCTGGCGGCGATCTACCTGCTGTCCGACCTTGGCAGCGTGGCGGGCGGCTGGCTGTCCTCGCGCCTTATCAAGGCGGGGCGCGGCGTGAATGCCGCGCGCAAGGTGACGATGCTGGTGAGCGCGATCTGCGTGCTGCCGATCTGGTATGCGCAATCGATCGACAGCCTGTGGACGGCGGTCTTGGTGATCGGGGTGACGACGGCGGCGCATCAGGCGTTCTCGGCCAATCTCTACACGCTGCCCTCCGACGTGTTTCCGCGCAGTGCGGTCGGCTCGGTGGTCGGGATCGGCGGCACGCTGGGCGCGCTTGGCGGCATGGGCATGGCGCTGCTGGCGGGCTACATTCTGGATGCGACGCACAGCTACGGCGTGCTCTTCGCGATGTGCGCGAGCGCCTATTTCCTGGCGCTGATCGCGATCCAGCTGCTCAGCCCGCGGCTGGAACCTGCGAAAGTGTAGGGGGAGTATGGGAAGGGGGCAGAACCGGGGTTCCCCGGTTTGACGCCCCGCCGCCGCGCCGCTACCGCCAGCGTCTATGATCGCGCTGCTCTCCCCCGCCAAGACGCTCGACTACGAGCGCGAACTGCCGCCGCTTGCGGCCACCGTGCCGCACTTTTCCGAAGAGGCGATGGGGCTGGCGAAGTCCGCCTCACACCTCACGCTAAAGCGCCTGTCGGAGCTGATGCACATCTCGCCCAAGCTGGCGAAGCTCAATGCCGATCGCTATCGTGATTTTCCCGAACTGCCCGAGCGGCAGGCGCTGTTCGCCTTCGCGGGCGATGTCTACACCGGCTTCGAGGCGCATACGCTGGACGAGGCAGGGGTGACTTTCGCGCAGGACCATGTGCGGATGCTCTCGGGGCTCTACGGGTTGTTGCGCCCGCTAGACATGATCCGGCCCTACCGGCTGGAAATGGGCACGCGCTGGGCGCCGCGCCACAAGAGCCTGACCGACTGGTGGGGCACGCGCATCGCCGACCTGCTGCGCGAACAGGTGGCCGAGGAAGGCTCGGGCACCGTGCTCAACCTCGCCAGCCAGGAATACTTCGCCTCGGTTGCGGGCAAGCTCGATGGCGTGCGGGTGATTGAGGTGGAGTTCCGTGAGCCCGGCCCCAAGGGGCCGCGCTTCGTCAGCTTCAACGCCAAGCGCGCGCGCGGGATGATGGCGCGCTGGCTGGTCGAGAACCATGTGAGCGACATCGACGCGATGCGCGGTTTCGACAGCGACGGCTATCGCTTCGATGCGGCCGAGAGCGATGCCGACCGCTGGCGCTTCATGCGCGGCTGAGGCGAGGGACGTGGCTGTGAAAACCTCCGCCGTCGTCATCGGTGCCTCGGGCGGGATCGGTTCCGCTTTCGAGGCGGCGCTGGTTGAGGAAGGCGCGTTCGATGTGGTGTACGGCTTTGCCCGCTCGCGCAGCGGCGCGCAGCATCTCGATCTTACCGACGAGGACAGCATCGCCGCTGCGGCGGCGCATATCGCCAAGGGGCCGCCGCCGGGGCTCGTGATCGTCGCCACCGGGCTGCTGCATGAGGGCGAACTGGGGCCGGAAAAGGCGCTGCGCGATCTCGATCCGGCGTGGCTGGCGAAAGTCTATGCCGTGAATGCCATCGGCCCGGCGCTGGTCGCCAAGCACTTCCTGCCGGTGATGCCCAAGAGTGCCCGCGCGGTGTTCGCGGCGCTTTCGGCGCGGGTCGGATCGGTGGCGGACAACCGGATGGGCGGCTGGCACGGCTATCGCGCCTCGAAGGCCGCGCTCAACATGATCGTGCGCAACCTCGCCATCGAGGAGCGCCGCCGCAACGACCGCGCGATCGTCGTTGCGCTGCATCCCGGCACGGTCGACACCGCGCTGTCGCGCCCGTTTCAGGGCAACGTCCAGCCCGGCCGCCTGTTCGACACCGAACGCGCCGCGCTGCAATTGCTCGACGTGATCGAGGGGCTGAAAGTCACCGACAGCGGCAAGCTGTTCGATTACGAGGGGACGGAAATTCCGTTCTGACGGCACACAGTGCCGCCATCCCAGCGCCAAAAAGGGGGGCTGGGACGACGGCGTTTGAGAGAAAGGCCTATGCTTTGGGCGCCGGGCGCGAGAGCACCCATGCCGCTGCCGCGATCAGCGCCAGTGCCACGGGGACCGCGATCACCGCGCGCGGGTGGGCGAGCAGCATGAACAGCCCGAAGCCAAGGCTCATCCCGAACACCGCCGCGCGCTTGGCGTGGCGCGAGACGGCGCGCTGGTCGCGCCAGGCGCGTAAAGGGGGGCCGAAGCGCGGGTGGTTGATCAGCCACGCCTCGAACCGGGGCGAGGAGCGCGCGAAGCAGGGCAGCGCCAGCAGCATGAAGTCGGTGGTCGGCAGCAGTGGCACGAAGATGCCGACCACGCCGATGCCGACAAGCACCCAGCCCGCCACGAACCACGCCGAACGCGAGATGCGGCTGCGCGCGAGTTTCGGCGCCGGGGAAAGGCCGGATGCGTCGTTCTCCGGCGCGGGAATTACCGCGCCCGCGCCGTCGATGGTGTCGGGATCAGAGGATGTCCGCATCGGCCAGCGCCTGCACATGCGTGAAGGCGGCGCGGGCGCCCTCGATGGCGGCCTGCTCGCCCGCTTCGTCGAGCGTCACTGCGTCGAGCCCGGCGACGAAGGCGCGCCAGTGCGCGGCGGGGCCTTCCTCTGCCGGGGCCAGATGGCGGGCGCCGAACTCGTCGGTCAGGCCGATCTTCTGGACGGCCTTGCGCAGTACCGCCGCGCCCATGTTAGAGCCTTCGGCGACATAGAGCCAGCCGAGCGCCGTGGCGAGATCGGCGGGATGGCCGGGCTCGAACACGCGCGGGCGGCTCTCGGCAAGGTCTAGGCCAAGATCGGCGGCGTCGGCTTCCACGGCGGCAAGGCGTTGCCGCTTGGCGAGACCCGGCAGCAGCGTGCGCAGCACCGGGTCGGCATAGAGCGCGGCGATGTCGCGATGGAAGGCCAGCTGCATCTTGAGGAACCCGGCATAGCCCTCGCGGCTGGAGAAGCTGTCGCGCGCCATCAGCCCGGTGTCGAGCTTGTCATGCACGGCGTGCGTTTCGGCCTTCAGGCGGCGGGCGCGGGAGGGTTCGAGCAGCGCGGCGTCGGTCATCGTCGGTTCCTTGGACATAATAAGGGAGATAGATCAGTGCAGCGAAAAGGCAATCGGCAGGGTCAGCGTCAGTTCCTCGCCCATGCCTTGGGGAAGTTTGGGAAGCGGTGCGGCGCGGTTGACGGTATCGAGCGCTGCCGCGTCGAGCAGGGCCGAGCCGGAGGACTGCGCCAGCTGCGCCCACAGCACCCGGCCCTTGCGATCCATGCGGAAGCGCACGCTGGCGATGCCCTGTTCATGGCGGTGCCGGGCGTCGGCAGGATAGCGGCGATAGGCGGCAAGGCGGGCCATCAGGCGGCTCTGCCACCCGGCATCGGGGGCGCTGGGCGGCGCGGCAGGCGGCGCGCCGGGTGAGGGCACGGGCGCGGTCACGATCCTGGGCGTAACCGGCGCGGCGACGAGTGAGGGCGCGGCGGGGGCTGCGGAAAGCGGTGCGGGGGCCGGGCTCGCGACCGAGGTGGTCGGCGCCAGCACGATGCGCGGCGTTGGTGCGGCAGCCGGCTGGCGGCGCTGGTGTGCAGGCCGGGGTGGCGGGGGCGGCGCGGCCTTCGGAGCAGTCTGCTTCGGCGATGGCGGAGAAGCCAGCGTGACAACGGTCAGATGGGGCGAGCCTTGCCTTGGGTGGAAGTCCACCGAAGACCACATCAGCGTGCAGACCCCGCCCAGCAGCGCCATCGTCGTCAGCGTTCCGATCAGGCCGACGATGTGACGGCGGTGCGAAGGCCGATAGGGGCAGCGCTCGGGAAGCGGCGAGCGCGCCGGGAGTGACGGCGCGTCATTCGAGGCCACGACCAGTCGCGCAGCCGCTCTCGCGGGGGGGAACCCATGCGAAAGCGGCTGTAGGGCAGCGGGGCTGGACGACACGATTTTCACTTTCACGGGCAACGCAGGCGACACAGGTTTCCGCGCGAAGAAGGATGCGGACGGACTCTGTCTGTGTCTGTGCAAACGATAATAGAGTAAATGAGAATCACTAGCAAGAAACTTGACGCGGTTTTTATCAGTCCCTATCGAGCGTTCACCAGGGAGGGAGGGGTTCCTCGTCAACACCAGCCGACGGCATGATCGGCTCTCACACCGAACGAATGGCCTTCCCACCTCCAGGCGTGTAATGCTAATGAGAGGCATTTGCTATTATGTTGCTCAATGATTTCGCTGGCCGCGCCCAGCGTCCCGTCGCCTTTTCCGGCGCGGTCCGCAGTTCCGTCGCGCTGCTGGCGCTGACGAGCGCGCTGGGCTTTGCCCACGCCGCCTATGCCCAGCAGCAGGACGACAGCGGTTCGGTCCAGCTTGGCACACTTTCGGTCGATGGCCAGCAGGAGTCCGTCGTCGTTGCGGGCAATGGCTTCGAGCAACTCGGCAAGCCCGAGGTGCTGACCACCAGGACCGATCTCAAGACGCTCCAGCGCCTGCAGACCGACAGCGTGGAGGATTACACCCGCCGTATCGACGCGGGCGTGACGGTGAACGGCAACAATGGCTCGTTCGCGATCCGTGGCCTCGATGCTGACCGGGTGCAGACCACGGTCGACGGCGTGCGCCTGCCCTGGCTGAGCGACGGCGCGCGCGGTGTCGAGGGGGGCTCGATGGCCTTCGATTTCGACGGGCTGGTCGGCATCGATGTGGTCAAGAGCGCGGATTCGAGCGTGTTCGGCACTGGCGCCTTCGGCGGCGTGGTCGCGCTGCGCACGCTGGACCCCGAGGATCTGCTGACCGATGGCAAGACGCAGGGCGGGCTTTCGCGCGTCACCTATGACAGCGCCAGCGACAGCATCATCATGAACCAGTCGGTCGCGCTGCGCCACGGCAACACGATGCTGCTGGTGCAGGGCGGCTATCGCAATGGCGAGGAGACGAAGAACAAGGGCGATGTCGGCGGCACCGGCACCACGCGTACCGACAAGAACCCGGCGAACTACGATCAGGGCAGCCTGCTGGTGAAGCTGCGCCAGTACCTGCCGGGCGGTCATCGTCTGGGTCTGGAAGGCGAACTGTTTTCGCGCAACTACGACGAGGACACGCTGACCTCGGTGACCAGCACCTACAGTGCCTACAACACGCAGGAGAAGACCGGGCGCAAGCGCCTGTCGGGCACCTGGGACTATACCTCGGAAGGCGACAGCCTGATCGAGGACGCGCACCTGCTCGGCTACTGGCAGCGCGCGACGCTGGAAACCTACACCATGGCCGATCGCCTGACCGCACCGATGGGTGAGTACGACCGCGATTCCACGCTGCGCCAGACCACCTTCGGCGGCAAGGGATCGGTGACGGCGAAGATCGCGACCGGGGCGATCACCCAGCACCTCTCGATCGCGGGTGAGGCCTACGGCACGCGCACGCATCAGTACGCGGCGGGCGTCGATGGCTGCACGGCGACCATCGCCGCCTGCACCTTCCTGCACACCAACCAGTCCGACATGCCTAACGTCACCGGCACCGACATCGGCGTGATCGCGCAGGACCGCATCGTCATCGGCGAAAACGGCGCCTTCCGCCTGACGCCGGGCATCCGCTACGATTACTACAAGCGCACCCCGCACGACACCGCCGCCTATCAGGCGAACGCCGCCTATGAAGGCCTGCCCGATGCGTCGAGCGATTCGCACTGGTCGCCCAAGATCCTCGCCGAATACGACGTGCTGCCCAAGCTGACCGTCTACGGCCAGTGGTCCGAAGCATTCCGCGCGCCTTCGGCGACGGAACTCTATCTCGCCTACGGCGGCAGCGGCACCTATGTCAGCGTCGGCGATCCCGACCTGAAGCCCGAAACCAGCAAGGGCTGGGAAGCGGGTCTGAAGTACGGCGATGGTGAGCGGGGCATGAAGGTCAGCTACTACGACAACCGCTATCGCAACTTCATCGACACGATCACCACCACGGCAGCAGCGGCGGGTCTCGATGGCAGCTATCCCTACGGCGTGTTCCTCTACGTGAACCGCCAGCACGTGCGCATTCGCGGCGTCGAGGCCGAGGCGCACTGGGCCTTCTCGAAGGCGTGGCGCGTGTGGGGCTCGTTCGCCTATGCCGACGGCAAGGACACCGACGAGGACGTCCACCTGAACTCGGTCGCGCCGATCAAGGGCGTGCTGGGCGTGGGCTATACCGGCGACGGCTTCGGCGCGGACCTGACCGGCACCGCTGCGGGCAAGCGCGACAAGGTGGAGACGCCGACCTCCGATCTCAACAAGACGCCCAGCTATCAGGTGGTCGATCTGTCTGCCTGGTGGCAGCCGTGGTTCGCCAAGCCGGTGCGGATCACTGCCGGTGTCTACAACCTGTTCAACGAGACCTGGTACAACGCGCTCGACCTGCCCGACAGCGGCAGCATTTCGCGCTCGTATTACTCGCAGCCGGGGCGGACCTTCAAGGCGAGCATTATCGTCAATTACTGATTATCGCAGCGGTGTTTTCGGGTTCCCGGTGGAGGCAGGCCACCGGGAGGTGCGCTTGGGCCCGAACCGCCGTACCTGCCGGTTCACGATCGTGTCGTGCCCGTGGACCGGTTGCGGCGCCCTCCTTCATTCGCCTTTTGGGTAGGGTGGTGGAGGAGGGCGTTTGCATCTGGTGGATCTCAGCCGATCACCACGCCTTTTGCGTCGTGAAGAAGCGCTCCCAGAACGCGATCTTGGCCGGGCTGGCGATCGGGATCGGGCCGAAGTGGTCGCCCAGCTCCATCACTTGCGGTTTCGCGGCAGTATAGAGCGGCCACTGGGGCAGGCCGGGGCCATTCGGATTGCCGGTCTTCACGATGTTTGCCCAATAGGACGACATTGTTGCGGCGATCCGGCGGTCCTCGTCGGTCCAGGGCAGCTTCACTGCGTCCAGACTGTCGAAGGCATAGGGAATTTCCGAGCCGTGGAAGGCGCCGCGTGTGTCGTGCGTCGGCCCCGGCTGGGCGTGGGTCCAGAAGTACGTATAGACCGGCGCGGGTGTTCCCGGTGAAAACAGCCTGCCCCACAGCCAGGTCGAGATGCGCGAGTTGTCGCGTACCGAGGCGTTGTTCTGCAACGCCGCCTCGGCATCGTCTTTCGCGGGGTAGAGTTTCAGGAACTGGTCAGCGAGCGTGCCGAACTTGCGATGCGCCGCCGCCTGGAACTGCGCGAGCGTGACGCTGGTCTGCGGCATTCCGGCGCGCGGGCGTGCCTTGCTGGCGCGCAGCATGGCAAAGGCGGTTTCCGGCACCGCGCCGCTTTCGTCCTTGTTGTTGCCCGCCACCGCCATGACCGGGTTTTGGGCCTTGAGGCGATAGGTCTCGCTGTAATCATCCGGCAGCACCCAGCCGTCCACCGTCGGGCGGAACAGCGGTGGCTTGCCGTCGCTGCCGGTCTCCACCGAAGCATCGACAGTGGCGCTGCCCTTGATCAGATCCTGCCACGGCATCGCGCGCAACTGTTCCAGCGTGGTCGCGCCATGCTGCGCAGCATAGGCCTCGCCCTGCTTCTCCGCCGAGGCCAGCGGCCGCCATGAGACCGAGAGATAGCGCAGCTCCGGATCGCGCGGATCGCGGGCATGGCTTTCGAGGATTCCGGCGCGGAACAGTCCCTTGGCCAGCGGCGACATGGTGAGAAAGCCCACCGAGCCAGCGCCTGCCGACTGCCCGCCGATTGTCACCCTGTCGGGATCGCCGCCGAAGGCTGCGATGTTGCGCTTCACCCATTGCAGCGCGGCGATATCGTCGAGCAGGCCATAGTTGCCCGAGGCGTTATGGCCGCTCTCCTTGCTGAGCGCGGGCGTCGCCAGAAAGCCGAGCACGCCGACGCGGTAGTTGAAGGTCACGACGACGATGCCCTTCTTCGCCAGACCCTCGCCGTCGAATTCGGGGCTGGCGCCGGTGCCGCCGATAAAGCCGCCGCCATAGATCCACACATAGACCGGGCGCTTTTCGCCCGCGTTCGGCTTGGCGCCGGTCCACACGTTCAGTGTCAGGCAGTCCTCGCTCTGGAGCATGCCCTGCGCCATCTCGCCACCGGGCTGTGGGCAGGCGGCGCCGAACGCGGTGGCCTGACGTACGCCCTGCCAGGCCACGGGGCGTTCGGGCGCCCGCCAGCGCAGCGCTCCGACCGGGGGCCTGGCATAGGGAATGCCCTTGAACACCGAGATCGCCGGATCGCGCCCCTGTGCGCCGCTGACGAGGCCGGTCTCGATCCGCAGCGGTGCCGAAGCATCGCTGGTAGTTACGGCAGGCGGCGCCGAATAGCCCAGCACCTCGCCGCTGGCGAGGACATGGCCGCGCATCGCCGCCGTCAGCGCATCGAGCGAGAGGCCCTTGCCGTGCAGCACGGTGTCGAGCGCGAAGACCTGCCAGTGATAGGCGCGCCGCGCGCCGTCCTTGGCGTGTGGTCCGGCATAGGCGACATCCGTGCCGTGGACGTTGGGGGCGAGCACGGCACCTGCCGGTGCAGCGGCAAGCCCTTGCGGCAGTTGTGTGGTAATGGCGGACAGGTTGTACAGCGCAAAGTGGACGCTGGTGCCGTCGCCGGTGGGCAGTTCACCCTGTACGATCACCACATAGCTGCGCGTGCCCGCCGGTCCCTTGCTCCAGACAAGGCCGGGAAAGCGGTTGGCGCCGAATTGCGTGGCGCTGACCGGGATATCGCTGCCCGATGGGAAGGCCGGGCTGGTGACGGCAAGTGTGAGCCCGTTCTTCGCAGGAAGGGCGCGCAGCATGACCTGTTGTAGATGGCCGATGCTGGTGGGCATGGCGGCGTTCAGCGGGGTGCTGGCCGTGCCTGCCAGCGCCAGCGAAAGCAGTGCAGGCGCGGCCAGCAGGCGCCTATTTCGGGAAAGGGTCATCGTCTGGTCCTTCGCGCGGAAACCGTTCTATGGGGTTGGGCGGCAGATCAGTCGAACCGGCCGGGTTTCGCCAGCCAGCTGTCGATATGATCGTACGTGGTCTTCAGCGTATCGCCGAACTGGCCGGGCGTTTTTTCACAAGCCTTGCACGTCGTATAGAGGTGCGTCGCACCCTCCACGAAGGCGAGCGACTTGTCGCGGCTGTGGGCGAGGTTGAAGATCGTCTCGGCCGCCAGATATTCCCAGTGACCGGTCATGCCCATCACCAGCAGCGGGGCGTCGATCTGCTGCACGTTGCCCGGCGGGCTGGCGTAGCTGGAGGTCCAGTCCACCCCGTGAACAGACGTGGCATCATAGCCGAACTCCGGCCCGGTGCGGATCGCATAGGTGCTCAGATAGCTCTCGACCGAGGTCTTGAGCGCGCCGCGCAGATACGAAGGCGAATTATTGCTGACGTTCTCCGGCACGCGCACGGTGGAGACGATGCCGGTGGTCTCGCTGCCATCGGCATGGAGCAGCGGCCAGGCCTTGACGGTATGCGCCATCAGCGCGGTGTCCTGCGAGAACAGCTTGTTGTTGCTGCCCAGCAGGATGGCGCCCGGCACCGTGAAGGGCGCATCGTCGCGGTAGGGGCCTTTACCCGCGCTGATTGCGGCATATTCGCTTTGCGCGCGAGCGATCAGCGCGTTCGAGCGCCGCCCTTCGGCGGCAAGGAACCGCTTCACGAAAGCGGGCGAATAGTGCGATCCGCTGGCCTTGAAGCCATTGGCGGGGTTGTACATGTCGAGCGCGGGATCGAGCGACATTCCACCTGTCTCGCCCTTCACCGCCGGGTCGATGCTGAACAGCGTCATCGCGGCGAGGCCCCAGTTGGAGTCGATCATCATCAGCCCGTCGGCGGGCGGCAGGTGCCCCACGCGGTCGGGGCACTGCCAGATCTTGTCCTTGCCCCGGCACGCGGCCACGCCCTTCTCGGCGATCATCTGGTAGGCGCTCATCACCGTGCCGCCGCCGCTGTGGCCGAGCAGCACGACATGGCGCACGTTCGGCTGCGCGCGCAGCCAGGCCACGCCGCGCCCGGCCTCGACCAGCACTTCGTCAAGAATGCCGTCGTTGTAGGCGCCCGACTTGCTGGTCGAATTGTTGGCGCACAGCACGGTGTAGCCGCGCTTCGCCAGTTCGCTGCATCCTGAGAAGCTGAGATAGTCCGCCGCCGAATGCATGATGAACACCGCCGTCGCCGCCTTCGGCCCCGGCGTTTCGGGGGTGTAGAGCACGCCCGGTTCGCCACGCCCGAGGTGAACGAAGGTGGTCTTCACACCTGCCGGAAGGGCCGGGGCTGACTCTTCCTGAGCCGCGCTGTTCTGAGCCCCCCCGGCCTGCGCTAGCGCGGGCCGGGGCACGAAGGCCCCGATCCCGACAGTGGCCCCGGCTGTGACAAGAGCTGCGGCGGCCAGTCCGGTCAGCGCCATCGGCGGGCGCTTGCCGCCTGCTTTGCGTACACCTCGGATCATCGGATCACGCCTGGATCTTGAAGCCGACCATGAAGGCACGGCCGGTGGGATCGTCCGAGAACTCGTAGGCCTGTCCCGCAGCGGTGGTGCCGCTGTAGTAGCCGCTGAGCGGAGGCGTTGCATTGAACAGGTTGCTGACGCTGAAGGTCAGCTGGCTATCCGTGATCTTCCACGCCGAACCTGTGTCGAACGTGAAGGTCAGGTTGGTGGTCGCATAGCTGCGGACGCGCGGGTCGAGGTAGACCTGCGTTGCCACGCCACTGCGGCGGAAGCCGTTGCGGTAGTGCTCGAACAGGTCGACCTTGAAGTTGTCCGTGACCTGGTAGCCCAGGAACGCAGAGACCTGCACGCTGGGGCTCGGCATCAGGCCGTTCTGGCCCCAGCCGGCATCGCCCTGATCGATCGTCGCCGTACCCGGCTGGATGTAGTAGATGTGCGGCTGGTAGTTCACGAGCAGCCGCATGTTGAGCGGCTGGCCGACCAGTCGCGTGCGGTAATCCAGCTCGCCGTCGATGCCCCAGGTCTTGATCTTCGAGAGGTTGTACGGCTTGATGTAGAAGATCGGCGTCGCGCCGCTGCTGTCGATCAGCTCGCAATAGGTGCCTGTGGTGGCGCAGGCGGTCTGCGTGGCGGCGTTGAAGCCCTGCACCGTGGTGATCGCATCGTCGACGACCGTGTGGTAGTAATCGACCGTGAGCGTTACGCCCGGCAGGAAGCTGGGCTTGAGCACCGTACCGAAGGTGTAGGTGCGACCGATTTCTGCCTTCAGATCGGCGTTACCCACGTTGACCGAGGGTGCGTAGTACGTCTTGTACGTCCCGTCCGACTGGCGCAGGTTGAAGTTGCCCCACACGGTCGAGGCGGGCTGGAACAGTTCGTAGAGGTTGGGCGCGCGGATATCGCGCGAGAGCGTGCCGCGGAACTTGATGTCGTCGTTGACTTCCCACACGCCGCCCAGCTTCCAGGTCCAGTAATGGCCGCTGGTGCTGTAATCGGTGTAGCGCGCCGCGCCGTTGAAGTTGAGCGAGCGGAACAGCGGCACGTCCTTGAGCAGTGGCACTTCCACTTCGAGCGCGGCTTCCTTCACGCTCTGGCTGACCTTGCCGCTGCTGGGGAACATCACCGAATACATCGGCGTGCCACCGGCGGTGCAGTTGTAGGTCAGGTTGGTGCAGTCGGCATAGGCGGTGTTCGTCGTGCTCGACATGTCGAACGAGGTGTGGCGCCATTCGCCTGACAGCGCGACGTTGACCGGGCCTGCCCAGGTATCGACCGGCGAGCCGCTGATCGAGGCATCGGCCGAATCCATGATCGTGTGGCTGACATAGCCGACATTGCCGAGGATATAGTCCAGCGCCGAACTGCTGGGCGAGGACGAGCCGAACAGGTTGATCGGCGTGCAGTTGGCATAGGCTGAGTTCACCAGCGAGGCCGCGCATACCACATTGCCGCTGCCGTCCGTCACCGCGTCGCTGGCAGCGGCGAGGTTCTGGTAGTTGATGACGTTGTTGACCACGGTGTGCAGGCGCGAAACGCCGTGGGTATAGGTCGCATCCCAGTCCCACTTGCCAAGGCTGCCGTTAAGTCCGGCATTGGCGTAGATTTGCTGCGTGCTGCTCTGCGTCTGGATGCGCGGCGCTGCCGAGAGGATCTCGTTCATTGTGAAGGTGGACTGGCCTGCCGTTGCCAGCGCGTCCTGATACGCGGTGGGTAGATAGGCGTTATCCGCGCTGAAGGTCAGGCCCGCCAGCTGGTTCCAGCCGGTGTAGGCGGTGCTCTTCTTGAAGTTGCCCGCGCCCTGCACGTAGAAGTGGATGTCGTCGGTCAGGTCGTAATCGAACCGCCCGAAGACCTGCGTGCCCTTGGAGGCGGCCATCATCGAGGCGTTCTGGTAGGCGCCGTCGGTCGAACGGTCGAAGGCGCTCAATGTGCTGTCGGAACCGAAGGTCTGCCCGGCCAGTGCGCCGCTGGGAATGTAGCCGCCGAAGCTGTAGTTCGGCAGGCGCACGTTGGTGCCGAGGTAATAGGGATCGGCGGTAGTGCCGCTGCCCTGGATCGCGGCGAGGTTCAGCCACTTGCGGGCGCCCACGCGGTTGGGAATGCCGTCTGCCTCGCGATGCTCGACGCTCGCCTCGAAGTGGCCGCGGTCGCCGACCTTGAAGCCCACGGCGCCGCCGATGTCGCGCGTTGCGGCGTCACCATATTGCGAGATGCCCATCTCACCATGCGCGCGCAGCCCGTTGAAATTGCGGTCGAGCACATAGTTGACCACGCCCGATACGGCATCGGAACCGTAGACGGCGGAAACGCCGCCGGTAACGATATCGACGTTCTTGATCAGCTCCTGCGGGATGATATCGACATCGACGGTGCCGTTGAACAGCGTGGGCGGCACGCGGTGGCCGTCGAACAGAACCAGGGTGCGCGTGGTGCCGAGGTTGCGCAGGTTCAGCACGTTGGCATTGCCGTTGCCGCCCTGCACGCCGGTGGCGTTCGAGCCGGGGTTGCTGAACGACCCGCGGGAGCCCGAGAACACCGGCAGGTTGTTCAGCGCATCGCTGATCGTGCCGCTGGGCGCGGCGGAAACCAGCGCTTCGGTTGAGATCGTGGTCAGCGGTGTCGGGCTGGCCGAACCGTCCTTGAGCACGCGCGAGCCGGTGACGATGATTTCCTGGTTGCGGCTCTGGTTGTCCTGCGTGGCGCTGTTGTCGGTCGCGGGGGCAGGCGTTGCGGCGGGGGCGGTCTGCGTGGTTTGAGCGAAGGCAGGCTGTGCGAAGGCCAGAACGCTGGCACTGGCCAGCAGACAGCAGATACGGCTTTGCGAGTTCAAGATCGTCTCTCCCTGTATAATCGCGATGCAGGGCGGGACGGTCAACCGTTCCTCTTCGACCCCTGTGCTGGAGGGGCAGATGACATAATCTGAATTTGGCCGGGAATTGATATGCAGGCGCACGTTATTGGTTCGGCGATTTGCATCGCAACAAAGCGAAGCGCGGCATCTTTGCAAAAAGATGCCGCGCTTCTTGCCGTATTATTGGGTGCGCGGGCCTACTTGTTCGCGATCGGCGCGGCGGCCGAGGCGTCCTGCGGCAATCCGCCCAGCTGGTCGACCAGCTTGGTATAGGCATCCAGATAGGCCAGCACGATGATCTGGCCGATCTGGGTGTTCTGGTAGCCACCGCCACCCGCTGCCGCGAAGGTGCCGCCGAACCAGCCGCCTGCGCCGCTGCCGCCGAAACTGACGTCGGACTTGCGGGCATAGCCTTCGGTCAGCGCCTCTTCCACGGTGGTGCGCGCATTGACGACCGAGAGCGTGACGTTCGCCTCGCCCTTCTTGACGTTCAGACCGCCCGCGATCCGGCCTACGCCATGGCCCATCAGGCCGCCGACGCCGCCCAGCAGGCCGCCGATGCCGCCGCCGCCCGAATTGTTGTTGGTCGAGACGATATCGGGCTGGAGGAAGTAGTCTGCCGCCTTGATCTGCCCCTTGCCGATGTTCGAGCCCTTCTGCAGCTCACCGTTCTCGGCCAGCGCCCGCTCCATCGCGCTGCTCTGGAGTGACCGCCCCCGGTTCACCAGCGTGAAGCAGTGCGACTGCTGCACGAACACGCGCAGAATCGCCTCGGGACTGCCGAGGTTGAATTCGCGCCACCACTGGTTGTCCGGCTCGACGATGGAAACCGTGCCGAGGTTCTTGCGGCAGACCGGAATCTGCTGGGTGCCGCGATCCTGAAGTTTGCGGGCCGATGAGGCATCCGCCGCGTTCGCGGGCATTGCCCCCGTGACAGCCGCCCCCGCGCTCGCCAGTGCGGCGATCGCCCAAGTCCATGTCTTCATGCTGTGTTGCCTCCTGAGAACTGAACAGCTGGGAGGACTATGGGCCAGAAATCACGCTGCAATAAAGTGAAAATGAATCTTAATCGCGGAAATCTGGCTGCAATTCGGCGGAGAATTATACGCAAATTCTGTAATTGTCAGGGTTGGGCCGCAGGAGGGAAGCCTGCGAGCAGTAGCGCGCCGTCGAGCGAATCTCCCAGCGGCTCGGCCAGCCTCGCCACCGTGCGGGCGCGCAGCCAGGGGCGCATGTGCGGGGCGAGACCGCCCACCAGCGCGCAGCGTGCGGCCCCGCGCTCGAACACCGTCTCGATGAAGCGCTCGATATGCCCGGCGGCGTCTTCGACGATGGAGCGCGCGATCACGTCGCCCTGCTGGGCATGGGCCATGACTAGCGGGGCGAAGGCGCCGTAGTCGCGCGGGGTGGCGTGGTCCATCCACGCGATGGCGCGGGCGGTGTCGTGTCCGAAGCCTTCGGTTACGGCCTCGCTCAGCGCGGTGCGCCGGGTGCGTCCGTCGAGCGCGCGCAGGGCATGGCGCATGGCGGAGAGGCCCAGCGCGGCGCCGCTGCCCTCGTCCGAGATCGGAAAGCCGTAGCCACCGATAGCGAAGTCGCGCCCCTCGACGCGCAATTGTGCGATGCTGCCGGTGCCGACGATCAGCACCGCCCCATCCGCGCCGCGATGTGCGCCGAGATTGGCGATCATCGCATCGGTGGTGCAGGCGACAGGCCCCAGCCCGAAATCGTGCGCGGCAATGGCCTCGCGCACACCCGGACGCGTGATCCCGGCGATGCCCATGCCCACCTGCACCGCGCGCGCTTGTTCGCGGCCCAGTCCGGCTTCGCCAAGCGCCTGTGCGATCACGCCTTCCAGCGCCGCGAACAGCGCATCGAGCCCGATCCCGGCATTGGCAGGCCCGGCGCTGCCGCTGCCGAGCACGGTGCCGCTGGTGTCGACCAGCCGGGCGCGGCAATGGCTGCCGCCTGCATCGATGCCGAGAAAGTACGTCATGGCCGGAGGGTAGGACGGCCTTGCGTGATCCGGCCTATCGCCATCGGTCACGCCCCCATGCCCTTGCGTTATGTCCGGGCGAAGCGCTGCGATTTCCATCACTTCCGCAGGATCGCTATCGCAGGATGATCGTGACCTGAGAGGCCCGTCCGCGCATGAACACCGAATTCCCCGATCCGCGCTACCTCGACCTTGACCTGTGGCCGACGGAGCAGGCGGTCGCGGCGATGATCGAGGGGCAGATGGCCGCGCTCGCCGCCGTTCATGCGCAAGGCAATGCCATCGCACAGGCGGCGGACGCGGCGGCGGAGCGACTGGGGGAAACCGGGCGGCTGGTCTATGTCGGCGCGGGCACCTCGGGCCGGATCGCGGTGCAGGACGGGGCGGAACTGTACCCGACTTTCAACTGGCCGACCGCACGCGTGCATTTCGTGATGGCAGGCGGCCCCCGCGCGCTGATAGAGGCGGTCGAAGGTGCCGAGGACGATCCCGAAGCCGCGCATGTTGCCTTGGTCGAGGCGAATGTCGGCCTATCCGATGTGGTGATCGGCCTTGCCGCGAGTGGCCGCACGCCGTTCACCATCGCCGCGCTGGAGACTGCGCGCGCGGCTGGCGCGCTGACCATCGCGGTCGCCAACAATCCCGGCGCCAAGCTGCTGGCGGTGGCCGATCATCCGATCCTCGTCGAGACCGGCGCCGAAGTGATCGCCGGGTCCACCCGCATGAAGGCGGGCACCGCGCAGAAGGCCGTGCTCAACGCGTTGTCGAGCGCGATCATGGTCAAGCGCGGGCTGGTCTATCGCGGCCGCATGGTCAACATGCGCGTCTCCAACCACAAGCTGCGGCAGCGCGGCGAGGTGATGGTGGCCGAACTTTCCGGCACCTCGCATGCCGAGGCACAGGCCGCGCTGGACCGCGCCGACAACGACGTGCGGCTTGCCGTGCTGCTGGCACAGGGGTTTTCGTTCGAGACCGCGCGCGAACGGCTGGCGCTTAGCGGTGGCCGCCTGCGGGAAGCGCTTCGCCAGTAGCCAGCCGCTCTTCCGTCGCGCTGAAGGCGGAGTGCGCCCCCGGCGTCTCGGGTACATCGGTAGCGAAATAGGCGACGCCGGTGCCGCGTTCGGGGTCGATCCAAAGGCCTGAGCGCAGGCCATAGGCATTGCCCGCATGGCCGATGCGCGGGCGTCCGTCCCCGAAAGGATCGTCGCGGCAGCCTTGCGCCTTTGTCGCCAGCGTCTGGACCGCGAGGCCATAGGTACACAAGAAGCCCTGCCATGTATCGCCGTTGGCGCCGTCCGACACCCACTGCGGCGCCTCTATCGTCGCGATGGATCGAGCCGAAAGAATGCGCTTCCCGTCGAGCATACCGCGATTGAGCAGCATCTGCCCGACCCGCGCCAGACCCAGCGCCGAAATCCGCAGGCCGCCCTGCGGCGAAAAGATCGCGCCGTTGCGTCCGGCCTGCCAGGTATCGAGATCGCACGAGCCGTCGCTGGCGGGCGTTACCGGGCAGGCGGGGCGTGCCCCGTGATTGTCGTCGCTCACCGGCTTGCCCTGCCGGGTCAGGACCACTGCACGGGCCACCGCCGCATCGCTGCACTGCGTCCAGTTGTAGCAGGCATCGAGCTTCATCGGGCGCAGCACCAGCCGGTCCATCAGCCTGTCGAACCGTTCGCCTGTCACGCGCTCCATCACCGCGCCGATCATCGGGAAGTTGAGGTTGGTATAGCGAAAGTAGGTGCCCGGCGCGTGCTCGCTGTCCCACGCCTCGGGGGCCGCGACCGCCGCCTTCAGGCTGGCATCGAGCGGCAGCACATAGTCGATCCCGTCGCGCAGGCTCGATCGGTGCGAGAGCAGCAGGCGCAGCGTGATAGGCGTGTCCGGGAACGCCGGATTGCGTAAGGACCAGCCCAGATAGGTCGAGACATCGGCATCGAGATCGAGCTTCTTTTCCTCCACCAGCCGCATCACGCCGATGGCTGTCACCAGCTTCGAGATCGAGGCGACGCGCGCCGGATCGGAAGTCGTCACCGCTCGCCCCGTGGCCGGATCGGCGAGACCGCTCGCGCTCTCGGACAGGATGCGATAACGGTCGAAAGTCACTCGCGCCTCGGCCATAGGCTGGGGGGATGGCGGGGCACTGTCCTGCGCTTGCGTCACGACGGGAAGCACCAGTGCGAGCGCCGCCGCGCTGCTTGCGAGAAGAAGGGAAAGAGCCGCCATGGCCACAACGTGGCGCGCCTTTCGCGGCGAGGCGAGCGTTTTTGTGCGCCGATTTCGCGTATCGTGCCGGGCAAGATGCATGAGCGCCACACTATCCGGCCCATGAGGGCGCGAGGCGCCCGCCATGCTTGGCAGCGCGGCCTTGGGTGCTATCACTTGGCCTCTTTCTGGCCTCACGCCCCTCGCATTGGGACGCTGCCGACACGGACGATCCCATGAACCTGCGCCACATCGAGATATTTCACGCCGTTTACGTCAACGGCTCGGTCAGCGCGGCGGCGCGCGCGCTCAACGTCTCGCAGCCCTCGGTGTCCAAGGTGCTGCGCCATGCCGAATCGCTGCTGGGCTTTCCGCTGTTCCAGCGCACCGCCGGGCGTCTGATCCCGACCGAGGACGCGCACACGCTGTTCACCGAAGTGGGCGAGATTCAGGACCGCGTCTATGCCCTGCGCGAGGCGAGCCGGAACCTGCGGCGCGGCAGCGAGGGCGTGCTGCGCGTCTCGGCGCTGCCGTCGATCGCGCTCGATGCGCTGCCGACGACCGTCACCCAGTTCCTGCGCAGTCATGCCAAGGTGAAGTTCGACCTCCAGACGATCCACCACGAGGATCTGCTGCGCAAGCTCTACGAGCGCGAGACCGATCTCGCCGTCGCCTTCGAGGTGCCGCGCGATGCCCCCATCGGTGCGCAGTGGCTGGGCGCGGGCGAACTGGTCGTGCTCTATCGCGAGGAGGACATGCCCGACGCGCCCTCGCGCATCGATCTGGAGCAACTGGTCGGCCGCCCGTTCATCTCGCTCGCCGCTTCCGGCCCCATCGGCCTGCTGTTCAGCAAGGAAGTGCTGCGCGCAGGCGTAGAGCTGGACGAGGTGGTGCAGGCCCGCACCTTCCACATCGCGACCGCGCTGGTGCGGCAGGGCGTGGGCATGACCGTGGTGGACAACTTCACCGCGCGCGCCTCGCTGGTCCCCGGCCTGTCGATGCGCCCGCTCAAATCGCGCCTGACCTTCGACGTCCACGCGATGTACCTCACCAACCGCCCCCCGACCGTGCTGGCCACCGATTTCCTCAAGGCGCTGGCCAGAACGATAGATGCGCACTCGCGCCCGGTGCCGATGGGGTGAGGGGGGCATTGGCGAAGTCGGCCTTGCGAACATCATATGGGCGGGCTTAGAATACGATCGCACTTTTCAGAGGCATTATGCTTTCGTATTTCAATGCGGCGTTTTCGGCCCTTCTGAACATGGGGCTGGTTGTAGCGATTATCTATGGGGCTTTGTCGCGACCGTTTGGGGCAACTTTTGCGATAAGAGCTGCAATTGCCGTTCCGGCATCGCTCAACATCCTGAGCTGCCTCTTCAGGGCTTCTCTCGGGTACGAGAATCGTATTGTCGGCATCGGCACGACAGTTGCATTTGCCGTGGTTCTGGTATTCGCCTTTCGGCGCAAGCTCGCCTCAGCCCCGAAAACCGAATAGCGTTTATTTTCATCGGGTTCAGGTCTTGCCCAAACTCGCCTTCAGCTTGCGCAGCGATCCTGCGACGATGCGGCGGTGGGCGCGGCCGACCGGTAGCATATAGAGCCTCCCGTAGAGATTGTGCGTCACCACGGAAGCGGTGATCGACACATGGCCCGCGCCTGTGGTGATGCAGGTCATTACGTCGAGGTGGCGGTCTCTCGCGGTGAGCACGAGGAGGTCGGGTGCGATCTGCTCGACCAGAAAGAAGTCGAGCTTGTCGCCCACATGCACCTGCTTCGGGATCGATCCGGCGAACCCGCCCACAGGCTCGACGCCGAACGCCGACGATACGAGATCGCGCACCTTGAAAGCGAGGCGCATCGCCGTGCCGGTCTGGGCCGTAATGAGCCGCCAGGCCTCCAGCGCAGTGACATCGCGTGCGACGCGAATGGTCTGGCGGTCGTAGTAGTCGAGGGCCGCCAGCGGCGCCACGAGGACGGGGTCGGGTTCTGCATTGTGAGACATGCAAGCTATCCTGCGTAAGCCCCCTCTGCTGATCCCCCCTCAATTCCCGTCGGCGTCGACCTCGAAGACCATCGGCTTGCCGCGGGTCTCTGGTTCCCATCCGGCGGCGAGGGCGGCGCGTACGCCGCGCGCGACAATGGCGTCGCCGATCTGCAGGCGGCCGCGTTGCAGGCCCTTCAACAGGCGCTTGGGCGGCGGGAACTCCAGCACCGCGCCGCGCTTGGTGCCGTGTTGGAGGACGAAGACGGTCATGCCGCGCCAGCCCTCGATATCGCTCCAGCTCGGTTCGCGGCGCACTTCCCAGTCGTACTGGATACCGTCGACGGGGACCGTGCCCGAGAGCTTGTGCGTGTTGTTCAGCATGTCGCTGCTCTAGCAGGATGACAGAGCAACGCTACCCCGCACTCTTTTCATCCCACGTTCGCGGCGATCCAGCCGAGCACGTCGCCGGTAACGTCCTCGCGGTTGATCTCGTTGAGCATCTCGTGGCGCCCTTCGGGATAGAGCTTGAGCGTCACCCGGCGCAGGCCCGCCGCGCGATAACGTTCGGTGAGTTCGCGCACGATCGCGCCGTCCGGTCCGGCGATCGGGTCCATATCGCCCGAGAATATCAGGATCGGCAGGTCCGGGTGGAGGATTTCCAGCGCGGCGGGATCGCGCAAGTGTTCGCCCTGCGCCAGCAGCGAGGCGAAAGAGGCGGGCGTCACGGCAAAGCCGCAGAGCGGATCGGCAAGGTAGAGGTCGACCTCGTGTTCGTCGCGGCTCAGCCAGTCGGCGCCGGTGCGCATCGGCTGGAACGCGGCGTTGAAGGCCGCGAACGGGCCGCCTTCGGCCTTGGAGGCCGCCATCATCTCGCCCATGCGGTCCACCGCGGTCGAACCGCACAGGATCACCGCATCGCCCGGATCGACGGTATCGAGGATCAGCTGTTGCAGCATCATCGAGCCCATCGAATGGCCGAACAGGATCAGCGGCAGATCGCCGTAGTGCTCGCGCACCCAAAGGATCAGCGCGGCATGGTCCTGCGTCAGCGCCGGGAAGCCATCGGGGCCGAGATCGCCCAGCGTGCCGTCGTCTCGCGCGCTCGGCCCGTGGCCGCGCTGATCGGGGGCGTGGACCTCGTAGCCCGCCGCCGCCAGCACTCTGGCAAAGCGGTCATAGCGCAAGGCATGCTCGCCCATGCCGTGCGCGAGCAGCACCACGCCCTTTACCGGAACCGTGGCGCGCCAGTGATAGACGGTCGCCACGCGGCCATCGGGGCAGGCGACCTGATCGGTGGCGGCCGGATTGCTGGCGGGCGGTGTCTCGGGCATCGGGCAAGTCCTTCTGATGTCGGCTGGATCGCGTCGCAGGGAGGGGAAGATGACGAGGCTGCGGAGCGAGTTCAACGGCGCTGGTTTGCAAAGGCGGCAATCCTTCGAGCGTCTTTCGCGTGCGGCCAACGTGCCGTCGCTGTAGGGGCTCGGCCTGTCTGCTCCATCCCGCCCCATAGCGCCGGGCTATAGGGCGGCGCGACGTCGATATGAGCGTAGGGGAGCCTCTCGTAGCTAGTTTGCGCGGCATGATTGCGGCACCTTTTCTTCTCTATCTCGGCCACAGCGCCGACTTCATCGGCATCAAGACCTCGCGGGGCCTGGCGGCGTTCCGGCGGCACGATTGCGTGGGCGAATTCCGGCACGACGACAGCCCGCTGACGCTCGATCTGCCGCGCATGACGATAGCCGAGGCAGCGGCGGCAGGCGCGAAGACGCTGGTTCTGGGCATCGCCAACGCTGGCGGACGGATCGACGAGAGCATGGTCGCCGATGCGCTGGCGGCGCTCGATGCAGGGATGCATGTGGCGGCGGGGCTGCACCAGCGGTTGCGCGATGTACCTGCGCTCGTCGCGCGCGCGGCGGAGCGCGGGCTCTCGCTGATCGACGTGCGCGATCCGCCTGCGGACCTGAAAGTTGGCACCGGATATGCGCGCGAAGGTAATCGTCTGCTGACCGTCGGTACCGACTGTTCGGTCGGCAAGATGTACGCGACCATTGCGCTCGCCGAAGGGCTGCGCGCGCGCGGGCTCGACGCCGATTTCCGCGCGACCGGGCAGACCGGCATCCTGATCGCCGGGAGCGGCGTGCCGCTCGATGCCGTGGTGGCGGACTTCATCTCGGGCGCGGTGGAGCACCTCGCACCGGCCCGTCACGATGGCGGCTGGGATGTGATCGAGGGGCAGGGATCGCTGTTCCACCCCTCGTTCGCGGGGGTTTCCACCGGGCTGCTGCACGGCGCGCAGGCGCAGGCGCTGGTGCTGTGCCACGACCCTGCACGCGGCGACATGCGCGGGCTTCCCGGTCGCGCACTGCCGTCGCTGGAAGAGTGTGTCGCGGCCAACCTCGCCACCGCGCGGCTGACCAGCCCCGACGTGCGCTTCGTCGGCGTATGCCTCAACACCTCGTCGCTGGACGAGGATGCTGCCCGCGCGCTCTGTGCGCAAACGGCGGCGCGGCTGGACCTGCCCTGCACGGATCCCTATCGTTTCGGCGTGGAAACGGTCCTCGACACCTTGCTGGGCGTCCCCGCGTGAGCCTCACCCTCGACGCAAGGGCGGAGCGGTTCGCGCTGGCGCGTCCGTTCCGCATTTCGCGCGGGGTGAAGACCGAGGCGCTGGTAGTCACCGCCAGTGTCTCGCGCGATGGCCTCACCGGGCGCGGAGAGGGTGTGCCCTATGCCCGTTATGGCGAGAGCGTCGAGAGCGTGCTGGCGCAGATCGAGGAGGCACGCGGCGCCATCGAACGCGGGCTCGACCGCGCCGGACTGGCCACGCTGCTTCCCGCTGGCGCCGCGCGTAATGCGCTCGACTGTGCGCTGTGGGATCTGGAAGCGAAGGCGAGCGGGATCAGGGTCGCCGATCAGCTTGGTATCGCGACCGACCGACCCGTCGCCAGCGCGCTGACGGTAGTGATCGACGCACCCGAGGCGATGGCCGCCGAAGCCGCGAAGGTCGTCCATGCGCCGCTGCTGAAAGTGAAAGTCGATGCGCTCGACCCCGAAGCGCAGGTGCGCGCGGTGCGGGCGGCGGCGCCGGAGGCGGCCCTGATCGTCGATCCCAACGAGAGTTGGGACGAGGCGCTGGTGCGCGCGATGGCGCCGGTGCTGGCCGAATGCCGGGTGGCCGTGCTCGAACAGCCGGTGCCCGCCGAAGCCGATGACTGGTTGGCCGGATATCGCGCCCCGGTGCCGATCTGTGCCGACGAATCCCTCCACACGCTGGCCGACCTGCCGCGCGTGGCGGCGCGCTATCAGGCGATCAACGTGAAGCTCGACAAGGCAGGCGGGCTGAGCGAGGCGCTGGCGCTCGTCCATGCTGCGCGCGCGCGAAATATGGGCCTGATGGTGGGCTGCATGGTCTCTTCCTCGCTCTCGATCGTGCCTGCCCTGCATGCCGCTGCGCTGGGAGCCGACTGGGTGGACCTTGACGGACCGGTCTGGCTTCGGGAAGATCGGCTTGGCGGGGTTCGCGATGAGGGCGGCTATCTCCTTCCGCCGCAACAGGGGTTCTGGGGTTCATGAAAATCAGCAGGTTGCGCGTGAGCGTCGCATCGGCGGCGGTTCTGGGAATGGTTGCACTGGCAACTGGTTCGGGGCTGTTGGCCGCACCCGGAAAACCGCTCTCCGCCGATCTGCTGATCAAGGGCGGCACGGTCTATCCCGGCGGCGGGGCACCGTTCACCGGCGACGTTGCCATCAGGGGAGACCGGATCGTCGCGGTGGGCGCGCATCTTGCGGTGAAGGCCGCGCGCACGATCGACGCCAAGGGCCTGATCGTCGCCCCCGGCTTCGTCGATCCGCACACGCATATGGAAGCCGAGCTGACCTCGGACGATGCCAGAACCCGGCTGATCGAGGCGTTCCTGCTGCAGGGCGTGACCACCGCGTTCGTCGGCAACGATGGCGGCGGTCCGCTCGATGTCGGCGGCCTGCTCGCCAGCGTGAAGGTCAAGCCGGTCGGCATCAACTATGCCGCCTATACCGGCTTCGGCACGATCCGCTCCAAGGTGATCGGCGAGGACCGCCGCGCGCCGACGCCTGCCGAGCTTGAGGCTGAGAAGGGCCTTGTCCGTACAGCGATGTGCCAGGGCGCGCTGGGCCTCTCGACCGGACTGTTCTACGCGCCGCAGAGCTTTTCCAAGACCGACGAGGTGATCGCGCTTTCGGCGGTCGCCGGGCAGATGGGTGGCTATTACGACACCCACATGCGCGACGAATCCGATTACAACATCGGCCTGTCCGCCGCCGTCGACGAGGTGATCCGCATCGGGCGCGAGGGGCATCTGCCGGTCCACATCTCGCATATCAAGGCGCTGGGCGTGGATCTGTGGGGACAGGCCCCGGCGATCATCGCCAGGATCAATGCCGCGCGCGCATCGGGCGTGAACATCACTGCCGCGCAATATCCGTGGTCGGCCAGCGGGACGAGCCTCGTCTCCTCGCTGATGCCGCTGTGGGCGCAGGACGGCGGGCGCAAGGCGATGCTCGCGCGTTTCGACGACCCTGCCCAGCAGGCGAAGTTGCGCGCCGGAATGGCCGAGAACATGCGCCGTCGCGGCGGGGCGGACAAGCTGCTGATCGTCGAGGGCAAGTACACCAACCAGCGGCTCGATGCAGTGGCCAAGGAACTCCACGAGGACGCGGTGAGCGCGGCGATGGACGTGATCCGCACCGCCGATCCCGCGACGATCTCGTTCAACATGTCCGAAGGCGATATCGAGGCGTTCATGCGCCAGCCCTGGGTGATGACCGATTCCGACGCCTCGACCGCGCACCCGCGCGTCTATGCGACGTTCGCGCGCAAGTACGCCTACTACACGAAGCAGCGCCACGTCCTGACCGTGCAGCAGTTCATCGACCGCAGTTCGGCGACGACGGCGGACTGGTTCCACCTGGCCGGTCGCGGTCATCTGAAGGCGGGCGACTTCGCCGATGTGGTGGTGTTCGATCCCAGGACATACGCGCCGCGCGCCACCTATGAGCAGCCCAACCTGACCTCGGTGGGCGTGCGCGAGGTGCTGGTGAACGGGCAGATCGCGGTGGAGAACGGTAAGCTGACGGGCGTCGCCGCCGGTCGCGCGCTGGCGCATCCGTTACCCAAGAGCTTGCCCGCAGGCACTTGCGCCTGATGGCGCTCGTGCATCGCTGGTTCGCCATTCCACTGTGGAAGCGCGTGCTCGGCGCGCTGGCGGCGGGGCTGCTGCTGGCGCTGCTCGCCCCGCAGGCCGCGCCGTGGTTCGCGGTGTTCGGAGACCTGTTCGTGCGTGCGATCCGCATGCTGGTGGCGCCGATCGTGCTCGTCACCATCGCCAGCGGTATCACCACGCTGGCCGACCCGAAGAAGCTGGGCAGCGTGGGCGGGCGCACGGTTGGCCTCTTCGCGCTGACGACCGCAATGGCGGTGGCTGTGGGCATGCTGGTGGCGACGATCTTTCGCCCCGGCGAGAACGCGCCGCTCGGCCATGCCGCGCCGCATGCGCTGGGCACTCCGGTCAGCGCTTATGACCAGCTTGTCGGCATCGTGCCGACCAATATCGTCGAGGCGCTGGCCAAGGGCGATATGCTGGCGCTGATCTTCGTTGCGATCCTGTTCGGCGTCGGCACCGTGCTGGCGGGCGAGAGTGGCAGGCCTTTCGCAACATTGCTGCAAGGCACCTCCGCCGTGCTGCTGAAAGTCGTCGGCATCGTCATGGAGGTGACGCCGCTGGGCGTCTTCGCGCTGATCGCCAATGCGGTGGCGGCAAACGGCGCGGCGGTGTTCGTCAACGTTGCGTGGCTGGCGGTGGCGGTGGTGGCAGGCTGTGCGATCCAGATCCTCGTCGTCCATTCGCTGATGCTGCGGCTGCTGGCCAAAGTCCCGGTCGGGCGGTTCTTCCGGGGCATCACCGACGCGCTGGCGATCGCCTTCTCCACCGCATCGAGCAGCGCGACGCTGCCCGTCGCCATGCGCTGTGCAGAAGAGAACATCGGCGTCCACCGCGCCATCGCCTCGACCGTGCTGCCGCTGGGGGCGAGCATCGGCAAGGACGGCACCGCGATGTACGTCGGCCTGCTCAGCCTCTTCGCGCTACAGGCGTTCCATGTGCCGATGACCGCGACACTCTATGCGACCGTGCTGCTGACCGGCGCGCTGGCCGCTTTCGGCACCGCGCCGGTGCCGTCGGCCTCGCTGTTCATGCTCTCCGCCGTGCTCTCCGCCTGCGGGATCGAGCCTGCGCAGACCGCGCTGGTGGTCGGTTTCGTGCTGCCCTTCGACCGCCTGCTCGACATGACCCGCACGGTGCCCAGCGCCTACGCCAACCTCACCGTGGCAACCACGGTGGCGCGCTGGGAAGGCGAACTGGACGAGGGCGCGCTCAGGCATACGCCGGGAGCGTGAGGCACATTAAGGAAGAATGACGTTTGCTGTGCATTATCTCAGGGTCTTGCGCGTCCATGAACATATAGGCGCGCCCGAGTCATGCCTGTTTTCCGAACGCTGAGTAGCCCCTAGATTTCTGGACGCCTTCTATCCTAATTTTGAGGACAGGAGATGACGATGGGAGAGAGTCCAATTTCAGCGATGTGTTCAAGGCTCTCCTGAGCTTGCCCAAGGTCGTGATGCGGTGGTCCAGATCATCGAGCGAGGGTATCGGGCAGGGAGGTTTCTGAGCGGCTCGGCGTCAGTCAGCATTTGCTGCAGGCGCTGTATTTGGCGGTATGGTGACGCAAGCCTAAGCAGCGTGTTCTGATCCCTTCGGATCAAGGCGCGCAGTCACCAGCATGGACTGGGCGACCTTCATCCGGCTCACAATCTTGAGCATTCGATGAGCCGTCGCGGCAGTTGCCATGATAACGCGGTAGCCGAGAGCTTCTTTTCCTCGCTCAAGCGTGAGCGCCTCCGGCGCCGCACCTACAAAACACGCGAGGAAGCCCGGCAGGACGTGTTCGATTACATCGAGATGTTCCACAACCCCGATCCGCAAGCAGGTCAGGACCGGGATGCTGCCATCCGCCCAGTTCGAACGGCAGCAGATTTTGAAAGCAGATGGCGTCCAGAAAACTGGGGGTTGCTCACGCCGGCAGCCTGTAGGTTCAGGCACTCTCGACAAGCATGCGTCGAGCACCTTCGCATCACGCCATGCGCGTACAAGCGGCGCAGGTGCCATGTGGCGCGGCAAGACGTTGCTCGGCTACCGTCATCTGGGGAAGACGGTAGCCGGCGCGAGCATGTTCAAAGTACAGCCAATCACCTGCCATCAAAATCGATTCCGATATCGGACTGTTTTGGCATGTCCGTCTTATTTCGACGTTCGGTTCGTGTCTGCCTGCGCGGCAGGGGCGTGCCCTTCGGTCTGGCGTCCGCAAATCCCGTGCAAATGCAGCCTCACAGGTATGTGAACATAAGGGGAGTGGCATGGTTGCGCAGATCACGGATAAGGCTAGCGGCAAGACGCACGATGTTCCGGACGAGGCGATCCATCTTGATCACCCGAGTATCGTCAGACTGCACATAAATCATGCCGATGTGGCGGCGATTAGCCGTGACGGTAACGATCTGATAATCCAGCTGCGTTCCGGAAAGAGCATACGCATTGCAGGATTTTACAATGACTTTGCGGGCAATGGACAAAGTGATGTTGTTTTTGAAGATCAGGATGGACACGCTTGGGGTGTTTCTCATGATGTACATCCGCACCTTTATGAATTGCAGGATCCGAATGATTTGGGAGGGGCGGTCGCCGGGGGGGAATCAGGAGGTAACAGTCTCGGCATTCTTCTTCCGGTTCTAGGGGTACTTGGCGGCGGGGGGCTCATCGCGGGATTATCCGGTGGAGGCCATGGATCGGGAGGAAAGGAGACAAGCTCCTTGGGAACTCCCAGTCTGGCGCTGGAGAGCGATACCGGCACGTCTGCAAGCGATCACGTGACGAGCGATGGCACGGTGGTGGTCAGCGGCCTGGAAGACGGGGCGAGCTACGAGTACTCCACCGATGGCGGCACGA
>NZ_JBYNTR010000008.1:0-67257 GCF_057784955.1 Novosphingobium sp. BAM6 | reverse complement strand
CCGGGACCGGGACCAGCTTCACGCTGGGGGCGGGCACGTACGAGGACGTGCAGGTGCGCCAGATCGATGTGGCGGGCAATGTGGGCGCGGCAAGCTCGCTGGGCGCGGTGACGGTCGATGGCAGCGCAGGGCTCCCGACGCTGGCGCTGGAGAGCGATACCGGCACGTCTGCAAGCGATCACGTGACGAGCGATGGCACGGTGGTGGTCAGCGGCCTGGAAGACGGGGCGAGCTACGAGTACTCCACCGATGGCGGCACGACGTGGCAGGCGGGCAGCGGCACCAGCTTCACGCTGGGCGAGGGGACCTATGCCGATGTGCAGGTGCGCCAGAGCGATGCGGCCGGCAATGTGAGCGCGGCGGCCTCGCTGGGGGCGGTGACGGTGGATATTCCGGTTGCGGTCGACGATGCTTCGACTTTGAACATGGGCGCGCAGAGCAGTGTTACGCAACCTGCCCAGACGGATACGGACGTTCAGGTTCTGGGGCTGACGGAATCGACCATTGGAACCGACAACAGTGTCACGATCAGTGTGCCTGCCGGTGATACCGGATCTGTCCGCATTGAAGTGGATCAGACTGCGCTCGTTGCTGTGGCCGATGCATATCGCCTCGACGTCATCGATTCGAATGGAAACGTTGTCTATTCGGCAGTTACCCCGGATTCGCTGGTGGGGGATGTCGCCGGGCTGCATGTTCTGGGTCTGACCGGAAACGATGGCCTTGTTGCCATCGTCGAGGGACTGCAGCCGGGCAATTACCAGGTCGTGGTGCGCAATGATGAAAGCGCTCTGGCACAGCTCCTTGATACCGATGGCGGCGGCGTTTCGCTCCAGGAGCTTGGACAGGCGGGCGTTGTTCTGGGCCCCAACAACCAGACACTCGTGCTCGATGCGGTCGACAATGCTCTGGGTGGAGGGCTGTTGGGTGACACAGCCCGGGGGCTGTTGGAAACGACCCTTAACCTGACGACCAACCTGGGCGTGGGAGATCTGGTCGGCATTTTGACGACCCTGTTGAGCAACCCGTTGATCAATGCGCCGCAGCTGCTCGACAATGTGCTCGGTGCGGTGTCCAACACGCTGCTGAGCAATACATTGACGCTGCTGCAGTCTACATCGATCACGACTCAGGTCACCGACTACAGTTATGCCAACGAAACGGTGACAGGAAACGCCATTCAGGGCGGAGCGAACGGGGGGCAGGACCACCTCGCTGGAGGGGCGACAATTACCCAGATCGCGAATAGCGATGGTGACACGGTCGCCTTGTCGGCCACCGGCAACACTTCGATCGTTGGAGAATATGGCGTCCTGACCATCGCAGCGAACGGAGCCTACAGCTATTCTGCGTTCGGTAATCCGAATTCGGCCGGTCACTCGGATGTGTTTACGTATACGCTTTCCGATGGGCATTCGTCGGATACGGCGACCATCACAGTCGGTATTCAGGGGGCTGCAGTCAGTGCCGCCGGTGACGTCGCGACTGCCGGAATTCACTGGAACAACGTGGTCGACAACAACTACTACAATGCAAATGCGTCGCTGATCGGCGCGCTGACGACGCAGACCTATAACAGCTCCAATATCGTGATCGGGGCCAACGAAACCGTATCGGGAAGCGTGATCGTTTCGACGACAGTATCGGCCTTGGCGAGTGGTGTGGTGCAAATCCAGGAGCTTACTGGACCCAATACCTGGACCACGGTGGGTACGGCCAGCTACAGCGTGGCGTTGGGTCTGATTGGCCAGGTTGCATCGATCAACCTTTCGACGCTCAATCTGGATGCGGGCACATACCGGGTGCATACGACGTTGAGCGGGGCCCTATCTACGTTGAACATCGCTACCGATGTGAATGTCACGTATACCAATCAGTACGTGCATGACACGTCGACGATAGCTACGGGCAATATCCTGACCAATGACCATCAGGGTTCGTTGGTGACGGAACTGGAAGTCTATAACCGGACGACCGGGGCATATGTGGACGTTGACGCTGGCAGCCCTGTTACGGTCGCAGGCCAGTATGGATCACTGTTGCTGAATGCGGACGGCAGCTATACCTATACGCCTTACGCCACTCAGTCTCATTTCACGACCGCGCAGGTTGACAGTTTCCAGTATCAACTGGTCCATCCGTCCGGCCAGATCGCCACGGCGACACTGGCTGTGACGGTGCAGCCTTCGGGGGCGGGTATTCCGACTACGGCGGTTGCCTCCACCCTGAGCGCGGAGAGCGACACCGCGACGACCACCCATTCGCTGCTTGCGACGACAAGCGTCGGTGCAGAAACGGTTTCGACGGAGGGGTTGACTGCGGCGAACGACGATACGGCAAGTTCGCATGCCCTTGCAGCAAAAGCCGCCACGAGCGCTGTTGCCTACGACATGTTTGAAGGGCAGGGCAGTTTGGAAACGGTTCTGGAGGGATACCTCGATCGCGTGCATCCGCGCACCGAAGCCGATACGACGACGCCCTTGCCAACCGTCAGCGAAAGTTCACAAGACACCAGTATTGCTGCGGTCTCCAATGATGACCCGCTGGGCTATCTGGATATGCATCCGCAAATCCTGCGGGAGGATCAGTCCAGCCACCATCTGCAAGTATAATTAAATTTGTTCCCAATGGATAAGGGGCTTTACCTAACTGATAACTTACTGCAACCTCGCGCTTGCTAACTTCCTGGAGGTGGCGGGTGAGGATGATGCGGCGACCAGAAGCGGGCCTGCAAGATCTAGTCGGACTTGTTTGTCTGATTTCGATTGCATTGCCGGTATCTGTTGCAAGTGCGCAGAATATAGAACCCCTCAAGCCAGCCGGGCCTTTGACTCTGGAAGTCGCGGCCCGGCGAGCTGTGGAATGGCATCCATCGATCCAGGCCGCTATCGATCAGCTCAAGGCGAGCGGGACGGCGGTTGATGTCGCCAAGTCGGGGTATCTGCCTCAGGTAACGGCGGGCGGCAGTACTGCTTACGATAATCTCACGAATACCAGCTGGCGGCCGCGTGCCAGCATTTCCGCAACGCAGATGCTGTATGACTTCGGCAAGGTATCGAGTTCGGTTGCGGCTGCGCGAGCGGGAACGCGGATTTCGGAAGCGGATGTGTTGTTGGCCGTCGATACGGTGGTCAGGGATACAAGTTACGCGGTCATCGAAATCCAGCGCAATGCCGCACTCCATCAGGTTGCCGTGGAGCAACTGCATACCATCCAGGGTATCAGCGATCTGGTGAGCCAGCGCTTCAGAAAGGGCGCGGCGACGCGATCCGATGCGCTGCAGGCCGAGTCCCGCGTGCAATCCGCGCAGGCAACGCTCGAACAGATCGAGGCGCAGCAGCGGCTTTGGAACAGCAATCTGGCGCATTTGCTGGGTGTAAGTGAAGCGCCGCCGGTGTCATCCGACGTATCCGCAGAACTGGAGCACGCCTGCTCCCGCGGAGAGCCGGACTGGGATCGCATTCCAGCGATGATGGAAATTACGGCGGAAAAGGATCAGGCCAAGGCCAATCTTCGCCTGAACAGGGCAAATTCCATGCCGACCATCTCGCTCGGTGCAGGGGCATCGGCGGATGTCAGCGATCCGCTGTCGCGAACGGCCGAATACAATTTCGGGCTTAGCGTATCGAGCCCGCTGTACAGTGGCGGTGCGAACCAGGCGCGGACAAGGGGCGCCTCGTTCGCGCTGGGCGCGGCCGAAGCCGCCGAAGCGAATGTCCGCAATGAAGTGAGCCGGGCATTGGCTGAATCCCAGCGGCAGATCGGTAGTTACGAAAGCGTGGTCGATACCCTTCAGGCTCGCCAGGAAAGCATGAAGGAAACGGGAACGCTGTATCAGCTTCAATATCTGGACATGGGAACGCGCACGCTTGTCGATCTGCTGAATGCCCAGCAGGAGTTCCATCAGGCCCGCTTCGATCTTGTGAACACCCGGCACGATCTGCTGCGCCTGAATGCGGATTGCCTGTACAACTCCGGTGCTGAACGCGACGCTTTCAGGTTGACCGGCATGACTGTCGAGGGAGTCGAGTTGTGACCGAGAACCCTGGTGAAGCGGCCGAATTTCGGGTGGATGCGTGGCTGGAAGGGTTCCGGCATGTTGCGCAGCATTACCGGCTCCCCGTCTCTGCGGAAAATGCGAAGATCGCGAGCCTGTGGCAGGGACATACCGGCACGGACGAGCGCATTCGCAATCTCGCGCGGGGAATGGGGCTACGTATCAGGTTCGCGGATAGCAAGGCATTTGCTGTCACCAGCGGGAGGTTGCCTGTCATCGCCGAACTGGCCAGTGGCGATCTTGCGATTGTAACGGCCATCAGTCTGGAAAACGACGCTGCGGTGATCGTGACCGGGGAAGGGGGGCTGCCGAATGCGTTGCCTCTGGACGAGATCATGCGTGAAACGGTGCGGTTTGCGATCGCACGGCCTGCGCGCGGTGTGCCCGATGCTCGGGTGGACACATATATCCGGCCCTATCAGGAGCATTGGCTGCGGCGCACGCTGCTGAAGGATGGCGGCTCCTACACGCATGTGGTTGTCGCTTCGTTTATCACCAACCTGCTGGGTCTCAGCACGGTCCTGTTTTCCATGCAGGTTTATGATCGCGTAGTGCCGGCGGAATCCTTCCCGACCCTCTACGTGCTGTTCATCGGCGTGCTGCTGGCGATCGGCTTCGATTTTCTGCTGCGTCGATTGCGCATGAGCATCATCGACGTATTGGGCAAGCGGGCAGACATGCGCGTATCCGATCAGGTGTTCGGACATGCCATAAGGGTGCGTAATCGCGACCGGCCTGCCTCCACGGGGACATTCATTTCGCAGCTGCGCGATCTGGAGCAGGTGCGCGAGTTGCTGACGTCGACTACGGTCGCCGCTCTGGTCGATCTGCCGTTCTTCTTTCTTTTTCTGGTGTTCTTCTGGTTCATCGCCGGGAGCCTGATGCTGGTGCCGCTGGGCGCGCTGGTGCTGCTGGTCCTTCCGGGGCTTCTGGCGCAGCCAAAGTTGCGTGCCTATGCCACGGAATCGATGCGGGAATCGTCCCTGCGCAACGCAATGCTTGTCGAAGCCGTGCAGCGTTTGGGGGACATCAAGACGCTGCAGGCCGAAAGCCGCTTCCAGCACCACTGGAACCATTTCAATGCCGTTGCCGGAGAGGCGCAGCTGAAGTTGCGGGAACTGACGAACAGCCTCACCGTCTGGACCCAGAATGTTCAGAACCTGTCCTACGCCGCCGTCATCTTCTTCGGTGCGCCGCTGGTGATGGCGGGCGAGATGACGACCGGCGCACTGGTCGCGGCATCGATCCTGGGGTCGAGGATGATGGCGCCGATGGCGCAGATAACGCAGGTTCTCGGGCGGCTTCAGCAGGCTCGGGTCGGCATGAAAAGCGTGGACCAGATCATGGCGCTGCCGGTGGACAGCCCAGCGGATGAGCACCGTATCCCGGTCCCCTCCGTCGCCGGCCATTTCACCTTGCGCTCTGCCGTGTTCCATTATGGCGATACGACTGCGGCGCCCGCCCTGAACGTGAACGAACTCGACATACGGCCCGGAGAAAAGGTCGCATTGCTGGGGCGTAACGGGGCCGGCAAGAGCACCTTGCTGCAAGGTCTCTCGGGAATGATGCAGCCCTCTTCCGGAGAAGTGCTGCTGGACGATCTGGCGCTCCATCATATCGATCCGGGTGACGTGCGCCGCGACGTCGGCCTGATCACGCAAAGCAGCAGGCTGTTCCATGGAACCTTGCGGGACAATCTCCTGATGGGGGCGCCCAACGCCACCGGGGCGGAGATCGTCGATGCGCTGCACATGGTGGGCGCAGACGAATTCATCCGGCGAACGCAGGCCGGGCTGGAATACATGGTTCAGGAAGGGGGCGAGGGGCTGTCCGGAGGGCAGGTGCAGGCACTTCTGCTTGCGCGCCTGCTGCTTCGTCAGCCGACGGTGCTGCTGCTCGATGAGCCTACCGCTTCCATGGATGATGCGACCGAACGGCTGTTCATAGAGCGGTTCAGAGCCTGGAGCGAGCCGCGTACCGTTGTGGTGGCCACGCATCGCCTGCGGGTGCTGGATCTTGTCGACCGTATCATCGTGATTCACGACGGACAGGTCACGCTCGACGAGAGCAAGGATACAGCGTTGCAGATCATGCAAGGGAAGGGGAAGCCTTCATGACTGGCTGGAACGATAGCGACGACGATCTGTTCGAGGACGAGAAGGACAAGCGTTTCACGCTGGCCACACGGACGATCTGGGCCGTGGCGGGAATGTTCGTGGTGGGGGTTGTATGGGCATCGCTCAGCCCTTTGGATGAGGTATCCACCGGGACCGGGCGCGTGGTGCCTACATCGCGAGATCAGGTGGTGCAGTCGCTGGAGGGTGGCATCCTCAAGAAGATGTTCGTGCGCCAGGACGATATCGTCGAGCCGGGCCAGTTGATTGCGCAACTCGATCCGACGCAGGCAGGGTCGACGGTCGAGGAAAGCGAAGCGAAGTATCATGCCGGGCTGGCTGCGGCGGCTCGCCTGAAGGCGGAAATCAACGGCACCCCGATCAGTTTTCCGCCCGAACTCGACAAGTTCCCCGATCTCAAGGCATCCGAAACCAAGCTCTACAATGACCGGCGCCAGAGTCTGGCCAGTTCGGTGGCGTTGGTGGATGAATCTCTTGTGCTTATCAACAAGGAGGTCGGCATCGGTGAATCGCTTATCGACGTGGGTGCTGCAAGCACTGTGGAGGTTCTCCGCCTCAAGCGGCAACGCGCGGATCTTGAACTGAAGAAGTCTGATCTGCGTTCTCAGTATATCGTCGATGCCCAACAGGAACTGGCAAAGGTCAACGAGGACACAACGGCCTTGGCGCCAGTCGTTCGCGGGCGCTCGGACACCTTGCAGCGCCTGACTTTACGTTCGCCTGTGCATGGCATCGTCAAAAGTATCGATGTCTCGACGGTCGGCGGTGTCATCCCGCCCAATGGCGAGGTCATGCAGATCGTCCCGTTGGGAGATCAACTGCTGATAGAAGCGCGTATGTCGCCTCGCGATATTGCCTTCATCCATCCGGGGCAGCGTGCGACCGTCAAGATTACAGCTTACGATTACGCGATCTATGGAGGGTTGCAGGGAAGGGTCACGACCATTTCGCCGGATACGATCCGCGATGAGGTGAAGCCGGATATATATTATTACCGGGTGTTCGTTCGGACAAATTCGGAAGCCTTGGTCAACAAGCTTGGCAAGCGTTTGCCGATCAGTCCCGGCATGATCGCCACGGTCGATGTCCATACCGGTGAAAGGACCGTTCTGGAGTATCTGCTGAAGCCTTTCAACAAGGCGCGGGAAGCGCTGCGTGAGCGCTAGCTCTTGAGGTCACAAATAAACACAAAAATATGTAATAATTTCCGTTAATTGCATGAGATTAAATTATAAAGAGTAAATTTTTTGTTAAGTTATTTACGTCCAATTTGGTGCTGGCGGTAGCAGCTGCAGGGTGAGACAAATGGCTTATGCCGAAGCTTTCATGGCAGAATTTGGAATTGGGGGAGCCTTGCGTGCAGCCGGCGGCACGAAACATCAGGCCAATCTGATTGGCGCTGACAAAAACAGTAATCAGCTTCTATATTGCGCCAAGAGATTGCTGTTGGCGCGACGAAAACTGATGAAGATGGTGCCGAGAGGGCTTTTTCGGGATTCTGCTTGGGATATGATGCTTGAGCTTTTCATTGGATCAGAAGAAAACTGCACTATCTATATAAAGCAACTCATGATCGCTTCGGGTGAAACCGCGGCTTCCGCGATACGACGTATAGATCGACTTGATGAGGCCGGTTTCCTCGAGCGCTCGCCTGACTTTCTTGACCAACGCCGGGTTATCGTGAGGCTTACGCGACGGGGCATGGAGGCTATGACCGCTATGCTGACCGACCTCGATGCAGCATTCTGCATCGAAATTTGAGATCATGGCTTTTCAAGCATTTCCCATCAGGTGGTATCATCTGACAGCTTGGGAAATGCGGAAAATCAGAAACGTAGAGCGGTTGACCGGGTTGTACCGGATCAACCGCTCTAATCGTGTTTCAGGCGCTTAATCAGAAGCGGGAGGTCACACCTACCTGGCCCATAGCTCCCTCCGTTTTGATGATGACAAATCTGCACCATCACATCCTGGGACTGAACACCTAACACTCCAATCGGTCCACTCGGTGGGGCAGATCAGCGCACGCCGCCGACCACCGAGAGATGTTCGCCCAGCGCTTTCCGGCTCCGGCTTATCACTTCGCTCGACTGGATGGTGCTGTTCGACTGCGTGATCGCCGTCACCCGCAGCACCGTACAAGGTGATGCCGCCGCGACCGGAAATGCCGGGTTCCTGATCTACATCGCCGACGCCTTCGGGTACGGCGGCAGCCTGAGAGAGCGTTTTCAGAAATAGCACTGGCAGGCGTATTTCCGGACAGTCCAGACTGGTCCGGCGAGACTGGTGACAGGTCGGGGATGTAAAATGATGTAATGCCCTCTTCTATACCCGGCGATCCGGATTATGGATTTGCCAAGGTCATGCATTTTCCCATGGACATGACAGACTGGTGCCGGGGTGCATGCTCCGGCACATTTTCATACCCGATACTGTGGGCCGCAGACGGAACCGCTTCGTGATTTCGAAGCATGACATCTGGGGAAGGGATCGCAGCGAGATCGAAAGGCACTATATGCCCAGACTATCGCAACGGTTTGTTGCAGAACTCTTCGGCACTTTCTGGCTGGTGTTCGGCGGATGCGGCAGCGCGGTTCTGGCAGCCGGATTTCCCGCGTTGGGCATCGGCTTTGTCGGCGTGAGCCTGGCCTTCGGGCTTACGGTGCTGACCATGGCCTATTCGATCGGCCATATTTCGGGTTGCCACCTCAATCCTGCCGTGACCATCGGCCTTTGGGCGGGGCGGCGTTTTCCGGGCAGGGACATTCTTCCCTATATCGTGGCGCAAGTGATCGGCGCGGTTGGCGCGGCGGCGTTGCTCTATCTGATCGCCAGCGGAAAAGCGGGCTTCACGGTCGCGCCCAATGGGTTGGCGGTCAACGGATACGGCGCCCAGTCTCCCGGCGGCTACGATCTGGCATCGGGCTTCCTGACGGAGTTTGTTCTGACTTTCGGCTTCCTGATGATCATCATGGGCGCGACGGACAGCCGGGCGCCTTCGGGTTTCGCGCCGATCGCGATCGGCCTTGCGCTGACGCTGATCCACCTTGTCAGCATTCCTGTCACCAACACCTCGGTCAACCCCGCGCGCAGCACCGGGCCTGCCTTGCTGGTGGGCGGACTGGCACTGCACCAGTTGTGGCTGTTCTGGGTGGCCCCCGTCTTCGGCGCGGTCCTTGCCGGGTTCGCCTATCGCGGACTGGCGGGCGATCCGCCGCCGCCGCCGCCGATCGTCGGGGAAGCGCTGTAAGGCGGGGAGGGCATCGGCAGGGGCTGACGGCGGGCGATGGTCTGGCTCGCCAAAACGCTCTATCGATGTCGTCCTGAGGATTTTACTTATGCACCAGACCTTCCGAACCGCTGGCATGATTGCCCTGACGATGCTGGCGGCTGCCTGTACCCCGTCGCCGAGGCATTTCGGCGATATAGCTTTGCCCTCGCCCCTATCGGCACCGGCGCATCCGGCTTTCGCATCGGGCGGGCACACCGCCGCCGATCTTGCCGTGCGACAGGCCCTGCTTTCGGCGGGCTGGCGCGAGGAGGCCAATGGGGGCGTGATCGTCGAGGCAGGCTATGCGGTCCGGGCGCCGCGCCTTGCCGTGATGGGGCCTGACAAGGCGCCGGTTTCGAACGCTTCCTCCGCGCATGCCCGCAGCCCCAGCTTCTGCCGCCGACAGGCCCACGTCCTGACGCTGGCCTTTGTCGATCCTGCGAGTGGGAAGGTCATCGGCCGCAGCGGCGCCCGCGTGGACCGGTGCGGGGCGCGCAGCGATGATCTGCTGCCCATGCTCGCTGCCGCCGCCATTCCCCTCAGCCCCCCTCGGCAGCCGGAAGCCGCAAAGCGAACCGCGTCCCGCTAGGGGATCGTTGTTCGCACAGGATCGTCCCGCCGTGGCGGCTGACGGCGCCGCCGACGAAAGCCAGACCGAGCCCGGATGAGGGCAGCGTGTCGTCGGGGCTGGTCTTCTGCCCGAACCGCGCGAACAGGTTGTTGCGCCGAGCCTCCGGAATGCCCGGCCCCTCGTCCTCGATCTTGCATTCGACCCAGCCTTCGCCGGGATACGCCTCGCACCGCACGACGGCGCCGGGCGGACTGAACTTGACGGCATTGTCCAGCAGGTTTGTCAGCGCCCGCAGCAGGATATCGGGCTCGCCGCGAACGAGCAGTTCCTCCTGCGCAAGGGCAACGTCGATCGTGATGTCCCGCCGGGTCGCGAGCGCCCAGAGTTCGTCCGCCGCCTGGGTCAGCAGATCGGCCAGATCGACGTCTTCGGGCACGAAGGGTGCGACCTGAATCCGCGCGAGGTGCACGAAATCGTCGGACAGCTTCAGTGTCTTGCGGGCGAGCGCGGAGAGTCGCTGGGCAAGCGCGGGATCGCCGATCGAGGCCTGGTGCCGGGTCAGCAGCGCGATGATCGAACTGAGCGGCGAGCGCATGTCGTGGCTGAGAAATTCGAGGGCCTGCTGGCGGGCCTGCTCTGCCGTGCGCGCCGCCGTGATATCCGCCAGCTGGGTGATGAAGCCGAGATGCGCGCCCGCGTGATCGAGAAGCGGGTAACGGCGCACCGAATAGATCCTGTCGCGCCAGTGCAGCAGGGCTTGGGCGTCCCCGTCCTTCCCCTCGTCGCCGCCCTCCAGCGCATGGCGAAGACGGGCGCGCAAGTCGGAAGGCATCGCGTCGCTGTCTGCCGCGTTCCCGAACAGCGCACGGGCGGCATGGTTGGACAGGATGGTCCGCTCGTCGAAATCGGTGACGAGCAGCGGGTCGTTCACACTGTCGATCGTATCGCTGACCAGCCTGCGCAAGTTTCGGGTCTCGCCGATTGCCAGTCGCAGGCGGGCGACCTGCCCCCCCACCGGATCGTGATAGCCGGTGATCGGGGCGCCCGGCGGGAACGGGGCGGGCTCTGCCGCGAAGAGGTCCAGCTCTTCGCCCAGCGCACGATCGAGCGCCTGCAAGCGGCGCCAGCTCCACAGGGGATAGGCCAGCAGGAGGCCGAAAAGCGCGGGCAGGGGCGCGATCCAGATGCCCTGCCACAGGAGCAGCAGGACCGGCAGGCACAGCACCACGCCGATCGCCAGCAGCCAGCCCGCAAAAGCGCGGTTCGGGCGAAGCCACCAGAACGAGACCAGCAGCAGCACGAGCGGCAGCATGCCCGCCAGCAGGCGCTCTGTCTGCCCCGGTACGCGGATCGCCCGGTCGGCCAGCAGGGCGTTCAGCACATTGGCCTGAAGTTCCACGCCGCTGATCAGTCCCCCTTGGCGGGAGGGCACGCGGAAGCGGTCACCCAGCCCGGCGGCAGTCGCGCCGACGAGGATGATCTTGCCCTTGAGGAACTGCGCGGGAACTTCTCCGGCCAGCACGCTGGCGAAGGACACCGTGCGGAAATCGCCGCCGGTCGGCCGAAAGGGGATCAGCAGCGGCTGCCCGGTGACCCGCGCGGACAGCGGGGAGGGGTGCCCTTGCGCGATCCGGTAGGTCTGTTCCATCAGGTGTCGCCATGAACCGGTATCGGTCGGGAACAGCAGCCGGACAGACCGGGCGACGCCATCGTTGTCCGGTATCATGCCGACATGGCCCAGCGACCGGGCGCTGCGGGCAAGCAGAGGTTCGGGCGGCGAGACGTCGATGGCGCGCCCGTCGGTTCCGGGCACCTCGAACAGCACGGGAAGCGCCACCCGGCCGAGCTGCTTCATCGCACGGGCCAGATGGGCATCTTCCTGCGGGGATGCCGGCTCGGTGAACAGGACATCGTAGGCAACCGCCGCAACCTGCGCGCGGGCAAGGCGGTCCAGCAGTTGCGCATGGCGTTCCCGCGACCACGGCCAGCGGCCGAGTGCGGCAACGCTCGGATCGTCGATCGTCACCAGCACGATGCGGTCGGAAGCGGGCGGGGCCGCCGTGCCGATCAGGGCATCGTACAGGACATTGTCGAGCCGGTCGGTGGTGCGGCTCAGCTGGAGCACGGCGACCACGCCGCAGGTCATCGCCAGAATGAGCGCCCATTCCAGCAGGAGGCGGATACGCAAGGCTCAGTTGCCTGCCGATGCCGTGACAGTCAGCTTTTCAGGCGATGTCCAGTTGCTGATCGTGCCGTCGTCATCGGTCTGTGTCAGGCCGACGCGCCATAGATAGGCCCCCGGTCGCAGCCTGCGGATAACCGCCTCGGTTCCGGTCAGCCCGACGTCATCGACCACCGGCACTGCACCGGGGCGGTCGGGTGTCACTTGCAGGCGATAACGGCGCGTGCCCGAACCTTCTCCCGACCACCGGAAGGTCAGCCCGTCAGGCGCCTGGCGGACCTCCGCCCTGATCGAGGCGAGGTGGCGCAGGAAGGCATAGCTCTGGCGCATCCCGCGCAGGCCTCCGGCGCCTACGGCCGCGACCCGCACGAACTGGTTGCCGTTGGGAACATCGGCAAAGGAGACCTCCGGCGTTGCCGAGACCGCTTCGGCATAGGTGTCCAGAAAACCGGCATCGCTGCCAAGCTGCACATAATATCCGGTAGCCCCGGCCACCGGCGCGAAGGAAAATGCGACCTGCTCCTCGGTCTGCGGGCGATCGGGGTTTTGCAGCGCAGGGGCGGGCAGCAGGGCGATCGCAGTGGTGTTTCCGGCAGCGCCGGTGATGGCACCGCCCCCCTGCCCGATCAGCTGCGGCTGCTCGCCGCGCGGCCCGGAAACCGCGACGGCACCTTCGAGGACGGACGTCGCCGTGGCTCTTTCTTCCGGATCGAAGGCAACCTCGTACTCGGTGCCGCGCACCGCAGTCATCGCGACGGGCGTGTCGATCAGGAAGCGACTGCCGGACGTCCTGAGCGGCGTATCCTTGGTGTCGATCCAGCCCCGACCCACGCTGAACTGATAGCTGATGGCTTTGTCGATGGCATACTTGCGCAGGTTCGCGATCGTCACCTGCGTTTGCGAAGGGAGGGCGATCCGCGATCCGTTGGTCAGCATCAGGGTGGTGAAGCTGTTGGCGCCGGTGCTGATCCGGGCGCCTTCGCTCAGGACCGTGCCGGTTCCGGACGTCAGCACCTGACCTGCCCGGACCAGCTGCACCTGCCCGCGCAGACTGACGACCCGCGCCGTCTCGGGCGTCCAGCGCAGCCAGCGGCGCGGCACCCGGAAGGTGCGCCCGCGCGGCAGGTGATAGGGATCGGCCACATGCCAAAGCCGCCCGAGATCGCGCCAGCTGCGCTCGGAAACCAGATAGTCCCGCGCCAGTTCGATCAGCGTATCCCCGGCGCGAACGGTATAGACGGCATCTTCGGGCGCGGTGGCGGGCACTGAAGCAGCAGCCGGAGCGGCCAGCGCGAGGAGCAGCGGGATCATGACAGGTCCGCCGATGTGAAGCGCTCCAGACGGTAGCCGTAGCCGGCAATCGAGGCGATGCGAAAGCCGTGCTCCGGGCGAAGCCTGAGTTTGGTGCGGATTCTCGACACGTGCATGTCCAGCGTTCGGGTGGGCAGATTGGGGTCCGCGCGCCAGATCACTTCGAGGATATAGCTGCGGGCGAGGGGGCGGTGGAGGTTCTCGAAGAACAGCAGCGCCAGCGCGAATTCCTTGCTGTTGACCGTGACCGCCTCACCCTGAAACGTGATCACTTCGTGCAGCCGGTCGAACACGTAATCCTGAAAATGCAGGAACTGCTCGATCGGATTGTCATGCCGGAACCGGCGCGCGACAGCCTGCACGCGGGCCGCGATCACGCCGCCTGTCTCGGGCTTGACGATATAGTCGTCCGCACCGCTTTCCAGCGCGCGGGTGATGGCGTCCTTGTCGGACTGGTTCGTCAACATGATGATGCCGATGGCGTCCGCCGGGTTCGCGCGGACGCGGCACAGGAGATCGAAGCCGGAGATATCCGGCAGCTGCCAGTCCAGCAGCAGGAGATCGTAGGTCGTCTTTCTGAGCGCGGCGAGGAGGCTGGCGCCATTATGAAACTCATCGCAGGTGTGCCCGGCGGCCAGCATGGCCTCCCGAACAAGGCCCGCCATTTCCGGATCATCGTCGACAACTGCTAGGCGCATTTCATTTCCCGAACCGATCTGGTCCCCTGACACTCGGATGCCCGATACTTCCGGCTATGCTTAATCGAAAGCCATCTTAGCGGTTTGTCCGGTATTCTTAAGCCATGTTACAAGGTTTTACGTCTGTGGCACCGGCTTTCTGCTAAGTCGTGGGTCAATTGATCACGCAGTGGCCGTGCATTTCTGTTGAAAGGGCGAGCAAGACTATCCAGCGCAGGCCGTGGGGCCTCCCGAACATCGCGGGCAGGACCATGGCAGCGAACCTATGTGCCCATATGATTTTGTAGGAACCGAACTCCAAGGGCACCCCGCCTGACGAGAAGGGGGGAGTTCATTTTTGCGTTTTCCATCGAGTGTGAACCCTTCCTTGCATAATCATAATCCATGGTCGGCAACGGTGACGCAAAGCTGCCCGGCCACACCTGTCCGCTGCGTTGCCCGGCAATGCAGGGACCTATGGCCGGTGCCCGACATTGACCCCCCGCTTGGGCACCGGCCGTTTCTTTCCCGTTTCGAAAGCCACGGGCCTGTCACCATGTCATCCCGCGTTCCCGGATATGGTCCACACGAAGTCGGAGACGGTCATGGCCTTTGAATGCATGGCCTACAGGGATGCCAAGGGCGGCCTTCATTCGACGCCGGTCAAGGCAACGCTGGAAGATCTGGCGAATGTGCTCGGGCGCGTCGGTGAGGAAGGCGGCATGACCGCCGGTGTCGCCAAGCTGATCTTCGAGAAACGGCGCGAGATCGAACGTATTTTCTCCGAGCACGACCGGATGGCAGGCTCGGACCAGGCACCATCGGAGACGGCAGTCTGAGCCGCGCAATGGCTGCCGGAACAACAGGGAAAGGGGCAAGAGGATGGCAAGCAGGCAGGGAAACGTGGAGCACGATATAGAGCGCTCCACCATTACCGTTCATGGCAGGTTCTGGGCCTTCGTCATCGAATATCTGGCGGCGACGGGGCAGATCGATGCTGCCGATTTTCTGGCACGGATGGCGGATTTCACCACGCGTCCGGGGGATATGACCGCGATGGAGCGCAGCATCGTGGATGCCTGGCGAAAGCAGATCGAAAGCGGGTCGCACGCCCTCGTTCAGACCGTTTGAGGGGCGAAATCGCACGACAGGGCGTGTCGGCGCGTGCCGAAACAGGCCCGAAGTATCAAGGGGCGTGCTGTTCTCTCCGCCCATTCTGCAAGGTTCGACAGATGCCGGTCATGGCGCTCGAATGGTCTGTTCCCCTCAGTTTCCTGCTCTGTGGCGTGATGTGTCTGCTGGCGGAGCGTATGGGGATCGCCACGGCCCGATGGGGGTGGGGGCTGCTTTTGCTGGGCGGCGGCTATGGCCTGATGCTGATCCGCACCGCGAACTTCTCGCCGATAAAGCCGCTGGGTGAGGATCTTCTGTTGCTGGCAGGAGCCTCGGTGTTGACCCGGAATTTTATGGCACGGTTCGCCATCCGGCGCTCGATGGTCTTCGATCTGGCGGTGATGACCCTTACACTTGGTATGAGCGCCTTGCTGCTGAGGATCGAGCGCAGTGTGCGGCTGGAGACGTTCTACGTCCAGCTGGGCTGCATCCTGCTTGTCGTCCGGTGCATGTGGAACGTCAGGCCCTTTATCCGCACCACGCCCGACAAGGTGTTGTTCACTACGGCTGCGTTGCTGGTCACGGTGCTGTGCGTGCAGGTCGGCGGATATCTGACCGCGACGAATTCCGGAAATGTCGTGGGCGCGTGGAGCGCTTCACTATGGGGGCAGTCGATTGCGCTCGCAGGCCTTTTCATCAGCATTGTCCTGACGCTGGCGACCTTTCTGGCAGAATCCCTCGATCTGGCCGAGCGGTTCAGGCAGGACGCGCATGTCGATGCGCTGACGAAACTGCTGAACCGCCGCGGTTTCGAGGATTACGTGAACAAGGCCGGGATGGGCACTGTCCACCGGGGCGCGATGGTCATAGCGGACATCGATCACTTCAAGGCCGTCAACGACAGTCTGGGGCATCAGGCCGGAGATGGAGTGATCGCCACGTTCGCGAGGCTGTTCGCCGAAGGTGTAGCCGACGAAGGGCGCGCGGCCCGGATGGGCGGAGAGGAATTCATGGCCTATCTGCCCTTCGCCTCGCTGGAACAAGCCCGAGAGGTTGCGGAAGCGATACGCATGGCGTTCGGCCATCGCGTATGGGGCATGGCAGACCCTTCATGGCAGTGTACCGCCAGCTTCGGGGTGATCGCGGTGCATCCCGGTGAGACCCTCGCCACGGCCGCCCGCCGCGCGGACGAGCTGCTCTATGCGGCGAAACGGAACGGTCGCAATCAGGTTGTGGCGGACGCCCTTTCTGCGGCCCCGAACGATGCCGGGGCCGACACTGGCGGTCAGGTACTTGAGATCACGCGATTTCGTTGACGGGGGTCACGGCGTGCCCATCACGGAACCAGCCGCAAATGTTGGCGATCACGAGATCGGACATCGCGCTGCGTGTGTGCGTACTGGCAGAACCGATATGCGGCAGCAGGACGGTATTCTCCGCAGCGATCAGCGCGGCGGGCACGGCCGGTTCGTGTTCAAATACGTCGAGCCCGGCGGCCAGAATGGTGCCGTTCTCCAGCGCGGTGATCAGTGCGGTCTCGTCCACCACCGAACCGCGTGCGACATTGATCAGGATGCCGTTGGGGCCGAGCTTTTCCAGAAGATCGGCATCGACGATATGGTGCGTCTCGGGCGTGGCCGGAACGATCACGATCAGCACGTCCACCGCCTGCGCCAAGGCAGAGGGGCTGTCGCAGTATTCATAGGAAACGCCCTCCCGCCGGCGACGACTGTGATAGGCGATTTCGACCTCGAAGCCGGCAAGGCGCCGGGCGATGGCCAGCCCGATGTTGCCAAGGCCCAGAATGCCGACTTTGCGTCCGCGCAGGCTGGTGGACAACGGGAAGGCTGACTGCTGCCAGCGTCCATCCCGCACGTAGCGATCCGCTTGCGGGATCTTGCGAACGGTTGCCAGCAGCAGACCCAGTGTCAGGTCCGCCACCTCATCGTCGAGCACGCTGGGAGTGTTGGTCACGACAACGCCGTGCCGGGTCGCGGCAGGGACGTCGATCCTGTCGTAGCCCACGCCGAAATTCGCGACGATCTCAAGCTCGGGCAATCGCGAGAGCAGCGCCTCGCCCATGCGGGTCGGACCGTTGGCGATGACCCCGCGTATGCGCGGACCCGCCTCGGCCAGTAGCGCGTCCGGATCGGTGGCTTCCCACAGCTTGTGGACCACGAAACCTTCCAGATCGTGCGCGTGCCCCGATGCGGGAAGCGGGTTGGTCAGCAGCAGCTCGATAGGGGGCATTTCGTTCTCCGCTAAGGTGTTAGATGCACGTTTCTAGCACGAAGACTGGCAACGGCCAGCCCCGCGCTGTAGGTTGACAGCGTCTGACGCCAAGGCACTGGTTAAAAACGCAAGGTTCGCTACAAGATGGGCATGCGCACGCTCTATCCCCCGATCGAACCCTACGCCTCCGGCCACCTCGACGTTGGCGATGGGCACAAGGTCTATTGGGAACGCAGCGGGACACCCGGCGCCAAGCCTGCGGTCTTTCTGCATGGCGGGCCGGGCGGGGGCATCTCGCCCGATCATCGCCGTCTGTTCGATCCTTCGCGCTATGACGTGCTGCTGTTCGACCAGCGCGGGTGTGGCCGGTCCACCCCGCACGCGGAACTGGATGCCAATACCACCTGGCATCTTGTTGCCGATATCGAGCGGTTGCGCGCGATGATGGGCGTGGAGCAATGGCTGGTGTTCGGCGGCAGCTGGGGATCGACGCTGGCGCTCGCCTATGCCCAGAGCCATGCGGAGCGGGTGAGTGAACTGGTGCTGCGCGGCATCTTCACGATCCGGCAGAGCGAGATCGACTGGTATTATCAGCATGGCGCCAGTCGCATCTATCCTGACAAGTGGGAGCGCTTCGTGGCGCCGATCGCAGAGGGCGAGCGCGGCAACATGGTCGCGGCCTATCGCGCGGTGCTGACCGGCGAGGATCGCGCGGCCCGCCTTGCCGCCGCCCGCGCGTGGAGCGTGTGGGAAGGCGAGACGATCCGCCTGCTGCCCGATCCGGCCTTGTCCGCCACCCATGACGGGGACGATTTTGCGCTGGCTTTCGCCCGGATCGAAAACCACTATTTCGTCCATGGCGGCTGGCTGGAGGACGGACAACTGATCCGCGAGGCGGGCAAGCTGGTGAACATTCCCGGCGTCATTATCCAGGGCCGCTACGACATGGCCTGCCCGGCAGAGACCGCCTGGGCGCTTCACCGTGCGTGGCCCGAGGCACGCTTCGAGATGATCGAAGGCGCAGGCCACGCCTATAACGAGCCGGGCATACTGGATGCCCTGATCCGCGCGACCGACGGGTTCGCGCGCTAGGGCTGTGGGAATTCCGCGAGAGTTGACGATACCGGCGGCTAGGTAGCGCATGGCCTCGAAATGTTGGCCGGTTTTGCAAGCGCGCATGGCGAGGCGCTTGAACTCCTTGAGTTTGCCAAAGAAGTTTTCGATCAGGTGGTGCCCATTTGTAATCTCGGCGTCGATGACGAGTGGGTTCTTGCGTTGCGGTCGCTGTGAGATAACGACTTTGGCGCCTCGCCGGTCGAGTGCCTCGCCGCTTCTGGGGTGGAGCGTACGGCAGACGAAGCAATAGACCGGATTCAGGCGCTTCGCCTGTTCGCAAAACGCCGCCAAGGCTGAATTCCAGGACGATCGGCGCGAGGCCATTGCACGCGATCGAAAGTCCGGCCGCGCGCTGGAAGGGGCATTCGGGGCGTTCAGCGAACCGCCTCTTCGCAACAAAGCCTACCTGACTGGAAAATGCTCTAGCTGGCGCCGAGCCCCTTTTCGTGAACGACCTGGTATGCTTTCATCGCGCCCAATCGTGGATCATGCAAGGGTTTGAGCCATGCGGGCACGTTTCCTGCGGATAGTTGCGCCATCATCCCGTCTGGAGCCGCCTTGCTATAAAGTTGCGGCTCCGCGATACCGGGGCAGTACAGCACGTAATCACTGCGATAGGCTTGCGCGATCTTGTAGGCCTCCTGCGGACGCCCCATCCAGAACCGAATGACGTCGTTCATGGCGATCTTGTTGCGATGATGGCCACTGGCCACGACTGTTACGTCCGTAGAGAACAGCAAGGCTGGCCCGATATCCAGCGGAGCCAGCACGTTTCGACCTGAATGCAGGCCGTCAAGAACGGCGCCGATCTGTTCCAGTCGACGTGGCAAAAGGCATGCGCTCTCTCTTTTCGAAAGTATAGTATCCTGTTCTACGGCATTTTTATCAACGAAGCTCGACCAGTTGAAGAAAATTTCCGGAGCAATAAGCAAAATAGTCGCGACGGTAGCTATAATTCGCGCAGGCGGGGCTGCAATTTTCCTGGCCCGTATCAACAGGTTGTTTACAGCAAAAGATGCCGGAGGAATTGTCACGATCGTGGCGACACAGGATGCCCGCTCAACCAGCATGGATATCCCGACGGCAAGCCCCATAAGCGCTATGTACATGGAGCAGTTGCCGCGATGTTCCGGGTAGGTGCGCCACAACAGGACAAGGCCAAAAATGCCGACCGGTAACAACGCCAGCATTTTGACGACTACCTGAGCGGACTGGTCCCAGATAGGAAGGCCCTCTGCAACGTGTTGATACCAATAACGATGAACGAGCGGCGGCAGATCATTAAAGGCTCCGGTCACGCATTGTGGTGCCGGCGCCGCAAGAATGACCGCGCAGACACAGGCCGTTGCAGCCAGCCCCAGAAAGCGTGAAAGCGGGCCGGTTGCGATTTTCCGTGTCAGAGATGTTCCCAGCGCTGCGGCTACGAATGTCGCCAGATGAAAGGCGGACAGAGAGTCGCACCATACCTCGAAACCTTGCGGAAGGCGTGTCGCCGTCCACAGGGCGCCGGCTGTCAATGCAAGTGCCCATGTGGCACTTTCCATGCGCAAGCCGTCGCGGTCTTCCTCGCGCTGAAACACCCATCCCAGCCCCAGTGCCATGATGGTCCCGACGACCATCGGCAGACCTTCCATCGATATGACCAGCCAGGTCGCTGCGCTTGCGCCCAGCAGCCAGCCGCCGCGCCGGCTGTCCGCCGAAAAGGCGCCGACGATCATCAAGCCGGCGCAAACCGCCTGCCAGGCATGATGGTCCACTCGATAGAATTGGAATTGGGGAACGACCGTACCGGCCAGAAGGGTCATCAAGCAGGCGATCAGGGCCTCGCGCCGCCCGAAAAGGCCGTCGACAAGGCGTGCGAGCACCATGATGAGCAGCAATAGCGTCAGCAGCGGTACTATGGCCGCCGCGAAGATTTCCGCTTTGGCTTCTCCCATCCAGGGCCGCAGGACTTCGATGAAAAATGCAATCGGCAGATCGACCAGACGCGACCAGTGCATCGGCACGCCGCTGGGAACGTTCATGCGATGCTGCGAGACATCGAACCAGCCCTGTCCATTCACCCAGTCTCGGACTTCAACCATGCGCAGCAGATCGTCAGGGTCGGGAAATCGCAGATCGGCGATCTGTTTCCATGACGCGAGGGCAAGAGCGATTATGCTCCCTATCCAGACGGGCAGGACAACCTTGAAAAACAGGCCGGATCGATCTCGCGCAGAAGGTAGACTGCCTTCTGCTTTCGGCAAAAAGGTCAAATTTTTCCCTTTGCTCAAATTGTGTTCGTCGTCGGACGAAATACGACATGCTTGCGAAGCCACCACGTCGCTTGAAAGCTGAGGGCAATCGCCAGCAGTTTTGCTATTCTTGGATCCCAGTTTGCTTGTGTACAGGCCCATATCGTGCCGACTGTGATGCCCAGGCCGATCAATGCCGAGCCGGCAAAGCCCAACCGCTGCCGTCTGCGTTTTTCGCCCCTTGGCGCAAGCCTGTCGCTGAAAACGACCTGGCTGGAGCCGATCCAGTGTCCCAAAAGTCCAGCCAGATAACCGATGGCGCCTGCGACGGTGGAAGGTATTGTCAGCCAAAGCAGGGCCAAGAAGGTTGCGGTATCTACGGCTAGCGCCCCGACGCTGATAATCAGGTAGCGAAAATAGCCCGCTCGCAGGATCCGCCATGGCGGGGCTGTCCTAACCGAAGGCTCCCGACCGAAGTCATAGCGGATCGGATTCACTTTTCAGGCTGCTCGGATGATCTGCGAGGGCACCATGCGGTGCGATTGCAGCGCAGCGGCGCGGTCAGCGCCGATGGGCGGATTGCCTTCCTCGGGCGTCACGCTCTCAAGACGGAGGCGCTGCCCTTCGTTGCCGCTTTCATGATACTCGGCGTCTTCGTTGACATTCCAGACGTTATGGATGCGTTTGCCCGCCACGATGTTCTCCACCGTCAAAATGGCGGTCATCATCGCGTGATCCTGGTTGTTATAACGATGCATGCCGTTGCGACCGATCATGTGCAGAGTGGGATACCGTCCTTCCAACTCGTCGCGCATGGCAGCCACGTTGTCCGAATAGCTATCGTCATAGACCGGATAGGCCTTTTCCTGCCGCACGACACACCCGCCGACCACGCTATCGGGATCGACGAGCCCGAGTATATTCATTTCGGCTTTTGCCAGCTCGATCAGATCCTCATCGGACGATGACCACAGGCCATCTCCTTCGAAGCAGAAATACTCAAGGCCCACACAGGCCATTGCAGGGTCCGGCACCATTTCGGGGGACCAGCTGCGAAAGTTCTGGATACGACCGACCTTGACCTTGGAATCGTGGATATAGATCCAGTTGTCGGGAAACAGATCGTCCGAACGGATCATCAGGGCAACTGTCAGGAAGTCTCTGTATTTGAGATTCGATGCTTCCATGGTCGTTTCCGGCAGGGGGTGAAGCCGAGAGGCCAGCTCACGCATCGGTGCCGAACTGATGACGTGCCTGGCATGGATCAGCGCTTCGCTGCCGTCTTTGCGGCTTGCCGTAACGCACCAGTTCCCCGCCGCGTCTTGCGCCAGCTGCTTCAATGAATGCCCCATCAGGACGTCATTGCCACCTTCCAGAACATGGTCGCGGGCTGCGTCCCACATCATGCCCGGCCCAAGCCGGGGGTAGCGGAATGTTTCCAGGAGGGTCTTCGCCTGCCCGTTCATCCCGTCGTTGGGGCGTCTGTTGAGACCCAGGGAGCGTTTCAATCCATCCAGCACTGCCTTGCCAAGGCTCAACCCCTTGATCCGTTGAGCAGCCCAATCCGCCGACATTTCATCGCACGGCATGCCCCAGACTTTTTCGGTGTAGGTTTTGAAGAAGATGGAATAGAGCTTCCAGCCGAATTGACTGGCTGTCCAATCCTCAAAACTGCAAATAGTCTTTCTGGGAAGGATTTGGGCCTTGGCGTAGCTCATCATGCAAAGGGTCGAGCGCCAGACACCCAAGTTCCAAAGAGCCTCGAAAGCCCGCAAGGGATAGCTGTAGAACTTCCCTTCGTAATAGATTCTGCTCATGCGGGGGCGCTGAATAAAATCATCGGGCAAAATCTCGTTCCAGAGATTTACGACTTCCTGACTTTTTGAGAAAAACCTGTGGCCGCCGATGTCAAAACGAAACCCCTCGTGCTCGACGGTCCGGCTTATGCCGCCCACATAGCGTTCATCGCGCTCAATAACGGTCACGCGATATCCAAGTTTCGTGAGCTTGTAGGCAGCCGTCAAGCCTGCAGGGCCGGCCCCGATAATCGCAACATCGACAGGATTCTGAAAATCCGAACTCATAACGCCCCCAGACAATCGACAGATCCGGTATTGCCGATTTATCCTTAAATAATGTTTAATTCGAAGGGCGAGGGTGGGGGCCGGATTCCATTTTCGACAGGGATTTCAAGGACGACATTATGGGCAGGCTCGCCGAGCGCGGCATCGGCAATGCCGATTGCGATCGAGCATCGACATGAGCCGATATACTCTTGTCCGATTTTGAGGGGGGAGAGGTCGAATCGTCGCGGCCTCATAAACCGCGGGTCGTCGCTCGCATCAGTGCCTGTCGCGGGCTGAACGACAGCTTCAAGGTATGCGTTTCGATGTGCCACGGCGCGAAGGTGCGAAGCATATCGCCCGTGGGCTACCGGCGACATCCAGGCTTGGGCGAGGGCGGGGCATGTTTGTTTGCGAGCCTCGATATCTTTCGGCAAAATCTCCAGCTCAAATCAGCTTCGATCCTGTCAGAGTTCGTTTGAAAATTCGGGGAATGCGAATTTGGCGGCATCTGCCCTCTCACCCACCCTGCTACCCGCAGGATACTACCGTTGGGTGGCAGGGTAGGGGGGAGGGCGGGTGCCGCATCAAAATGCCCGGCAGGTATTTCCCAAACGGTCTCTAAGGCGTCCCTTATTCGGGATCGTTCAGCATACGGGTAACGAGTTGCAGCCAGTCTTCGAGCAAGGCGCGGAAGTATTCGGGGCGATCAAACAATACGGTCTGCACGCCCATGCCGCGCAATAGCGACATCGTAAGGCGCACAGCACTGTCCAGCTTGCGGTCTTCCACATCGCTGCCGCGGTTGAGGATATAGAAGCAGTCGTCCACCTGTTGATGAAAGCGCTCCGTCACCGGCGTCAGCGCGTCGCGCAGTTCGTGGTCGGTGCGCGAAGCGACGATCAGTTCGATCGTGACGGCAAAAAGCTGGCCTGAGAAATACCGGTCCCATAAGTGACGAAACACCGTTGCCGGGTCGGAATGACGCTCGCGGATGCGCTCGGTCTGTGCGCGCAGGTCCAGGATCAGCGCGTCGAGCATATGCGTCATGGCGGCCTGAAACAGCAGGCTCTTGGTCGGGAAGTGATGCCCCTGTGCGCCGCGCGATACGCCCGCGCGCGCCACGATGCGATCCATCGTGGCCCCGGTGCATCCCAGTTCTGCAATGCATTCTACCGTAGCATCCAGCAGCTTTCGGCGAGTTGCCAGGCTGCGCGACTGCTGCGGCGCGGGCGAAGACGCGACGGGAGTTTGCGTTGCGGATGATATGCGGGACGGCTCCATCCTGCTCTCCCGTGGCTTGGCGGATATATCGGTCATCGTTGGCGACATGGGTTGCAGAACTGTGGCTCATTGGCAACGCTTGATTGCGTTTATACCCAAAAATCAATCTCGCTAGCCTGCTCATGAAGTGGTCCAGTCAGACTGATATTGGCTACGTGATTGCGTTTTCTTGCAGAATCCTAAGGGCGCGCGATATATCTGCAAAACAGAACCGATCTGATGAGACTGTTTTGTGCTGGACAGCGCATGACGAATCTGTAACACCAGCAAAAGCAGTCTGATCAGACTGTAAATGAGGTTCAAGGGGATAAGCATGACGGGGAAAACCATGCGCCGGTTCGGCGTCGCACTCTCGCTGCTGCTCGGGACGGTGAGCACGGCAGCCATGGCACAAACGGCGACAGACACCGCGCCGCCAGCGGATGCGGCGGGCGGCGACATCGTCGTTACCGCGCAGAAGCGCGCCGAAACGGTGAACACCGTGCCGCTGGCCGTCACCGCCGTGGGGCCGGAGCAACTCAAGGCCGCCAACGTTACCGACGTGAAGGGGCTGACCGCCGTAGTGCCCGGTCTGCAGATCCAGACCGTGGGCGTTGACAGCTTCGTGGGCGTGGCCATCCGCGGCATCTCCAACCGCAGCTATTCGCCTGCTGCGAACTCGGCGATCTCGACTTATGTCGATGGCGGTTATGTCGATCTGCCGGTAGGCTTCTCCGAAAGCCTCTATGACCTGGCGCGCGTTGAAGTGCTGCGCGGTCCGCAGGGCACGCTCTATGGCCGCAGCGCCACCGGCGGCAACATCAATATCCTGACCGCGGATCCCGAGAACAAGTTCGATGCCTCGGCCGATGCCTCCTACGGCAGCTTCAACGACGTTGCCACGCATGCGATGGTCAACGTTCCCGTGACCGACACGCTTTCGATCCGTGCGGCAGGCATGATGCACCGCAGCGACGGCATGTTCGACACGCAGGGCACGACCTCGCGCAATTACGGGGCGGCGGACAGCTTCGGCGGTCGCCTGACGGCGCTGTGGAAGCCGTCGAGCCGCTTCAAGTGGCGCCTCCAGCTGGACCAGTACGATAACAAGGGCACACCCGGCCTCTCGGTGCTGACCGGTGCCGATGCCAAGCCTGTCAACGGCCTTTCGCCCTACAAGCAGCCGGTCTACAGCGATCCGGAACCCTACAACAAGATCATCAGCACCGCCGTGCGCTCGCGCATGGACTGGGATGCGACCGACGACCTGTCGATCAGCTATGTCGGCACCTATCAGGACATCCGCGCGGCCTACCGCTGGGTGACCACGGGCGATGCCGATGCGCCGAACAATCCCGGCTGGCAGCAGGCTTCGGCCTACAACTCGAAGGCCACCTTCCACGAGATCGACGCCTCCTATTCCAGGGGCCGCTTCAAGAACGTGATGGGCGGATCGTTCTTCTATGAGAAGATCAAGGATCCGGGTAGCGCCGCCGTCTATGCCGCGATCGATTACGTTTATTACTCGCCTTATGGCGCGGATACGACCAAGCGCAGCTGGGGCGTGTTCGATCAGGCGTCTTACGAGATCCTCGATCACCTGACGCTGACCGGCGGCGTGCGCTATTCCAAGGACTATCAGGCGCAGGGTGCCTCGCTCACTTATTCCTGCGCGCTCAGCGCCTATCCGGTGACGAACTTCTCGCAGGTCTACAACCTCACGGCGACCACGCCGGGATGCTACGGTGCCTCGACCGGAGCTTCGGGTTCGGGCAGCTGGGACAAGGTGACGTGGAAGGCCGGTCTGGACTATCAGATGACGCCGACGACGCTGATCTACGCCTCGGCGACCAGCGGCTACAAGCCGGGTGGTGTCCAGCCTGCCGCGCCCGACGGTGTGTCCAAGACCTACAACCCCGAAGATGTCGTCAGCTACGAAGCCGGTGTGAAGACGCGCCTCCTCAACGACAAGCTGACCCTGCGGGCTGCGGCGTTCTGGGTGGACTACACCAATCTGCAGGTGTTCCAGGTTGCTTCGACCACGTCGGGCGTCAGCCTCGTCACCTTCAACGCTGCCAAGGCGCGCAGCCGTGGCGTAGAGCTGGAAGCGGGCTGGGAGATTAGCCCGGTCGATCACTTCAGCGGCTTCATCAACTACCTCGATGCCACGTACACGCAGTACACCAACGGTATCGACGGGCGTGACAGCAGCGTGATCCCCAGCCTGACCGGCTACCAGCTGCCGCAGGCGCCGCACTGGCAGATGCGCGGGCAGTACGCCCACGACTTCCTGTTGGGCAACGGAGGCAAGATCACGCCGATGGCGGCGGTCTATTTCCAGACCGAGAGCTTCACCGAGGCCAACAACGTCAGCTGGTATCGCGTGGCGCCGTACACCAAGACGACGCTGACCCTCACCTGGACCGATCCCACCGACAAGTGGCAGGTCTCCGCCTTCGTCGACAACCTTGAGAACAACAAGGTCCGCACCGGTGACTGGGCAAGCTCGGGCGAGGTCTATTCGGACTTCGCACCGCCACGCACCTGGGGCCTGCGCGCGTCCTGGCATTACTGAGACCCACCCTTGGCCGGGGCTGCTTTTCCGCAGTGGCCCCGGCCCCCTTTTCAATACCCTGATGGAGCGCCTGAGATGATCCGCAAACTGTCCCTGATGCTGCTCGCGGCGACCACGCTGTGTGCAGGCGCATCGGCTGAAGCGGCTCCCAAGGCACCGACCGTGAAAGTCCAGCAAGGTGTTCTGTCAGGCTCCATCGATCGGGGTATCACCAGTTTCAAGGGCATTCCCTATGCCGCTCCGCCGGTCGGGCCGCTACGTTGGCGCGCACCGCAGGCCCCGGCGCGCTGGCAGGGCGTGCGCCGCGCCGACAGGTTCGGCTTCATCTGCACCCAGCCCGATATTCCCGGCGGCCCCGGCCTGCCGCAGAGCGAAGACTGCCTGACGCTCAACGTCTGGAAACCCTCGGCACCGCCCAAGACCGGGCGCCCGGTCATGCTGTGGATCCACGGCGGCGGCAGCTTCATGGGGGCGGGTTCCGACCCGCTTTATGATGGTAGCGCACTGGCGCGCGAAGGCGTGGTGGTGGTCTCGATCAATTACCGCCTTGGCGCGCTCGGATACTTTGTGCATCCGGCGCTGAGCGGGGCTGCTGCGGACGTGAAGGCGGATGGCGGGATGCTCGCCAATTACGGCCTGATGGACCAGCTTGCCGCGATGCGCTGGGTGAAGCGCAATATCGCCGCGTTCGGTGGCGATCCCGCCAATGTGACGATCTTCGGGGAATCCGCAGGCGGCTGCTATGTCGATATGTGGATGACCTCGCCCGTGGCGCACGGGCTTTTTGCAAAGGCGATCACCGAATCCTGCCCCGGCTTCATCGAGAGCCGCAGCATGACGGAAGGGATCCAGCGCGGCGAAGCGCTGGCCAAGTCGCTGGGCGTCGAGGGCGCAGGCCCCGAGGCGCTCGCCCGCCTGCGCGCGTTTCCCGCCGCAGACTTCGTGACCAAGGCGGCTATCAAGGGCACGTATCCTTTCATCGACGGGAAGATCGTGCCCGAAGATTCGTTCCGAGCGGCGCAGGCAGGCCGCGTAGCGCGGGTGCCCTGGCTGATCGGCTCGAACAGCTTCGATGCCAGCTATCTGCCTTACTTCGGTGTCGATATCTCCAAGCCGCTGGCCGCGTATACGCCCGCTGACCAGTCGCGCATTCTGGCGACTTACACGCCGCCCGGTGCAGATGAGGTGGGTAAGCGCCGCGCGCCGATGGCGTTCCTTTCCGACATGGTGATGGGCGCCAGCGACCGGCTGTTCGCCACCCAGGCTGCCGCTGTCGGCGCGCCGACGTGGATCTACAGCTTCCGCTACGAAGGTTCCCCCGCAAAGCCGGATTCGCTGGGCGTTCCGCATGGCGGCGAACTGCCATACGTTTTTGGCAATGCCGGGCAGGGCATCACGCTGGCTGGTGCAAAGGATCATGCGGTGTCGTCCGAGGTGCGTCGCGTCTGGACCGACTTCGCGAAAGGCCGCCTGCCGCTCGCGCAATCGTGGAGCAGCGCGCGCCGGACGCTGGTGTTCGGCGCCGATGGCACACTTTCCACACCGCAGGACTACCACCGCGCCCGGCTCGATCTGGCGACACCTTTCGCGCGTGACAATGCGGGCCGATGGGACCCGTGAGCCCGACCGGCCCCACTCCGAACACTTTGCATATCAAGACGAATGGAATTGACGACGTGACTGTTTCTCCTGCCGCTCCCGGCGACGAATACGCGCAAAGCCTGGAGGCGCGCGGGATGCCCGCATTGCCTGCCGCGCCCGCGCGTGACCGGGGCGAAGGACCGTTCGAGCGGCTGGTGCTGCGCGGCGCCACGGTGATCGACGGCACCGGCGCGCCACCGTGGGGCCCGGTGGACATCGTCGTCGAAAACGGACGGATTACCGGGCTGCACGCGGTGGGCGTCCCCGGTCGCACGATCAATCCCGAGCGTCGTCCGGGGGCAGGAACGCGCGAGATCGACTGTCATGGCAAGTTCGTGACGCCGGGCTTCGTCGATGCCCATGCCCATATCGGCTGGCCGGCCCATGCCGCGCGCGGCGCCCAGCCTAGGGCGGATTACATCTATAAGCTGTGGCTGGCCCATGGAGTCACCACGGTCCGCGAGATGGGCTCGATCAACGGCCTCGGCTGGTCGCTGTCGGAAAAGGCGCGTGCGGCAAGTCACGAGATCGCGGCGCCGCGCCTGCTGGTCCATGCCTATTTTCCTGCCGTCAACGACATGCTCAAGACCATCCATTCGCCCCAGCAGGCACGCGAATGGGTGCAGGGCATCGCGGCACGCGGCGCGGACGGGATCAAGTTCTTCGGCGGCGCGCCCGCGCTTATGCGCAGCGCGATCGAGGAAGCGAACGCGCTGGGTCTGCGCACCGGCTGTCACCATGCTCAGCAGGCAGTGGGGCGCGCCAATGCCATGACCACGGCGAAGTGGGGCCTCACCAGCGCCGAGCATTTCTATGGTCTGCCCGAAGCGCTGTTCGACGACCGCCTGCTTCAGGCTTATCCGGCGGACTACAATTACGCCGATGAATATATGCGCTTTTCCGAGGCGGGATTCGGCTTTCACCTTGCCGCGCAGCCGGGTTCGGATCACTGGAACAAGGTGCTCGACCAGTTCCTTGAACTGGACTTCACGTTCGTGCCGACGCTGGGAATCTACGATGCCAACCGCGACCTGATGCGCGCGCGCCGAGCAGACTGGCATGACGAATATACCTGGCCCGGCCTGTGGGATTCCTTCCAGCCCGATCGCGGCGCCCATGGCGCGCACTGGTTCCGCTGGTCGACAGCGGACGAGATCCGCTGGAAGCAGAACTACCAGTTGTGGATGGCGTTCATCAACGCCTACAAGAACCGCGGTGGTCGCGTGGCGGCGGGCAGCGACAGCGGCTTCATCTTCCAGACTTACGGCTTCGGGTTCGTGCGCGAACTGGAAATGCTGCAGGAGGCGGGCTTCCATCCGCTCGAAGTGCTGCGCGCGGCGACCAGTCAGGGCGCTGACCTCATGGGGCTGGGCGACGAGATCGGCGTGATCGACGTGGGGCGCGTGGCCGACCTGCTGGTGCATGACGTCAACCCGCTGGCGGACTTCAAGCAGCTTTACGGCACCGGCGCGATGCGTCTGGATGACGAGAACGGTGGCGGCACCGTGTGGCAGCGCGCGCTGCGCTACACGATCCGCGAAGGGCTGGTCTACGACGTGGCCGAACTGCTGGCAGACGTGCGCGACATGGTGGTGCAGGAACGCGAAAGGCTGGCGGCGCAGTGATCGAGGGGCTCCCGCGCGCGCCGATCGGCACCGATCTGATCGAGGTGGTGCTGGTGACGGGCTTCCTCGGCACCGGCAAGACCAGCTTGATCCGCGCGGCGCTGGAAGGCGTCGATACCGTGCGTACGGGGGTGATCGTCAATGAAGCGGGCGATACTGATTTCGACGGTATCCAGATCGCCGAGGCGACCGGCGGCATGTCGGCCATCCGCATGCTGGGCAATGGCTGCCTGTGCTGCGAGGCGGAAGACGATCTGGCCGAAGCGATCCGTGCGCTGGTCGTTCGCCATCTCGAACGAACCGGCCTGCCCAGCGAGCGGATCATCGTCGAGGCGAGCGGCCTTGCGCGTCCGGGGCGCCTGCTGCGCCAGTTCCAGCAACTGCGCGAGCTTGCCTTGCGCGTGCGGGTGGTGGCGACCGTCGATGCCATGCTCATCGCCGATCCCGAACGCCATGGCGAGATCGCTGCGCAGTGGGCTGCGGCGGGAACGCTCGTGCTGACGCGAGGCGACATGGCCGCCGATGGCGGTGCGCGCGCGATGGCGATGGCGCAGGCGATCAACCCTCTGGCTGTTGTGGTGACACAAGGATCGCAGGCCGAGCGTGCCGCCGCGCTGTTCGAGGCAGGCTGTCCGACGATCCCTGCCTTGTCTGACATGCCGGAAGCGGCCCCTTCATCATCCGGTCATGGCCGCGTCCGCGCGGTCACTTTGAGGCAACGTCCCGGCGTCAGCTGGGATGCGTGCGCGGAATGGCTCGATAACCTCGGTGGAATCGGGGGCGAGCGGGTTCTTCGGGTCAAGGGACTGGTCAGTCCGGTCGGAAGCGACTGTAGCTGGCTGGTGCAGGCCGTGGGTACGACATTCGCCGTGCCCACGGCTATCCCTCGCGCCCCGCACGGACACATGGTGGTGATCGGCGAGGAAATTGACGCCGCATTTCTTGCCGACATCGAGCCGCCGGGCCTGTTCGACCTGCCCGATTCCGATCATTCTCACGACCATCACGCAAACCATCCCCATCATCATACGGACGCTGCGCATGCCTGATCTTTCCGCCGCCTCCGGCCAACCGCAGTCTGCCCGACTGCAATCGACCCTGTCCGCAAGGCTGGATGCCATGCGCTTCGGGCGGTTCCACCGCCGTTTGTTGTTGATCGGCGGCTCAGGTTACACCTTCGATGCGATGGACGTGGCGATTATCGGCTTCGTGTTGCCCGTCGTCACCCAGCGCTGGGGCCTGACTGGTACGGAAGCGGGGATCGTCGCCGGATCGGGCGCGATCGGCGGGATCGTCGGCGCGCTGGCAGCGGGACGGCTTGGCGATGTGTTCGGGCGCCGTCTGGTCATGATGTGGGCCCTGGCGATCTATGCCGCCGCGACGCTGGTGAGCGCGCTGGCCGCCAATTTCGACCAGTTTCTCGTCGCCCGCATCATCGCCGGGATCGGCACCTCGGCAGAGAGCGTGATCATTGCCCCGTTCCTCTCCGAATTTGCGCCGCTGCGCCTGCGCGGGCGGTTTACCGGTGCTCTTACCGGGTTCTTTTCGTTCGGCTTCATCGCGGCGGCCTTGCTCGGCTGGGCGCTGGTTCCTGTGGGCGCGGAGGCATGGCGCTGGGCTCTGGGTTTGACCGCGCTGCCCATCGTCCTGCTACTGTGGTGGCGCCGGAGCCTGCCGGAATCGCCGCGCTGGCTGGAAGGCAAGGGGCGTTATGCCGAAGCCCAAGCCATCGTTGATAAAGTCGAGGCCGAGTGCGGATTGATGGCGCGGGTGTCGATTGCCGGATCGGTGATGGAGCGCCAGGGCGCCGCGCCGGAAAAAGCCGGGCTTGCCCTGTTGTTGCAGGCGCCTTGGCGGCGCCACCTCGCGGTCGCTTTTGTGCTCTGGGCGGTAATGGGCTGCTGTTACTATGCGTTCATGACCTGGATTCCGGGTCTGCTGATTGCGCGTGGCCTGACGATGTCCAAGAGTTTCGGCTTCACGATTGCCATTTATGCGGCACAGGTGCCCGGCTATTTCTCCGCCGCATGGGCTAACGATCGGTTCGGACGGCGCGAAGTGATTGCCGGTTATCTGGGGCTCGGCGCGGTGGGCGCGCTGTTTCTCGCCAATGTCCAGACACCGGCTGGACTGCTTTGGGCCAGCATCGCGCTGTCCTTTGCGCTGAACGGTGTCTATGCGGGGCTTTACGCCTATACGCCGGAGCTGTTCCCGACCGCGATCCGGGCAACCGCGCAGGGTATCGCCACCGCGACATCGCGGGTCGGCGCGATGGTGTCGCCTGTTCTGGTCGGCGCGCTCTATCCTGTGTTGGGTTTTACCGGCGTGTTCGTGGCTGCGCTGGTGCTGCTTGCGACCGGTGCATTGACCGCGTTGTTGGCCGGGCCGAGAACCAGCGGGCAGTCCCTGAGTTAACGAATCCCTGAGCTAACCAGACCCTGAGCCAAGCTCGCGTCAGGAGGTGAGCTTGTGCGCATCGCCATAATGTGCTCGACCCTATGGTAAGCACCTATATCGGTTGCTGAAAAACGGGAACCGCGTGTGCATATGGTTATCGATGTCGCAGCAGAAGTTTGGGGTGAGCGACGCGAGGGCTGGACGCCGGGCAGGTCCGACGCGCGTGATGCGGCGGCGACGGATTACGGGCGTATCATCCACTCGTCCTCCTTCCGGCGGTTGCAGGGCAAGACCCAGATCCTCAATCTGGGGGACTCGGATTTCTACCGCAACCGCCTGACGCATTCGATTGAGGTCGCACAGGTTGCCGGTGGCATTGCGCTGCAGCTGAGGAAGGACTTTCCGGACCATGATGCGGCGCCATGGATACCAGACCTTACCCTGATCCAGGCAATCGGTGCGACGCACGACCTTGGCCACCCACCGTTCGGGCATGGGGGCGAAGTGGCTTTGCATTATGGCATGCGGGATCATGGCGGGTTCGAGGGCAACGGCCAGACCTTGCGCATTCTCAGCAGGCTTGAGAAGTTTTCGGACCACAACGGCGCCAACCTGTCGCGGCGATCGCTGCTGGGCGTGCTTAAATACCCTGCTGCAATGAGCGCCGTGCGCAGTACGGAGGACAAGCTGCGTCCGAGGCTGTTGCAGGGTACGTCTGTCGTGCACCTGATCGACCGCAAGGCCTGTCGTCCGCCCAAGTGCTATCTCGATACCGAGATGGATGTGGTCGACTGGCTGCTCGATCCCCTTCCGTCTGCTGATCGCGATCTGTTCACGAGCTGGAACCCAATTGCGGGAGACCATGGCAAGACCAGGCACAAGTCGTTCGATTGCAGCATTATGGACCTTGCCGATGACATCGCATTCGGCGTGCACGATCTTGAAGACGCGCTGGCGATGGGCCTGATGAACGCCGATGATCTGGCCGCGACGCTCCCCGAAGAGGCATGCAGGAGCTTTCTCGATTATATTCAGACCCGCGAGACCAATTTCGGGAATGATGTTCGGCAGGGACTGTTCAGCGCCCTGTGTCACGAGAGAACGCGCAAGCGCAATATCGGACGGATGGTCACGCACCTGATCACCTCCGTCGAAATCAGGACCGAACAGGACTTTGAAACACCCCTGCTGCGATACCGGGTCGATCTGCCGAAGCCGCAACGCGATTTCCTGAATGCCTTGAAGAAGGCCGTGATGGAAAAGGTGATCAGGAGCGCGGGCGTTCAGCAGCTTGAATTCAAGGGACAAAGTATGGTCGTGGCCGTGCTCGAAGCCTTTGTGACCGATCCGAAATCACTGCTGCCGGACAGCACCAGAGCGCGCTACGAGACTGCGGACGACAAGATGCGCGTGATCTGCGATCATGTGGCGGGCATGACCGATGGCTTCCTGCTGCGCACTTACGAACGCCTGTTCAGTCCGCGTATGGGCTCGGTGTTTGATCGGATTTAGGCGGAAACGATGACGGTGCATTCAGGATATTGGCCCGCATAGCCAGATCAACAGGGTCAGCGGTACGCCGGTCATCATGAATACGGCCCAGACATGGGCAACGCTGCGGGCATGGAAGGCTGCCATCGACAGGCAGGCGAAGATGGCGAAACTGGCGAGCGTCGCGGCTGTCACAGCCTCGACGCGTGCCATGCCGAGCCCGGCCAGCGCAAGGGAGAGGGCCATGGTGACAAGCGCGGTCAATCCGTAAGCGCCCAGCGTTACAGCGAGGATGCGTGCGGCTGTCAGAAAGTGGGGGTGAACCCTTGCAGACTCCTGCATCGGCATGGTCTTTCCTTTCAGGAGAACAGGCGCAGGATGCGCTCGCGGTTGGTCTGGGCGGTGAGAACCACCAGTGCGCAAAGGCTCAGCCAGCCGCACCAGGCGACCGTTCCGTAACCCCAGCCGTGCCCCAGTCCGGCGATAAGGAAGGCAAGGGCGAGCAGGGCGAACCCGCCGCGACGCAGTCGTTGTGAAGTGGCCGGGGCCAGCTTGCGCCGCAGCCACTCCTGCTGATGGCGGGCCATTGCCAGCAAGAGCAGCACGAAGCCGGTCAGAGCGGACAGGGCCGTAAACAGATGGACCATCATGCCGCCATTCCATGTGGGTTTCGCGGGCGTCGCGCGGAAGCGGGCTTTGGCTGGTGGCGCAGAACTTTCCACGCGGTGAAGGCAAGTCCGCCCGCCAGAGCCATCATTGCCCCGTCGAAGCCAACGAACACCCAGTCGAGGTTCCACAGGCTGGAGAGCGGGCCACGCGAGGTCGTGACGGCGTTAACCAGTGGCACCAGTGCGTAAAGGGCAGCAGCCGCCCCCAGCGCTTCGACCCATGCCCGCTTGGCGGGCCGGGCCAGCGTCCATGCGAAGATGGCCCCCCATGCGATGAACAGGCTGTCGATTTCCCAGTCGGCTCGCTCGGGCAGAGCTATGGGCAGCAGGCGATTGGCGAGAAAGTAGACGGCAATCCCGGCAGGCGCTCCGGCGATAAAGCCGATGTTCAGGCGCTCGACCAGTCGGAAGCCGAAGTGCGGGCGTGCGGGATCGGTCAGTTTCGCGCGGCGCTTCACGCACCACAGCGCAAGGCCGGTCGCCACCATCGCCGTACCGCCAAGGCCGGAGAGGAAGTAGAGCCAGCGCAGGCCGTATCCGGCGAACCAGGCCGTGTGCAGATCGACCATGACATCCTGCGTCATGCGTGCGCCGCCTTCGTTCGGAGTTGCGCCCGGCAAGGCCGTGCCCTGCACCGCATCAAGGCGCAGGGCCTCGCCCAGACCATCGCCCCAGCCGGTGCGCCGGGCATAGAACTGCGCGCTCGCTGCGGCATCGCCGGGATGCTCGATAGTGATCGAGCCCGGCTGGCCGCCGTGCCATGTCCGCTGGGCTTGTGCGACCAGTACGCGAAGCGGCAGCGTCGGCATGGGGGTGCCGCTTGCGGCCCTCTCCTCGCCTTGCGGATAGGCCTCGGCATAGAACGCCTCACGCGTCGGGTAATTGGCAGAGATCGCCCACGGCATCAGCGTGAACAGCAGCGTGACGAGCCCGGTATAGGTCATCATCACATGGAACGGCAGCGCCAGCACGCCGGTGGCGTTGTGCGCGTCCAGCCAGCTGCGTTGCCCCTTGCCGAAGCGCATCTGGAAAAAGTCGGTGAAGATCTTCTTGTGCGTGACTACGCCTGAAAGGATCGCCACCAGCATCGCCAGCGCGGCAAGGCTGACGATCATGCGGGCCCACATCACCGGCATGTAGTGCAGGTCGAAATGGAAGCGATAGAGGAAGAACCCGCCGCGCGTCTCGCGCACGGCGAGTTCCTCGCCGGTCTGCGGATCGAGGGTGATCGGCGCCTTGCGGTCGCGATAGCCTTTGCCCGGCATTCGCCACGATACCGTCAAGCCGGTGCCGCCGCGCGCATTGGGCAGTGAGACGTTCCAGCTCTCCGCGCCCGTTCCGCGCTGGCGCAGCAGCGTATCGGCAGCATCGAGCGCGCGGAGGCTGACGCGGGTTTCCGCCGACAGTTCGGGACGCATCCAGGCATCGATCTCGTACTGGAAGAACGCTGCCGTCCCGAACACGAAGATGACATAGAGCACCCAGCCGGGCAGCAGCCCAACCCATGTGTGCAAGGATGCCATCGACTGGCGGAAACCCTGTTTCATGCCGCGATCACCTTCGGCACGTCGCTCTTCACAGGTCCACCTTCACCGAGAAGGCCACATTGCGCGGAATGCCCAGCGAGTAGGACGTCGCCCAGTAGTTGCGGTTGGTGAGGTTCGCGACGTTCAGATCGAAGCGCACCTTGTGCTCGGCGATCGCGGTCGCATAGTGCAGGCCAAGGTCGAAGATCGTCGAGCCCGCGATCTTCTGGAGATTGGCGCTGTCCTTGTACATCGTGCCGTTGTGATAGGCGCCGCCGCTGACCGACAGGCCCGGCACCCACGGCAGGCTGTAATCGAGGTAGATCTTGGCCAGCGTGTCGCTCACCCCGGTCGGCTTCTTGCCGAGCAGCGAGGCGGTGTCGGTTTTTGTGACCTTCAGATCCATGATGGTGCCGCCGACGATCACGTTGAGATTGCGCGTGACATGGCCGGTCGCGGTCAGCTCGAAGCCCTGGTGAACTTCGGTGCCATCCTGGTTGATCACAAGCAGGCCGCTGGAGTTGGTCTCCTCGTAGGAATTGGCCTTCTCGATGCGATAGAGCGCGCCGGTGATCAGCAGGGCATCGATGGGCGCATACTTGGCGCCCACTTCGTACTGCTTGGAGATATAGGGCTTCAAGACCTGACCCGGATTGGCATAGGCTGCATCGTTGGGCACGATGTCGCCTTCTTCCAGCCCTTCCATATAAGTGGCGTATGTCGTGACGCGCGGCACCGGCTTGAACACCAGCGAGACGGTGGGCGTATAGGCCGACTTGTCATAGCGCGTGGGATCGCTGCCATCGGTGGTGTAGCTCGTCGACTTCACGGTGGAGCGATTGACGCCGACCATCAGGCTCAGCTGATCGGTGAATTGGATATCGTCCCCGACGATGGCATTGAAGTTGCTCGAATAGCTAGACTTGTAGAGCGGCCCCCACGACGTGGCCTTGAGCGCGTCGGGCATGGCCCAGGTCATCATGTCGTTGGGATCTGCGAACGCGGGCGAGCCGCTGGCGCTAACCGAGCCGTCCTCGTGCTCGTCCACCCGCAAGGTGTCGCCCGAAGCGCCGACGGTCAGGCGGTGGCGGATGCCGAAGGTCTCGAACTCGCTGTCGAGATAGGCATAGGCGCCCTGCGCGATGTCGTAGGACGGTCCGCTGCGCGAAGGCCAGCCGACCTTCCAGCCGGAATCCGCGAAATAGGCGGGATAGACGTTGACCGATTCCTGCGCGTCGCGCTTGTAGAGATAGGCGGCGCGGAAGCTGAAGACGTCACTCAGCTTCCACTTCAGGTTGGCGCCAATGCGGTCGGTCTTGACCTGAAGGAAGGTCCAGTCCGGCGTCCAGGTCTTGTCGGCGGCCAGCGGCTTGATCCAGTGATCGAGCGCACCGTAATCGCTGTCGGCATAGGCATAGAAGCGGGAGTCGATGCCGTCGATCCGGTAGTAGGTATGCGCCGCCTCGACCTGGAAAAGCGCGTCCGGAGTGATGTGCCAGTCGATCGCCCCGCTGACGAGCGTGCGCGCGATGTTCTGGTTCTTCTTCGAGGTCTCACCGTCCTGATAGGACACGTTCACGCGATAGGCGAACTTGCCCTCGTGGTCGATCGGACCGCCCACATCGACATGCGCGAAGAACTGCTTGTTGCCATAATCGCCCAGCGTGATGCTCTGCATCGGCTTGTCGGTCGGGCGCTTGAGCACATAGTTGGTGACGCCGCCGGGGTTGCCGGTGCCGTACATGAAGCCCGAGAGGCCGTTCATGATCTCGACACTGGACAGTTCCTCCATGGCGATGCCGGTCAGCGTGGAAGACAGCCGCAAGCCGTCGATCACGCCTTTCTGGGAATCGAAGCCGCGGATCGTCACGTAAGGCGTGCCGTAGACGGTCGAAGGCGCCGAGTTCTGGACCACCGGGTTCATCTTGAAGATCTGGTCCATGTCCGAGGCGACCATGCTCTCGATCAGATCGTGCGGGACGACGCTGACGGCATAAGGCGTGTCGATCACCGGCTTGTCGCCCCAGGGACCGGCAGTGGAAGCCGCATCGATCAGATCGTGATGGCCGGTCACGAGAATGGGATCGTTGCGACGGGCAGCGCGTTCGCCTTCGTCATCGCTGTCGGCAGCGGCATAGCCGGTGGAGACGGGTGTCATACGCAGGGGATCCAGCGTCATCGCGCCGGTGGTCGCGCGGGTGATGGTCAGCGTGCCCTCGCTCGACGCGCGGGGGGCAAGGCCCGTGCCCGACAGCAGTTTCGCGAGTGCATCGCGCGGCGCGAACTGCCCCCGCAGGCCCGATGTCGTGCGGCCCTGCGTCAAGGCGGCTTCATACGTCAGCTGGATGCCGCTCTGTTCAGCAAAGCGGTTCAGAGCGTCGGTCAGCGAACCGGCCGGAATGTCATAAGGTCGGGCGCCGCTCTGCGATTGGGCCGCAGCGATACCGGGCACAAGGGCCGTCCCGCCCATCACCGTACCTGCCATCAGCGCGAAGGCGAGCCTGCGCGTGCGGCTGAATGTCGTCATCATTGAAATTACCCCCACATGGTCTTGCGACGCGCCCAGATTTGCTGCTGCGACGCACTTGCATTCCCAAGACGTGGTGGGTTTCCGAAAGACGACCATCCGGTGAAAAAAATTTTCAGCGGTGCAGGATGATGAAGCGATCGGAAAGACGGGTCGCCGCAAGCCCGTGGCTTCTGCGGATATTCTCGATAGTCTCAAGTGGATGATCGAGATCGTAGACGCCGCTGACCCGGATCGCGGCGGCGGGGCCGGAAACGGTGACATAACCGTGCCGGTAGCGACCGATGCGAGCGACGACCTGGCCCAGCGGGCGATCAACGACCACCAACCGCCCCCGCGTGAAGGCTGCCGCGTCGCCTCTCGCAGGACAGGGGCCGCGCACGCTCCGCGCGCCGAATGTGGCTCGCTGACCTTCGCCAACGACCGTGGCGCGGCCACCCCCTTCGACCCTGACGCTGTGCCTTGTGACGGTTACGGAGGCCCTGCCGTTCTCGTCGCGAACCACGAAGGCCGTGCCCAGAGCGGTCACGCTGCCGCCTTCGGCATTGACCGTGAATGGCATGGCGCGATCCGGGGCGACTTCGAATAGCGCGGCGCCCGTGAGCAGGCGTACCGTGCGCCGGTCCGGGGTGTAATCCAGTGCGATGGCAGAGGCACTGTCGAGCTGGACGCTGGAGCCATCGGCGAGGACGACCTTGCGACGTTCGCCTACACCGGTCATGGCGTCGGCGCGCAGCCGCAAGGGCCAGTCCTGCACCGTACCGAGCACGACAAGTGCAAGCGCGGCGACCATCGCGCCTGACACCATCCGCCCGCGATGTCTTCGCGAAGGCCGGAAGGCGGGGCGAATGCGGAAGGCGTGCTGCCACTTGCGTTGCGCAGGCAAGGGAGAGGGCGGCGGCGTTTCGGCCTGCGGATCTTCTGCATCCAGCAGGCCCCAGACCTTTTCCAGTCGGGCCAAGGCATCGCGATGTGCAGGCGTGGCGACCCATGCAGTGAAGGCGCGTTCTTCCTCTAATGTCAGCTCGCCGGTGTCTCGCCGGATGATCCAGCCCGCCGCAGCCTCGGCGATGGCGGAGGGCACGGGATGTCGTGCTTGCGTCATGATCTGCGCTCCGCCTCTTCGTGGATCGACAGCGGGCAGGGGCTTTCCGGGCCTGCCTTATACCAGGACGGAAAACAGCTGCAAAACACGACCTTGTGCGACAGGCTATCGAAAATAGGTATCATGATGCCTCGTCGATCTCGCCCAGTCGGGTCGCCAGCAGCAGCAGGGCATGGCGCAGGTGCTTTTCGACGGCGCCCCGCGTAATGCCCAGCCGTTCGGCGATGTCCGCCTGATGCAGTCCTTCGATCTTGCGCAGCGCGAAGACCTCCCGGCACCGTGGCGGCAGGGTTTCCACCAGTTCCAGAAGGGTGCGAAGCCGGTCCTGCCCCAGGACTGTGCGTTCGGGGGAAGGGGCATCGTCCGCGACGAGCGCCGCAAGATCTTCCTCGATCATCCATGATGACCATTTGCCGCGATCCCGTGCGCCGTCAACGACCAGATTACGCGCGATGCGATAAAGGAATGCGCGTGGATTGCCGACTTCGCCACGGCGCAGCGCCGGGATGGCTCGTGCCCAGGTCTCCTGCACGATGTCCGTCGCGCCCGGTGCCGGGCCCAGCAGCGAGCGAACGTAGGCGCTCAGCGAAGCGTTATGGTGTGCGACCAGCGCGGCGTCGGGCCCTTTCACGGAATGCTGTTCCGGACCGCGTGATGAAGGATGAATTCGACCGGCAGCGTGATCTCCATCTCGTCAGGCAGCACATCGGGGATGGAGGGGAACGGCGCTGCGCGGCGAACCACGGCAAGGGTCGCACGGTCCAGAGCGGAACTGCCGGTGGATTTGGCGACCGCAACACCCAGCAGCGCGCCGCTCCGGTCGATCCGGAAGCGAACGGTGCCTGTCGTGTCTGGCTGCGCCTGTGCCGCGATGTATCGGAACGGTCTGCGTGCCGCCGAAAGATGCGCCATCAGGGCATCCCGATACGCGTTTGCCGTCAGAGCGAGAATGTCCGGATGCCCTTCCGCAACCGAGACGGGCGCCTCGGGAGCGATTTGTATCGAGGACGGCTTTGGGACGACCGGTATGAGCGGAGATGGCGGGCTGTTGGCCGAAATGGGGCGCTGTCGTTTGTTGGGATGCCGGACCAGTCCTTTTTTCGGGGGCGCTTGAGGCGCTGTCCCGGTTGCCTGCGGAATAATTGTCACGGTTGTCAGATGCGGCGCGTCTGCCTGCCCCTGAGTACGGGGCCAGCCGATCGCGAGCATGGCGAGCGCGGCGAGATGCACCATGGCGGCTCCAGCCACTGCCGTCACGCGTATCGTTTTCCCGCGTACACGGTAGCCTTGCAGGCGCGCGGAACGAGGGGAGCCTGCGCTGGAATCCAGAGCGCTTTCACACGCACGCAACGATGTAGCGACCGCTCCCGACATGATCCCGCCCGTACACTAATGCGAAAGCCTTGCAATAGCGTCGCGGTAGGTTGCAGGGGGTGCGTCGACGGTGGTGTGTTCAGCAGCCTATCGTTGACAGCGGCCCGCGAGGTCGGCTTGTGCGGGTGGGGGTAAAGCAGCAAAACGGGGCGATCACCTGCTGGGCGATTGGTTCGGTCTACGCACCGATCTGCAGGATCTGGGAATCACTCCGGTGATTGCGTATGCCACTTCGGTCAGCGGCTTCTGGCGACCGGTCAGCACCTTGGCGTCGCTGATCGCGGTCTTGAGCGGCAGAAACGCCAGCGAGACGGTGACTTTCTTGATCCGGTCAACCGCAGCGGCGCCCGATGCGAGGCCTCCGAGCATCGGGTTGGCGGAAATGATGCGCTTTTCAAACATGCGGCTCGCCATCGTTATCGATGGCGAATGGCTAGCCGGGTAACTTATCAGCGTCTAAGCGCGAATATGCATTCTATCGATCAGAAATTTGCATCGTTTGCCTTGACGAGCAAATCCAGCATCTGTGCAGAAAGATCGTTGCTCAGTCGGATATGTCGCGCTGCATGCCACTCTGCCTGCGCTGTGATCGGCAAGGGTTTGAACACGATATTGTCGAAAGCAGCCGCGGCACTTCCGGCTGGCACGATCGCGAGACCAAGGCCTGTGCTGACGAGCGAGAGGATGGAATGCGTGCGTGACATGCGCTGTACCACTTCCTGCTCGGCACCGGCTGCCTGCAATTCGGCCCCGATCAGATCGCGAAGATAGCTGCCACGCTCGGAATAGGCGACGAAGGGTTCGCCGGAAACATCGGCCAGATCGATGCGCCTGCGCCCTGCCAGTCGATGGCCCACAGGAACAGCGAGCGCCAACGGTTCGCGGAACACACATTCGAGTTCCAGGTCGAAATCGTGCGGCAAGGGTCGTACGAGACCGACATCCAACCGATGAAAGTGGATTTCGCGCATCTGGTCCAGCGAACTGAACTCCACGAAGTCGAGATGGATCTGCGGCCATGCCGCGCGGGTCAGGCGAACCAGCCGGGAAATCAGGGAATAGCTGGCAGCACCGTCGAAACCGATCGAGAGCCGCCCGACCAGGGCACCGGCCGCCCGGCGGGCCGCCGCCCTTGCATTTTCCATCTGCGCCAGCGTTTTTTCGACTTCGGACAACAATGCGGCACCGGCAGCCGTCAGTTCGACATTCCGCCCGGCTCTGCGAAACAGGGGAACTCCGATGTCGGCCTCCAGCAACTGGATGCGCCGTGTCAGGGCCGGTTGCGTGACGAACAGCTGGCTTGGCGCCTGGCCGTAATGTTTGAGATGCGCCACGATGGCAAAGGAGCGGAGCTGAACCTCGTCGAACATGATGCCGTCATGCCGCAACGGGATATTCAAGCCAAGCCGATGTGGTGCGGGATCGGCTCGATGTTCGCCCGAAGCTTATTGCGGCACAGCAGTTTGATGCACAGCAGTAGTGTAAGTTAGGGGTCCGCTTGGGAGGTCTGAAAACGCAAGGCCAAGCGGCGTGGTCTTCCCTGTAAGCCGATTTAACCCGATCAGAGGTCGCTGGATTCAGCGGGCAGATTGTCGAAGATGGCCTGCGCCGCCGCGCCGGCGTCCACGGAGAGGTCACGCAATGCCTTCGCGGTATCTTGCAACAGGCTGTCGCTAAGCGGGCGCTCGCCATTGACGAACCGCCGGATAGCCCGCTCATCAATCCTGAGACGGCGGGCAAATGCGGTCGTTCCGCCAAGCAGTTGGACGCAGTAAGCGAAGTGGTCCTGTCGATCTTGCATAGGCCAATCATAGCCTGTCTGGCGATGAAGGCAATGTGACGCTGCCCATTGAGGATGTCCGGTATCGTCGTTAGGGACCAACCGGGAGAAGATCTTGGGATGCGGCATGACCTGGACTGACGGCTATATTGACGATGTGCGTTATCCGGCCTTTTTCTACAAGGAAATGCAGCCCTTGTGGCTGGCGACGGTGGCTGGCTTCCTGGGTTTCACGGCACCCGACCCGCATACCTCCTTCACCTTGTGCGAGTTGGGCTGCGGTGTCGGTGTCAACTTGCTGGTATCTGCCGCGTGCCATCCGCAGGCCCGCTTCGTCGGCATCGACTTCAACGGGGAACATCTGGCGTTTGCTCGCACTGCGGCCGAGCGTTGCGGGTTCGACAATGTCGAGTTCATCCAGGCTGACTTTGCCACTTTCGCAAGGACGAATGTGCGCAAGTTCGATTTCGTCACGAGCCATGGCGTCTGGTCGTGGATCGCGCCCGAGTATCGTGCGGCGCTGCTGCACTGCGCCTCCCGTGCGCTGAATCCTGGTGGTCTGTTCTATCTTCACTACATGTGCCATCCGGGCTCGACCGAGATGCTGCCCCTACAGCACCTGCTCAACTTGTGTGCCCACCATATGCCCGGCCCCTCGCCACGCAGAGCGCAGACGGGCATGATGCTGCTGCAGCAACTGGTGCGGGGCGGCCTTTATGCGGACAGGCCCGCGATGCTGGCGCATGTTGCCAATCTGGCGCGGCGCGAGCCCGCAGATCTTGCGCATGAGTTCCTGACAGACCACTGGACGCCGCAACATTCGGTAGATGTCCATCAGCAGGTCGCGCAGGCAGACCTGACCTTCCTTGGCAGCGCAGACGTGTTCAACAATCTGGATGTTTCGCTGTCGATTCCGGGTGGGCTGCAGGATCTCGTCCGCCGGACCGGCGTGCCCGCGCTGGCGGAAACGCTAAAGGACATGGCGCGGGGTGCGCACCAGCGCATGGACCTGTTTCAGCGGGACACGGAAATGCTCGGCGCAAAGCCGATGTTCGATTGCCTGCGCACGATACGGTTTCGCCTGCTGCCCGGCGCCCCGACGCAAGGCCCGATGACGTTCACGACGCCGATCGGGCCGGTTACCGGGCCGGAGGCGGTCTTTACACCGCTGCTCGAATGCCTGTCCTCGGGTGCTGTGAGTTGTGAGGAATTGCTCGCCCTGCCGGTGTTTGCGGGCGATGCCGGCATGTTGCTGCAGTCGCTGCAACTGCTCATGATGCAGGGGCTGGCGCATCCGGTCGCTTCTGAAACGCCCCTCGCCGTATCGGTTGCGATACAGGCCCGTGCCGTCGCCCTGTCGCAGTGGTTCGGGGACAACTGCATCGCGCTTGAAGTGCTATCGGATTGCGCTGTCGCCGTTACGCGGTGAAGGGTGAACGGGATGAACGTTCGGCGATGAAGGCCGTGAGCTTCGCCCACATTCCGGCACGTTCGTCGGCGATGTACAGAACAGGCCCCGGTGTGCCTGGCGGCGCACCGGGGCGGTGTTTTAGAAGTCTACACTCAGCGATGTGCTGAAGCGGCGACCGTCAAGGACGTAGGCATAGCCTTCCTCTGCCGTCACCTTCTTGTTGGTCAGGTTGTAGACGCCCAGGTTCAGGCGCAGGTCGCGCCGGGGCTTGATGACCATGCCCAGGTTGTAGAACGTGTAAGGCGGATAGCGGAAATCGTTGGTCGCAGAACCGCTGGCATTGGTGGTGCGGCCTGACGTCTTGCCGCGGTAGTTCAGCTGGCCCCACAGATTGAAGGCACGGCTCGCTTTCCAGTCGAGCGATGCGTTGAACATATGCTCCGGGATGTCGTTGAGCGGTTTGCCCTTGTTGGTGCCGGATGTCTGTTTGGTCTGCGAATAGGTGTAGCTGTGGCGATAGCGCAGGTGCCTGACAACGGTCCAGTCGACCGTCCATTCCACACCCTTGAGCCGCGCCGAATCGACGTTCTCATAGGTCGTGTAGCCGTATTGATGCGCCGGATAGGTAAGGCCGCCATATACGCACTCTTCGTTCTGGGCACAGATGCGGCCGGTACGCAGGAGTTTGTCCTTGAAGTCGCTCTGGTACGCGGTGAGGCTGGTCGAAATCCCGGCGGCTTTGTTGGCGTAGCCGACCCCCACTTCGTAGTTCATCGTCTTCTCCGGCTTGAGGTCCGGGTTTCCGATCACCACGCCGCCCATCGAGGTTGAGCCGAAGTCGGTGGCTGCCGATCGCAGGCTGGGAACCTTGTAGCCCGAAGTGACGCCGCCCTTGATGGTGAAGCTGTCTGTCATGTTGAAAACCGCATAGGCCTTGGGGCTGAAGCGCGTGCCGAAACTCTCGCTGTGATCGACGCGGCCGCTCAGCAGCAGCGACAGATCTTCGACGATTTCCCAGTTGTCCTCCAGGAAGGCCGCATATTGCTTGCGGTCCATGGTGATGATGTCGGTGGACGCCACGATGCCTTCAAGGTTCAGGCCATTGGTGGCGCCGTCCTTGAGCTTTTCGTGGAAGTAGTTGAGCCCGCCCACGATCTTGTGACGAGAGAGTTGCAGCGCGGCCTGGGTGTTGGCAACCAGCGTATCGAAATCGATGCCGTTGCCGGTCGTCGCGTTTACCCGTGTCGGGTTCGTCGACGTGTCATAGGTGACATAGCTGTTCCATGTCAGGTTACCGAAATTACCCTCGTGGGTGGCAAAGAAGTTGTCCCGCAGCGTCTTGCTGTAGGTCGCGTCTTCCCCTTCGGCCAGGCTCTTGCCCGGATTGGCCGTGCGTTCCTGGATCGTGTGTCCTGCACCGGCGGTGAAGGTGTTGGCTTCATCCAGGCGGAAGCTGAGCTTGCCTGCGATATTCTTGCGCTTGAATTCCGGATCGGCGGCGGCGTTGTCGCTGCCGCCGACGAAATCCGCTTCGTCCTGGTAGCGCAGGCCACCGGTAACCTGCAACGACAGGCGGTCCTTGATCATCGGAATGTTCAGAGCCAGACTGGCGTTGACACCGTCGTTCGTCACATCGTTGCCGGGGCCGGACTTGATGTATTCGGTTGTGAAGCTGCCGCTGAATTCGTTCATCACCTTCTTGGTGATGACGTTGATCACGCCGCCGATCGCGTCGGAACCGTAAAGCGAGGACGCCGGGCCGCGGATGACCTCGATGCGTTCAATCGAGTCCAGTGGTGGCAGGAAGTTGATCGGCGTCCCGGCCTGCGCGCCGTTGAGGCCGAAGGCCTGATTATCCTGCATGCGTTTTCCGTCGACAAGGAAAAGCGTGTAGTCTGCGCTCATGCCGCGTATCATGACCGACTGTTCGACACCGCCGCCCTGAATAAAGACGCCCGGAACATTCATCAGCACGTCGGTGATGTCGGTGTAGGAGCGCTGCCTGATCTCTTCGGCCGTGATGACCGAAATCGTCGCCGGTGCGTCCTTGATGTTGAGTTCATATCCGGTTGCGGAAACAACGATGTCCGATGGCAGTTCTCCATCGCGCGAATAGGAGCTGCCCGCCTGGGCCTCTGCTGCGAGCGCAAAGGCAGCCTGCGGTGATGCGCAAACGACGACAAGCGACGTCGTAGCGAGAATGCGCTTGCGAAAATCAGTCAATGAAAACCCCCCGTCTGTTCCAGAAAGGGCGCACGAACTCCATTCGCCAGTCGCGAGCGAATATCGGTGCGACCCAGTTGCTCTCCCGAATTTATGCCGCTCTTTGCTTAGTGCTAATGAGAATTGTTCGCGGCAATTATGAAGAATGGCGAGACAAGGCAACGATCAGAAATGAATATCGACTATTCATCTCTCGCTTCTTGACGAGTTTGATGTCGTAGGCCTGTCGCTGGGCGGGATGGTGGCACTCGAACTCGCGCTGCGGCATCCCGAGCGCATAGGCCGCCTGATCGTGGCGAACAGTTTCGAGAGGACTACAACGCCGTAATTCAAGGCGCTGGCCGAGAGTTGGGAAGGATGTTCGAGCAGCCACACGGCCCGGCACTGCGCCTGGAGCAGAACTGGCCCTCGCTTGTGTCTCAGGCCTTTCAGGAGACGGCGAAGGGGTTGCGTACCTGACAGGTCTGGCACGGCATTGCGGCCAGCGCCGATGGCCCGTCGCTGGCCCATGTCGCACGCGGGATCACGGATTTCGACCGCGCTGAAGACCTGGGAAAACTGGCTATGCCAACTCTGTTCATCGCGGGCGACGGAGACGGCATGTCCCCACCCGACCTTAGTCGCGCCATGGCGGAGCGCGCCGGGGATGGCATCTGTCATGTCATCGCAGGGGCGGGACATATCTCGAACGTGGACAGCGCCGACGAATTCTCGCGGATAATGCTGCAATTTCTGGGCAGCGCGAGTTCCTCTGCGGCTCCAATGTGAATTTTGGCCAATGATTTTTTGGAAAGGCGCGCTCGGCAAGGCCGGTCCATTGCCGAGCGTAAGACCATCCACTTATCAAACGTTAAAAGCTGTTCAGACGAGCCGAGGCATTTTTGACGACAAGCTTGAGTGGCTGTCCTTGGCCGACAACGACAGCCACTGCTCGCAATCGCTTCGTAGCGATAGAGGCGATGCGACACCCTGGAAAGCACGCCGGGCTTCAGTTAAGTTATTATGACGATTGATTATTTCCAGGTCGTGATGCGTTGGCATCTCGGCGCCTTGGTATAAGACGCAGATCATGAAGCCATAGCTTTGCGGCATGCGCGCGCAATTCTCGCCCTCGTCACCACCGTCGGCGCGTGGGATGGGCCTCATCGTGCAGGGCTAGTGAGCTGCCTTCTTCTCCGAATCGAGCCGTTTGACAAGTTTCTCGATCTCGTCGGGATTGAGGATCCAGGTACGGGTCTTGCGGCCTTCGCGGAACACGGGCCGCGTCAGCAGGATGCGTGCCTGCTCCTTGGCGAAAGGCTTAAAGAGTGAGAAGTGCATCACGCATTCGAGCATCGACCCGATTACTGGCGTCTTGCCATCAAGATCGATCAGCGTGGCGGGCTGGTCCCAGGGTATGTTCATCATGGTGTGCGCCTATCGCTGCTCATGCCGAATGCAAAGGATGAATGCTTTCCCCCAGCGCTACCTCGCATGACAGAGGGCGCCAGCCTAATCGGTTGCCTTGTTTCGCCTGCGGGACGATCTATACCTTTGCCGATACCGTCTGGAGATTGGCATGCCCGACATCGATCCGCATCTCATACACTCTCCCTTGTCGCAGACCGTGAGCCAGGATGGCGTCACCGTGCATGTCGAGATATTCAAGCTCGACAGCGATGACGGCTGGACTCTGGAAGTCGTCAACGAAGCCGGCACGTCGACGGTCTGGGAAGATCCGTTCGAGACGGATGCGGCTGCCTTGGATGCCTTCGAGCGCGCAGTCGAACTCGAAGGGATGGATACATTCCTGGATGATGACGCCGAGGGTTGGACGACCATCCACTGACTGCGATGATTTATCAGCTGATTTCATAAGATCGTTTGCAGTGGGGGCTGTCCGGCAAGCGGGTTCAGATGAAATGCTATTCGCCGCCAGCCTCCTTGAAAGCCGTCTTTAGAGAGGCTTCCAGCATCTGTGAGAACTGTTGCGAAATGCGGGCCTGTGGCACCAGTTCCTCGAAGCCGTGATAAGCGCCGGGCACAACGACGAACTGCGTTGGCACGCCAGCGTCGATCAGGCGGCGGGCATAGTCGATGTCCTCATTGACGAAGACATCTATCGATCCGACGCCGATGAAAGTCGGCGGCAAGCCATGCAGGTCGCGACAGCGGGCGGGCACGGCCATTGCCGGAACCGTAGGGCCGCCCGGTTTCTGGCCGAGAAAGGACGACCAGCCCAGACGGTTGTTGTCTTCGGTCCAGATCAGGTTGCCGATGGGCGCTGCAGGATGGTGTGTCGTGCCCGTGCGATCGTCGAGCATCGGATAGATCAGGCACTGGAAGCACAGCCGGACCTCGCCCCGATCGCGCGCGACGATGGCAAGGATGGCGGCATGTCCGCCTCCTGCCGAACCTCCCAGCACCGCGATCCGTTGCCGGTCTATGCCCAGATCCGCAGCATGGTCATACGTCCATTTGAGCGCGGCATAGTTCTGTTCGATGGAGCGTTGATAGCGCGCTTCGGGCGCCAGATCGTAATCGACGCTGACAATGGTCAGTCCCAGATCGCGCGCGAGTTGCTGAAGACGGCGCAGGTCGCTGAGCGGCGAGCCTGAAATGAAGCCCCCGCCATGAACATGCAGGATGGCCGGACACGCGGCACCGGGCGTGCTGTTGATCACATAGACCGTGACCTCGCCGCCTCCGCCGGGCTGGCCGTCCGGTACGGGAATGCGCTTCGACACATAGGGAACATCGGGCAGTGCCGCAGGGGTGTTCTGCATCCCTGCGGCCCTTGCTTGCGCAAGATTTGCGAGTGAAAGCGGTGGCCCGGCCTCGCGTTGCTTCAGGAACGTTTCGGCCAGTGGCCGCAGTTCGGGATCGACGGCTGACAGATCGTCAGTGGAGGCGGCTGTCAGGGCTCTGGCGATGGCACGATAAGGCAGAGCGCCAGCGCCCAGAGCGCCACAGGCGGCCAAGAAGCTGCGTCGTCCGCGATTGGCCATGTCTGTCTCCTCATACCCGGTTGGCGTGGGCGATGGCGGCAAGCACGGCCGCGCTGGGCTTGGGCGTGCGCACGAATGTGCTGCGGTCGAGGCTGTGCAGGCCGAACTTGGGTCCGTAGCCGGAGATCCATTCGAAATTGTCGATGAGCGACCAATGGATATAGCCGAGCACAGGCACCCCCGCGTTCATCGTGCGGCGCAACTCTCTCAGCGAGGCGGGGATGAACCGCGCGCGCTGCGTGTCGTCGCTGGTGTGAAGCCCATGTTCGGTGACGATGACCGGCACGCGCGCGACGGCATGGGCATAGCGGACGGCGCCTGCAAGAGAAGCGGGATAGATCTCGCCCCCGGCGCCATTGGTCTCCACCCCTGCGGGCGTGGGCAGCGGTCCCGTGTCCGACCACACCGTTCGCCCGTAGTTCTGCACGCCGATGAAATCGTCCTCCCGCGCCGCTTCCAGCCAGGGCTCATAGAACTTGGCCCGAACGCCGTCGCGCATCGAGTGCGCTCCTGCGGCCTGATCGTCGATGATGGCCAGACTGACACCGACTGGAAGGTCGGAGCGCACCGCCTTGATCGCCTGTCGCCCGGCGCGGTGAGCCGCGATCATGTTTGCCTGCGCGGCGGCGGGATCGGCGACCCACACCGCATTGCCGGGACTGAAGACCTGCGCGCCATAGGCCCGTGCCGCCGCCGTCGTCATGGCCCGATCGGCAGCCATCATCGTGGCGGCTGTATCGGCGGGCAGGATCACGGCAAGCTGCCCGGTCAGATTTGGCTCGTTCAGCGTCGTTGCGTGCCCCATGCCGTCCGCGAGATGGCGTGCGGCGTGTTCGCAGAAACGGGCGAAAAGCCGGGGGGCATCGCGGTTCGTCCAGCCGCCCCGTTCGGCGAACCAGCGCGGTGTCGTATAGTGGTTGAACGTGACGAAAGGCGTGATCCCGCGCCGATGGCACCCCTCCATGATCGCCTTGTAATGATCGAGCATGGCGATGGAGAAGCTGCCGGGCGTGGGTTCGATCCGCGCCCATTCCAGGCTGAAACGATAAGTACCAAGGCCCAGGTTTCGCACCAGATCGAGATCGCGTTCCCACAGCTCGAAGCTGTTGGCGGCATCTCCCGAAGGTTCGGCATAGGTGGTGGGCGTGAGATGCTCCAGCGCCCAGACGTCGGAATTGACGTTGTTTCCTTCGATCTGATGACCGGCCGTGGCCACGCCCCACAGGAAGCCCTTGGGGAAGGGAGGCAAAGTCTGTGCTGCTCCGAAGGCGGGATGGGAGAGCGCTGCACTTGCCCCTGCGGCCATGGTTCCGGCGAGAACCGTGCGCCGGTCGAGATGAATATCGCTCACTGTAAGGCCTTTCATCCGAAGTCAGCCTGCGTCACGACAAACCTGTAGGAACCGGAGCCGACATCCAGCGTCACCCGGTCATTACCCGTCAGCGATGTCATCTCCCGGCGGTCTGTACATGGACGTCCGCTTTCGCGTACCTGTTCCAGAGAGTGGGCAGGCAGGTGCAAAGTGCAGCGGGTGTTGGCCGGGATTTCGAGGGCAAGCGTAAATGCGCCATCGCGCCCACTGCCACGTTCCCACGCGGTGGAAATCACGCCCGAGCGGCTCTCGTGGCGGGCCCCGCCCGAGGGCATGCGCGGATCGTAGACCGGATCGAAGCGGAACCGGGCGAACCCTGGCTCGACCGGGTCTATCCCGGCGATGCGGCGAAACATGAACCCCGCCACGGCCCCCAGCGCGTAATGGTTGAACGAGTTCATCGCCAGATCGCCGGTATCGCCATTCCAGCGTTCCCAGATCGTCGTTGCGTTATGCGCGATCATGTAGCCCCACGAGGGATATGCCGTGCGCAGCAACAGGTCGTAGGCAAGCGTGGTTTCGCCTGCATCGACCAGAACGTCGAGGCTGTAGGGCGTGCCCAGAAAGCCGGTCGACAACAGCGTGCCGCGCCGCCGGATATCGGCGACGAACAGATCGGCAGCGGCCTTGCGCAGCGCGGACGGCAGGATGCCGAACTGGAGCGCGAGGATATATCCGGTCTGCGAGCCGTTGCCGATGTGCCCGTTCGGCTGGATATAGGCGGCGTTGAAGGCGCGGGCGATATCGTCCGATAGCGTGCGGTAACGCTGCACCGCGTCGCTGCGCCCGGTCGCCTGCGCCATGTCCACCAGGGCATCGGCGGCGGCTTTCCACATCGCGGTGCCGACGAGATCCTTGGGCGTGGTGGGATCGCCCGGCTCCTTGGCATCGAGCGCGAGCCAGTCCCCGTAGTCGTTGCCGCGATTGTTCTTCCAGAGCAGGTCGGGGTTAGCGGCCCGGATCGAGGCGAGAAAGCGCTCCATCGCTTCCCAGTGCTCGTCGATCACGCTGGTATCTGCAAAGCGACGCCAGCTCGTCCAGGGGAGGAAGACGCCGGCGTCGCCCCAGCCGGGGGAGGAGCCCGGGCCGGTGAAATGTTCGCGGTCGTTGTCGGGCGCGATATCGGGGAAGGAGCCGTCCGCCCGCTGCGCGTCGCGCACGTCGCGCAGGAATTTGCGCGTGAATGCCGCTGCGTCCATGTTGAAGCAGGCAGCGTCCCAGAAGACATGCGCATCGCCCATCCAGCCAAGGCGCTCGTCGCGTTGGGGACAGTCGGTGGGAATGCCCATGAAGTTGGAGCGCTGGCTCCACAGGCCGTTCTGCCACATCCGCTGGGGCACGTATTGCGGCAGGTCCAGCGTGGCCGTTTCGGGCAATGCCGAATGGACGACGATACCCTCGATATCCGCGCTGGTGAGCGGCCCGGTCAGTCCATCGATCTGGACATAGCGAAAGCCGTGATAGGTGAAGCGCGGTTCGAAGCGTTCGCCTGCGGGATCGCCGCGCAAGGTCCAGATGTCGGTTGCCAGTGCGGAACGCAGGTTCGCCTGATCGACAGTGCCATCGGTGCGCAGCAGTTCGGCAAAGCGCATGGTGATCCGCTGCCCTGAGCGGCCCTTTGCCTTCAGGCGCACCCAGCCTGCGAAATTCTGGCCGAAATCGACGACGACCCTGCCGCTGCCGAGCGGCGTGATCGACTTGGCGTGCAGCGTGAGCGAAGTGGCGATCGGCTGGACAGGCGAGCCGACCAGCGCAACGTCGGCAGTTTCGATCGGGCGGGCAGGCTCCCAGCGACGATCGGGGTGAAACGCTGGCGTGGCCCAGCCGGGCTGTTCGCGGCGGGCATCCACGGTTTCGCCATCATAGATATCGCTGGCGAGAATTTCGCTGGGCGAGACCGACCAGCCGCCATCGCTGGTCACCGTTTCACGCCGGCCGTCGGTGTGGATGATCTCCAGTTGCGCGCGCAGACGCAAGGGTGGTCCGCCGAAGCCGTAGCGCCCGCCCGGCGCCATGTAGCTGCCGTACCAGCCGTCCCCGACCATGGCGCCCAGCACATTGTCGCCCGGCTGAACGAGGTCGGTCACGTCATAGGCCCGGTAGAGAACGTGCTTGCGGAAATCCGTCCATTCCGGGGCGAGCAGGGCGTCGCCGACCTTCTGCCCGTTGAGCCATGGCACATATCCGCCCATGGCGGTGATATAGAGCCGGGCCGAGCGGATCGGGCGCGCCGCCTTGAAAGGGTGGCGCAGCAGGAATGCGCCGTTGCCCGGAAACCTCGCTTCGCCGTCGCCGGGTGTGACGGGAAGCCACGCCGAGCCGTCTGGCGGGGCTTTGCCTTTTGCAGTGCGCAGGTGTTCTCCGGAGAAGTGCAGCGTCCTTCCGGACGCGAGTGTCGCACGGACCAGAACTGCCACACGCGGTGGTGGGGGCGTGGAGGGGGGATCGCCGGAGGGCTGGGGATCGGGCCGCAGAACGAAGGACAGGCGATGCGCTCCGGCCTTTGCCGACACCGTGTTGCGATCGGTCGGGGGCGGCCCGAAACGGAAGGAATCGCGCCGCTGCGGCAGGTCTTTACCGTCGAGGTCCAGATCGGCAACGCGGTTCGCGCAGGTATAGACGATGAGTTCGGCGTCCTCGGCCAGCTCGAAATCGAGCCGGAACGCGCGGCCATCGCTGTTGCCGGGCGGGGCGCCTGCTTCCGGGCCCATCCAGCGCAGACCCGCCAGCCGATCTTCGCGCAAGGCCGTGGTCTCGGCGGCAATCCAGCCGTTCTTCCAGTCCTTTACAGACAGCAAGCCCATTTCCCAGCTGGCGATGTCGCTGGTCGCACTGCCGCCCTGATCGTCCCATACGGTGACGGCCCAGAAGCAGCGGGCACGGGATGACAGGGTTTGGCCTTCATAGGGAATATCGAGCATCTGCGGGCCGGTGATCCGGCCGCTGTCCCACAAGTCGAACGCGCCAGCCTTGGCCTTGTCGATGCTGCTGGCAACGCCGATGCGGTAGGCAACCTGCCGGCAGGCCCGCTGGTTTGAGCGCAGCTTCCAGGACAGGCGGATGCGCTGGGAATGCAGCGCGCGCGGTTCGGTGAGGCAGTCTGCCTGCAGGGCCTCCACCGCCAGCGGCGTGTCGGATTTCGCGTGCAGGGTTGCGGCCTTCAGCGCCGGGGTGGCGACCGCCCCTGCGCCAGCGCCAACACCGACAATCGCCATGAAACGGCGCCGGGATGTATCCATCGACAAGTCATTCTCTCCCGTAGATTGTTCTGGGGCTTTTTGTGGTCAGCCGAAGGCGATGCTGTGCAGGGTAATCCGGGCCGCTGGCCCGCTTTTCAGTTGCGGATCGAGCCGCAACTGGGTGACAAGGCCGCGATAGTCCGGGCATCGGGACAGATCGAAGGACAGGCTCTGCATGCCGCGCTCAGGCCGAACTTTGGCGATCGCAGTAGGACTGCCCACGAAATCCGGACTGTCGAGCGGGCGCCACAACAGCGCGACTTCGTCTATGCCCTCGAACACTCCGCGTATTGTCAGGCGCTTGGCCTGCGCCGACTGCCAGGCCACTGGAGGGCCGATGATCTGCGCGCCCTTTGCGGGGCGAATGTCCAGTTGCCCGTGTATCGGCCAGCCGCTGTCGGTTGCATCGACATAGGTCCATCCTTGCCTGTCTCTGACGAACTCCCATGACGGCAGTGCCGGGGGGCGAGGCTGAGCATAGACCCACTGGCGGATCGCGCCCAGATCGCCGCAGATCAGCGTGTAGCGATAGTCATGCACGATATCGTGATCGATGATTTCGAGCCGACTGGGGCCGATGTAACCGGTCGGTTCATCCTTCGGACCACCGCTGCCTTTCTTGCCGTAGAAACCACCGGAGAACCATGTCGTCTCCGGGCTCCAGACGCCAAGGCCGTGGCCGCTGTCGTCGAGCAGCGCGGCCCAGTTCTCGGTCGCGGTCCATTCCGCCCAGGGGCTCTCGTTTTCGAACGGATGCTGGATTTCCGTAGGGGTATCGCCTGTGAACGGCCTGTCGCCGCGATAGCTCCAAAGCTGATACCACGGACCGTTGGTGTAGACGGCGGGCAGTTCCTGCTGCCGGGCAGGCCACTGCGTGCGATCCTGCCGCGCCATGACCAGACGGCACCGGGCCTGCACGGTGTTGCCGTCCAGAAGCAGCCAGGATTCAAAGGTGCATTCGCCCGGCACATCGTCAAGTGGCCAGTGCATCGGCACGCACTTCACGTAGATTTCACGCCCGTCGTTGCGATGTTCCAGAATGCGCGAGGCATTGCCGAAATCGTCGCCGACCTGGATCGGGTTCCAGCCGATCTCTTCCCAGCGCGGTCTCGGCCCGGCGTGTCCGGGGACGCGATAAGGCACCGGGCCGGAATAGTAGCTCATCTGGACCTGCCGCCCCAGATCGAAGCTGTTGATGAGGTTGTCCGGCCCGCGCGTCAGGTCGGCCAGAAAGGTGATCGCCCCGCCCTTGGCCAGATCGATGCCCAGCCGGAGAGTGCCGTTGGCAAGGTATGACATGCGCTCGGGTTTGGCATGGCCCAGTCGGGCGCTTTCCACCTGGGCAAGCACGGGTGAGGCCAGCATGGCGGTTCCCGATACCGCCGCGCTCTGGAGGAAAGCGCGGCGGCCGAGGCCGGGAAGAGCGTTGTGACGCCCGGATGTCCTGTCCTGTGTCACGCGGCGCCTCAGAACTGCAACCGTGCGCCGATTTCGCCCATGCGGCCGATCGGCGAAGCACCGTTCAGGAGATAGCCGGGCGAAGTGTAGGAGAGCGGCGGGTCCTTATCGAACAGGTTGTGGACATCGAATGTCAGTTGCAGTTTCGACCCGTGCCAGCCTTGGGCGACATCGACGGCAAGGTGGAGGTCGAACGTGGTGTTCGCCTTCACCCGCTGGACCGGAACGACGGACACGTTGTTGAACGGTCCTGTGTAGTTGACGAAGACGTTGGCGGCCAGATTGTTGCGCTGCCAACCCAGCGTTCCGCGCAGATACCAGCGTGGATAGCCGGTGCTGTCCTTGATGTTGTTCACGAAGGCCGAACCCGGCGCCGGCTGGGATTCGTTGGTGAGATAATAGGTGCCGTCGATGCCGGCGTTGAACCGTCCGGCGTTTTCGGTGGGGATGGCATAGGCCACGCTGTAATCGAGGCCCGAGACGTTCTGGACGCCAAGATTGGAGCGGCGAAGGTCGATGATCAGGTCGAGATCGGCGGTCGGGATCACCGTTCCCCACAGCGCCGGTTCCTGCGCGATCGCGGCGTCGACCTGCTCCTGTGTTGGGTTGAAGGTCACGAAGCGGCTGGTGAGAGCCGGGTTGGTGAAGGCGCCGCCTGCAAGGCCCACGATGTTGGAATAGTGGATATTGAAGTAGGTGCCCGAGACTTTCAGCCGCGGGGCGAAGGCAGGTGCGAAGTCGAAGCCCAGCGAGTAGGCGCGTGCCTTCTCCGGCTGGAGGTTCGCATTGCCGCCTGCCAGTAGCAGCACGTTGTAGCCTTCGTCCCGTACTTCGACAGGGGTGAAGAAGTTGGGCGCGTTGATGTTCGGCAGATACTGTGCGCGGCTGTCGGTGGAGTTCAGGTCAGCAATGCTGGGCGCGTGGAACGAGCGGGTGTAGTTGCCGCGCAGGGTCAGGCCGTCGACCGGGCTCCAGTCGATGCCGAACTTCGGGTTCGTGGTGCCGCCGAAGTCGCTGTAATGGTCATAGCGGACCGAGGCGTTGAAAGTCAGCTTGCGCAGCAGCGGCAGGGCATTGTCTTCCCCGAAGATCGGCACGAGCAGTTCGCCGAACAGCGAGTTCACGTTGCGCTGGTCCACCCGATTGATGATGTCGGGATCGATGGTGGTGCCACTTTCCAGCGTGCCGTTGTAATGTTCCCAGCGGTGCTCGCCACCGAACGCGACTTTCACGTCGCCGCCGGGCAGATGGAACAGCGATCCGTTGATCGTCGCTACCGTCTGGAGCAGGCGATGCTTGGCGTAAGGGATGTTCATCGCATTGAGGATGCCGTCCAGCGTCGACTGCGTGGTGCCGTTGCCGAAGGGATCGAACGCGGTGTCCGGATCGGTCGAGGCCAGGGCAGCAGCAAAGGCATCGGAGTTCACGCCGTAGGGCTGATCGACCTTGGAATAGCCATGGCCGTAATTGACATAGGCCTTGGCCGACCAGTTCGACGAGATGTCGATGTCCGCGCCGCCGCTGGCGCTCCAGTACTTCACGATATTCGTATTGGCCTGGTACTGTCCCAGTTCGCGGACGAGGCTGTATTGCACGATCTCGGACGTTGCACCGGCCACTGGCGACTGGAAGAACGGGTTGGCGTCGGTGATCGTGAACGTACCGTTCGACTGGTTGCCGAGCGAGACCGCTTTCAGGCTGCCGAAAGTCGCATCGCCGAACAGGTGGACCGAATCCCCGATATCCTGCCGGAAGTTGGCGACGGCAGACCACTTGTGCTGTGCCGGGATCAGGCTGGTGTCGCGCGAGCCATCGGTGCGTGCAATGCCGGAGACAAACGAGGTGCCGTTCCAGTAGAAGTTCTGTCCATCGGCAATGACGTTGGGGGTGTCGGTATAGATCGTGCGGGCGTCGGAGCCGCCGGGATAGGCGGAAAGATCGTCACGCACGTAACTGCGTTCGTAGCCCATCAGGGCCGAGTTACTGAAGTACTGGCCGGCGATCATGAACGAGCCGGTGCTCCAGGTCTTCCCCGCAACCGCGCTGATCGTGCGCTGGGCATAGCCGTCGGCAAGGCCATAGTCAGCCTGGATGTCGAGGCCGTTCAAATCCTTGCGAAGGATGACGTTGATGACACCGGCTACCGCATCCGAGCCATAGGTGGACGAAGCACCGTCGGTCAGCACTTCGACCCGCTCGATCGCGGCAAGCGGGATCGAGGTCGGATCGGAGGCCGTGCCTACCGAGCCGAGGCTGACCAGACGGTGGCCATTGACGAGGCTCAGCGTTGCGCTGCCGGAGAGGCCGCGCAGTGAGGGTGGGTTCACCGGATTGGCGGAATCGCTGCCCACGCGCGGGGTGGTGCCAAAGCTGCCCAATTGCGGGATTGTCGCCAGAAGGTCGGCGGTGTTCTGGACGCCGGAATCGCGGATCTGCTGCTGATCGACCTGGATCAGGTGAGAGCCGACCGGCGCGGCGCCCTTGATGCTGGTGCCGGTGACGATGATTTCCGGCCCTTGCGTTGGGTCGCTCGGGGCCGTTTGCGGATTGGCGGGTGGCGCTGCTGGATCGTCAGTCTGGGACTGGGCATGCACGGCAGACGGGACGACAGCCAGAAGGCAGATCGCCAGCGCACTGTGGCTGCTCAGAACGCCGGACAGGCGGCGAATTCCTTTTATGGATGTATACATTGTTTCCCCTCCATGTGGCGAGTTCGATTGTATCGACTGCTCTAGTTTGGAAATGAAATATTCTTCGGATAATATTTTACTTAATTAATTATTGTATTGATTTTCTTAGCGACGCCTTGTCCATTTTGCCGGTACTGTTTCTTGGCAGTTCGGACCGTGATATGATCCTGTCCGGTATCGCGTAGCGGCTGATCGTGCCGTTCCTGATGGCCGGTCTCAGAAGTTCGTGAATGCTGGCGAGCGTGGGCGGTGGGCGTTCGGGAACAGGCACGACGAACAGGACGGGCCGCTCGCCCCAGCGATCGTCGGGAATACCTACGACAGCCACTTGTGCGACATCCGGATGGTGCGCGCACAGGCCTTCCAGCGTCAGGGATGACACCCATTCGCCGCCGGTCTTGATGACGTCCTTGATGCGATCGACGATGGAGATCGCACCATCGTCGTCGATACGGGCAAGGTCCTGCGTATGGAGCCAGCCATCGGCCCAAAGCACTGCCGATGCCGTCGTATCGTTCAGATATCCTGCGGTGAGCCAAGGCGCGCGCAGTTGCAGTTCGCCTGCCTGGTTGTCGTTTCCCGTGCGGGCGCAACGCGCCCATACCAGCGGCACCGGGAAGCCCGCCCGCCCCAGCAAGGCAGGCGATCCGGTCCCGACGCTGCGAGACAGCGCGACGACCGGGCCGGTTTCCGACATGCCATAACCGCCGATGGCTATAATGCCGTGTTTGTGTGCCTCTATCCGCAAGGCTTCCGACAGGGCACTGCCGCCGATGATGATCGTCCAGCGCAGAGGCCGTGCGTCGATTGCCCGGCAATCCAGCAGCATGCGCAGGATCGTCGGCACGCAGTGCGAGAACGTGACGCCTTCCTCGCGTTGCAGACGGAGCAGTTCGGCGGAATCATAGCGTCCGGGATAGACCTGCTTGGCGCCCAGCATCGTCGCTAGGTACGGCATGCCCCAGGCGTGAACGTGGAACATCGGCGTCATCGGCATGTAGACGTCGCAGCGCCGGAAGCCCTCGCCATCGGGCTGGTTGGCAAGCGTTCCCGCCATCGCAAGCGTGTGCAGCACCAGTTGCCGGTGGGTGAACGAGACCGCCTTGGGATCGCCACTGGTGCCGCTGGTGTGAAATGTGGTGGCGACGGTGTTCTCGTCGAGTTCGGGAAAGTCGAAATCGATCCCAGCAGCGGCAAGGCGGTCTTCATAGTCCGCCATGGCGAACAGGCGGGGCGGCGTGGTCGATGACGATGCGAAGTCCTGCGCCAATTCCCGGAAATCGGGGTGGTAGAGCAGCACCTGGGCACCGGTCTGGCGCAAAGTGAAGGCGATCTGGGCCGGTGCAAGGCGCACGTTCACGGTCTGCAATACGGCGCCCGTCATCGGGACGGCGAAGTAGGCTTCGAGATAGCGATGGCTGTCCCAGTCCATGACGGCCACCGTCATGCCGGGTTTGACGCCCAAGTCGGTGAGCACATTGGCGAGCTGTCGAAGGCGCCTTGCAAACAGGGCATATGTGAACCGCTTCCCGTCGCTGACGATTTCCTGTTCGGCGAATTGCGGCAGGTTTGCCAGCAGTTGCCCGATCAGCAGCGGATAGTTCGATGGTGCCCCGGTCATTGTCCGGCTCCTGCCGATGGATGGGGAAGCGCTGCGAGGATCGGGCTGAACCACGGGTTCATGTCGAAGGGTACAGCGCCGGTCGTCCAGCCCATGCGCAGGATGACAGCCCGCCGCGAAGGCACGATCAGAAGGCTTTGTCCATTGTAACCCTGCGGGGCGTAGCTGTCGGCAGGCAGGTCCGGGAACGTTCGCGCGCTGCGATCGGGCTTGAAGCCGTTCAGCCAGACTTGCGCGCCATAGTTCGCGCCCGGATCTGCCGGGGCCGGTTTGCGGACATAGTCCACCCACGATTCCGGCAGGATGCGGTGGCCGTTGATTTGCCCTCGATCGAGGTATAACTGCCCCAGCCGCGCCCAGTCTCGCGGCGTGGCGTAGACATAGGAACTGCCGACCGGTGTGCCTGACTGGTCCTCCTCGAACACCACGCTGGTCATTCCAGCCGGTGCGAACAGGCGCGTCCGTGCAAAGTCCTGCATGGCAGCGCTGCCGCCCAGCGTGTGCCTGATGATCGCCGAGACCACATTGCTGCTGCCCGAGGAATAGGACCACACGGTTCCGGGCGGATGGTCGAGCGGCAGGCCGGCGGTATAGCGGGCCATGTCGGGCTGTTCGAACAGCATGGTCACGGCGTCCTTGCCGGGCAGGTAGCTCTCATCGAAATGCAGGCCGCTGGACATGCGCAGCAACTGCGAGAGCGTGATGGCGCGGCGGGGATCATCCTTGCCGGACCATTCGGGCAACCCTGTCGGTGCATCGAGGCTGAGCCTGCCGTCAGCGATCAGCAGTCCGGCAAGGCTTGCCGTGACCGCCTTCGACATCGACCAGCCCAACTGGCGGGTGTCCCGCGTGAACCCCGGCGCATACCGTTCGGCCACGATCCGGCCATCGTAGACCACGATGACGGCTCTGGTGCGGGATTCGTCGGTGCCGCCTTTTCTGCTCGGGGCGAACATGGCTGCGACGGCGCGATCCAGCGCTGCGCGATCGAGGCCGTGGAGAGGGGCGGCTGGAGTAACCCGATCCCCGCGCGGCCACAGCGCATATGCGTCACGGTTCGATGCCGGGGCTGGCAGCGACTGTTTCGCCAGGTGCGAGGTGCCCGGCGTCAGCAGTGTGCAGCCCAGCCCGCGACGATAAAGGGTGGTCCGTGAAGTTCTGCCACGTGTGACGGTCAGCGCCCCGGATTTGGCATCGATCCGGTACTGCATGCCCTTCAGGATCGGGAGCAGGGACTCCACGTCATCGCGGACGATCCCGGAAAGCGCACGTCCTTCCACGAAATGGGCCGAGCAGGCGAGCTTGGCGCCGATCCCGGCTGCGACCGAGTCCACCTCTTGCGTTTGCGATGGCTGGGCTTGCGCGCTGCCGATGCACAGCAGCATGGTAAGGGAGAGCGATGCAGCGCGGCGGGGGCGCAACCGGAACGTCATCACGCTATCTCCACATGCGCGACATAGCGCGGGCTGAAGGTAAGCGAGGTCAGGGCGGCCCTGACACCGACAGCGCGTTCCTCCGGCTTCAGCGTCATCGATCCCGCCAGCTTCACCGCATCACCGCCGACCAGCACAGGCTCGACCCGCACCAGCAGTCCGGCGCCTGACAGCGCCGCCTTGAAACGGCGCAGGCCGACGGCCCAGGGGATGCCGTTATTCATCGTATCGGCAACCAGGATGCCGGTTCCCGCATCGAAGATGCGGCAGACATCGCCGGAATAGGCAATGTCCAGAAAGATCTCGTCCAGCCCGTCGAAGGCTGTGGCGGGCAGCTTCACGAGCACGCGCTCGTCGCCGAGGCGCGTGATGTTGGCCGTGATGGAACGCGGACTGGCAGGGCGTGCGATATGGCCGAAAACGCCGTCGCCACGGCCTTGCTCCAGCGACGGGAAAAATGAGGCTTCGAGCGCCTTGCCGTCCCGCGATGCGATCGAGATCGTGTCGTCAGAACGCGTCACCATGGACGGGCTCAGCGCGAACAGCGGGGCATCCTGCGTGCCCAGATCGGCAAGGTTGCGCGCGTCGGTTTCGGTCAGCACCAGCAGCCGGATCGTAGAGCCTTTGGTGCTTCTGATCTTCACGACGGAGCCACGACCGGGCTCCACCGTGACCACAGCCGGGCCATCGGTCGCCTGCTTTATCCTGACATGCGGGGACGGCTGGATCGCCGACACGCCATCGCGATCAAAGACGAGTTCGGCAGGCAGCGACCCAATCTGGGTGAAGACGTGCCATTGCTCCTCTTCGGACACGAAGCGGCAGACCGGCTGGACGGTCGCCGAGCGCAGGACGACGCCCGCCCCCAGATCGAGATTGACCGGCCAGATCGCCATCGTGCCGCTGGGCAGGGGGAGCGTTCCCTCATAAGGGATGCGTACCGCCCCGCGATCGGTATCGAGATCGAGCACGAAGTCCGGCCGCGCCGGCAGCGGATTCACATTGCCGTAGTTGCTGACGAACACGAAGCCGCGTCCATCTCCGATACGCGCCTCGGCGCGGATGCCGTCCTCTTCGGGCCTGGTGACGGGCTGCAAAGGCGAACGCGGTTCGGCACGCGCCAGATCGGCAGCGTAATGGCGCAGGAACAGGTTGAAGGGACGCGCGCGATAGAGGCTGTCGCGCCATTCGCCATATTCACTGATGGGCGCCCAGAAATCGTAGGACACCAGCGGGAACATCGCATTCTTGATGGTCCAGCCGCGATCGCCGTCGACCGGGTTCGAGCCGCCGCGGAATATGTAATATCCCACCATCAGCGAACGCGAGGCGCCGAACAGCGTCATCGTTGAGGCATAGCCGGAATCGGCAGGTGGACGCGGGCGGAATGTGTCGCGCTGGGGCGACCCATAGCCGATCTCGATGAACCCGACCGGCACGGTGTCGTCGTATTCGCTGCCCTGTCGCTGGAATACGGTCAATTCGCTGTTCTGCGCGCCCGGAGGGCTGAGGTCCATGTACCCGCCGAACGTCGGCATCACCACTTCGGTGGGATAGGGATCGTTCGCGCCCCAGGCCGTCACCGAATAGAACGGTGCGCGCAGCCCTGCCGTTACAGCCATCGCGTGCAGCTTGCGGTAATGCTCGGTGAAGGCGGGGCCGGTAGGTCCGGTGTGTCCATCCGCCGGGGCGCCATAAAGGAACGGGCGGTTCCATTCTATCGGCGCGACCGAGAGTTCGTTTTCCAGCTGGATTATCGCGATCGGGCCACCATGCTCCCAGAGCAGGTCATGCACCTGTGCGCCCAGTTGGGCGTAGTATCGCGCCACAAGATCGAGGTAGAGGGGCTCGTTGCTGCGCTCGGTGGTCGGCAACCCGTAGAGCCAGACGGGAAGGCCGCCCAGCAGGAATTCCGCATTGGTGAACGGCCCGATGCGCAGCACCACCATCATGTCGTGCTTCGCGCAGAGGCTGAAGAATGTGTGCAGATCGTTGCGGCCAGAAAAGTCGTATTCGCCGATGCGCCGTTCGATCTGGTTCCAGAAGATGTAGGATGAGACGGTATTTAGCCCCGCAGCCTTCATCTGGACGATGGCAGGCTCCCATTCTTCGACCGGAAGGCGCTGGGGATGAACTTCGCCCGCAACGATGGGGAGGGGCGCACCATCGCGCTCGAGATGACAGGTGTTGGCGGAAAGACTGCCGCGCGGGCCCTTGCCGCCCCAGTTGGCGACAGCGCCCCGCACGTCGGGGTGAAGGCCCGCCCCGCGCACCTCGAAGCGGATGTGCGATCCGGCTGTTCCGGTCTTTGCCGCAGGTGACGCAGCTTTCGACCAGCCCGGCCGCGAGAGCGCGGCAGCGCTGGCGGTCAGGCCCGCCAGTACGGTCCGACGCCGGATCATGCCGCGCAGCCTTCGGCGATTCGCGACTGCTCACACAGGAACAGAAGCGGCGCAGCAAGACACATCGGTGGGAGCCCCCCTCGAAACATCCTCTTCCCTTTCTTGTGGGGCGCGGCACTTTTTCGCGCCGTCGGCCCCTTATCTTCTGAAAGGAAAGGTCTCTCTTTGTCCGCTCCGTGTCAATTAAATTTCTTCCCGAAAGAAGAAAGTTTTCAAGGTGCTATTTTTGCGCGTTTTTCTCGCTCTGATTGCACAGTGCCCGAATGCCCGCAGCAGCGAAAACCGGAATATGGCCAGCGATGGCGTTGAAGTCGGAGGATGACACGGCTCCTCCCGAGATCCGGTCGATTCGACCGGTTTCGCCCAGCGAGAACGTAAAGGCGCCGGTCAGAAAATGATAACCCCAGTAGATCGCCTCGGGCGGTGCCTCCGGCATGACCCGGCGCATATGATGGACCAGAGCTTTCGAGATGTCGTCGAACACTTCCGACATCAGCGCATATTGTGCGCCCCTCGAACTGTTCACGTAGGCGACGATGGCGGCGTAGTTGCGGTGCCCCTGGCTGAGTTGCGCGGCCTCGAAGGCAGGGCGCACGAAAGCCTCGATCACGCCTTCGAGCGTTCCGGCATCGCCGAATTCGGCTTCGTAGTCCGCAAAGGCCTTGAAGCGGGCTTCGTTGACGGCGGGGCCGCGCCGCCGGAATACGGCCGCGAACAACTGCTCCTTGTCACCGAAGTAATACCGCATGAGTGCGGCATCGATTCCGGCGACGGCTGCCACACGCGCAAGAGTCGTCCCGTTGTAGCCGTTGGCCGCAAATTCCGCTTCTGCATGGTCGAGAATGAGAGTCATCGACTCTTCGCGGCGCTCGACATTGGGTCGGCGGGTTCGGGTCGACTTCTTTGGGGTCTTCTCGTCCATTATCCTCATCCCGCCATATCGACCGTTTGCCCATGTGGGGGCAGGTGTTGCCGGGTAGCATATTCGCGTCGCCGGATTGAAGGGGGCAGTCGCGTTATTGCCGTTCATCGGCGAAGTGAAGAGCGGTAATCGCGGTATCGCTGCTGTCGATGCCGCCTGACGGGGACGAGTCCGGTTAGACGGATATGTGCTTGAGTGCAGGCCTTAAAATATTGCTATTCAGTATCAATAGCTGTATTTGCTCGTGAAAATCACGAAAAATGAGGGCCTTCATCTTGGCTATGCGTGCTTGCGCCATTGTTTCCGTTGCCGCCATTTCAGTTGCGCTGGGCATGGCGGGCAACGCCACCACCGCTTGCGCGGACGCTCCAGCGACGGCTGGCACTATCGTCATCACTGGGCAGCGGATCATAGACAGCAGCGACACCGCGACCAAGACCGATACGCCCCTGATCGAGACGCCTCAGTCAATCTCCACGATTTCCGCCAGCCAGCTTCAGGCGCAGGGCGTACAGAGTCTGGGAGAGGCATTACGTTACTCTGCCGGTGTCAATGCCGAGGAATATGGCGGCCTCGATTCACGCCTGGACCAGTACATGATCCGCGGTTTCCAGACCTCGATGCCCTATATTGACGGGTTGACCACGCAGAGCCGTTACACGCTGCTTTCAGCCAAGGTCTATCCTTCCGGTGCGCAGAGTATCGAAGTGCTGCGCGGACCGTCTTCGGTACTCTATGGCCAGAACGTACCCGGGGGTCTCGTGAATGTCGTCAGCAAGCGTCCGCAGGATGTCGCAAGCGGGGAAGTCGGTCTCCAGACCGGCAGTTATGGTCGCATCGAAGGCCATGCCGACATTACTGGGCCGCTGACATCCGACGGCACCCTGCTCTACCGTCTGACCGGAGAGGCGCTTTCAAGCGGAACCCAGATCCACCACGTCGATCAGCGCCACTACTTTGTTGCGCCGTCGTTGACCTGGCAGCCGGACACCCAGACCAGCGTGACTGTCCTGTCGCATTTCGTGCGTCAGAACGACGGTTACGCCTGGCAAAGTCTGCCGGAGGAGGGCACACTTCAATCCGCCTCCTTCGGTAAGATCCCGACGAGTTTGTTTACCGGCGAGAAGGCGCTGAATTTCGCTACGCTGACGCAGTGGGACATCGGTTACAACGCTCAGCACAGTTTCAGCTCAGACTGGACCATTCATCAGAACCTGCGCTTCAGTCGCGCTGAGGTTGGGCTTGGCTATGTCGCGGGTAGCGGACTGGAAACCGACGAAGAGGGCAATGCCACCTCGATCATGGACGGCTATGCCCTCAAGGCGCATGCCCAGCAGAAGAATTTCGCTGTCGATACCAATCTGGAAGGCAGATTTGTGACCGGACCTGTCCAGCATACACTGCTGGTCGGCCTGGATTACTCGCATGCCTATGACCACTGGAAAGAATGGGATGGCAGCGCCGATCCGCTGGATCTGACCGATCCCGTCCATAGCGACAACATCAGCCTCGATCTCGACTTTATCACCCGCGATACGCTCGATCAGGTCGGCCTTTACGGACAGGACCAGATGAAGATCGGCAAGCTGTCGCTGGTCGGCAGCGTGCGCGAGGACTGGGCACGGACCCGGACGACCGAGAACGACAAGTATTCAGTTTCGAACCTGTTGCAGAAGAACCACGCCCTCACCGGTCGCCTCGGGGCAGTCTATCAGTTCGATAATGGTCTGGCTCCCTATGTGAGTTATTCCACTTCATTCCAGCCTACGATCGGTACGACCTACGATGGTTCTGCGATGAAGCCCACCACGGCCAAGCAGTGGGAAGGTGGCGTCAAATTTCAGCCCAAGGGTTCAAGAAGCTTCGTGACGGCGTCGGTCTATTCGATCCGTGAGCGTAATGTCACAACTGCGGATCCCGATCACGACAATTTCGAGATCCAGACTGGCGGCGTGCGCGTGCAGGGGCTTGAATTGTCAGGAGATCTCGATCTTGGGCATGGGCTTACTGCCAATGCGGCCTACGCGCATATGAATTCCAAGATCACCAAATCGAACGACGGTGATGTGGGCAATCGGATGGAAGATGTACCCCGTGATTCCGGCAGCCTGTGGCTGGATGAGAGATTGTTGGTGCGGGACGCTCAGCATCTGAATATGGGGGCAGGCGTGCGCTATATGGGGCCCCGCTATGGCGATACCGCAAACAGTCTGCGGATTCCGGGGAGCACTCAGTTCGATGCCATGATCGGCTATGAGATCGGGCGCTGGAGCATCGCTCTGAACCTGCAGAATCTCACGGACAAGACTTCGGTTGCGACTTGCACGAGCGCATCACGCTGTTTCTACAATGACCGCCGCTCGATTCTGGGAAGTTTGAATTATCGTTGGTAGCAGAGGTTCGAGATTTCGATGAATGCCGTGTGGTCTGGGGTCCTGACCCTAGCACTACTTTGGCAGAATTGTGTTTGGAGGTCTGGTGAGGGCGCATCCACAGTGAGGGCAACGCCCTGACGGTAAGCCAGACAATCGGTCAAGAATGGCCTGGCGCACTGCTGGCAGGCTG
>NZ_JBYNTR010000007.1:0-163315 GCF_057784955.1 Novosphingobium sp. BAM6 | reverse complement strand
CCTCGGAGAGCATGTTGCCCGTCAGTGTCTGGCGACCGTCGCAGAAGCGTGCTCCGCTGCGGTGAGAGGCCCTCTAAGACCCATCAGTGAGTCGGTCAACAGCCTTTTCAAAAAAAGTTCACACAGCCCGTAACGCCCTGACGCTCCATGATACCCTGCCCCGTGAAACACACCGGTTACCGCTGGCGTGCATCTCATCGTTTGTTTACCGCAAGGCGGCTATGGAAATGCATGGAGCCCATGCGCGTCCATGGACAACGAAGGAACGGATACCACCTTGGCAACGCCGCCCCCGGCCATCAGCGTCGCGATGAGCGTCTATAATGGCGAGCACTTTCTGGCGCTCGCCATCGAGAGCATTCTTGCGCAGACGTTCACCGATTTCGAATTCCTGATCGTCGACGATGGTTCGAGCGACGGTTCTGCGGCCATCATCCGCCGCTATGCCGCTGCGGATTCCCGCATCCGGCCGATCATCCGGGAGAATCGCGGGCTTGTCGCCAGCCTCAATGAAATGCTGGAGCTGGCACAGGCCCCTATCGTCGCGCGCATGGACGCCGACGATTTCAGCCAGCCGGACCGCTTTGCGCGCCAGTACTCCTTCCTGACCGCCAACCCCGACTATGGCGTGGTCGGCAGCTGGAGTGAGGACATGGGCGAGGACGGCGGACCAATCTTCCGCACCGGAGAGGATCATCCGCTCACGCACGACGATATGCTTACTGCAATCGACGAAGGCGGACAGCTTATCTGCCATCCGGCAGCCATGTTCCGTCGCGATGTCGTACTGTCGGTCGGGGCCTATCATGCCGCATTCCGGCATTGCGAGGATCTCGACCTGTGGCTTCGGCTCGCCAGCGTCACCAAGCTGGGCAACATTCCGCTGCGCCTGTTGCGCTATCGGCGGTATTCCGGGCAGGTCTCTTCGCGTCATTCGACCGAGCAGCAGATCGGCACCGCCGTTGCCCGCTTTGCCTGGGCCGAACGACAGGCCGGGCGCGCCGACCCTACCGCAGAGCTGGCGAGCTTGCCGCCCATCGAAGCGCTCGACACGCTGTTCCATCGTGATGGCGTATCGCGCCAGGTGCGGGAACAGGTGGCGTTGAGCCTGCGATATTCGGAATCGGCTCTGCGCTCCGACGGGTTCGGGCTCCTGCTGGACAATCTCCGGCATGGTGGAAGACGCGACGGCATGTGGCGCACGGTCGCCCGCCTCCTGCGCTTCGGCGAACCGCTGCGCGCCCTGCGTCTTGCCACGACATTGATGACGGCGCGCCGGTCTCCGACCTCATGAGCGTGCGTCGTGCCGCACTATGGTCGATGGGGGCGCAATACGCGACCTTCGTGATCCAGTTTACCGCCAGCGTCCTGATCTCGCGGCTGTTCCTGCTGCCTGCCGACGTCGGCCTGTTCTCCGTCGCGCTGGCCGCTGCGATGATGGTCTCGATCTTTCAGGATCTGGGCATCACCCGCTTCATCTCCGGCCAACCGCAGATGCAGCGTGAACTGCTGCCCGACTATGCCGGGGTCGCGGTTATCATCGGTTGGACGGTGGCCGTCGTGGTGGCGATCGCGGCGCCGCTGGTCGCGCTGTTCTATCACCAGGCAGCGCTGGCCCCGCTGCTGTGGCTGATCGCGGCATCCTATGTACTGACGCCCTATGCCACGGTGCCCGCGGCGCTGCTGGTGCGCGAGATGGATTTTCGCGCGCTGTTCACGGTCAATGCCGGAAGCGCGCTGGCGGGCAACGGCACCGCGCTGGCGCTGGCCGCCTGCGGCTTCGGGGCAAGCGCCCTGGCCTGGGGCGTGCTGGCGACGGCTGCCGCCCGCGCGATCCTGGCCAACTGGGGGCGTCCGGTGCGCCCTCGCCGCCCACGCGACATGGCCAGCGTCCGGCCAATGCTGGGCTTCAGTTCGATGTCCTTCGTTCTGAGCGCAAGTGCCGCCGTCGGCCAGCGCTCGCAGGATCTGATCGTCGGGCGCCTGCTGGGCATTGCCGCGACCGGACTGTTCAGCCGGGCGAGCGCTCTCGCCGGACAACTGACGACCCTCGTCACAGGCGCGATCGGCAGCGTGTTCTACGCCGCCTTCGCGCGCAAGCGTGATGCCGGAGAGCCGCTCGCCGAGCCCTACCTGCATCTCGTCTCGTGCTACACCGTGCTTAACTGGGCGGCGATGATCGGGCTGGCGCTGACCGCCGAGCCGCTCGTCAACTTGCTATACGGCCCCAACTGGATGGGCTCGGCGCCCTTGCTGCGCTGGACCGCGCTGGGCGAGATATTCTTCGTGGCGATTCCCCTGCAGATGGACGTGCCGCTGCTGCTGGGACAGATTCGTCGGCTCGTCTGGGTGAACCTGCTAGACACGCTGGCGGCTGTCGCGATCCTGACGGCGGGCTGCTTCATCAGCCTTGAGGCGGCAGGGATCAGCCGGGTGATCTACGGCTTCGTATGGTGGGCTATCTATGCCGTGTACCTGCGCCGCCTGATCGGTTTCCGGTTCAGCGCGCTGCTGGCGGTTTACCTGCGCAGCGGGATCTGCGCGCTGGCGGCGGGCTTTCCGCTGATCCTCGCCTCGCTGAGCGGCATGAACCTGACAAACCTTTCCCTGATCATGCTGCTGGTGCTGAGCGGCGCGGGCGTGCTGTGCTGGCTCGCCAGTCTGGTGCTGACGCGCCACCCCGCCTGGACCGAAATCCGCATGATGCTGGACGCGCTGGCCCGTCCGGTGCTGGCGCGTGTACGGGGCTGAGCCACAATGGAGATGGCCTATCTCATCCTCGCGCACGAGAACCCGCGCCAGCTGGAACTGCTGATCGACCGCCTGCTCGCCGACAACGACGATATCGCCATCATCCATGCCGACCGCCGCTCGGCCCTTTATGCGCAGCTTCGTGAAGCCCTCCCCGGCCCGGTCGGGCGCGTGCGGCTTGTCGCACACCCTGTGGCCGTGCGCTGGGGGCACTGGAGCCAGGTCGCGGCGGAGGCGCTACTGGTGCGCGAGGCCGTGCAATCGGGATGCGATGCGGCGCACCTGATCAGCGGTGTAGACTGGCCGGTCGTTCCGCGCGAGACGCTGGTCGAAGGGATGCGCGCAGGCGAATGCCGGATCGAGGTGCGCGAAGGCCATATGGAAGCGCGCATGCAGACCTTCCGGCTCGATGACCGCTGGCTGCGCGTCGATCCTGTCCGCCAGCGCCGCGCCTATGCGCTGACCTGGGAACTGCGCCGCCTCTCGCGCTGGGGTGACGCTTTACGCACGAAGCTCGGACGCGAGCGCTCGCGTCCGTTTGGCCCGTGGGTCTATGGCACGCAGCGCTGGTCGTTACCGCGCGACGCATTGGCCTATCTCGATCAGCACCTGCCCAAGCTGCTCGCCTCGGGACGGTTGCGGGGGACCGTTTGTGCCGACGAGCACGTCGTGCCCACGCTGATCGCGCACCGCTTCGCCGCGCGTATCACTCCGAACCTGCGCTATGCCGATTTCCCTGAAGGCAGTTCCAGCCCCCGCACGCTGGACGCCTCCGACCGCGCCGCCATCCTTGCCAGCGGCGCATGGTTTATCCGCAAGGTCGATCACGCGCATGACGGGTTTTTCCTGACCCTGCCATAAACTGACATCGCCATAAAACCTTCCGTTTCGCGCCATGTCCCCTACATAGCCGCCATGCCGCCCGAAACGCCTGCCGCCCGCAACCCCCCTGCCCGCCACGATGGCTGGCGCACGCTGACGCGCTTCCTGCCCTATCTGTGGCCGGCGCGCGGCAAGGGGCTGCGCTGGCGCATCGTCGTCGCCTGCGTGTTCATCGTGCTCTCCACCGCGACACAGCTGGCGCTGCCTTATGCGATGAAGTGGGCGGTGGACCTGATGGGCACGAGCGGGCCGAAGCTGGTCCAGCTCGCGATGCTGGCGGTGCTGGGCTATTCCGCCGGGCGACTGGTGCAGACCGCGTTCGACAACCTGCGCAACATGGTGTTCGAGAAGGTCGGGCAGGACGCCACCCGCGCGCTGGCGGAAAGCGTCTTTGCGCAGCTCCACCAGCTCTCGCTGCGCTTCCACCTTGCGCGGCGAACCGGCGAAGTGACCAAGACGATCGAGCGCGGCACCAAGAGCATCGACAACATGCTCTACTTCATGCTGTTCAACATCGCGCCCACGATCCTGCAACTGATCGTCGTGGCGGTTATCTTCTACATCGATTTCGGCCTGCCGCTGGTGATCGCCACAGCCATCTCCATCGCCGCCTATATCTGGGTGACGCGCACGATTACCGAATGGCGCACGGCGCTGCGCGAAAAGATGAACCGGCTCGACGGGCAGGCGCTGGCGCGCGCGGTGGATTCGTTGCTGAACTACGAAACGGTGAAATACTTCGGTGCCGAAGCACGCGAGGAAGCGCGCTATGCCAAGGCCACGCGCGAATATACCGCCGCAGCGGTGAAGAGCGAGAACTCGCTCGGCCTGCTCAATATCGTGCAGGCCGTAGTCATCAACGTGCTGATGGCGCTGGCGCTCGCGTGGACGGTGTGGGGCTGGTATCAGGGCCGCTATTCCGCCGGGCAACTGGTGTTCGTGCAGACCTATCTCACCCAGCTGTTCCGTCCGCTCGACATGCTGGGCATGGTCTATCGCACCATCCGGCAGGGGCTGATCGACATGGCCGAGATGTTCCGCCTGCTCGATACCGATGTCGAAGTGGCGGATCGCCCCGGCGCCCCGCCGCTGATCATTCGCGAACCGTCGCTGGCATTCGAAAACGTGATGTTCGGCTACGATCCGGGTCGCACGATCCTCAAAGGCCTCTCGTTCGAGGTTCCGGCAGGCAAAAGCTATGCCATCGTCGGGCCATCTGGCGCGGGCAAGTCCACCATCACCCGGCTGCTGTTCCGTTTCTACGATCCGCTTTCGGGCCGCATCCTGATCGACGGACAGGACATAGCGCAAGTGACGCAGGCCTCGGTACGCGCCGCGATCGGCATCGTTCCGCAAGATTCAGTGCTGTTCAACGACACCATCGGCTACAACATCGGCTATGGGCGCGACGGGACGAGCCAGGCCGAGATCGAGGCCGCCGCGCGCGGCGCGGCACTCATGGACCTGATCGACCGGCTGCCCGGTCGTTTCGACACCGAAGTGGGCGAGCGCGGGCTCAAGCTGTCAGGCGGTGAAAAACAGCGCGTCGCCATCGCCCGCACGCTGATCAAGAACCCGCCGATCCTGATGCTCGACGAGGCGACCAGCGCGCTGGATACCCGGACCGAGCAGGACATCCTGACGACGCTGCACCGCGTCTCGGAAAACCGCACCTCGCTGACCATCGCCCACCGCCTTTCGACCATCGCCGATGCCGACCGCATCCTCGTGCTCGATCAGGGACGTCTGGCCGAAAGCGGCACCCATGGCGAACTGCTGCGCGAAGGCGGGCTCTATGCCCAGATGTGGGCGCGTCAGGCAGCCGAAGCCGAACGCTTGAGCGAAGCCGCAGAATAATCGCGAAACGCAAAAAGCCTGCGTCCGTTGGGTCGATCGACTTTCGAGAGATCTTCGCGCGTACGCCAAGGCGCAGAGGATCGACGATCCATTCCTCTTGCCAGCCTCCGCGCGCGCCCCTAAAGGCGGCCCCAGCATCAAGAGTCGGATCGACGTCCGACGCCAACCTGCCTACCGGGCAAGGTGGTGCCTCGCTTTCACAGCGGGGGATGTGGCCGAACCGGCAAACAAACGGGATTTTCGCGCCGCATATCACGTCGATCCGCCTCACCGTCCGGCCATCCGGGCGGCTGACAAGGGTCCGAACGCATGACGACGAATACTTCTTCCCCCTGCCGCGACCAGCAGTTCGCGAGCGACAACTATGCCGGGATCTGTCCCGAGGCGCTTGCCGCGATGAACGAGGCGAACAGCGGATCGGCTGTCGCCTATGGCGATGACGAGTGGACGCATCGCGCCGCCGACGCCTTTCGCGCACTGTTCGGCGCCGATGGCGAGGTGTTCTTCGTCTTCAATGGAACGGCGGCCAACTCGCTGGCGCTGGCCTCGCTTTGCCAGTCCTACCACAGCGTGATCTGTGCCTCGTCTGCCCACGTCGAGACCGACGAATGCGGCGCGCCGGAGTTCTTCTCGAACGGCTCCAAGTTACTCGTCGCGCCCGCGGATGACGGCAAACTGACACCACAGGCGATCCGCACGCTCGCCACCAGCCGCTCGGACATCCACTTTCCCAAGCCGCGCGTGGTCACGATCACCCAGCCGACCGAGACCGGGCAGGTCTATACCGTCAATGAGATCGAGGCGATCTCCGCTGTGTGCCGCGAACTGGGCCTGAAGCTGCACATGGACGGCGCCCGCTTCGCCCATGCCTGCGCCGCGCTGGACTGCGAACCGGCCGATATCTCCTGGAAGGCAGGCGTCGATGTGCTGTGCTTTGGCGGCACGAAAAACGGCATGGCCGTGGGTGAGGCGATCCTCTACTTCGACCGCGCTCTCGCCGCCGATTTCGACTACCGCTGCAAGCAGGCGGGCCAGCTCGCCTCGAAGATGCGCTTTCTCTCCGCACCATGGATCGGCCTGATCGAGAGCGGTGCATGGCTGCGCAACGCGGCCCATGGCAATGCCTGCGCCGAAAGGCTGGCACAGCAGGTCGCAGATCTTCCCGGACTGTCGCTCAAGTTCGAAGTGCAGGCCAACTCGGTGTTTCTGGAGGCACCGGCCGAAGTTCTCGATGCGCTGCGCACGCGCGGATGGCGATTCTACACGTTCATCGGCGGGAGCGCTCGCTTCATGTTCGCCTGGGACACGCGCGAAGAATGTGTCGACACACTTGCCAAAGACCTTCGTGACATCGTGCTGAACCAGACCGCTGCTCTGGTCTGACAACGAAAAGGGCCGCCCTTCCCGAGGAAGAGCGGCCCTGTTTCAGCAAGCCTTAAATCGTCAGAAGTTGACGGTGGTGCTCACGGCAACCTGACGGCCCAGCGAGTCATAGCGGGCCGACAGCGTGTTGTTGCGCGACAGCGCATAGTTGTACGAGTTCGGCACGATCGGCGGCGCCTTGTCGAACAGGTTGTTGATCGAGAAGCGCAGCGAATACTTCTCGGTGACGCGGAAGGCCAGCGCCAGGTCGAAGTAGTTGTACGCCGGAATGTGATAGTACGTGGTGCGCTCGGTATCCGCGCTCCAGCCCAGGCTGGTCTTGCCCGAATTGGTGACGTTGGTGAGCGGGCCGATGAAGCGCCAGTTGAGCGAGGCCGAGAAGAACTTGTCGTCGGTCGTGTAGGTGGTGCGCAGGGTGTGCGACCACTTCGGGATCAGCTGACCACACGTGCCACCATAGTAGCCTGCGCAGTTGTACTTCGCGAGGATCGGCGAATCCTGACCACCCGCCAGCGTGGTGAGCGAGCCGGCGAAGTCGAAGTCCAGCTTGCCCGCGCGGCCCAGCGGCAGCGCGTACTGTGCCTGGAAGTCCCAGCCGTGCGACTTGCTCTTGTAGTAGTTCGTGGTGCCCTGGCGGATATAGCCGCTGGTCGGGTTGGTAGCCGGATCGCTGTAGAGCGTGCCGTCCGAGTTACGCACGAACATCGAGCAGAAGAAATCGCTGGCAGTCTGAAGGCAGCCGTTCGCGAAGTACGAGTAGTCGTTGTAGCCGATCGAGTCGTTCAGATCGATCATGAAGCGGTCAGCCGAAACGGTCAGGCCAGGCAGGAAGCTGGGGCGCAGAACCACACCGAGGGTCTTGGTATAGGCCGTTTCCGGATCCACGGTGAAACCGCCGCTCTTGTACGTACAGCCGACGTCGGTCGGGCACAGCAGCGTGGCGCTGCCGTACTTGTCGGGCGAAAGCCCGGTCGCCGCGCAGACAGCTTCCGATGCTACCGGCGCACCGTAGACGGGAACCTGCTGGCCATCCGCGCCGGTGGTGTAGGTGACGGTCGGGGCGCAGAAGTCGCTGAACGCCGTGGTCACGCGGCCATAGCTCGAATTGCTCGCCTGGCTCTGTTCGACCACAGTCGGCGCACGCTGGGCGCGGTTGATCGAGCCACGCAGGGTGATGTCGTGGATCGGCGACCACACGGCCTCGAACTTCCAGGTCGAGAACGCCGAAGGGTTGCTGGAGTACTTCGACATGCGATAGGCGCCGTTGAACTGCAGCAGGTCGGCAAACGGCTTGTGCTCGATAACCGGCGCCTGCAACTCGACCATGCCTTCCCACACGCTCTGCGCAAGATTGCTGTCGGTGCCGCCGTTGTATTCGACCCACACATCGTTGTAGCGACCCTGCAGCGTGTCCTTGCGATATTCGCCGCTGACCGCGATGGCGATGCCGTCATCCGCCCAGGGGCTCTTGATCCCGTAGGTGCCAAGGTCGCCCTGCAGCGTGCCGATCGCATCGTAGAGCGAGGTAGTGGTCGTCCACTTCTCGTACTGTCCGGCAGCGACCCAATCGAACGCGGCCTGCGTGTTCAGCGAGGAGTTCGCGTTGAACGGATCAAGCGGCAGACAGCCGCTGGCGCCCGAGGCACAAGCATAGCTGCCATCCGAATTCTGCACAACGTCGAGCGCCTGGTTCAGGCGGGTCCAGCTCGGCATGGCCCACTGATACTGGTTCTTGTTGTGGGCATAGACGCCGCCGACATCGTAGCTCCAGCCATGACCGATATCACCACGCACACCACCGGAGATACGCAGACCGTCATTGATGTAGACGTCATCGAGGTCGCTCACGTTGCCAAGGCGATAGCGCAGTTCCGTCGGCACGGTGGTATTCGTGCCTGCCGCACTGCCGCACAGCGTGCTCGCCTGCGAAGCCGAGAGCAGCGGGTTGCTGCAGCTGATCTGGTACGGGTCGGAACCGAAGGCGGTGTAGCTGTAGATGCGCGCGGGGTAGGGGTTCGTCGACTTGTCGTGGAACCACATCGCGTTGGCATAGATCGTCGCGGCGTCGGAGATTTCGTACTTCAGGAAGCCGCCAGCGTTCACGCGCTGGTCGGCACGCTGCAGCGAATAACCGTCGTACGGATTGGCCGCGTATTCGTCCGAGTAGGGCAGGAAGGTGCCGCTGCCATCGGGATTGTTGACGTAAGTGTTGCCCGCATTCGCACCCGAGAGCGGCGAGACATAGCCGAGCGGCGTATAGGACGAAGTGGTGCAGCTCAGCGGACCGTCACCGGTCTGTGCCAGCTGGCAACCCGAAGTCTCACGCTGCGAATAGCGCACGAGGCTCGCCTTGCGGTAATCGACGTAGCCCGAAATGTGCAGGCGATCGTCGAACAGCTTGGTGCCGGCCGTCAGCGAGATGTCGGCGCGGCCACCGTCTGCGGTCATGCCGCTGGCAGGCTGGTCAAAGCCATAGGCAGCCGCCGTCTTGCTGACGATGCCGGCCTTGTTGTTATGCAGGTAGAAGTTGTAGTTCGCGTTGAGCTGAACGCCCTGGAAATCGTCGTCCATGATGAAGTTGACGACACCGGCCACAGCGTCCGAACCGTAGACGGCCGAAGCACCGCCGGTCAGCACGTCGACCTGCTTGATCAGCGCGGTCGGGATCATGCCCACGTCTTCGCCGTTCATGGTTCCAAGGCGCTTGCCATCGACGAGAACGAGCGTGCGCTCGAAGCCAAGGTTACGCAGCTTGATGCGCTGGCGGCCGTCCGAATCCTGATAGCCCTGCTGGCTGTCAGGCGCGATCTGCGGCATGCGGTTGAGCACTTCCTCGATGTTCACGGCCGCCTGCGCGTGGATCGCATCCGACGTGACCGACGTGATCGGGGCCGCTGCCGTGGAGTTCGGGCGGTTGATGCGGCTGCCGGTGACGACGATGCCTTCCGAAGTGTCCACGCCGTCATCGCTGCCGGTCGCAACGGACGTGGTGGTGGCGGCCGCATCCTGTGCCTGCGCAATTGCGGGCACCAGCAGCAGTCCTGTTATGCAGGTGGTACTCAGCAGCACTCTTGTCACCGACTTCATCGCAATTCCCCTTGCTTGCTCAACCCGCCCCTGCGGCCCTTCCCGCCCGGACGTGCATTCCCCAGCCCTGCCGCGCCTGTGCGACATGACGTTTCGTTCGCCGCGCACAGCTACGGTGCGGACGGTCATGGACTTCAGTATTCGGTCATCCCCACCCATCGCCCCCGCGACGGGTTTAATGCGGCCCGCTCCCGGTTATCCGGCGGCCAAACTCTTCGATGGATAGATCGTGGTTTTGCCGCTGCGATCCGTCACCGCATAGGTGAAGCCGGGCAGCAGCGCATAGGCGCCAACGTTGCCCTTCGTATCGATAGCCAGAAAACCGACCTGAGCATCGCGCACAGCTTCGCCGCGCAGCTTTGCAATATGCATGACAGCTTCGCGGCAGGCATCCTGCGGGCTCATGCCCGCACGCATGGAGGCAACCACGCGCGCGGTGCCCGCGATACGCGTCACTTCCTCACCCACGCCGGTCGATGCCGAAGCGCCGACGCCGCCTTCGACGAAGAGACCGCAACCGGCCTGCGGCGAATCGCCCACACGCCCGCGCAGCTTGAACGCCATGCCAGACGTGGTGCACGAGCCCGCCAGCTGTCCGCCAGGATCGCAGGCAAGCAGGCCGATCGTGTCGTGATCGAGCGAAGAACCGCGATGGCCGGGACGCCCCTTGAGGTCATCCGCCTTCATGTTCTCGATATTGGCGACCGGCTGATATTGCGCCGTCTTGAGCCATTCTCGCCAAGCCTTCTCGGCTTCGGGCGTCAGCAGGTTCTGCTCGGCAAAGCCCTGCTCCAGTGCGAACTGGCGGGCACCTTCGCCGACAAGGAAGGTGTGCGGGGTCTTTTCCATGACCCGCCGCGCGACGGAAATCGCGTGAACGAAGCCTTCGAGCGCAGCGACGGCACCGACGCGGCCATCCCCGTGCATGATGATGGCGTCCAGCGTGACGTGGCCGTCGCGATCAGGATAGCCGCCAAGGCCCACAGAATGATTGGAAACGTCGGCCTCGGGAACCTGCGCCCCGGCCTCGACCGCATCCAGCAGCGAACCGCCGTTCTGCAGCTTTGCGAAGGCGGCGGCGTTGGCCGCCGCGCCGAAATCCCAGGTGGACACAATGAGAGCTGGCGAATCGGGCGATGTCGTGGTCGCCGCGCTGGCACGCGAAGCGACGCCTGCCGCAACGGCTGCGCCAATCCCCATCTGCAACGCGGTACGCCGGGAAGTCCCCATCAAATCCCCCTCAATGACCCTGTGAGCGCTATCGCCGGCACTCCCTCCCCAGGGCGCACCGATCCTTGCGACGCAACAAACGTGTCATATTGGTCGGGTTATTGCAATACCAATTAGCAAATTTGGTTTTCTTTATTGCAATCGTGTGTCGCCCGGCGACGCGCGCCGGGCGAACTATCTCAAAACAAGGAGATAATTCCGCGAGCGGGGTCGACAAGCCCCTCCCAGATCATCTTGCCGGCAACATAGAGGATAACCAGAAGACCAACATAGGTCAGCCAGCGGTATCGTTCGATGACCTTGGCAAGCACATTCGCGGCAGCTCCCATCAGCGCTACCGAGAGAATCAGTCCGACCGCCAGAATGCCGGGATGCTCGCGCGCTGCCCCTGCCACGGCAAGCACGTTGTCGATGCTCATGCTCAGGTCAGCGATGGCAACAGCCCAGGCTGCCGAAGCAAATGTGCGAGGCGCCTTGGCGGGAGCGACATCATCGCTCTCGTTGCCGTCGCCTGCCTCTTGCAACTCACGCCACATCTTCCATGCTACCCACAGCAGGAGCAGGCCACCGGCGAAGACCAGCCCGACGATCTGCAGGATCTGCGTGACCGCCAGCGCGAAAATCACTCGCAGCACCAGTGCGGCAATGATTCCGACGAGGATCACCTTGCGGCGGATCGCGGCGGGAAGTCCGGCCGCCAGCGCACCGACGACGATGGCGTTGTCGGCGGCGAGCATCACGTCGATCAGCACCACCTGCCCGAAGGCGGTGAGTTCGGAGGGCGAGCCGATGTTGGAGAAATCGGCAACGATGTGCTGCCACAGGTCGATCATGAAACTTGGTCCCTGTTGGTCCACGCGCCGCGCAAGGTCGCGACGAGCAGGTCTGCATAACGCCAGCCGCAGGCTGCGGCGGCGATGGTCGAAAGGCTGTCCTGATCCTCACGGCCGGGGCGCCCGGCACCGGTGAGGTTCGGCTTGATATTGACGTCGAAAAGCCAGTAGCGCCCGGCGGCGTCGGCCCGGCAATCGATCCGCATCGGCGTGCGAATGTCCAGTATCGCCGCAGCGGCCTCGCAGGCCTGCGTCACCGTGACGATCGCGGGGTCGGCGCACTGCTCGGGCGTCATCGCCCGGCTGTTGGCACTGACCGGCACATCGCCGTTATACGGCGCCACGTCGTCATGCTGGTCGAAGCGCAGCACCGGCGGCAGCGCGAACGGAGACGCAGCGCCTTCCCGCGCGGCGGCAGGCATGACGGTGATCGTGATTTCCTGCCCCGGCAGAAACTGTTCGAGCATGATCGTGCTGCCGAACCGCCCGCTCTGCGCCAGCGCGCGAACCTGTGCTGTCAAAGCCTCAGCAGTGCGCGCAATGCTGACACCCTGACTGCCCCGACCCCGCAGCGGCTTCACGACCAGCGGCAGGTGATCGGCATATCCTGCGAGTTGCGCGGCAAGATCGGGGGCATCGCCCTCGACCAGCCACGAAGCCGCAACCGGAAGCCCCGCCTCACGCAGACGCGCGTTCGTGGCGGCCTTGTCGTCGACCTCCTGCATGCTTTCCGGGTCGGCACTGACCACCCACGCGCGATCGGCAGTACGCTCGATCGGATGTCCGGCGAACACCACGGTATTGGCCCAGAGCAATGTCGCGCCTGCCGCCAGCGCCGCGTCGATACCCGCTTGCGTATCTGGCCAGACCCAGTCGAATACCTGCATCACGTCCGGGTTAACGACCGGCGTCACCAGCGTGCATCCTGCCGAGGCCAGCGCGAAGCCGATGTCGGCGCCGCTGTCCGAATAGCCGCCGGGCTTGGCTTCCTTGCGCTGGCCATCGATCACCGGCGGCTCGATCGCCTGATAGAGCAGCGCGATCTTCTGGGTCAGCGGATCTGGTGCGGTCATGCTCTGGTGCTCCTTGGCAGGACGGGGGGACAGGCGTCCGGGTAGCGCCTTCCCCCCTGCCCGTCACCCCACGAAGGGGAAGGCAAGGACCAGCATGCCCACAACGGTCATCACCAGACAGCACAGCGCCGCCGGGATCAGCGTGAAGCGCTGGTGATCGGCAAGGTCCACCCCGGCAAGGCTTACCAGCAGGTAGGTCGAGGGCACCAGCGGGCTGAGCAGGTGGACAGGCTGTCCCATCAGCGATGCGCGGGCGATGGCCATCGGCTCGACGCCATAATGCGCCCCGGCCTGCGCCAGAATGGGCAGCATGCCGAAGTAGAACGCATCGTTGGAGATGAAGAACGTGCCCGGCAGGCTGAGCGCGGCGGTGATCGGCGCCATGTACGGCCCCAGTACCGGCGGAATGAACGCCACCACCTGCTGGCTCATCGCCTCGACCATCCCAGTCCCCGACAGGATGCCGGTGAAGATGCCCGCGGCAAAGATCAGCGAGACCACCGAGAGCACGTTACCGGCATGGGCGGAGATACGTTCTTTCTGCGCCTTGGTATCGGGATAGTTGGCAATCATGGCGATCGCGAAGGCCAGCATCATCAGGATCGGCAGCGGCAGCACGCCCCAGACCAGCAGCACCAGCAGCGCGATCACCAGCGCCGCATTGAACCAGAACAGGCGCGGACGGCGCGCTTCGGGATACTGCGATACGGCCAGATCGCTCTGCGCCAGTTCGCCGACTGCTTCCACCTTGCCAAGGCGACGACGCTCCTTGCGGCCGAAGTGGATGGCAAGGCCGATCAGGAACGCCAGTCCCGCGATCATGCCGGGGATCAGCGGCAGGAACAGCGCGGCGGGGTCGAGCTTCAGCGCACTGGCGGCGCGGGCGGTCGGGCCGCCCCACGGCGTCAGGTTCATCACCCCGCTCGTCACCATCAACAGGCAGACGAGGTACAGGCGGTTCATGCCATAGCGCTTGTAGAGCGGCAGCATCGCCGCCATCGTGATGATGTAGGTGGTCGATCCATCGCCATCCAGGCTGACCAGCGCACACAGCACCACCGATCCGATCAGGATACGCATAGGATCGCCGTGGACCAGCCGGATCAGTTTGCCCACCAGCGGATCGAACAGCCCGGTGTCGGTCATCGTCGAGAAGAACAGGATCGCGAACAGCAGCATGACGCCGGTCGGCGCCAGCTTGGTCAGCCCCTCGATCATCATGTCGCCAAGCCCCGCATGGAACCCGGCGACAAGCGCGAAGGCGGTGGGCACGACGGTCAGCGCGACCAGCGGGGTCATCCGCTTGGTCATGATCAGCGTCATGAAAGTGGCCACCATCAGGAAGCCTATCAGGGCAAGGTTCATCGGTCCGGTCCCGTCTCGTTATTCTTTATGTGTGAAAGGCTTAGAAGGTGACGCCGACGCGCGCGGAAAGCGTCTCGCCGGAGTCCTGACCGGTATAGGCACCGGCCATATTGTCCGTGTTCCAGTGGATCGCGTTGACCTGGAACCGGGTGAAGCTGTTGAGATACCAGTTGACGCCCAGCGTCGCGGCCCAGCCCTGGGCGGGCGTGGCGATGTTCTCGAATTCCAGGCTTTCGTAACGCGCGGTCAGTTCGATCGCACCGGTGCCACCTTCGAACACGGGGCTCAGCACCTTGGGCTGGCCGAAGCTGCCGAGGCGCGGGTTGTACGGCGGCAGATCACCCGTGATGAACCAGCCGCCCGAGACGCTCCAGGCCTTGCTGATGAAATCGGGGCGGTCGTTGTCCAGCCGCGCATGGCGCTCGCCCGCCTCGCCCATGATCCAGACCGGGCCGACATAGCCGCCCAGTTCGGCGCCATAGCCGGTCGTTCCGGTGCCGCCTTCCAGCGTGCCGGTGGAGAGGCGCAGCGCGCCGTTGAAGCGCCCGCCGATCACCGTGTTGCGCGTCAGCGTGTTCTTGCCGGGGTGCAGCATTTCATCGAAGCCCCACAGGCCAAGGTGCAGCACGGCATTCTTCGTCTTGATCGGGTTCCAGTGTACGCGACCCAGCACCGTGCGGTTGTCCGAGGTGGACTGGTCCCCGTCGATACGATCGCCGGTAACCGTCAGCGAGGCGTGACCGCTCTTCCAGAACACGCGCGGCATGATGCCCACGCCGTAGAACGCGCGCTGCGGGATGATCGCGGTGGCGACCACGGTGCGTTCGAGGAACGGCGTCGAGTCCGAGCCGGTCGAACCTTCGAAACTGCGATCGTTGAACAGGTGGCCTGCTCGCACGTCGTACTCGATCCCCGGTGAAATCCGGTTACGCCAGCCGAGGAAGGCTGTGACGATATCGACCTGATTTTCCGAAAAATCGGTCTCGAACTGGTAGAAGAAGTGCGTGCCGACACTACCCTCAAGGCCAAGGCGAAGCGCGCGCATGCCCGTGGTGGTGATGTTGCGGCCCTTGTCCTTCGATCCCATCGTCGTGGAGATGTCGGTCAGGATGCGGCCACGCGGCTTGAAGGTGAACTGCCCGTCGGCGGAATGGAACACCGGCAGGCCTGCACCCCATTCGGTCGTGCCGCCTGCAGCCTCCACGGCGACAGCCGCTGCCTTCGCGCGATCCACATCGCGCGAGGCCGGCCCCGGCGGCACCAGCTGCGGCGCATAAGGCGCCACGACGATCTGCGGCGGTGGCACGACCACGGGGGGCGGGGTAGCCTTGGCCGATCCCGCCTGCGCGGCGAGTTGAGGAGCGGGCGCATTGCCTCCGCCCGACGGCGCAGCCCCGGCCTCCAGCTTTTCCACGCGCTGGCGCAGCGCGGCGATTTCGGCGGCCTGCTCGCGCACGAGTTCGGCCAGATCGTCCCGGCTCGGCTCGGCGGCGAGTGCAGGCGTTGCGGCGATAACGGCGGCAATCGCGCAGCCGCTCTTGAACAGCGATTTCATCGGAGAGCACTTTCGGACTGGAGGGTCGCCGTCCACGCGCTGAGGAAGCGCTGGCGGGTCAGGCGATCGAGATTGACGAGAAGCTGCGGACCGACGCGGATGACGCGCGTCTGGCCTGCCGGAAGGCGGCGCGACGGCACATCGGTACGCACCGGCCACAGGCTGTGCTGTGCCAGCAGGGACTGGCCCTTGTGCGACAGCAGGAAATCGAGAAACAGCCGCGCGGCAGCGGGATGGCTCGCCTCGCGTGAGATGAACGCGATACGCGAGGTCAGGATCGTGTAGTCGCGCGGGAACACCACGCCGATCTGCGGCTGACGGCGCGCCCGCTCCAGCGCGTAGGAACCGATGACGTTGTATGCCACCGCCAGCTTGCCGGAGGCGACCCCATCGAGCATCGGCCCGGTGTTCGTGGCGAGCATCGGGCGCGTAGCCGCAATCGCCTGCACCAGACTGCGCGTATCGCGCGTGATCTGGTAATCCTGCGAAAGATAGAGATAGCCGGTGTTCGAGCGCACTGGATCGAACGTCGCGACCTTGCCCGCGAAGTCCGCGCGGTGGCGGCGCAGCAGTTCTTCCAGGCCGTGGTGGTCCTGCGGCACTTCTCCGGCAGGAACCAGCCGCTTGTTGTAGACGAACCCGATCGGCTCTGCCGTGACGCCGAAGCCCATGTTCTTCCACACCGCCGTTTCGGGGAGCGCGGGCTTTTCGGGGCTGGCGTACTGCTGGGCATAGCCATCGTTGATGAGCTTGACCTGCAGGTCCATCGCCGAGGACCAGACGAGGTCCGCCGAATATTGCCGCGCGCGCACTTCGGAGGTGTATCGGCGGAACATCTCGGTCGAGCCAAGGTCCGCGTAGAACACTTTCAGCCCCGGATAGGCCCGTTTGAACGCGGCGACGACCGGCACCAGTTCGGCGCGGTCTGCATTGGCGTAGATACGCACGGCGCCTTCGGCTTTTGCCTGCGAAATCAGCCGGTCATAGGACCTGGGATAGCCTGCGGGCCGCTGCGAGACAGCGCTTTCGCCAGGGCCGTGTTGCGCCGATGCCGGCGTTGCCAGCACAGCGCCCAGCGCCAGAACAGTCATGGGGAAACGCATTTTCCGACTCCTCTCGCTTTCCGTCTCTGTTGTCGGATAAGCACGAGGGATGGCCTACCGATTCAACCTTTCACGCACCTTTCACGGCCAACGGGCCGCAACATGGAGTGCAGCATGCGCATTCTGATCGTTGAGGACGATGCGGCGCTGGCGCGCGGAATCGTGTCGCTTCTGCATGCCGCAGGGCACGCCGTGGACCACGTGGACTGCGGCGAGGAGGCGCTTTCGGTGCTGGCGACAGAGCCGTTCTCGCTGGTGATCCTCGACGTCGGCCTGCCCGATATCGATGGCTTCGAGGTACTTGCCCGCCTTCGCGCGCGGGGCGATCAGGCGCAGGTCATGATGCTGACCGCGCGCGATGGCCTCGACGACCGGGTGCGCGGGCTGGACCTTGGCGCCGACGACTATCTGCGCAAGCCTTTCGAGGTCGAGGAACTGGAGGCCCGCGTCCGCGCACTCAGCCGACGACGCGGCGGTGATGCAGCGCCGGAAATGCGTATTGGCGCCATGACGATCCACCGCTCCACGGGCCGCGTGGAAGTGGCGGGACGACCGGTGGATCTGAGGCGCCGCGAATGGGCGGTACTGGAGGCGCTGGCAACCCGCGCCGGTCAGATCGTCCCGCGCGAGACCCTGCAGGCCGAAGTCTTCGGGTTCGACGAACCGGTTGGCTCGAACGCTCTGGAGGTCAACGTCACACGCCTGCGCGGCAAATTGGGCGCGGACGGCCCGGTGATCCACACCGTGCGCGGCGTAGGCTACATGCTGGACCGTTCATGACCGGCTCCGCGCCGGAACCCGTCACAAGCCCGCGCAAGGGGGCCATTGCGCTTCGCCATCGCCTGCTGATCGCGATGCTGGGGCCGGTGCTGATCCCCGCGCTGGTGCTGGGTCTGGTCGGATGGGGGCTGGTTTCCGGCGTCGTGCGCAGTTCCAGCGACCGCGTGCTGGGCGGCGCTCTCGGCGCGATTGCCGAAACGGTGCAGGTGGAAGATGGCGAGGTCACGCTGGACCTTCCCCCCGCAGCCTTCGGCATGCTGGAGAACGCCGAGCGGGACAACGTCTACTACCGCATCGCCGTAGGCGACCGCCTGCTCACCGGCTATGCCGACCTGCCGCCTCCACAGCTTGCCAGCCTGACCATAGACGAGCCGCATTTCCGCTTCGCGTCCTATCGCGGACAGGAAATCCGCATTGCCGAGACCCGCCGCGACCTGCCCCGCATCACGGCGCCTGTCGTGGTGCAGGTCGCCGAAACGCTCGATCACAGGCGCGCCCAACGCAACCAGTTGATGACCGCCCTGCTGATCGGCGAGCTGGTGCTGGTCGGCATGGTCCTGCTGCTGATCCGACCCGCCCTTGGCTGGAGCCTGCGCCCGCTTTCCGAACTGCGCCGCGTGGTCGAGGCGCGCGACACCCGCGCCGCGCCTGACCTTTCTCCGCTCCAGACCGGCCCCCTGCCTGCCGAGCTGCGGCCGCTGGCGCTGTCGTTCGATCGTCTCCTGGGCCGTCTCGACGATGCGACCAGCGCGACGCGGCGTTTCACTGCCGACGCCTCGCACCAGATGCGCACGCCGCTCTCGGTGCTCAAGGTGCAGGTCGCCCTCGCCCGGCGCGGATCGAGCGAGGCCCTGCGCGAGATCGAAGAGGCGAGTGACCGACTGGAGAGGCTGCTGACCCAGCTGCTCGCCCTTGCCCGCGCCGACGAGGCCGGAACTCAGCCGCCGTTCGAGAAGCTGGACTTGCGCGAACTGGCGCGCGTGGTGATCTCGCGTCGCATCCGGCAGGCGATCGAGGCGGATGTCGAACTGCGGCTCGACTGCGCAGGCGATGCCCCGGTTTTCGTAAACGGGCACCGCACGATGGCCTTCGAGATGCTGACCAACCTTGTCGACAATGCGATCCGCTACAACCATCGGGGCGGCGAGGCCGTGATCGCGATCAAGTCCGCCCCTGATGCCGTGCGCCTCAGCGTCATCGATACCGGTCCCGGTATTCCGGCGGCGCTGCGCGAGCAGGCGTTCTCGCGCTTCGCCCGGCTTCAGGGGGCAGGCGGCCCGGAAGGCTCGGGGCTTGGCCTTGCCATCGTCAAGGCCGCCGCCGAGCGGCTCGGCGCCAGTGTCTCACTGGAGGATGCCGAGCCGGGGCTGCGCGTCACAGTCACGTTTCCGCGCCATGCCCCGGCCAGTCCTGACTAACCTCAGAACTTGCGGCGCAGTTCGATGAACCAGCTGCGCGCATTGCCGATGTAGGCGCCCTTCGGCCCGGTGAAGCCCGAAGTGGCATAGTACTTGTCGAAGATGTTCTCGATCCGGAACATCGCCTCGAACACCTTGAAGTCGTGCGATATCGTCGCATCGAAGACCGTGAAGGGCTTCAGCCTGTCGCCGGAACGGTCCAGCTGGTTGGAAACGTACTGGCCGCCGAAGGCAAAGGCCGTGTCGATCGGCGCCACCTGATAGCGCGTCCAGAACCCGGCCTGATGGTGCGGGGTGTTCGGGAAGCGATCGCCCACCGAATTGTCGATCGACTGGCCTTCCACCGTTCCGGTGATCCGCGTGTCGTTATAGGCGTAATTGACGCTGAGCACCCAGTTTTTCGTCAGGTCGGTGGTCAGCGTCGCCTCGATACCCTTGCTGGTGACTTCGCCGACAGGCGCCAACTGGTCCACGCCGTTCACGGAGTCCTGCGAGACGTCCACCTGCAACACATTGCGCCGCACGATGCGATAGGCGGCCAGGGTCGCCTGCACCTTGCCGTCGAACAGATCGCTCTTGGCACCGACTTCCCACTGGCTGCCACTTTCCGGCTTGAACGGGCCGCCTGCCGCCGATGACTGATCGGCCACGTCCTGCGGCTCGAAGGCCTGCGACCAGCTGACGTAGAGCGAAAGGTCATGGCGCGGCTTGTAGATCGCGCCTGCGCGCCAGGTCGTGGCCGCCTCGCTGGCGCTTTCGCCTTCGATATAGTCGTTATCGTCGAACCAGTCGCGCCGCACGCCGCCGACAAGGATGACATGTTCACCGATACCCAGCTGCTCCTGCGCATAGACGCCCCGGCGAAGCGCCTTCGAATCGGTAAGCGAAGGCGTCACGCCGGAAAGATCGGGCTTGGTGGAATCGCTGTAGTCGGGGTCAGTCAGCGACAGCGCAGGAACATCGCGCGTCGCGTAATTGGTGCCGGTGGACAGCTCGCGATACCAGTCGGCACCGACCAGCACGGTGTGGCTGAACGGCCCGGTCGTGAATTTACCGACCATGTTCGCCCCGAACGACAGGCCTTCCACATGGCGGCGCTGATCGCGGTACTCGCGCGTCACCGTATCGTAGACACCGTCGCCATCGGTATCCTTGAGCGCCACCGGCTCGTGATATTCCTGATGCTCGTTATAGCGGAACCAGCGCCCCGCCAGATTGAACGAGATCGCATCCGACAGCTTGCTGTCCAGCCGCGCCTGCGTGACCAGCCCGTTGTAGCGGATGAAATCGTCGGGATCGTTGTGATTCCAGCTGCGGTACGTCAGGAAATTGCCGTTGGCGTCCACGGGAATGCCGCGCAGGCGGTTGCCGGGCAGGTTCTGATCGTAGTCCGTCACCTGCACGGTCAGCTTGGTATCCGGTCCAAGCTTGGCCGAAAGCCCGGCATCGCCGATCAGGGTCCGACTGCTCGCGTGATCGCGGTAGCTGTCATAGTCCTCGTAAAACCCGCCGATCCGGCCCGTCAGGATACCATCCTTGTCGAGCGGCCCGGTGACATCGACTGAGCCGCCGTAGCGGCTGCGTCCGCCCAGGATCGCGCGCACGTTGGCCGCGAACGTATCCTGCGGCTTCTTGGTCACGTAATTGATCGTGCCGCCCGGAGACCCGGCTCCATAGAGCATGCCCGCGGGGCCCTTCAGGAACTCCACCCGGTCGATCGTAAAGAGTTGCGGCACCGAGAAGGTCTGGAACGGATCACCGCGCAGGCCGTCATAGAACGTCACGTCCTGCGAGAAACCACGATAGGTGACGGTGGCGTAGTTATTGGCGCTGACGCCCGGCACATCGCGATAGAGATCGGTGATGTCGCGTGCGCCCTGATCCTGCATCATCTCCGAATTGATGACCTGTACCGACTGCGGAATGTCGAGCGGGTTGGCCGGGATCTTGCCGACATCGGTATCGCGCACGCGGTAGAGTGTCTGCGCACGTGCCGTGACGACGATCGCCTCGGCCGGATCGGTATCGTCGGCAGCGGCGCCCGCAGCACTTTCGTCTGCCGCAAATGCGGGGCTCGCCGTCAGGGAACTTGCCAGTGCCAGCAGGGGCAGAGGCGCAAGAATGCGCAGGGAAACCATGGTTTGGTTGCTCCTTCGGTGTTGTCGCAGTGAGAAAAAAGAAAAACGGATCAGTAGATGTCGCGGAGATACCTGCCGCGCTCGGCCATCGCTTCGAGTTGCGCATCGCCCAGCACTTCGCGCAGCGCGGCATCGACCGCCGGCGCCATGCCAAGCAGGCTGCCGCAGACGAGGATCGAGCCGCCGCCCTCGGCAACCTCGCGCAGCAGGTCGGCGGCGGACGGGATCAGATCCTGCACATATCGGGCCCCGGCGCCTGCGTCGCGTGACCATGCCCGGTCGAGGCGAGACAGGGTGCCATCCGCCAGCCACGCGGCCAGTTCGTCGTCGAACAGCGCATCATGCGCGCGGTTGCGTTCGCCCAGCAGCAGCCAGTGACCGCTCTGCCCTTGCGCGGCGGCCTGTCGCAGATGCCCGCGAAGACCGGCGATACCGGTGCCGTTGCCGATCAGGACAAGCGGTCCCTTGGCGTCACCCACGCGAAAACCGGGATTGGCGTGGAGACGCAGCGCTATCGTGTCGCCGATCCGTGCATGATGCGTCAGCCACCCGGACCCCAAGCCCAGAGTGCCATCCTCGCGGGAAACCTGACGGATCACGAGTTCGATGCCAGCATCGGCAGGAATCGAGGCGATGGAATATTCGCGGTGGGGAAGCGGGCGCAGATCGGCCACGATCACTTCCGGCGTCCCGTCTGCCCGCTCGGGAAGCACCGAGCGCATCAGGTGGGCGTGCAGGGAACGTCCCTCGACGCGCTCTTCGCCATCGAAGTCGGACGCGGCCAGAAAAGCCTCGACTGCGTTCGGATCGTTGCCCGGCCGCACTTCTGCGATATCGCCCGCCTGCCAATCGTGCGCGGTGCCATCGAGCGGCTCCAGCCGGACATGGTACACCGGCCCGCCCGCGCTGCCTTCGTTGAGGCGAACGCGGGAAACCAGCCGCCACGGTGCATAGGCTGCGGGCGCGAAGTCCGCCGCCATCGTGTCTGCCCCCAGCGCCGCCAGTTCCTGCTGCCACAGACGCTCGGCATTGGCGTCCTCGCCATCGACCTCGATCGTATCGAACAGCCTACGACCACCGCCGGAATGGAGCCAACGGTCGACTTCGTGCCCGAAGGCGCAGAACTGCGGATATTCGCGATCGCCCAGCGCCAGAACGGCATAGTCGAGATTTGCGGCCTCGGGCGCTGTCGCCATCGCCTCGCGCGCGAAGCGGCGGGCGCGATCGGGCGCTTCCCCTTCGCCGTAGGTGCTCACCACGAAGAGGGCGCGCCGCGCCTGCGACATCGTTGCGGCATCGACGTCTGCCAGCGGGATCACTCGCGCGCCGCCAAGCGCAGAGGCTGTCTGACGCGCAAGGCGCTCGGCCGATCCGGTCTGGCTGGCATAGGCCACCAATATGTCTGACCCGTGCCCCGCCACGGCAGGGGCCGCCTCTGCGGCCAGACCAAGTGCCCGCTTGCGGCGGCGACGGGCGAAATAGAGCAGCAGTCCGGTGATCGTGAACAACGGCATCGTCAGACTGGTCAGCAGGATCACGATGCGCCCTGCCAGCCCGAAGATCGCGCCGCGATGCACATCGAGCATCGATCCTGCGATCACCTTGCCCAGCGAGCGCTTCGCATAAGGATCGACATCGAGCACCCTCCCGGTCGCAAGGTCGATCTTCACGTCATCCGTCATCCGCTCGAAGCGGGCATCGGGCGGTGTCGCGCGGAAACGTGCCTTGCTGCCGTGATCGGGCATGAAGATCGTGACAGACGCCCAGCGCCCGTCCATCGTACGGGCGAACACCGACCATGCCTGGGTCAACGAGGCAGCGGGCGATTTTTCATGCCTCTTCGCCTTGCCGCGTGCGTCGCCGTCATCAGACTGCGCCGATCCGGTAAGCACCACCTGCGCAGCATCGCGATACCAGCCATAGGACCACCACAGCCCCGTCGTCGCGCTCAGCAGATAGGCCAGCGCCACCCAGCCGCCGATGACTGCGTGAAGCTCTCGCCAGAGATTACGGCCACTCTTGCGCCAATCGAGCACCAGCCATGCCCGCCAGTCGAGCGCCTTCTTCGGCCAGCGCAAATAAAGCCCCGAAACCGCGAAGAAGACCAGCGCGATAGCTGAAATGCCCGTTAACTGCCGCCCAATGCCGCGCGGTCCGCCCGGCATCGCCAGCCAGCGATGGAGATTTTCGACCGTCTCGAAGAACGACGCACCGTTGGCCTGGCCCAGCAGACGACCATCGCGCGGATCGACGAACGAGCGCTCGCCGCGCCCCTGTTTCCCGTTCGCGGGCGCCAGCCGGACCTGCCATGCCAGCTTCGGGTCGCTTTCAATGGTCAGACGCTGGATCGTCGCGCCCGGCCGCTGCGCAGCAATCTGCTCGAAGACTTTCTCCGGCGCCTGCGGCGCAAGGCCGTTGGGCGCCAGCACGACGATCCCAGGGCTCAACCGCGCCATGATCTCGTCCTCGAAGCTCAAGAGCGCACCGGTCACGCCCATCACCGCCAGGATCAATCCGGCGGTAATTCCCAAAAACCAGTGAATCTGAAACAGCACTCTTCGCAGCACGTCGTGTTCGCTCCCCGCCGTCCCGGCCGACGTTCGACCGGAACATCTGAGGGAATCACGCGTGCCGGTTGGCCTCGCGCCGCATTCCCGGCCCCTTCCGGAAACGCGTGCTAATGAAATCCATTCGCGTTAGCAATCCTGTAACGTGCTGTATCGAAAATTTCGGATACCGGGTTCAGCGAACTTGCACGGTCTTGCATCGGTGGCCGTAAGGCGCGCTCGCCGGTGTCGAGGTTTCGCTATCTTGCCTTTTGCAGCCAATCAGCGGCCACGCGGGCCATCAAGCTCCTTCGTGACGGATCGAAATCGCCAGAGCGACGCCAGCCCCCGCCAGTGCCGTGGTCAAGGCCACCACACCTGGCCAGGCACCGTGCTGCCAAACCCATCCGCCGATCGAACCGGTCACGCTGGATCCAAGGTAGTAGGCCAGAAGATACAGCGATGTCGCATGGCTCTTGGCCTTGCCACCCAGGCGCCCAACCCATGAACTGGCAACGGCATGGGCTGCGAAGAACCCTATCGTTACAAGCAGAATGCCCAGCGCGATCAGCGCCAGCGAGGCGCCCAGCGTTACCAGCGATCCGATGGCCATCAGCGCGAGGGCACCGGCCAATGGCCAGCGGCGCCCCCAGCGGTCCGCGAGTTGCCCCGCCCATGGCGAAACGAAAATGCCGGAAACATAGCTCAGGAAAATCAGACTGATCGCTGTCGCGCCCAGACTATAGGGCGGCGCCGACAAGCGAAAGCCAGCGTAGTTGAAAACCACGACGAATACGCTGGTGAGCACGAAACCGACACCAAACAGCCGCGGCAGGTATCGATGGTTCAGATGCCCACCCCAGGCGCGTGCGTGGTAGGCTGGCTCGAAACTCTTCTGAACGGCAAAACGCCGCGACGGCGGCAACAGCAGAGCAAAACCCACCGCAGCAAGTATGCCCAGACCACCCAAGGCTGCCATCGCAACCTGCCATGAGGTAAACTCCGTCAGCAGCCCCATGCCGACACGCCCCATCATGCCGCCGAAAGCCGTTCCCCCGACGTAGCGCCCCATGGCCTTGCCCAGATCCCGGGCGTGCATCTCTTCACCCAGATACGCCATGGCCACGGCAGGAACGCCGCCGAGCGCCACCCCTTCCAGCAAACGCGCCAGCAGCAGCAGCGTCCACGTCGGCGCCGCAGCAGCAGCCAGATTGCACAGCGCCGCCAGCGCCATCGATCCGAACATGAGAGGGCGCCGCGGCAGCAACTGCGACACAGCACCGCTGGCAAAAATCGCGAGCGCGAGCGCGCCTGTCGTCAGCGAAAGCGCCAGCGAACTTGTCGCCGGGCTGACGTGGTAGTCTCTCGTGAACTCGGGCAGCAGCGGCTGCACGCAGTAAAGCAGCGAAAAGGTTGCGAAACCGGCAAGGAACAGCGCAATGCCGGCTCGGCGATAGTCGCGCGTACCACTCTCGATGCCTTCATAGGCGCTACCCAGCACCTCACCCTCGGCCCGCAGCATGATCCCTGCAACACCCGCGGGCATCTCATCAGGCTCTGATCCAGTTGTCTCCAGCGTCATGCCTCGCCCATGGACGCAACGCAGCCGATAGTCCAATATATGAAATAAGATCTATCGATAGGAAATCTGGATCAATATGTCGTTGAGCGTCAGTTACCGTTCTTCCTCGTTTATCGACAACAACGCTGCCTTCGCGTTTGCTCACGCCTCCGGCAAAACGGGGGGCTTGGCATCACATCGACACAGATCGCCGACTATGCCGCCAGGCGGACGCTGGGTGGGTCCCGATCATCGGGCGATGGCAGCGCCGACAAGATCCTGAGCCTGTTCGAAACGGACGCCACGATGCCGAACGAAATGTCGGCTTTCTACCGCCGCTATCTCAAAGCAGCCTATGCCGATGTCGCAAATGTGCTTTCCAGACGCAAGATGAACCGCATCACCGGTGCGACCCTGAAGGATGCCAAGACCAAGACCAAGACCAAGGCAAGCGCACCCGCGCAACGCGATCCGCAAACCACCCCGGCCACGCCCGGGAATTGAGTCTTCCGGTCAAGGCTTTCGGCTTGATCGCCCCTGCATCTGCGTTACCACGCCTGCATGGCACGCCCCTTTACCGCCTCCGGTCCGACCATCGAACACGTTGCCAGCGAGGCCGGTGTTTCGATCCGCACCGTCTCGCGCGTGCTCAACAAGTCTCCGAAGGTCAACGCGGCCACGCGTGAGCGGATCGAGGCCGCCATTGCGCGGCTCGACTTTCGTCCCTCCCCGCGTGGCCGGGCGCTCGCCATGGGGCGCTCGTTCCTGATCGGGCTGGTTCATAACGATCGTAATGCGCTGGTGCTTGACGCCGTGCAGCGCGGGATCGTCAACCATGCCAGCGCACGCGGCTACGAACTGGTCGTGCATCCCTGCCCGCTTGACCCGCAAGACGCCGCCTTGGACGTACTGTCGTTTCTCCAACGCTCGCGCGTCGATGGGCTCATCGTGATGCCGCCCGTTTCCGGGCTGGAACCATTGGCCCAAGTTCTCGCCAGGAATGGCTTACCCGCCATAGCGGTATCCTCGGTGCCGCTGCCCCATTATGGTGAAGTCATTCTCAGCGACGAACAGGAGGCTGCCGCGATGGTCGCCCGCCACCTGATCGCAATGGGACATCGCCATCTGGGTTTGATCAACGGCCCGGTAGAGACAGCCTCGGCCACGCAGCGTCGCCAGGGCTTCCTGTCGGCCGCCCAAGATGCGGGAATTACGGTTACGCAATCACCGGGGGACTACGGGTTTGCCTCAGGCATCACCGGCGCCGACATACTTCTGTCCTCCGACGAGCGCCCCAGCGCCATCTTCGCCGCCAACGATGTCATGGCAGCAGGCGTTCTGAAATACGCAGCACAGCATGGCATTGCCGTGCCGCACGACCTGTCCGTGATCGGCTTTGACGGAAGCCTGCTGGCCAGTATGGTCAGCCCGGCCCTTGCCACCGTGATCCGTCCGTTCGACCGGATCGCCAGCGAAGCGGCACGACGCCTGCTTGATCGCATCGACAATATCGACAGCGAACCAGCCACCATCCCCGCGCTCACGCTCGATCCCGGCGAATCCTGCGCGCGCTGGACGGGTTAGGAAAGGCTTCCCCTTTCCAGCACCGCCAGACCATGCTCGACTGCATTCGTGAAGCGACTATCGGCGCCAAGATCGCCGAACACCTCTGTCAGGGCCAACATCGCCCGCCACTCGCCAGCCCGCGCCAACAACGTATCGGCCAGCGGATCGACAAGCGAACGGCCCTCACGCGCAGCACGGTCCACAAATCGCACCCATGCGGCGACCGGCAGTGCCAGCCGCTCGACACCGCGTCCCGCCGAAAGCGTATCGCGCACCGTCCCCAGCAGACGATAGGGCAATTTCTGCGATCCATCCCAGGCGATCTGCGAGAGCAGGTGACGGATCGCCGGATTGGCGAAGCGCGCCAGAACATCGGTGATATATTGCGCAAGGTCCAGTCCGGGTGGCGGGGACACCGTAGGTGCGATGTCCTCACGCATAAGCCGCTCTACAAAGCGCGCCAGTTCGGCATCGGCCATCGCATCCGCGACGGTTTCGTGGCCCCGTCCCAGTCCGATGTAGGCAAGCGAAGAATGCGCACCATTGAGCAACCGTAACTTGGCCTGCTCGAACGGGCGGACGTCCGTCGCAAACGTAACGCCCGCGCATTCAAGTTCGGGGCGCTCGGTTACGAAGCGATCCTCGATCACCCACTGCGAGAACCGCTCACGCTGGATCGGCCAGGCGTCCTCCAGGCCGGTTGCTGCCATGCCCTGCGCGCGCAGGGCATCGTCGGTCGCCGGTGTGATCGAATCGACCATCGCATTGGGAAAGCTGGCCAATTCCGGCAATGCCCGCGCCAGTTCCGGATCGACTGTTTCAGCAAGCGAACGCACGGCGCCTTCGAGCTTTCGGCCATTATCGGTGAGATTGTCGCACGACAGTACCGTTATCGGGCCTGCACCGGAATGGCGCCGCGCCTGAAGCGCTCGCACCACCCAGCCGGGGAAAGAGGAAGGCTGCCACACAGGACCGTTTCCGGCGGCATCGATATCGGCCAAAATCGCGGCATTTCCGAAATCCAGAGCGCCGCCCGCGCCAAGGCAATAGCCTTTTTCGGTCACGGTAGCCGAGATGATCCGGGTCTGCGGGTCGGTCAGCGCAGCCAGGATCGCCGCAGTCTGGTCTGCGGTCAGAATTTGCCCGATGCTACCGATCACGCGATAGTCCGTCACGGCGTCGAGCAGCGCCAGCGTGTAAAGTCCGTCCTGTGGATTGAGCGCATCGGCAACACCACGCGAATGCAGGCTGACACCGGTGATGCCCCAGCGCGGATCGTGGCCCAGCAGCGTATCGAATGCCGCCGCCTGATGCGCCCGATGAAACGCGCCGGGCCCGAAATGGACGACGCCACACCGCGTTTCGGTACGATCATAGCCCGGCTTTGCCACGTCTGCGGGCAGGGCTGCCAAGGCTGCTTGCGACAGGCGCATCAGGCGCCGACCATTTCCGGTTGCGGCGCCTTCAGGCCATAGGCCTTGCGCACCAGCCCTACCGTCAGTTCCCGCGCAAGTTCGGCGGCCTGCCAGTCTTCCATGCGATGCTCGGCGACCAGACGCGCAAGGAAACCGCAGTCGATCCGGCGTGCGACATCGTGGCGCGCGGGGATCGAGAGGAACGCGCGCGTATCGTCGTTGAAGCCCACGGTATTGTGGAAACCGGCGGTTTCCGTGGTCATTTCGCGGAAGCGGCGCATGCCTTCGGGGCTGTCATGGAACCACCACGATGGCCCGAGACGCAACGCCGGATAGTGCCCGGCCAGCGGCGCCAGTTCGCGCGAATAGGTTGTCTCGTCCAGCGTGAACAGGATCACGGTCAGGTCCGGCTCATTGCCGAACAGATCGAGCATCGGGCGCAGCGCCTCGACATATTCGGTGGCCTGCGGAATGTCGGCGCCCTTGTCTCGACCATGGCTGGCGAAAAGCCGGGCGTTGTGGTTGCGGCATGAACCGGGGTGGATCTGCATGGTCATGCCATCCTCCAGACTCATGCGCGCCATTTCGGTGAGCATCTGCGCGCGAAACAGCTCAGCCTCGCCTGCATCCGCCTGGCCGGAAACGACTTTTCCGAACAATGCCTCGCACTCGGCAGTCGAGAGATTGGCTGTTCGGGGGGTCAGGAAGCCGTGATCCGTCGCCGTCGCGCCCATCGCGCGAAAATCGGCGCGGCGACGGCGATGAGCGGCAAGATAGCCCTTCCAGCTCAGCACGTCCTCGCCCGAGAGTTCGCCGAAACGCTTGATCGCGCTGGAAAATTCCTCATGATCCGGGTCGATCACCGAGTCCGGTCGATAAGTAGTGACGACGTTTCCGCGCCAGCCCGAAGCGCGGATCGCCTTGTGATGCGCAAGGTCGTCATCGGCGCCTTCGGTGGTTGCCAGCAGTTCGATATTGAACCGCTCGAACAGCGCGCGAGGCCGGAATTGCGCCGTTTTCAGCGCCTCTCCGATCAGATCGTAATAGTGATCCGCCGTCCCTGCATCGAGCGTGACCTCGATTCCGAAAACATGCGCGAACACGTGGTTGAGCCACATGCTCGACGGTGTTCCGGCAAACAGGTGCCAGTGACTGGCAAACGTGCGCCACGCCTCGCGAGGGTTCGTGTCCGGCAGCATCCCGCCCCTGCGCGGCACCGCCAGAGCATCCAGCGCAACCCCTTGGGAATAGAGCATTCTGAACAGGTAATGGTCTGGCGCCAGCAGCAGCTCGGTCGCATTCGACCACCCCTCGTTCCCGGCGAACCACGCCGGATCGGTGTGCCCGTGCGGGCTGACGATCGGCAGGTCGGCGATGTCGGCATAGAGTTCACGCGCGATCGCCCGTGTGGTCGGATCGGCGGGGAACAGACGGTCGGGATGAAGCGTGAGGCGGGGCATCGTATCTCTCCTGTCGCCCTTCGACTAGCCGCTTGTGCCAACGCTGGCAATGACGTAAATCCGCCATATGCGTGAAACCGTTACCGCCTCTCCGCCAGCCCCTTGCGCACCTTCTTCCACCGCGATTCCCGAGGCCTTGCGCATCGCCAAGAGCGACGATGTGGCAGTCGCCCTGAAACCTCTTCAGAAGGGGCAGAGAGCGACCTGCGGCGACACAAGCCTAATCCTGCACGATGACATTCCGGCCGGGCACAAGTTCGCCGTGCGTGCCATCGAACCGCGGGAAGCGGTCCATCGCTATCGCGCCCCGATCGGCATCGCCACTCGCCCCATCGCGGCGGGCGAGCATGTCCATTCGCACAATCTGGCGACAGCCCTTCGCGGCGAGCAGGGGTACGTCTTCACCGCTTCCGCCGCGCCCCTTTCGCCCCCTTCCGAGCCCTCCCCCAGCTTCGCCGGATACCATCGCGGCGATGGCAGCGTGGGCACGCGCAACGAGGTATGGATTCTCCCGACCGTCGGCTGCGTTGGGCGTCTGGGTGAGCGCCTTGCCGCGCGGGGCAACCTGCTCTGCGCGACGATGCCGCAGATCGATGGCGTTCACGCCTTCAACCACCCGTTCGGCTGCTCGCAACTGGGGGCCGATCTGGACGGGACTGCCGCGATCCTGGCGGCGCTGGCGATGAACCCCAACGCGGGCGGCGTGCTGCTGCTGGGGCTGGGCTGCGAATCCAACCAGCTCGACGCGCTGCTGACGCGCATTCCGCCCGAGCGCCGCGACCGTCTGCGCGTGCTGCGCGCGCAGTCCGAGGCCGACGAGTTCGCCGCCGGGGAAGCGCTGCTGGCCGAACTGCTGGAAGTCATGGCAGACGACCGCCGCGCGCCTGCGCCGCTCTCGGCCCTTCGCCTCGGCGTCAAGTGCGGTGGCTCTGACGCGATGAGCGGGCTGACCGCCAATCCGCTGATCGGGCTGATGGCCGATGCCGTGACACAGGCCGGAGGCACTGCGATCCTGACCGAAATCCCGGAGATCTTCGGCGCCGAAACCCTGCTGATGGAGCGCGCCACCAGTCGCGAGGTGTTCGACAGCCTCGCCGCGCTGGTCAACCGCTTCAAGCGCTACTTCATCGACCATGGCGAGCCGGTTTCGGAAAACCCCAGCCCCGGCAATATCGCAGGCGGTATCACCACGCTGGAGGAGAAATCGCTCGGCGCGGTGCAGAAGGGTGGCCTCGCGCCGGTGGTCGAGGTTCTCGACTACGGTGCGCGGATCGCCGCGCCGCTGACGCCGGGTCTCGTCGTGCTCGAAGCGCCGGGGAACGACGCAGTTTCCACCACTGCGCTGGCGGCGGCAGGCGCAACGGTCACGCTGTTCTCGACCGGACGCGGCACGCCGCTTGGCAGTCCGGTGCCGACGATGAAGATCGCCTCGAACGCTGCGCTCGCCGCACACAAGCCGGGGTGGATCGACTTCGATGCCTCGCAGGCGCTCACCACAGGCATGGGCGAAGCTGCCGAGGCGCTGCTGGCGCGGATTCTCGCCATCGCCAGCGGCGAACCCGCCCGCAACGAGGCCAATGACGAGCGCGCCATCGGCATCTGGAAGCGCGGCGTGACCCTGTAAGTCAGCGCTTCAGATCAGCGCCTTCGCGGCGCCAGCTTGCGATAGACCCCGGTGAAGGTCACGTTCATGCCGCCACAGGCATCGACCGGGGTATAGGCTATCAGATAGGGGCCGAGCAGGCGGAAGCTGGCGCTGCAACCTTGCGCATCGTCCTTGGGAAACACCCGCGTCCAGTCGGAAGCCAGCCCCTTTTGCGCGGACAACGCGGGCCAGTGGAAACCGTGATCGTACTCCCCGCCGTCCACTTCAGCCACAAAGCCGCCCCAGCCGCCGGTCGGCTTCACATAGGCGGCGAAATTGCCGAGATGGACGCCGCCGTTGCGCACCCGCTCGGGATCGCCCGCGCCCCATGTCGCATCGCCCATGAACGCAAGCACACCGGGCGTGGCACTGCGCGTCACGGTGATCTGCTGCTCCTCGCTGTCCTGCCAGTGGCCGATCCAGTCCTGCGCGCCAGACTGCGGCGCAGGCACGTTCTCGAGCAGCCGCGTCTCGATCGCGCCGTCGCTGGGCGTGCCGGTTGGCCCGACGAAATCGACCACAGTGAACGCACTCATGGTATAGGACGCGACCGCCACGTCGCCCGGCAACAGATAGCCCTTGCGCTTGCAGGCCGCCGTCAGGTTCGGGCAGCCCGGCGTGACGACGTTCTGATAGAAATAGGCCTTGGCGCCCGGCTTCACCCGCACCAGCCATGCCTGGCGCATCGCCGCCTGGGGCTCGGCCTGATGGCCCTGCGGATTGTTGTAGAACACGCCCGCCATCGCCGCAGCCGGAAGCGCCAGCAGCGGCAGGGATACGAGAGCGACAATTTTGCGCATGGTCAGGCTCCTCACGCCGCGATTCCCGCCGCTTTCGCGTCCAGCACCTCGATCGCATCGCAGCCTGCCAGCCGCACCTGCAAACCGCGCCGTCCGCCGTTGAGATAGATTGCCGGATGGGCCAGCGCGCTCTCGTCGATCACCACGGCCACGCGACGGGTCTGGCCGAACGGGCTGATGCCGCCGATCTTGTAGCCGGAAATCCGCTCGGCATCGGCAGGCTTCATCATCGCGGCGGCCTTCACGCCCAGCGCAGCGGCGACGCGCTTCAGGGATACTTCGCCGCTGCTCGGCGCGATGGCGCAGGCGGGCTTGCCATCGGCCATGACCATCAGCGTCTTGAACACGCAGGCCGGATCGACGCCCAGCGCTGCTGCCGCCGCCTCGCCGATGCTGTCGACGCCGGGGTCGTAATCGTACTCGAAGGTCTCGAAGGCGATCCCGGCCTTGCCCAGCATCGCCGTGGCCCGTGTTGCTGTTGCCATTGCCCGGCAATCCTTCCTCGTTGTGCGAGAGACGGACTACCGGGCGGAGGACGGCGAAGCAACACTCTCAGAACAGGTCGAAATACTCGCGCTGCTCCCAGTCTGTCACGGCCTGATTATAGCGCTCCACCTCGGCGCGCTTGATGAGCAGGAAGTGATCGACGAAATCGCTGCCCAGTTTCTCGCGCAGCAATGTGCTGGCATCGAGGTGGCCGAGCGCCGCCTCCAGCGTGCGTGGCAGGGTTTCGACATTCGCAGCGTAAGGGCTTTCGACCGGCGCGGGCGGCTCCATATTCTGCTCGATCCCGGCAAGCCCCGTCACCATCTGCGAGGCGAGATAGAGATAGGGATTGGCCGCAGGCTCGCCCACGCGGTTCTCGATCCGGCGCAGCCTGGGCGCGCCATTCGCCAGCACGCGCAGCATCGCGCCGCGATTGTCCTGCCCCCAGGCGATCCGGTCGGGCGCGAGCGAATTGGGGCGATAGCGCTTGTAGCCGTTGATCGTCGGCGTCGAGAGCGGCGCGGCGGCGGTGGCGCCCGCCAGCAGCCCGGCGAGGAACCGGCGACCGAGCGTGGACAGCCCCCGCGCGCCGTCCTGCGGCGCAAAGACGTTGGCGCCGGTGTTCGTATCGCGCAGCGACTGGTGGAGGTGCCATCCGCTCGCCATCGCCTCGGGCAATTGCGGACGGCACATGAAGCTGGCGTGCCAGCCATGGCGCCGCGCGACCTGCTTCACCATCGAGCGGAACAGCACCATGTCATCGGCGGGGCCGATCCCGGTGCCGGTTTTGAACACGAACTCGCACTGGCTCGGCCCGAACTCGACTTCCATCGAGTGCAGCGGCAACCCGAGCGCAAGGCAATGCCCGCGCAGGATCTCGACCATCGGCTCGATCTGGTCGTAACGCTGTTCGGTCAGGTAGTTGTAGCCCCGGTGCAGCAACGAAACGCGCGGTGGGGCGGGCGGCTGTCCGGCGTGCTCGGGCGCGAGCCCTGCGTCTTCCAGCTTCGTGAGGTAGAACTCCACCTCCAGCCCGCTGACGTACTCGAAGCCCCGCTCGGCAAGGCGATCCGCCGCCTCGCGCGCCAGTCGCCGGGTGGAGGCGACCACCGGGCGGCCATCGTGATGGTAGAGATCGCAAAGGATCCACCCGGCCCTGTTGGCCCAGCCCAGCACCTTGAAGGTCGCCGGATCGGGCACCATGACCACGTCGCCGCCGCCCTGCAGGTCGGCATTGCCGATCCCCGCCCCCGCCGCGAATACGGGAACCACAGTGCGGTGCGCGGTATCCTTCAAAAGCAGCGTCGAGGTGATCGCGCAGCCGTCCTCGAACGCGCCTTTCAGCGAGGCCGCCAGCAGCGTCTTGCCGCGCGGGATGCCGTGCATGTCGGCGAAGACGAGGCGGATCGTCTCGATCCCCTCCGCCTCGACACGGGCGAGCACTTCACCCGCGAGGCGGCGCTGTTCGTCCGACCACAAGCCGTGGTCGGCAATGAAATCGGCACTCACTCAGCCGCGATCCCTGCGAACCACGGCGCGGCTTCGCGACGGCGCGCATCGACCATGCGCCAGTAGGCATCGAGATCGGCCCCTTCGGGCGCCACGCCGTCCACTGTGCCCGGATCGGCGACGGCCAGCGCTTCCTCGGGCGTGAGGTCGAGCAGCGGTCGCTCGCCCTTCTCCACCGCGCGGATCTGCTTCAGCAGGAGTTGGCGATAGGCGACGATGCCCTTGTCGGTCGTGCCCAGATGCTCACGCGTGCGGTCCTGGATGCGGCCCATGGATTCCACCGCCCACTGGTCGTGGACGTTGATGTCCTCGCCCATGCCGGTGTAGGTCTTGCTCTTCTGCTCGACCACATCGTAGCCATAGTCGTTGTGCCGACCGAGGCGCGGCTTGTAGTCCGGCAATTCGTAGAGCGTCAGACGCTGGCGGCGCATTTCCGCCTTGTCCACCGCCTCGGTGAAGCTGGTGAAGGCGGCGTACCAGTAGCACGAATGGTCGTCGATCGGGACGTGCCACTGGGTGATCGTCATCGTCTCCGACAGCGGGATCACGAAAGCCTGCGGGAAGAACAGGTTGGTGATGCGCACATGGGTCTGCCCCTCGGGCAGCGGACGCAGCGCGGTGAGGCGAAAGCCGATGTCGGTGGGCGTGATCTTGATGTCCGGGTTCTCGAACTCGCGCAGGACCTGGATCATCGTCATGTCGCTGTCGGCCGAGCGGGCGCGGAACTGCTTGCCATAGGCATCCGCCTCCTCGTCCTCGAAGAAGCGGTGGAGGAAGCTGGCATGGGCCGGATCGATGCCGACTTCCAGCGCCTGCAGCCAGTTGCAGTCGAGATAGCCCTTGAACGCGAAGACGTGGCTTGTCGGCGCGGCGAAGCAGTCGAGGCCGGGGAAGGCCGGTGGCTCGCCTTCGCCCAGGAAGCCGAAGATCATCCCCGCCTGCTCCACCACCGGATAGGCGCGCTGCTTCACGCGGCTGCACAGCTTCGATCCGGCAGGCTCCCCCGGCGTCTGGATGCAGTTGCCGTCCACGTCGAACAGCCAGCCGTGGAACAGACAGCGCAGGCCGCCATCCTCCAGTCGCCCGAAGGCCAGATCGGCACCGCGATGCGGGCAGTCGCGATCGAGCAGGCCAAGCCGCCCCGCCTCATCACGGAACAGCACCATGTCCTGCCCCAGCACCTTCACCGCCTTGGCCGGACGCGGACCTTCCAGTTCCTCCAGCAGCGCGATCGGCTGCCAGTAGCGGCGCAGCAGCGCCCCCAGCGGGCGGTCCTTGCCGCTCAGCGTGACCAGATCGTTCTGTTCGGGTGTCATGGCTCTCGTATCCGTCGCTAAAATCCGGTGCCCCCTGTGGCGGAGCATCTCTCCTCCTTCATGCCCCAGACCCGCGCCCGCGTGTGTTGCCGAGTGGGGGCCAGCGCGTTGCCGAATGCGACAACGCGCCTGCTTGAAGCGTTGCCGTTTCGGCCATACAGATCGAGTCCGTTCCAATCCTTCCTGTCGTGAGAGTCCCGATGCCCCAGCCAATCCGCGAAATCCGTCATGTCGCCGTGTTCTGCGGCTCGAACACCGGGCTTGGCGATACCTACGAGAAAGCCGCCGCCGCGCTCGGCAGCGCGCTGGCAAAGCGCGGGATCGGCATCGTCTACGGCGGCACGCACAAGGGGCTGATGGGCATCCTCGCCGATGCGGCGCTGGCCGAAGGCGGCCGCGTCCACGGCGTCATCAACCAGCGCCTGTTCGACCGGGGCCACCTGCACCCCGGCCTGACCGAGCACGAGATCGTCCCCTCGATGCGCGTGCGCAAGGAGCGCATGCTGGACGTGGCCGATGCCTGCATCGCGCTACCCGGCGGCATCGGCACGCTGGAGGAATTCATGGAAGCCTGGACGCTCAACCAGCTGGGCGAGATCGACAAGCCGGTGGGCCTCTACAATGTCGGCGGCTTCCACGAGCCGTTCATGGCCTTCATCGACACGATGATCGCCCAGAAGTTCCTGCCGCCCGAACACCGCAACGGCGTCGTCCTCGAAGGCGAACCCGACGCGCTGATCGACGCGCTGGCCGCCTTCGAGAAGCCGGTCGTGCCCAAATGGCTGTAAGCGGCTGAGGCACCTCGCCTGCGCCGCCTACCCGCCTCAGAGACTGTTTGGAAAATGCCTGATGGGCATTTTTCCGAAGCGGGAGAGGGCCGGTGCCGCAAAATTCGCGTTCCGCGAATTTTCAAACGGGCTCTCAGGCCACTTCGTAACCCGCCTTTGCGGCCCAGATCTTCGCATCGGCCCCGGCCGGCAGGCGCATCGGTGCATCCGCATCGGTGGCCGCACGCCAGACTGCTTCGGCCACATCGATCGGATGGGTCAGCGGCTGATCGGCATTCTGGAAGTTGGCGAAGATCGCGGCGGCGATATCGGCATAGGCTTCCGGAATATCCATGCCCATGCGCTCACGCGCATTCTCACCGAATGCGGTGCTGGGCGCGAGGCCGGGCAGCACGATCCGCGCCCGTACGCCGAACGGCTCCAGTTCCAGCGCCATGCTTTCGGTGAAGGCATTCACCGCTGCCTTGCTGGCGGTGTAGACCGACAGCAGGTGTAGCGGCACCAGCGTGACCGTGGACGTCACGTTGACGATGGTCCCCGATCCGCGCGTCCGCATCTGCGGAATGAAGGCCCGGGTCATGGCGATAGTGCCGAAGGTGTTGGTCTCGAACACCTCGCGCACGTTGTCCATCGTCAGCCCTTCGACCGCGTTGAGCAGGCCGACCCCGGCATTGTTGACCACCACGTCGACCGGACCTGCGGCCTCGACCACCGCCGCAATGCTGTCCGCATCGGTGACGTCGAGCGGCAGGATGCGCAGGTTGTCGGCGGCGGGGAGAAGCTCTGCGTTCGGCTTGCGCATCGTGGCGATCACGTTCCAGCCGCGGGTCTGGAACAGACGCGCGGTTTCAAGGCCGAAGCCCGACGAGCAACCGGTGATGAGAACGGTGTTCATGACATGAAACTCCTGTTGTGGGCACCGTCCTTGCGGCGCATGCCCCAGAGTAGGTATGCCAATCCGGACCTTCCACGATCCATCGTCCGCCATTCATTTGAATTTGTCCGAACCGATACCTAACTTACCGGCATGACCGATCCTTGCGCCTTCGATCCCTTTCCCACCACCGCGCTGGCCCATGATCCGCTGACCCAGATCGTCGGGCTCCTGCGCCCCAGTACGACCTATTCCAAGCTGGTCGAAGGGCATGGCCGCTGGCGGGTGCCGCGCATCGGCATCGACCGGCCGTTCTTCTGCGCGGTGCTGGAGGGCGCCTGCTCGTTCCGACTGGAGGACGGCGAGCCGGTGGAACTGCGCGCGGGCGACTTCGCGCTGGTGCCCAGTCTCGTCAACGACTTCACCAACACCAGCCTCGTGCCACCGCCGCCGGGGATCGACACCTGGCCGGTCGAACTGGCGCCGGGGCACTATCGCCTAGGTGAACCGGACGATCCGGTAACGATCCGCATGGTCGTGGGCCACTGCGATTTCGGCTCGGACGATACGCAACTGCTGCTCTCGCTGCTGCCGCGCTTCGTCCATGTACGCGGCGAGCCTCGGCTGACCATGCTGGTCGAACTGGTCAACGGAGAAGCCCGTGCCCGCCGTCCGGGGCGGGAAGTGGTCATGGCTCGGCTGATCGAGGTCCTGCTGATCGAGGCGCTGCGCACCACCTCCGGCCCCAGTGCCCCGCCCGGCCTGCTGCGCGGCCTTGCGGACGAGCGCCTGGCCGTGGCGCTGCGCGCGATCCATGCGGACCCCGTGCATGGCTGGACCATCGACGAACTGGCGCGCGTTTCGGCGCTCTCGCGATCGAGCTTCCACGATCGCTTCCGCCGCGAAGTGGGGCTCGCTCCCATGGAGTACCTCACCGCATGGCGCATGGCCTTGGCGAAAGATCTGCTGCGGCGCGAGCGCATCGGCGTGGCGCAAGTCGCCGCGCGGGTGGGCTATACCTCGGCCAGCACCTTCAGCACCGCCTTCACCCGCCACGTCGGCCAGCCGCCCATAGTGTTTGCCAAAGGGATGCCGGAACCGGTCTAGGCGGTATCCAGCATGTCCGAAAGTTAACCGCACGGCATGACCAAAGCCGCTGGCGTTGGCTCAGCCCAGTGTTACATTGCCGGATTGTAACGGGTGGGGTTAACATGACAGTCTGGCAGAAGAGTATCGGTGCAATCGCGTCAGCCTTGCTGATCGCCTCCGTGCCAGTTGTCCCTGCTCTGGCGAAGGGCACGCCAGTCGTCGGCCAGCCCGCACCCGACTTCCAGTTGACGCTGATGGACGGCACCAAGGTGCGCCTTTCCGACCTCAAGGGACAAGTCGTGGTGCTCAACTTCTGGGCCACATGGTGCGTACCCTGCCGCACCGAACTGCCGCTGCTGGACGGCTACTACGCCGCGATGCGTCAGCATGGGCTCAAGGTCTTTGCCATCACCACCGAGGACTCACTGCCGCCCTTCAAGCTGAAGGCCCTGTTCTCGGCCATGAGGATACCCGCAGCGCGCGGCATCAAGGGGCCTTACGGCCCGATGGAAGGTGTGCCGACGAACTTCGTGATCGATCGCGCGGGGCGCCTGCGCTACGCAAAAGCCGCCGCGTTCGACCTCGATGACCTCAACAGCGTGCTGGTGCCGCTGCTGCAGGAAAAGGCGCCCTCCGCTACCTCGCCTGCGGTCGCCATGGCGGGGAAGTAAGGCGCTCCTTCCCCGACTTCCTCACACCGACGTGTCGATCCAGATCGACTTGGTCTGGAAGTGCTCTTCGACATGCTGGCGACCGTATTCGCGCCCCTGCCCGCTTGCCTTGATCCCGCCCGACGATACCGCCGGATCGATCCGGTTGTAGCAGTTCACCCAGACCGATCCGGCCTTAAGCGCGCGCGACATCCGGTGCGCACGGCCAAGGTCGCGCGTCCAAAGCCCTGCACCAAGGCCGAATTCGGTGGCATTGGCGCGGGCGATGACCTCCTCCTCGCTGTCGAAGGGGAGCGTTGCCAGAATCGGCCCGAAGATTTCCTCGCGCACGCAGCGCATGTCGTCCTGCGCCTCGACCAGCACGGTCGGCGGGAAGAAGAACCCGGCGTCGAGCCCCTCGCCCGACAGCCTGCCCCCGCCCGAGATGGCCTCCGCGCCTGCCGTCAAAGCATCGGTCATATGCGCCGAGACGCGTTCCAGCTGGCGCGCGGAAACCAGCGGGCCAAGGTCGGTCTCGGGATCGAGGCCATTGCCGATCTTCAGCGTCGCGGCGATCCGCGCCACTTCGCGGGCGAACTCGCTGTGGACCGAGCGCTCGACAAACAGCCGCGTGCCGGCGCTGCACACCTGCCCCGAATTGGCGAAGGCGGCAACGACCGCCATCTGTGCCGCCTTTTCCAGATCGGCATCGGCGAACACCACGTTGGGCGACTTGCCGCCCAGCTCCAGCGACAGCCGCTTGAGATTGCCCGCAGAGGCCTGCACGATCCGCCGTCCGGTCGCTTCGGAGCCGGTGAAGGCGATCTTGTCGACGCCCGGATGCGCCGCCAGCGCCGCGCCCGCATCGGTGCCGAACCCGGTGACGACGTTGAACACACCGGCGGGAACGCCTGCCTCCAGCGCCAGTTCGGCCAGCCGCAACGGGGCAAGGCTGGCATCCTCGGCAGGTTTCAGGACCAGCGTGCAGCCGCTCGCCAGCACCGGGCCGAGCTTGAGGACCGAGGCCCAGAGCGGCCCGTTCCACGGGATGATCGCCCCGCACACGCCCACCGGCTCCTTCACCGTGGCGACGAACAGCGCCGGGTCCGACGGTGCAGGCACGCTGCCCTCGATCGACCGGGCGATCCCTGCGTAATAGCGCAGGAGGTCGACCAGCAACGCCACCGATCCGCGCGTGTGCCGGATCGGCGAGCCCATTTCGGTGGTGTCGAGCCGGGCGAATTCCTCGCCATGGGCTTCGAGCAGATCGGCCAGCCGCAGGATCAGGGCCTGTCGGTCTGCGGGAGAGAATTTCGCCCATGGCCCGCTCTCGAACGCCCGGCGCGCGGCGGCAACCGCCGCGTCGATATCCGCCGCACCGCCCAGCGCGATCTGCGCCAGCAGTTCGCCGGTCGCCGGATTGCGCGTCTCGAACCACTCGCCCGAGACCGGATCGGTCCAGACGCCGTCGATCAGCAGCTGCTTGCTCGTCACACTGCCCGTCACCTCAGCGCTCATGCGATCAGTCCCTCAGCCGGAAGCTGACGCTCTGTGCGCCGTCCCAGAGCACCTTTTTGCCCAGCTCCGGCAGGTGCTCCAACCCCTCGACGATGGTCAGGAAGTGGATGCCCGCAAGCGGCCCCAGCTTGCTGGCGAAGGCCACGCCGCCATAGGCGAGCAGGATCTCGCACTCGCTGTAGCCGCCGGGATAGAAGATGAACTGGCCCGGCGCCGGGTAACGCGTGGGGTTTTCCCAGGGCAGGTCGTAGACCGCATCGCCCAGCGGAATCCACACGCCCTCGCCGCTCCAGCGGACATGGATCAGCTTCTCGTCATAAGGCAGCATCGCCTTGAAACGCGCGGCGGTGACAGGGGCAAGCTCTTCTTCCAGCTTCGCAACGAAGCTGTAGGGGCCGGCGACAATATCGATCAGCGTGGTCATCGGTGTCTCTTCGCTAAAAAGTCAGGCCAAGGGATCAGGCTGCGGCGGCCATGCGCGCGAAGGCGCGGGTCAGATCGTCGATCAGGTCTTCGACGGCTTCGAGGCCGACGTGGATGCGCACCGAAGGTCCGGGCGCCGACCACTCGGAGGCCGAGCGCAGCGTTTCGGGGTAGGTCGGCACCACCAGGCTCTCGTACCCGCCCCAGGAATAGCCGAGCTTGAACAGGTCCATGTGGTCCATGAAAGCCGCGAACTGCTTTTCGGTGCAGGCCTCCAGCACGAAGCCGAACAGGCCCGAGGCGCCATCGTAATCGCGGCTCCAGATCGCGTGACCGGGATCGGAGGGGAGCGCGGGATGCATCACGCGGTGCACTTCGGGGCGTGCCGCCAGCCACTCGGCAATGGCAAGGCCCGAGACGTGGTGCTGCTTCATGCGCAGCGGCAGTGTGCGCAGGCCCCGCATCGCCATGTAGATATCGTCCGGCCCGGCGCAGTAGCCGGACTGCGAGGCGATCTTCTTGACCGGCACGAACGCTTCCTCGGTGGTCACCGCGATGCCCAGCATCAGGTCCGAGTGGCCCGAGATATACTTGGTGGCCGCGTTGATCGACACGTCCACGCCGTGCTCCAGCGGGCGGAAGTTGATCGGCGAGCCCCAGGTGTTGTCGAAGATCGTCCTGATGCCCCGCGCGCGGCATTGCGCGGTGATCGCGGGCACATCGGTCATCTCGAAGGTCAGCGATCCGGGGCTTTCGAGATAGACCACCTTGGTATTGGGCTGGAACAGCTCGACGATCCCGGCGCCGATGTTGGGGCGATAATAGGTCACTTCGACGCCGAATTTCTTGAGCACGCTCTCGCAGAAATCGCGCGCCGGGCCATAGAGGCTGTCGACGATCAGCAGGTGATCGCCCGCCGCCAGAAACGCCGTCAGCGAAGCGCAGATCGCACCGAGGCCGCAGCTGGTGGTGATCGCGCGATAGCCGCCTTCGAGCAGTGTTACCGCATCCTCGAACGCGCGCGTCGTCGCCGTGCCCTCGCGTCCGTAGGTGAAGCCGACGAAGGCGCCCGAAGCGCGATCGCGGCGGGTCTCCAGCAGATCCTCGACCGAATCGAACAGCACGGTCGAGCAGTGGTAGACCGGCGGATTGACGACACCGAAGTTCGCCTTGGGATCGCGCCCGGCGTGAAGCGCCTGCGTCTCGCGGCGGAAATCGGTGAGATCGGTCTTGGGATCGGTCACGAGGGGATACTCCTTAAACGACGTGCCGGTTAAACAACGGTGCCGGCATCGACGACGATGTCCTGCCCGGTAATCATGCGCCCACCGGGCCCGACGAGATGCAGCAGCGCGGCGACAATGTCTTCCTCGGTGACGAGACGCCCCAGCGCGGTGGTGGCGAGAAAGCGTTCGAGCGGCGCGCCTTCGGGCTCGCCATTGCGCGCGGCGCTTTCGCGGAACAGGCGATGGATGCGCTCACCCTCGACCCCGCCGGGCGAAATCATGTTGACGCGCACGCCGTAGGGCGCACCGTCGAGCGCTGCGGATTTCACCAGCCCGCGCAGCGCCCACTTCGAGGCGGCATAGAGCGAGAAGCCCGCAACGCCCTTGTGACCATACGTGCCGCCGATGGCGACGACCCGCCCGCTTCCGCGCGCAACCATCCCCGGCATCGCGGCCGCCATCGCGTTGACGACGCCGAGCACATTGATGTCGAAGCAGCCGCGATAGTCCTCAGCCGTCGCTTCCCACACCGGGCGGCGCGGCGCGCCGACGCCTGCGGTGCAGACCAGCACCTCGACCGGACCGGAAGCCGCTTCGGCAGCCTCTACGGCGGCTTTCAGGCCAGCGGCATCGGCAACATCCGCCGCGTAGGATCGAACCGTCAAACCCTCGGCCGCAAGCGTCTCGACCGCCGCCGCGCCGGTCGCCCCATCGCGCCCCACCAGCGAGACGGCGGCGCCTGCCTGCGCCAGCGCGCGGGCGAGGCCCAGTCCCAGCCCGCGCGTCCCCCCGGTGACGAGCGCGTGTGAGCCGGCAAGGGGGGAGCCAGCGAGGTGGCGGGAATTTCCGGGTTCATTCATCGATGCGACATCCGCTGCGGGGTTCAAGTCTCTACAGGTCACGGGTGGTAGCGCATCGCGCGCAATCGCCAAGGTGATGATTAGGCGACGGACCCGTCACTAAAAAGCACAGCGGGCATGCTTTGTGTTGCCCTAAACAGTTCACGGGACGAATTATCCGCGTTGCGACGCACATATCGCGAGCCGCTCCGGCCTCACCGCCGACAAGGGAAGCGCCGCGCAAGGAACACAGGAGTTGGGCAGACATGAGCCGTAGCGAAAGAAGCGAGGACGATATTGCGGCAGCCGCCGTCGTCTCGCTGGAGGAAGTCCCCGTCATCGACTTCGCACCCTTTCTGGCAGGCGATGCCGCCGCGCGACAGGCCGTGGCCGACGAAATCGCTCACGCCTGCGAGGAGATCGGCTTCTTCTACCTGACCGGCCATGGCGTGCCGCAGGCGGTGGTCGATGCGATCTTCTCCACCGCCGCCGAATTCTTCGCGCTACCCGACGCCGAGCGCGCGAAAGCCAATGCGACGCCCGAATGGTATCGCGGCTATATCCCGATGCCCGAACGCCAGCCGATGTCGCGCAACACCCGCATGTTCGAGCAGTATCGCCTGCAGCATGAATGGGGGCCGGATGCGAAGGACATGCAGCACGCGCGCATCTTCGATCAGGTCAACCGCTGGCCCGAGGGGCTTCCCGCCTTCAAGGATGCGGGCGAGGCGTACCTTGCCGCCATGCTGGGGCTGGGCCGCGAACTGCTGCGCGCCTTCGCGCTCGGCCTCGGGCTCGACGAGAACCGCTTCGACGATACCTTCCGCCAGCCGCCCTCGCAGCTCTCGGTGAACTATTACCCGGTGCTGCCGCTGGAGGCCGAGAGCGACGTTTCGAACATGATCTCTCACACCGACGAAGGGCCGTTCACGATCCTCGCGCAAGGCGCGGTCGGCGGGCTGGAGGTCAAACGCCGCGACGGCGCGTGGATCCAGGCCCCGCCGGTCAAGGGCGCCTTCACGATCAACGTGGGCGACATGATGATGTGGTGGTCGAACGGTCGGTTCATCTCGAACTACCACCGCGTGCGCAACCGCACCGACGTAGAGCGCTTCTCGGTGCCCTATTTCGCCAATCCCGACCGCGACGTCACCGTCGCCCCGCTGCCCGAACTGCTGAACGGCGAGGCTCCGCGCTACGAACCCGTGCGCGTGGCCGATCACCTCTCGCGCTTCTACAGCCAGCTCTCGAAGAACCCGCATGAAGCCTATTCCTGACATGAAGCCTTCCGCAAAAATCGGCGCCGACATCGGCGGCACCTTCACCGACGTCGTTCTGGAAATCGGCGATCGCCGTCATTCGACCAAGCTGCTGACCACTTACGATGCCCCCGAACGCGCGCTGCTCGACGGGGTGACGCTGCTGCTGGACGAGGCGGGGATCACCCCTGCCGAGGTCTCGCTGGTGGTCCACGGCACGACGCTCGCCACCAATGCGCTGATCGAGCGGCGCGGGGTGACGCTGGCGATGCTCACCACCGAGGGCTTCCGCGATGCGCTGGCGCTCGGCACCGAAAGCCGCTTCGATCAGTACGACATCGGCATGGAAAAGCCCGAGGCGCTGGTGCCGCGCCGCCTGCGTCTGGGCGTGCCCGAACGGCTCGATGCGCTGGGTAACGTGCTGCTACCGCTGGACGAAGACGCCGTGCGCGCCGCCGCCGCAACCTTTCGCGCCGAGGGCGTGGAGAGCGTTGCGGTCGCCTTCCTGCACAGCTACGTCAACGGCGATCACGAACGTCGCGCCGCCGCGATCCTGCGCGAGGAAATGCCCGGCGTCGCGATTTCGCTGTCGTGCGAAGTCTCGCCTGAAATGCGCGAGTACGAGCGTTTTTCGACCACCGCCGCCAATGCCTATGTCCAGCCGCTGGTCGATGCCTACCTGCGCCGCCTGGAAGGGCGGCTGACCGAGATGGGCTTCACCTGCCCGCTCTACCTGATGCTGTCCTCGGGTGGGCTCACCACGGTCGATACCGCCGCGCGCTTCCCGGTGCGCCTGGTCGAGAGCGGCCCTGCGGGCGGCGCGATCTTTGCAGCGTCCGTCGCCAGCGAATGCGGCGAGGATCGCGTGCTGGCGCTCGACGTCGGCGGCACCACCGCCAAGATCTGCCTTATCAACGACGGCGCGCCGCAGACCTCGCAGGTCTTCGAGGTCGGCCGCGCCCACCGCTTCCGCAAGGGCAGCGGCCTGCCCTTGCGCATCCCCGTCGTCGAGATGGTGGAGATCGGCGCGGGCGGCGGCTCGATCGCTTCGGTAGACAGCGCCGGACGCCTTGCGGTCGGTCCGCACAGCGCAGGCTCGGAGCCCGGCCCCGCCGCCTACGGTCGCGGCGGCACCCGCCCGACCGTGACCGATGCCGATATCGCGCTCGGCCGGATCGACCCTTCGCGCTTTGCCGGGGGCAAGGTCACGCTCTCGCCCGAAAAGTCCGACGCCGCGCTCGCGGGCCTTGGCCTGTGGGACGGGCAGGCGACCACTCTGGCGGTCGGCGTCAGCGAGATCGTCGACGAGACGATGGCCAGCGCCGCGCGCGTCCATGCCGTGGAACAGGGCATGACGCTCGACGAGCGCGCGCTGATCGCCTTTGGCGGTGCCGCCCCGCTCCACGCAGTGAGCTTTGCCGAGAAGCTGGGCATCAGCCGGGTGATCGTGCCTTCGGGCGCAGGTGTCGGCTCCGCTGTCGGCTTCCTGCGCGCACCGGTCTCCTATGAGGTCGCCCGCAGCCTGACGATGCACCTCGACGAGGCCGACATCGCCCGCCTCAACGCCCTGCTGGGCGACATGGCGGGTGAAGCCCGCGCTCTTGTCTCCACCGGCGCGCCGGGCGCCGCGCAGACCGAAAAGCGCGTCTGCCTCGCCCGCTATCAGGGGCAGGGCTACGAAATTCCCTTCGAGTTCCCGGCCCGCACCCTCACCGCCGAGGATGTGGCGGTGCTGCGCGAAGGCTTCGAGAACGCCTATCGCGCGCAATATGGCGGCATGACGCTGGACCTGCCGATCGAGATGCTGACCTGGCGCGTCACCGTCAGCGCCGGCGGCTTCGCCTCGACACTGGACGGCGCCGCCACCGCACCCGAGAGCACCGCCACCCCGGTCGGCTCGCGCCGCGTGGTCGATCCGGCCACGGGCGAGGCGATGGATTTCGCGCTCTATGCCCGCGAGGCGATGCAGCCCGGCGAGCGCTTCTGTGGCCCCGCCCTCGTCGCCGAGCGCGAGACCACCACGGTCGTCTCCCCCCGTTTCGATGGCCGCATGGACGAGCGCGGCTATCTGGTCCTTACCCGCCGCGCAGCAGGAGCCCCGGCATGACCTCTTCTTCCGACGCGCTCACCCAGCTGCGCATGCAGGTGATCTGGACCCGGCTGATCTCGATCGTCGAGGAACAGGCGCAGACGCTGATGCGCACCGCCTTCTCCACCACCGTGCGCGATGCGGGCGACCTTTCCGCCGCGCTGTTCGACCTTGAGGGCCGTCTGGTGGCCGAAGCCGTCACCGGCACGCCGGGCCACGTCAACTCGATGGCCGAGGGCGTGCGCCACTTCCTGAACAAGTTCCCGGTCGGGACGATGAAGCAGGGCGACCACTTCATCACCAACGACCCCTGGCTGACCGCCGGGCACCTGCACGACGTCACCGTCGTCTCGCCCGCGTTCCACGACGGCAAGGTTGTCGGCCTGTTCGGCGTGTGCTGCCATCAGGTCGATATCGGCGGGCTGGGTCAGGGGCCGGACGGGCGCTCGATCTACGAGGAAGGCCTGCAGATTCCGCTGATGAAGCTGGCCAATGGCGGCAGGCTCAATCAGGATCTGATCGATATCCTGTGCCAGAACGTGCGCATGCCGATGCAGGTGAAGGGCGACGTGCTCTCCTACATCACCAGCAACGAGGCCGCCGCGCGGCGCCTCTCGGCGATGCTCGGCGAATTCGCGATGGCCGATCTTCAGGGGGTGGCGGACTACATCGTCGCCCAGTCGCTCGCCGCAACGAAGGCGGAAATCGCCAGGCTGCCCGATGGCCAGTGGACCAGTACGCTCGTGATCGACGGCTACGACAAGCCGGTGACGATCGTCGGCACGCTGACCATCGCCGGCGATACGCTGACGATGGACTACGAGGGCACCGATCCGTGCCTGCCGCGCGGCATCAACGTGGTGCTCAACTACTGCCGCGCCTATACCGTGTTCGGTCTGCGCTGCGTGATCTCGCCCGAAGTTCCCAACAACTTCGGCGCGCTCGATCCCTTCGTCGTGACCGCACCCGAGGGCTCGATCCTCAACGTCCAGCGCCCCTGGCCGGTCGCCGCGCGCCATGTCATCGGCCAGATGCTGCCCGACGTGGTGTTCGGCTGCCTCTCGCAGGCGATACCGGACCGGGTTCCGGCGGAAGGCTCCTCGTGCCTGTGGTCGGTCCAGCTGCGCGGCAACCTTCCCGCCAGGGGCAACGGTCAGGCGGGCGATCCGTTCGACGCGATCTTCTTCAATTCGGGCGGATCGGGCGCCCGGCCCGAGCAGGACGGCCTTTCGGGCACCGCCTTCCCCAGCGGCGTGCGCGCCATGCCGGTGGAAGTGACCGAAAGCGCCGCGCCGATCGTCATCTGGCGCAAGGAACTGCGCACCGACAGCGGTGGCGCGGGCGAGCGACGCGGCGGCCTTGGCCAGACGGTCGAAGTCGCCATGCGCGACGGTTCGGGCTTCGAGGTTCTGGCGATGTTCGAACGGGTCGAGCGCCCCGCCAAGGGCCGCGACGGCGGGCATGACGGCGCGGCGGGCGTCGTCACCACCTCGGGCGGCAAGCCGATGCGCGCCAAGGGGCTTCAGGCGATCCCGGCGGGCGAGCGTCTGGTGCTGGAAATCCCCGGCGGCGCAGGCCTCGGCGATCCCGCCACCCGCGCGCCCGGCAAGATCGCCCACGACATCGCCGAAGGCATGGTCAGCGCACAGGCCGCGAAGCGCGACTATGGGTTTGCGGAGTAGGCAAACGCGGCGTCCTCTCCCCGTTTGCCTGCGGCGGGGAGAGGCAGGAAGGTCCGGTCCATCGGAACAGCTGCGACGCCTGAGCACAGCACAAATCCTGTTGTCCCGGAACTGGCCTATTGCCGGGCGGTCACTTTTCATTAGCGCCTCGAACAGTAAACGGGGCCATGGACAACGCCGCAAAACTGGTTCTGGGAAGCCTGATTGCACCGGTCACGGCGATCGCCTTCGTCTTTTTGTATGGCACGCCGCCCTACATGCCGAGCGTGGCCATGGGAAAAGTGGCGAATGCCGCGCAGGATGGTCCTGCGGCCCGCGCGCAAATTCTCGATATCTTAAAAGCCTGCGCCCCTCACGGCAAACTGGCACCGGATACGGCCGGCAGCTCCACGACCGTTGTCCACTCGGTGGAAAATGATGCAGGCTTACTGGGCACGACCCGGATCACCTGCACGCAAACGCGTTGCGTGGTCACGGCGACGGCGCTGATCCCCCATGCCGCCGAGCCGGATACCTGTGGCGGGCATCGGCTGCGAGGCAGCGGCTATTATGACAGGAAAAGAGGTTTCAACGACTGGTTCTCCTATCCCCCCGAGAACAGCACCGCCCCCTCACCCCTCTAGCCCGACCTCCGGCTCGATACCCACCTCGTGTTCGAGATCGGCGTCGTCCTCTTCTGAATCGGGATCGTAGATGTCTGCCCCCGGGATCGTCGGCAGCGAGCGGCATTCGTTGAGATCGCGCGACATCTGCTCGGCGAACTTGGCGGCGACCAGCGGCAGCGGGCGGCCCTTCAACTGGCCGAGTACCAGCGGACCATACGTACGGTCGATATCGCTGATGCGGCGCACTGCAAAGCGCGGGTCGTTGCGCCATACATCGGCGCCGATGTCGATCTGGAAGGTGATGAGATCGCTCGTCGCCACCAGCTCGCCCAGGAAATCGAAGCTGTTGGCCTCCACCGCGACATTCAGCTTGGCCGAGGCGGAGAGCAGCCGGTTCTCGACGATCTCGCGCCCGCCGAAGGCCATGTCGGGCATCGCCACTTCGTAGTGCGCGCATTCGCGCAGGCGCAGCACGTCCTTTTCGGCGAGCGGATGGTCCGCCGCCATCACCGCCACCAGCCCCTGCCCGATCGACATGATCGGGTGCAGTTCGGACGAGCGCAGCGGGCGGAAGATCAGCACGAGGTCCATCTCGTACTCCATCAGCGCGCGTACCGCCGTGTTGTGGTCCGTCACCGTGACCTTGAACTTCACGTTGGGATGCTTCTTGCGGAAGTCCGAGACGTGGCGCAGCACGAAGCTGCGCGCCACCGCCTGGCTGCACGCGATCCGTACTTCGCCGCGCTGGAGCCCTTCCAGTTCCTCGATCTGGGAATAGACGCGGCGCAGTTCGGCACCCTGCAAGCGGATCCAGCCGATCAGCACTTCGCCCGCCGCCGTCAGCCGCACGCCCGAGGTGTGCCGCTCGAAGATCATCGCTTTCAGGTCGTGCTCCACGTCCTGAATACGGCGCAGCAGGGCCGAGGGCGTGACGTTGAGGCGCTCTGCCGCCTGCCGCACCGAGCCCACGCGGGCGACTTCGTCGATATACTGCCAGATACGCTGGTTGCGTAGCGCCATGGGGCTGCTCCGTTCACATTTAGGCTACACCGCGCCGGAGGTTTAGCATCACTTCGGCAACGGCACATCCTTTATCAAAGCCGTGTGAACGGACAGATATGAAATGCCTTCAGTCAGTCTATATTTTACGAATAATAAATAATCAACAGCATTATTTTCGATGAGAGACCTTTTCGGACAATGCATTTTGCCATGGTGGATAGATGAATCTCGACCTTAAAGACAAAGTTGTCATTGTTACCGGCGCTGGAAAGGGCATGGGACCGGCCATTTGCCAGAGTTTCTCCGAAGAAGGGGCGAAACTCGTGCTGATCGGGCGCGATACCAATGCGCTCGATAGTCTGAAAGCGGATCTTTCGTCTTTGACCGAAGCTCTCGTCGTGCGCTGCGATGTGACCGTGCCTGCCGATTGCGAGGCCGCCGTCGCCACGGCCGAGTCCACCTTCGGGCGTGTCGATGTGCTGGTGAACGTCGCGGGCGGCACCGGCCCTGTCGGCGCGACCGCGTGGGAGACCAGCCCGGAAGGTTTCGACGAGATCGTCCAGCTCAACATGGGCGGCTGCTTCCTGATGATGCGCGCGGTTCTGCCGGGCATGACCGGGCGACGCTATGGTAAGATCGTCAACGTCGGCGGCACCTTCGGGATGCGCGGGCGCGCCGGGCGCATGGCCTATTCGGCCTCCAAGTGGGGCCTTCGCGGCATCACCAAGTCCACCGCGATCGAGGCGGGGCCGTACAATGTCAACGTCAACATCGTTGCCCCCGGCATGGTGGACGGGCCGCGCTTTCGCACCAAGGTCATGCCCGGCATGGCCGCCGCACGCGGGATGACCGAGGACGAGGTGATCGCCGAACATGCCGAGGAATATGCGCTGCGCCGCATCTCCACCGCGCAGGACGTGGCATCCGCCTGCCTGTTCCTCGCCTCCGACGTCTCGCGCCAGATCACCGGGGTAGACCTACCGGTCGACGGTGGCTGGGCGGCGCTCTGAAACCTTCTGAACCTTTGAATTCTTGACGGAAAGAACCATGAAAGCCGACATCGTCATCAACGGCGCCACGCTCGTCACCGACAGCGCCATGTTCGCAGCCTCGATCGCCATCAAGGACGGCGCGATCCTCTCGATCGGCGCGGCCGAAGCCATGCCCGAGGCGGACGAGGTGGTCGACGCCACCGGCAAGTACGTGCTGCCCGGTGCCATCGACGCCCACGTCCACTTCCGCGATCCGGGCTATACCCACAAGGAAACCTGGGAGACCGGCACCGCCAGCGCGGCCATGGGCGGTGTGACGACGGTGTTCGAGATGCCCAACACCAACCCGCCCACCGGCACGGTCGATGCGCTCAACATGAAGCTGGAATCGGCGAAAAAGGCCTATGTCGATTTCGGCATCTACGGCCTGCTGGGCGAGGACAATCTCGACCAGCTGGAAGCGCTGATCGAAGGCGGTGTCGCCGGGTTCAAGTGCTTCATGGGCAATACCTTCGGCAACCTGCCCTCGCCGCCCAGCGGCGCGATCCTCGAAGGGTTCGAGATCGTCGCCAAGCACGGCTACCGCGTGGCGCTGCACGCCGAGAACGCCTCGATCATGGCGCGCCGCTCGAAGATCCTGCGCGAGAACGACTGCTGCGATCCCCTCGCCCACCTCGATGCACGGCCTCCTGTGGTCGCGGTCGAAGCGGTCGCCCGCGCGGCGATCCTGGCGGAATGGACCGGCGCGCGCATCCACGTGCTGCACGTCTCCTCGGGCGACGAACTGCGCCCGCTGCGCGAGGCCAAGGCGCGCGGCGTGGACATCACCGCAGAGACCTGCCCGCACTACCTGCTGCTGGACGAGCATGCCTATACCGAGAAGGGCTCGCTGATCCGCGTCAATCCGCCGGTGCGCGAAAAGACCCATCAGGACCAGCTGTGGCAGGGCGTTGCCGACGGCACCATCGACATGATCGCCACCGATCACGCTCCGCACAGCCATGCCGAAAAGCACAACGAGGACATCTGGCGCGCCGACTGCGGCTTTACCGGCGTGCAGACGCAGATGCCGCTGATGCTGACGCAAGTCGCCAATGGCCGCATGACGCTGACCCAGTACGTGCGCATGACCTCGCTCGCCCCTGCCAAGGCCTTCGGGCTCTATCCGCGCAAGGGTGCGCTGCTGCCGGGCTCAGACGCCGATATCGTGGTGATCGACCCGACCAAGACGATCACGGTGGATTCCGCCGAGCTGAAGTCGAAGGGCTCGTCCACGCCGTTCCAGGGCTTCGAGACCACCGGCGCGCCGATCCATACCTTGGTGCGCGGGCGCTTCGTGATGCGCGACGGCGAACTTTGCACCGACGCGATGGGTCACGGCCTCAACGTGCGCCGCGTGCAGCAGATGCCGACGCCGACGCCGAAGAACACCCACACCACCACCAAGGCCATTCTGGAAAAGCGCGGCAAGACCTACTGAGGTCAGGCCGCCTTTCCTTTCCGCTTCCCTCACTCGGGCGGGCCCGCCATGATGCGGTGCCCGCCTTTTTTCTACTTTCTCACAATTGTTTAAAGCATTTTCCAATCAGGCGAAATCGCCTGATGACTCGGAAAATGCGACAACCCAGAAACTTGGAGCGATTGATCCGGTGCAACCGGATCGGAAATCGCTCTAGAACAAGATACCGGAGCCCAGAGATGCCGATTTCCCTCCTTCAGGCCCAGACCATCGTTGCCGAAGTCCTGCTGAAAGCCCGCGAGATGGAGCTGAAGCCCATCACTGTCGCGGTGCTGGACCATGGCGCCAGCCTGATCGCCTTCGCGCGCGAGGACGGCTCTCCACTGCTGCGCCCGCAGGTCGCCTCGGGCAAGGCGGCGACGGCGCTGGCCATGGGCACCTCCTCGCGCAAGGTCGCCGAAATGGCCGCCGAGCGCCCCTCCTTCGTCGCCGCGCTGGGTGGCATCGCGCCGCAGGGTATCCTCCCGGCGGCGGGCGGTGTGCTGGTGGTCGACGAGGCGGGTCTGGCGATCGGCGCGGTCGGCGTCAGCGGCGATACCTCGGACAATGACGAGATCTGCGCGCTGGCCGCCATCGCCGCCGCAGGCCTGACTGCCAAGGCCTGAGGAACGCTGCGATGACCATAGCTTACGAAACCCGCGCCGGTCTGTCGGTCGATGCCGCGCTTTGCGCCTTTCTGGAAGCAGACGCCCTGCCCGGCACCGGCATCGCGCCAGAAGCGTTCTGGGCCGACCTTGCCGCCCTGCTCGCGCGCTTCACCCCGCGCAATGCCGAGCTGCTGGCGACGCGAGACGACCTTCAGGCGAAGCTGGACGCCTGGCACGAGGCCCGCACCGGCAAGCCGCTCGACGAAGCCGAATACCACGCGTTCCTCACCGAGATCGGCTATCTCGTGCCGGAGCCCGCACCCTTCGCCATTGCCCCGCGCAACGTCGATCCCGAACTGGCGAAGATCGCGGGCGCGCAACTGGTGGTGCCGGTGCTCAATGCGCGGTTCCTGCTCAACGCCGCGAATGCCCGCTGGGGCAGCCTCTACGATGCGCTCTACGGCACCGACGCCCTGCCCGGCCACGCCCAAGGTCCGGGCTACGATCCGCAGCGCGGCGCCGAAGTCATCGCCTGGGGGCGTCGCTTCCTCGACAGCGCCGTGCCGCTGGCCGAAGGTTCGTGGGCCGATTTCACAGGCGGCGATCCGGTACTGGCCGATCCTGCCGCGCTGATCGGACGCAGCGGCGCCAATCTGCTGCTGCGCCACCATGGCCTGCACATCGAGATCGTGATCGATCCCGCCCACCCCATCGGCGCCACCGACCCCGCGCATATCGCCGATATCCAGCTGGAAGCGGCGGTCTCCACCATCGTCGATCTGGAAGATTCGGTCGCGGCGGTGGACGGGCCTGACAAGCGCGACAGCTATGCCAACTGGCTGGGGCTGATGAAGGGCGATCTGGTCGCGACTTTCGCCAAGGACGGCCGCGAGATGACGCGCCGCCTCTCAGCGGACCGTACCTATACCGGGCTCGACGGCAGCGCCTTCACGCTCAAAGGCCGCAGCCTGCTGCTGGTGCGCAATGTCGGCCACCTGATGACCACGCCTGCGGTGCTGATGGCCGATGGCTCGGAAGCCTTCGAAGGGCTGATCGATGCGGTTGTCACCAGCCTGATCGCGCTGCATGACCTCAAGAGCGAAGGCCCCTTGCGCAACAGCGCGACGGGCTCGGTCTACATCGTCAAACCCAAGATGCACGGCCCCGCCGAGGTCGCTTTCGCCAACGATGTGTTCGATGCGGTGGAGGACATGCTCGGCCTTGCCCGCCACACCGTGAAGATCGGCGTGATGGACGAGGAACGCCGCACCAGCGCCAATCTGGCCGCCTGCATCGCGGCGGTGAAGGACCGCGTGGTCTTCGTGAACACCGGCTTCCTCGACCGCACGGGCGACGAGATCCACACCTCGATGCGCGCGGGCGCCATGCTGCCCAAGGGCGCGATGAAAGCCACCGACTGGATCGCCGCCTACGAAAACCGCAACGTGCAGATCGCCCTCGCCTGCGGCTTTTCTGGCGCTGCGCAGATCGGCAAGGGCATGTGGGCCGCGCCCGACCGGATGGCGGACATGCTGGCGCAGAAGATCGCCCATCCGCAGAGCGGCGCCAGCACCGCCTGGGTGCCCTCCCCCACCGCCGCCGTGCTGCATGCCACGCACTACCACGCGCTGGATGTTGCCGCCCGTCAGGCCGAGCGCACTACCGAACCGGTCGCCCCGCTTGTCGACCTGCTGCGCGTGCCGCTCGCCGGTTCCGTCAACTGGGCGCCCGAGCAGATCGCCCGCGAACTCGATAACAACGCGCAAGGCATCCTCGGCTACGTCGTGCGCTGGATCGACCAGGGCGTGGGCTGTTCCAAGGTGCCCGATATCGACGATGTGGGGCTGATGGAGGACCGCGCGACCCTTCGCATTTCCGCGCAGTCACTGGGCAACTGGCTGCTGCACGGGGTGTGCTCGGCGGATGAGGTCGATGCTGCACTGCTGCGCATGGCCGCGAAGGTCGATGCCCAGAATGCGGGCGATCCCGCCTACCGTCCGATGGCGCCCGATCCGCAAGGCTCGGTCGCGTTCAAGGCAGCCCGAGCACTGGTATTCGAGGCTGTCGAACAGCCCAACGGCTATACCGAACCTCTGCTCCACCGCTTCCGGCGCGAGCGAAAGGCTCTGGACGCCCTGTGAGACGCAAAGAAGGGGAGCCATGGGCTCCCCTTCGTTTTTGCGCAGCATTGGCGCTCTGAAGGCCTTCTGCGGGCCAGATCAGGCGGTGGAAGCAGCCCCCTTCCCTTCCCGACCCTGCGTATGCTTGTAATGCAGGCCCACCGCCAGCGAGAGCACACCCGCCAGCACCGCCACGCCCAGCGACCAGCGCGGGCCCATCGTGTGGGCAACCCACCCCACGACCGGCGCCCCGATCGGCGTTCCGCCCAGAGCGACGCCAACGCGGATCGCCATGACCCGCCCGCGCATCTCCGGCTCACTCGATAGCTGCATCAGCGTGTTGGAGCTGTTGGTGATCGTCAGCGAGGCAAGCCCCACCACCACCAGCGCGCCTGCAAACAGGTAATAGTCCGGCGCCAGCGCCGCCAGCGTACAACCGAAGGCGAACAGCGCCGATCCTCGCACCAGATAGCCGAAGCCCGGCTCGTCGCGCCGTGCCGCCATGAAGGCCCCTGTCACGGTTCCCAGCGCCACGGCAGAACTCAGCAAGCCATATCCCGCTGCATTCGAGTGGAAGACCTGCACGGCCATCGTCGAGATGAAGATCGGGAAGTTCAGACCGAACGTGCCGATCAGGAACAGCATGATCAGGATCGCGCGCAGGTCAGGGCGCTTCCAGACGTATCGGAAACCTTCCAGCAAGGCGCCCTTCTTGCGCGGCGCCCGCACCCCGGCGTTCAGTTCGCTGCGGCGCATGAACAGCAGCGAGATCAGCACGCCGATAAAGGAGATGCCGTTGATCAGGAACGCCCAGCCCGTCCCCACCGCGCCGATACACAGTCCTGCCGCCGCAGGACCAACCATGCGGGCAGCGTTGAACGAGGTGGAATTGAGCGCCACGGCATTCGCCAGATCGTCCTCGCCGACCAGATCGCCCACGAAGGTCTGGCGCGCCGGCGCATCAAGCGCGGCTGCCGATCCGAACAGGAACGCGAAAATGTAGACCTGCCACAACTGGGCCACGCCGAAGATGACGAGCAGCCCCAATGCGAGTGAGAGGATGCCCATCGCAGCCTGCGTGAAGATCAGCAGCTTGCGCCGGTCCATCCGGTCGGCGGCAAGACCCGAAAGCGGCAGCAGCAGCAACTGCGGGGCAAACTGCAAGGCCATGACCAGACCGACCGCCCGCGCGTCGTGATGGGTGAGCTGCGTGAGCACCAGCCAGTCCTGCGCGGTGCGTTGCATCCATGTGCCGATGTTGGAGACAAGCGCCCCGCCTGCCCACAACCGATAGTTGTAATGCTTGAGCGAGCGCAGCGCCCCCTTGCGGGGAGCGGCACTGCCTTCCGGTCGGGAATAAGGAGCAATGGTCATGGTCAGCTCTTCGCGATCCGGTTGAACACATCAAGGGCAATGCCCAGGGCGCCCTTCTCTTCCTCGGTCAGCCGGGACACCGCCTGACCTAGCCATGCCCGTTTGAGCAGTCGTTGCTGTTCGCGGGCGGCAATGCCCTCGGCAGTCAGTTCGTAAAGCATCTGGCGGGCATCGTTGGGATCTGCCGAACGGATCACGAGGCCGAGCTTTTCAAGGCTGGCGAGAGTAGAACCCATCGACTGCGGCTTGACCCCTTCCAGTCTGGCAAGGTCGGCGGTCGTCGCAAGCCCTTGCTTGTGCAGTCGAATAAGCGAGGAAATCTGGGAAAGTGTCAGCTCGTCGGGATTGGTTTCTGCCCGCAGGCGGCGGCGCAGCGTGCCAATCGAGCGGAGCAATTCCTCAACGAGGTGTTCTGTCGGAATGTCGGTCATGAAGGACTATATGCACATCGGAAGGTAAGCTTGCAAGTTTACCTTCCGATAAACGCGGAGAGTGATTCGCGGTGTGGAAAGGGATGCTCAGCAATGCTCTGGATCTGCCCTCGTGTTGAAGGGTTTTGACCTGACCGGTGCCTGATGTGATGCAAATTCCGGTTCGGCTGGGCACCCTCACCCTTTCATGACCTCGTAGAGACTTCTGAAGGTTAGAAAGCTTTTTAGAAGATATTGTTACAAGGTTAGAGGCCCCGCTCTGCTTCGTGACTCGCGCTGACTCCATGAGTCGCTCGTCTGGCCCGTTCCTGTTGTGACGGTGTTCCGTTCCCGGAATGTCGAGCCTGTTGTTCCCGTTGTGACGATCAGGCGTTCCCGATGGAGCGAAGGCCTGCATTTGAAGCGTTCCCGGAGTGTCGATGCCCCGAAATCGGGCATGGTTGTCCACAGCCATTGAATTACTTTCTATGCGCAACCCCCGAAGGAGCTTCAATCGGAGGCGACTTGCGCGACCGATGAAGCAGTCGCTGGAAAATGACATTGTATGACGCGACACTTCGGGAACGGCTGACGACAGCATCACCAGTGGACCGCGACATGATTGATGCGATCCGTCGAGAGTGTCTTTGATACGGATATTGGATCTACTGTTGATCCTGTCTCCAGCCTCGCACTTGCCGATAGTCGCGTTCGGCCCCTGCCCTCTTCGGTCTTCCTGCATGATATTGTCCGCAGGACGCAGAGCGGCGTTCCGAAGCCGTCCCCAGAGCTGCGCCGCAGTCTGAGGCGTAGCGTGCTACTCTTCCCGACAGAGGCAAGCCCGAGCTGTGGTGGGGTATGGTCTCGCCGGGTGTAGACCGGCAGGGATGTTCCTGCATGGTGCGTGCTCGGCAATACCGGGCCGGGATCGTATGAATCGGACAATCGCCATAGCCAACCCTCCCACGATGGTGGGGCGCGATGCGTGTCGGGAGTGCAGGATGGGCCTGTTCCTGATGGCATTCGCATGGTCATTGGTTCCGCATGAGGGGCGTGTTCCTCAGCGAGCGGGAAGATCGCGGTCAGGCTCGGTTCTGGTGTGGCCGAAGTGGAAGGTCGGCGGATCGGGGAGGCAGGATCTCCATAGAGCGCTTTCTGAAGCGGAGCGCCTCTCGTCACACGGGACAGGACCGTAATATGCGGACGGGTTGCAAGCCATCCGCGCCATATGATCCGGAGGGCGCACTTTCTGGCGATGACCGATCGCTCCGGTAGAAAGCATTCGGGGAGGGGGGCTTCGGACAGAGGATGCCTATGTCGCACAAAGATGCGACTGCGGTCGCTACTGTACGATGAAAAAAGCTGGGAGACCCGAGGCGAGGATACTGCGCGTCGAGGGAAGACGGAGACGGCGAAAAAGAGAAGGGGGGCGCAAACGCCCCCCTTCGTGAACCGGTAACAACGATGACGGGTAAGGGCAGGCTGCCGGGCCGGGATGCCGGCACCGGGCTGTCAGCCGCGCAGTTGGTGGCCGTTGCGGGCATGGTGGCGACGGACCCAACCGATGAATGCCCGCTGCCAATCGGCGGGGACGCGTTCGACATCGGCGTTGATCCACCGCTCGAATTCGGCGTGGAGGGCGTGAAGATCCCAACCCGGGCACTCTCGGCGCAACAGATCGATCGTTTCGTCGGTCATGAAACCGCGCGTTGCCGCATCGGACAGGCCTGCGACAGTCGAACGGATCAGCGCGCGGGCATCGACGACATCGGTGGCTGTCGAAGGGGAGGGCTGGGTCGCGCGCGAAACATCGCTGGAAGCACCGGGTTTCCTCGGGGAAACTTTTGCCGTCGGCGATGCCTTGCCCGTCGTACTCACCGCAATGGAAGCTGAGCCCGAGAGGCGCGACGGGCCCGCGGGAGTTCCGGATGGAGCGACCTTGCGTTCAAGCACACCGTCTGCACCGCCTTTGCCATCGATGCGGCGCATGCGGATCATCGGCTCGCCATCGCGCGCTGTTTCGACCGTCAGGGCGTAGCCGGGAAGCTCGTCCTTTTCGGCCAGCTTGAGCACCTCGAACTTGAAGCGCCGGTACTGCCCTTCGGCGCCCGATTTCTCGAACAGGACGGGCATGGTGATGGCAAAACCGTTTTCGCCAGCGCCGCCGGCGTGCTTGCGGGCGACTCTGTAGAGCCAGCGCTCGCGGCCGCCGGTGATGTCGAAATAGGCGCGGTCGATCGAGAGCACGCCACCTTTCATGGTGACACCTTCCCAGAACCAGTTGGACAGTTCCAGCGTCATGCCGCGGGACCGCTCGGTCCGTTCGTCAACCAGCTGGGTCCAGCCATCGAGCCAGGAGAACGTGGCTTCGCGGCGATTATCGGCCCGGATATTGGTCTTGATCGTGGTCGCGACGAGACGGTCCAGGGCTTGCCCGAGGAGTTCGTAGGCCCTGCCGGTCGTGGGCCTGCCGATTGCGCGCAGCAGATCATAGGGCATGATGTGCAGGGTGCGGGGCAGGTCGTTGCGACCGCGCCGGGCCATGTCCGCCAATACGCTGGCGCAGTAGATCAGAATGTCGGCGTCCCAGATGGTCGCCATTCCGTAATCCGGGTTTGCCGAGACGTGAACGTGCACATCGCCGTCCGGGCTGGTGTAGTCGATCGGTTTGACGCGTTTCGATTTGGCCAGACTGAAGAAAGGACGCTCCATCATCTCGCGCTGGTCGCGCAAGGCCAGGTCCGCCACGTACGGGAGAAACAGATCGAACTTTTCGCTGGCGGCCGCCGGTTCGCGGACGGGACTCATCGCTTACGGTCCCTCACACAGAAGATACCGCCGATGTTTCCTCCAGGAAACTTTCCTCGAAATGCGCCCCCGACCTGATGCATCAGACGACCGAGATGCCGTTGTCGCGCAAAGTTGCGAGAACCTGACGCAAGGCTTCGGCAAGCTGTTCGTCGCCGGCTCCGCTCGCCATGGGGACATGGAGCGTGAGGCCTTGCCGGTTCACCGCCTTGAGCGAGAGAATGGGACGGCCATGCGCATTGTTGATGTCGAACGCGAAGCCCGCTTCACGAGGGCGCCCGGTATTGCCGGTGGCGGCCATCAGACGCGCGAGCGCTGCGGAGCCGGGCAGGGCCGATCCGCCGGTCGAGAGCGCCTTGGCATTCTCTGCGGCGATGGCATCGGCTTCGCGACGGATGGCCTTGGCCCGCACCGGATCGTCGATTGCCAGGGCGAGACGATAGGCGGGGTTGAGCGTCAATTCATGGAGATCGGCGAAGGCGACCAGGATCGTCTCCGGGATCGTCGCGGCTTTCAGCATCTTGGAAAGCCAGCCCTTCGAGAGCTTGAGGCGTTCGGCCATACGCACGGCGCGGCCGCCGTAATGGCGCTGGATCGCATCGGCATAATTGCGCGCGCGCTCGATGTCCGAGATATCCTTGCGCGCCCGGTTCTCGATATCGGCCAGGCGGAAGGCAGATTCATCATCTAGATCAGCGACTTGCGCGAGCAACCGCATGTCCGGATAGGAATGCGCGCGAAGCCAGGAAATGGCGAAATGGCGTCGACTACCCGCGATCAACTCGTAATCATGATCGGGGTCGCCACTGATGTGGCGCACGACAGCGGCGACCCGCTGCCCACCTTCTGCCAGGATGGAATCGATCAGATCGCGGCAGCTTTCTTCCGAAAGCTTCGACTGGATACGCGCGTTGCCTTCCCACACCCGCACGCGGGCGGGGTCGAGCAGCAGTTGCGTGACCTGGCGAACTTCGCCGCTGGCGACACGGGCAAGGGCATTCTCGCGGCCGAGCAAGGACAGACCGGCACGCGCGGACGCGCGCGGGGCAGGGGAGGATGCCGGCGCGTCGGCCTGTGGCGTCGTTACCGGCGCTGACGCTTCCTCGGACTTCGCCTGAGCGCTTGCGATGGGAGCATCGGCAGAGGTCGTGCTCTGTGACGCGGCAGTCGCTTCTTCGGCAAGGAGGCTGGCGAGATAGTCGGACTGTTTGCGGGCCATCGGTCAGTTCCTCCCGGTGCGGCTTCGGCGGACGTCATGGTCCGTTCCCGAAATGACGGGGTACATACAGAGAACGTAAAAGGGCGTTGGGCCGCCGTCAGGCATTGATCACGTCCTGTTCACTGGCGGGTTCCGCGATGCCCCAGCCACGACGGACAAGCGCTTCGACCTGCGCCATCGCTTCATCAAGGTTGGCGCGGCAGCGCTTGTGCGTGCGCGGCGTACCGATGGGTTTTTCCAGCTCGTAGACAGTCATCATCCGCAAGGCGGCATGGCTGATCTCGGCGCTTTCCAGAATCGGAACGGGCAGGAGGGCAGGGCCGAAGGTCTGCTCCATGATCTGACGCACCATGGCATGGCTGGGATCGTTGGAATCGAACTTCGAGCACAGCAGGCGCACGAAATCGTAATCGACAGAGATGCCCGCCTGCGCGAGCTGGCTCGTGACCTGATCCATCATCGAGAGGAACTGCACGGTCGAGCAGAAATCCGGCGTCGTGGCGGCAAGCGGCACGATGAGGGCGTTGGCGGCCTGCATCACCGCCAGGCTGATGGTGCCCAAGGCTGGTGGCGGATCGAGAATCACGACATCGTAGTTGCGCGCCAGATCATGCAGGCCCTGTTTGAGCTTGCGGAAGCGCGAGGCCAGCACGGAGCCGCCATCCGCGCCACTGGCGGCAAGCTCATATTCGACATCGAACAGTTCGAGGTTCGAGGGAATCAGATCGACGTTCGGCCATGGCGTCTTCTGCACGGCATAGAGCAGGTCGGTCTGTGTCGGGTCGATCGAGAGATAGGGATAGAGCGTCTGTTCGCGCGTGATGTTGAAGTGCGGGTTGAAACCGAACAGGGTCGTCGTCGTCGCCTGACTGTCGCAGTCGACGACCAGCACGCGATAGCCCTGCACGGCAAAGTAGTGCGCAAGGTGCGTGGTGACCGTAGATTTGCCGACACCGCCCTTGAAGTTCTGCACGGCGATCAACGCGGGATTGTCGAGCGGTGCCCGTGCAGGCGAGGCGCCGAGCACTTCGCGCATATTCAGCAGGTCTTCCACCGAATATCCCGGACGGCGGCCGTTCTCGGTGGGGCGGGGCGGGGGAAGGCGCCCGTCGTCCTCTGCCATGCGGATGCGATTCGTCGAGCAGCCCAGCAAGGCAGCGGCTTCGGCAATTCCGAAGCGGATATTGAGGCCCTTGCGCGATTCGGGCAGGAAAGCCTGACGGCGCAGGCGCTCGATCATGCGCTCGCCCGCCTGTGCCATTTCGGCAATGCGCTCGACTTCTGAATGCATCGAAGGGGTAGCCCGTTTCGTTGAACGTCTTTAAGTTCATATGCGCTTAAAGATATTCAGTCCAGCGCCACGCAGAACTCTATCATCAGAAAAAGCGAAGGCCCGCCTCGACAACTGTCGAGACGGGCCGAATCGATCTCAGCAGATTGGGGTTCAGAAGCCTGCCGAGACCGAAAACACCACTTGCGAAGCGGCGATCGAGGAGCCGTTCTTGCTTGAGGAGAAGTTGGGCAGAAGATACGCCGATTCGGATTTGCTGATATTGGTGTCCACATAGGCGACACCCAGCGTGACCGGGCCGAGCGCGTAGTCGGCACCGAGGAGCCAGTCGAAATACTCACCGGTGGGAGCGACGCTGGTGCCGTTGGGCCCGAGGCCGGGGTTGCCGTTCGAATAACCGAGATGCGCCTTCAGGCTGAGTGCGGTGTTCGGCACTCCGGCGCTGGCATCGCCCCAGATATAGAGGTTATCCTGCTTCTGACCGCGGCTGTAGGATGTGGCCGAATAGTTGCCGAGCGCCTGCTGCTTGGGGGCATAGGCCACGCCGACCAGGGCCTTCACCGGACCCAGGGTGTGCGAAAGCTTCACATAGGGCTCTGCGAAGTCGGTGTTGCTGGCGCCACCCGGATACATGTACCAGGTCAGGCCGACGTCGACTGTCGTGCCCGAGGAAATCTCGGTCGAATAGCCGCCGACCAGATCGAGTTCGGTGTTCGAGCCGCCGAAGGTGCCCCAGCCGGCAAGGTTCGAGGCCCAGGTGCCGACATAGAAACCGCTGGAGTGCGTGACGGTCAGGCCGCCCTGAACCGCCAGTTCCTTGTCGCTCTGCGAGACGCCGCGGAAACGGTAATCGCTGACGAGGGCAACGCTGCCGGTGACGGTGATGTCCTTGGGCGGGGCGGTATCGCCTTCCTGCGCAAGGGCGGGGGTGGCGCATCCGGCAAGCGCCAGGGCGGCGAGAAGACGCATCTTCATAGTGTTGATTTCCCTCATGTTCTTATGGTGGTTCAAATGGTTCCACCCTGCGGAAGCCGACGCCGTCGCGCTTGATGTGGCGAGGTCTTTTTCCCGGCTTCGCGGATCACCCTATCCAGAGGTGGTGTCCCGGCCTTTGCCCGAACGTGACAAAATGTTTCCCGAGGAAACTTTGGGATGGATTGCTGCGTGGTGGCGTCGGACGGCGACAGCAAATGTCCTCAATTCGCGTGTCTGGAGCGGATTGAGGACAAAGGCGACGGTCGGCGGAAGGGGGGCGGGAGAAGGGCGGCAAAGGGGTCAGGCGCGTTCCACCTCGGCACGGAACATGTAGCCGACGCCGCGCACGGTGGTGATGACGGCTTCGGCCTCGCCGCTGCGCAACTTGCGGCGCAGGCGGCTGACCAGCACGTCGATGCTGCGATCGGACTGGTCGGAAAGCCGGTCGCGCGAAAGTTCGAGCAGTCGCTCGCGCCCGAGAACGCGCTGAGGGTGGGAAAGGAACGTGGCCAGCAGGTCGAACTCGGCACCGGTCAGATCGACGATCGCGTTCGTGGGCGATCGCAGTTCGCGCCGTGCCAGACTGACGGTCCAGCCCTCGAACGTGATCGTGTCGCTGCTGGAAGGTTCGGCGGGGCCTGCTTCGCCCGGACGCGTGCGACCACGGCGCAGCACGGCCCCTACGCGCGCGGACAATTCGCGTGTGCTGTAGGGCTTGGGGAGATAGTCGTCGGCGCCCAGTTCGAGCCCGAGAACGCGGTCGCTTTCCGTGCCTCGCGCGCTCACGAAGATCACCGGCACTTCGCTTTCCCGGCGCAACTGCCGGAACAGATCGAAGCCGTTGGCGTCGGGAAGCATGACGTCCAGCACGAGAAGGCTGGGATTCTCCTCTCGCCAGAGGGTCCACATCTTGGCGCCTGTTTCGGCGGTGCAGACCTCGAAACCGTCCTGACGCAGCGCACGGGCAGTGAGGGAACGGAGGGCGTGATCGTCCTCGACGAGCAGGATACGGGGGGAAGTCATGAAGAGGTGGGGGCCGCCGTTATATCGGAAAAAAAGGGATGCCGGACGGGGCTTTCAGGGAACGGGAGTACTGTCGACCCCGCCCGGCAGGGTGTCAGCGAACGGCGACGGCGGTCGCCTCGAGGGTCGCATCCTCGCGCTGAGCTTCATGATGGCGGCAGGCGCGGCCCTTCATCGGGTCCGGGTGGCAGACCGGGGTCGGGCCGGCCTGCGTCTTTGCCTTGTGGGTGCGGGTGGGGGCGGTCATGCCCTTGCCCTGCGCGACGCGGTAGGGAGAGGCGGGGCAGGCGGCCTTGGTGCCGTTGTCATGAACAACACAGCCGTAGCCTGCAGTGGCGGGAAGCACCGGCAGGGCGGTGACGGGCTGGGCGGTGACGGGCAGGGCGGGCGAAATGGCAACGGCAACGAAGGCAAGCAGGGACATGAGGTTCACTCCAGGGGACTGTGTCTGTTGCCCTCCTGATAGCGGCGTGCCCGTGTCCGCAGATGGTCTCGTGCATGACAAAGTGTTTCTGCACGGTGTGTCGTGGCATTCAATACGTGACGGTGATCGTGACCGTGTCGGTGTAGGCCCCGGCACGCACGAACTGGTGCGCGGGGATGCGGCCATAGGCGGTCGCGCTCGCGCTGGATGAAAGCAGCCCGGTCAGCGACACCGTAACGGTGGAGGTGCCGCCGGGGCCGTTGCCCCACACCGTTGTCCGCGCCGTATTGCTGTAGATCTGGTAGGTCAGCGTGTCCGCCCCCTTGACCATGCGCCGCGCGGCGGGATTGCCCGATCCGCCGCCGCTGAGCGAAATCACCGCACCGCCGTTGATCTGGGCAAGCGAGGTGCAGTTTACCGTAACGGTTGCGTTGACATCGCGAGGAGCAGAGGCGCCGGCGTCGTAGTTTCCGAAAGCGAGCCCGGTCGAGGTTACGCCGCACGAACACAAAAGGCATACCGTGACTTGTGCCTGTGCGGTCTGCGCGGGCAGAAGCAGTGCGCACGTTGCCAGCATCGCCCGAACGATCCCGGCGCGGGGGATGGGGCGGAGTATGGCAGCAAAAGGGAGTCTCGCGATCATGGGGAGGGACTCCGGATGTCGGGGCGGCAGGTCAAGATCAGCGGCCTGGCCAGTGTCCCTGCCGGAGCATGGTCGGGCAGGGGCACGAGGCAGGCGCCCTGGGTCGCCCCGGCGATGCGCAATGTGGTGTTCGGGGGCGGGTAGGAGGCGAGGAAAACTTCCCCGTCGTGGCCTGTCACCGTTATCGCGCCTGTCCCTGTCCCGGTGAGGAATACCGACAGTCCCACTGGCAGAGCGGCGCCGGAAGAATCGCGTACGCGCAGGCGAACCGGCGCACTGCCCTGTTCGCCGAACGTGACGCGGGCCGCCTGTCGCCAGCCGGGGGTTACGACCTTTTCGGCGGTATCGATCGTGTCTTCCAGTGGCTGCTGGTCGGGATCTATTGAGATGTGGTTGGGCGAATAGGCCTGAAGTCCGGTGACGATGGCGCCGTGGTGCTTGTCGGTGCTGGAACCGGTCGGGCGGTTTTCGACCATGACCTCCACGCGCGCATCCGAAGCGACGTCCACGACCGCGAGCGCGTCTTCGATACGCGGAGTGGCGCTGATGGTTCCACCCGCTGCGACAAGGCCGCCGCGTAGTTCGATCCGGGCCGATGCCGCCCCGTCGCGGTAGAGTCCGGCAACGTCGACCTCTCCCACCCGCGTCCGCCATTGCACTTGCCCGTCGAGTGTCGGCCCCATGCTCTGCTCGTATCCGCCTGCCAGATGATAGCCGAGGCCGAGATTGCCCGGTGGGCTGCGGTCGATCGCGGCGACGCTGCGGCTGCGGTCTGCCGAAAGGCTGATGTTGCGTCCACCGCCGAGCGGCACGGTGAGCCCGGCGATCAGGCTGGTGTCGCTACCGCCATCGCTTGTGCTTCGTATCGTGCGCTGGGCGCCGAGCGAGACATAGGCCTTGCGCCAGTTGCCGCTCCAGCCCAGCGAGGCGATGGCATAGCGCGATGCGCCCTGGCCGACACGGAGATAGCCGGCGGTCACGCTGCCGCCACGACCCAGGGCAAGGCTGCCGGAAAGCGCAAGTTCGCGACTGGCACCGCTTCCGGGCAGGAGAACTTCACCCACCTGCCGGAATTGTGCGCTGCGCAGTCGATAGCTGGCGGTGAGCGAATAGCTTTGCGTCAACCGCTGCGCCTGTATCTGGGCGAGATGGCCCTCGCCGAGGGGCCCACGCGACAGGGCACCCCCAAGGTTTACTTCGAGAAAGTCCGCGATGAGGATCGTGCCTCCCGCGCTGCCCATGACTACCCCGTCACCGCCCTCGATCCGGGCTTCCAGCGTCAGGTGATCGGTCATGCCCCGGCGCAACGTGGCGCCCGCCATCAGCGCCCCGTAATCGAAGCTGGAGACGCCATAGTTTCGGCGCAGCGCGCCTGTCTCGACCGAAAAGTCGATCAGGCCGGGCCGCAACAGCCCCTGAGAGGCGTAGTAGCTGCGCGTTACCGTCCGCACCGCGCCCGATATGTCGCGCAGGGTCATCGTCACCGTGCCCGCGCCGCTGAATTGCGGACGCCAGGCATAGGTGAAATCGCCGGGGGCAAGCGGGATGTCGCGCCGGTCCTGCTGGGCGACAAGCTCCAGCGTGGAGGGCAGCACCGAACTTCCCGCTAGCTCGGGAAGAGGCCAGGTCAGCCACTCAGGGGCAAGCGAGAATTCCGTGCCCAGACGTATCCCTGCGATGCGCGCCGGTCCGGTCCAGGACGAGCCGCGCGTCAGGGTATCGCCCAGCACGAGCCTCAGGCGCTGGGCGGGAAAGTCGCGCACCCAGCTGCTGTCCAGCCGGACCGTTTGCGCAGTTCCGACGCCCCGCCCACCCGTTTCAAGCCCACCTGCCACAATGCCGCTTGTCGAAAAGGCTCCCCACGCTCCCGAGACCGTACCCTCCAGCAGTGCGGTGGCACGCGTGCCGCCTGCATCGTGCAGAACGTCGATGTCGTAATCCAGAAAGATCGCCGGGATGACCGGCGACAGCGCGACGGCATGGTCGACATCGCCAAGATGGCGGGCAGCGAAAGCGGTGGCGGACGCGGTGATGTCCAGCGTGCCGTCGTCAAGGAGATGCGCGGAAACCGGCAACCCGGCCTTTGCGCCCAGTGTCAGATAGGGTTCGCCTTCCACGCTCATGATCGGTGCATCGGGTGCTGGCTCAAGGCCCAGTCCGCGGGCATCGGCAAGGCGCAGATAGAGGCAGTCGCCAGCCTGGAAGGCCAGCGCCGGTTCGGGCTGGTGCGCACCGTTGAGGACCACGCTGACCGGCATCGGTTGGGCATTGGCCAGCGCAGGCGCCGTGCATTCGGTTCGTGAAGTCGCCGCTGGAGCCGGATCGGCACGCACGGCGCTCGGGAATGCCGCAAGGGCGATGCATAGAACGCCCGATGCCGCGCCCCGGTGCAGGATGGTCGCCCGCCCGACCCGGCGTGAGGGAGTAGCGAAGAGGGCCACCTCCACACGGGGCCCGGCTCAGCGGGCGGGGACCACGGTGAGCGGGCCCTCCGGGCTCTGTACCGTAACGCCGGTGATCCGCGCCGAATGCGGCGCAGCAAAACCAGCAGGCAGCGGTATCACCAGCCGTCCTTTTGGAAGAAGATAAAACCCCTGTTCGTAGGCTTGCGGTGCTGCGACGGCAGGATCGGTGGTGATATTTATGCTGCGGATCTGCGCATGGGCGCTGCCGGTGTTATCCAGCACCAGCGCAGGGCGACCATCGGCCGTATCCTGCTGCGACCAGATCACATGGGGGGCAAGCCCCGGCGCGCCCCGGAACACGGGCACGCTGATGCGCAGCAGCGTCAGGATCGTGCCGCCGGGGGTCAGCCCGGCAGGCGGAGGGAGTTCATCGAATACCAGCCGCCAGGCTTGTTCTACGGGCGGGGCCTGTTCCATCGGCGACGTTTTCGTTTCCGACGATGTTTTTTCGGGGACGGCACAGCGGATCAACTGCGCACCATGCGCAGGAAGCGTGACGATGCCGGGATTGACCCGGATCGCGCCGCTTTCGGTCAGGATATCCTCTCCGTCCTCGCTCCGGTCCCAGTCGTAGCCGCGGATCTGGACGCTGACGGGTGCATCGCCGTCATTGGCCAGAGTGAGGCTGCAAAAGCGCCGGTCGGGGGGCATCGTCACGCGGATCGGTGTGACGCGCAGGCTGCTTGCTCTCGCTGGAGCGACGGGAAATGCCCCCGACAGCGCAAGGCAAGCGGCGATCATGCCCGCCCTGCCCAGCGAAGTCAGGGCGGCGGGCATCTCAATAATAGACCGTTGCCGTGACATTGTCCGTGTAGTTGCCCGCAGGCACGTTCTGGCGCGCGGCGATGCGACCGTAGACGGTCATGACGGTGGAGGTTGCCGTGGCGGTCGCCTGTGCGGGCGTGTCGGTGCCGGAGGTGTTGCCCCAGTTGGTGGCGTGCCCGGTGTCGCTGTAGAGCGCATAGCCGAGGCGGTTAGCGCCGTTCGCCATCTGGCGCGTCGTCACGGTGGCGCCGCTGGTGCTGCCTGCGTTCAGGCCCACCGTGAAGGGCGTGCCCACGGTGCAGGTGACGGTGATCGTGGTGTTCATGTCCTTGGGCGTGGCCGAGGTCGGATCGTAGTTGCCGAAGGGCAGGTCGGCGGCATCGATGATGCAGGCGGAGATCACCGAGGCGGTGACCGCCATCGGATCGGTGGCCGTCGCGGCTTGTGCAGACAGCGGGATGATTGCCGCGGCGCCCAGTGCGAGCACGGCGGCAAGGTTGCGGAAACGCGATCGGTGCGCGCGGCGCCCGCTGTCGCGAAGGGCGAAGGGTGAGCAAAAAGCAGGGTTTTCCATGACGCCAAGGCTAAGGCTGAGCGCTTGCGAATTGGTTTTTCTCTGCCTCAGGGCAATTGTGGATAATGCGCAAAACAAACTCGAAATTGAAGCTGGTTCTCGCAGGTGGTACGCCGTTCCATAAAGCGGATTCCTGGAGGGGTTATGAATCGTAGGGACATTTTGCGCAGCGCTGGCCTTTGGGGTGCGGGCGGTCTTATGGCGGCCTTGCCCGGCCCCCTGGCGCGCGCGCTGGCGGCGACGCCAGCCGCCTCCGACGCCGATCTGCGGTTCGATCTGGTCGCGCCCGAACTGCGCCCGGCGATCGAGGCGCTGGGTCGCGAAGTCGCCGCCCGGCCACCGCTCTCTGCCGCCAGCCTGGCGAAGTGGCGCGGCAGCCCCGGCATCGCGCGGCCATCCCAGGGCAAGTATCCGGTCGAGATGAAAAGCCTGCCACGGCCTACCAAGGCAGGCGGCGGTGAGGTGACGGTTTATGTCATCAATGCGGGGCAACCGGGGCAGAAGCGCCCGGCGATCCTCCACACCCACGGTGGCGGCTATGTCATGGGATCGGCGGCGCGTTCGGTGCCGGGCCTGCAGGCGGTGTGCGATGCGTTCGACTGCACCATCGTAACGGTGGAGTATCGGCTCGCGCCCGAGACGACGTATGTGGGCTCGATCGAGGACAACTATACCGGTCTCAAATGGCTGCACGACAATGCCGCCAGCCTCGGCGTCGATCCGGCGCGCATTGCGGTGATGGGCGAGAGCGCGGGCGGTGGCCATGCCGCGCTGCTGGCGATCACCGCGCGTGATCGGGGCGAAGTGCCGCTGGCGTTCCAGTGCCTCGTCTACCCCATGCTCGACGACCGCACCGGATCGAGCCGCGCGGTGCCGCCCACCATGGGCCATCTGATCTGGACGCCTGCCTACAACCGCTATGGCTGGGAGGCTTTCCTGGGGATGAAACCCGGCGGCGCGAACGTGCCGGTACGCGGCGTGCCGGCGCGCACGCGCGATCTGGCGGGGCTGCCGCCCGCCTTCATCGGCGTGGGCGCGATCGATCTCTTTGCCGACGAGGACATCGAATATGCCCGCCGCCTGGCCGATACCGGTATCCCGGTGACGCTGAACGTCGTCCCCGGCGCGTATCATGCCTTCGATGGAATCGCCGCGCAGACCGATCTGGCGCGCCGATTCACCGATTCGAAGCTCGCCGCCCTGAAGCGCGCGCTGGTCGGTCAGGGGGGCGGTTAGGGTGTCGGCTAGGGGAGATGGGGGGCGCCAAAAGCCCCGTAATCCTTTGTTCCGCGCCATTCCTTCGGTTCATCGCAAGCAGAGGTGAAGATGTCGCAAGAATAGACTGCTTAATAAGTCTGTCAGGCGAATCATGCTCCATTACCGACGCAAAAATTACGCGATTTTACAGCAGTTGTCCGTCTGCAAGGGCGCTTTGTCCCGATCGGCTTGAGTAATACTGCAAATGCGTAAATATCCGTTTGTGCAGCATGGTCCACTTCGGTTCGTCGCAAGATGTTCTCGAACCATCTGCACTGAGACCCATCTTGTCGTGTGCGTTCATCCAGCCGCAAGGTATTTCTGAACAGTCAGGTCTTCCAAGGCGTTCAGGTGCAGCATTGTCGTTGCCCAAACCATGAACCCAAGGGGGCTCCGGTCGCCGCGCTCGCCATCCCGGCAGCGGCGGTCGGACGAGAAGCTGCGATCCCGCAGGCCCGACACACGAGTTTGAAGGAGTCGCGCAATGACTGTCATTTCCAAGCGTTCGAAAGTATTTCTTCTGGCCGCACTGATGACCACCGCCGCATCGGCCAGTATTGCCGTGCAGGCACAGGACCGCCCGAGCGATCCGGCCGAGGCCGACGTTGCCGCCACGGTCTATGGCCAGCGCCCCGGCGATGCCCCCGCCGACGCCTCGCAGATGACGCAAGGCCCCGAAGTCGAGGGCATCATCTCGGCGCGCAAGGGCGATCGCATCCAGGTGACGTCGGCCAACGGCCAGAGCACCATCATTGCTGTCAACGACAGCACCCGCATCAGCGGCAAGGGCGGCTTCCTGGGCCTTGGCAACAAGAAGCTGGCAGGCGACGCGCTGATGAACGGCCTGCCGGTCAGCATCAAGACCATGCAGGGCGGTGGCGATCTGGTCGCCACCGAGATCAAGACCCAGAACAAGGACATCAGGACCGCCTCGATGATCCGCACCGGCACGGCGCAGGGCTTCGCCGAGCAGACCGCCGCCACCGAGGCGCTGCGCGGCCGCGTGGGCGATATCGACAAGTACAACGTCAAGAGCACGGTCAACGTGAACTTCGACACCGGCAGGTCCGACCTCTCGCCCGAAGCCAAGGCCGCGCTGTGTCAGACCGCGCAGCAGGCCGATGGCGTCGACAACGCCCTGCTTCTGGTGGTCGGTTACACCGACTCGACCGGCGGCGAAGACCTGAACCAGGCGCTCAGCGAAAAGCGTGCGACGCGCGTGGTGAACTTCCTGCAGCAGGCCTGCCACTGGAAGCCCTATCGCATGCTGACCCCCACCGGCATGTCGATGGCCGATCCGGTTGCCAGCAACGACACCGATCAGGGCAAGGCGGAAAACCGCCGCGTCGCGGTGAACGTGCTCGTCAGCAAGGCTGCCGACGGGATCTGAGGCCGGACGCTTTGAGATATACGGTCGCGGCGCATCGCGACCGGGAGACGGGGTGGGCCTTGGCCTGCCCCGTTTTCGTTTGGCCCCGTTTTTTGTGTCGTGACCGCCCGCTGTCCCGCCATCCGTGAAGCGCAGGCTGGGACAGGTGGTATTCGACGAACCCCTTGCCGCGTCTTCCGTGCCCGCCTAGCAGCATGGCCATGCGCATCGCTCTTTACGAACCCGAGATCGCCGGTAACGTCGGCGCCGTCCTGCGGCTTGGCGCCTGCTTCGGCACGCATATCGACCTGATCGAGCCGATGGGCTTTGCCTGGGACGACCGCCGGGTGCGTCGCACCGCGATGGACTATATCGATCATGTGGAGATCACGCGCCACACCGGGTTTGAGGCTTTCCGCCAGACCGCACCGGGCCAGCGGTTGGTGCTGTTCACCACCAAAGGCAGCGTTTCGGCTTACGATTTCGAATTCCGCCCCGATGACGTGCTGCTGTTCGGCAAGGAAAGCGCAGGCGTGCCCGAAAGCGTCGCCGCCGTCTGCGATGCGCGCGTGCGGATTCCGCTGCGCGCCGAAGTACGCTCGCTCAATCTCGCGACCTCGGCGGCGCTCGCGCTGGGCGAGGCGCTTCGCCAGACCGGAACATTACCCGAGGCGTGACGGCGGTTCGGGCACATGGAGCCCCTTCCGTTCGTGTCGAGCGTAGTCGAGACACGCTCAAGCAGCGTGCTCGACACGAACGGAAGGGGGACTTATTGCTCCTTCTGGCGGCAGAACTGCTTGAACCTTACCCCGCCGCGCGCATCGTGACGGGGATCGACTTGTAGGCAGGCGTACCGCTGGCCGCATCGTGCTCTTCGAGCGGGACGAGGCAGTTCGCTTCCGGGTAATACGCCGCCAGCGAGCCGCGCGCGATGGCGTGGCGGATCACCGTGAAGCCCTTCAGTGTACGGCCTGAAGGCGTTTCCAGATCGACCTTCTCGCCATGGGCAAGGCCGAGCGTCGCCATGTCGACCTCATTGGCGAAAATCACGTCGCGCCGCCCGGTGACGCCGCGATAGCGATCGTCCAGACCGTAGATCGTGGTGTTGTACTGGTCGTGGCTGCGGATCGTGGTGAGCAGCATCGGCGGCAGTGTCTTGCTCGCCTCGCGGGGGTGGGCGATGAACTGCGCCTTGCCGCTGGGCGTCGCCCAGACGCGGTTGCTCGGCCCCACGGTCAGGCGGAAGCCGCCGGGCGTGCGGATGCGGGCGTTGAAGTCGCGGAAATCGGGATAGACCGCCTCGATCCCGTCGCGGATGCGGTCGTAATTGGCGACCATGGCATCCCAGTCGACCTTGGTGGCAGGCAGCGCCGCCTTGGCGAGCCCGGCGATGATCGCCGGTTCCGAACGGACGTGCGGCCCCGGTGCCTTCAGCTTCCCGCGCGAGGCATGGACCATCGACATCGAATCTTCCACCGTCACCGCCTGCGGGCCGCCTGCCTGCACGTCCAGTTCGGTGCGGCCGAGGCAGGGCAGCACCAGCGTTTCCTTCGCGGTGAGCAGGCAGGTGCGGTTGAACTTGGTGACGATGTTCACTGACAGATCGAGGCTACGGACGGCCTCGAAGCACGCCTCGGGATCGGGCATGGCAACGGCAAGATTGCCGCCGAGCGAGAGCAGCGCTTTCGATTCCCCGGCGCGCATCGCGGCGAAGGCTTCCACGGCATTGTGCCCGTGCTTGCGCGGCGAGGAGATGCCGTAAGCGGCATCGAGCCGCGAGAGCATCGCTTCGGTCGGGATTTCGGTGATGCCCACGGTGCGGTCGCCCTGCACGTTGGAATGGCCGCGAAGCGGGCAGATCCCGGCGCCGGGCTTGCCGAACTGGCCGCGCAGCAAAAGCAGGTTGGCGATGGCCTGCACGTTGTCGGTGCCGGTGTGGTGCTGGGTGATGCCCATGCCGTAGCACACGATCACGCGTTCTGCCGCCATGTAGACGTTCGCCATATCCTCGATGGCATCGCGCGGCAGGCCCGAGGTGGTCTCGATCCAGTCCCACGAGGTCGCCTCGATATCGGCCTTCACCGCTTCGAAGTGCTCGGTGTGCTGGGCGATGAACGCGTGGTCGAGCGCGTCGGCGGCGATCACCAGCTTCATCATGCCCTTCAGCATTGCCATGTCGCCGCCGATCCGCACCTGATGATAGGCGGAGGCGAGCTGTGTCGATTTGGGCGAGAGCATCTCGCTGGGGTGCTGGGGCGACTTGAAGCGCTCCAGCCCGCGCTCGCGCATCGGGTTGGCAACGACGATCGGCACGCCCCGGCGCGAGGCTTCGGCCAGCGTGCCGAGCATGCGCGGATGGTTGGTGCCGGGGTTGTGGCCGATGCAGAAGATTGCGTCGGCGTGGTCGAAGTCCTCCAGCGTAACCGTGCCCTTGCCGATGCCGATCGACTTGGGCAGGCCGACGCTGGTCGCCTCGTGGCACATGTTCGAGCAGTCGGGGAAGTTGTTGGTCCCGAACTCGCGCGCGAACAGCTGGTAGAGGAACGCGGATTCGTTCGAGGCGCGGCCCGAGCAGTAGAACTCGGCACGGTCGGCATGGTCGAGCGACTGCAGCACGGCCCCGGCGCGCGCGAAGGCCTCGTCCCAGCTGATGGCGACGAAGCGGTCGGTCACGGCATCGTAGGCGAGGGGTTCGGTCAGGCGTCCGGCGTCCTCCAGCTTGTGGTCGCTCCACTCCCACAGTTCGGAGGCGGTGTGCTGCGCGAAGAAATCGGGATCGACGCGCTTGACGGTGGCTTCCCAGGTCACCGCCTTGGCACCGTTCTCGCAGAACTCGAAGCTGGAGGTATGGCGCGGGTCGGGCCAGGCGCAACCGGGGCAGTCGAACCCGTCCGGCTGGTTCATCTGGAGCAGCGCGCGGGTGTCCGGGCTGGCCTTCATCTGCTGGCGAACGGTTTTGGCGACGGCGCGCAGGGCGCCCCATCCGCCTGCCGGGCCTGCGTAGTCGCCGATACCCTCCAGGTCGGTCTTGCCCCCCTCTAGACCCCCTTTAGCCTCTTCTAGGCCCGTTTCAGTCTGCGCAGACTCGGTCATGGCTTTTCGTCCTCTTTTACAGGGACGATATGCACCTGAAGAGGTGAAAAGCCAAGGAATTCGGGCTGTTTCAAGTGTGTTGCACCGGTTGCGAATACGTGCATCCCGGTGCAATCACGCGCTACAGCGTGGCGCCGCCGTCGACCACCAGTTCCTGTCCGGTGACATTGCGGCCGCCCTCACCAACGAGGTAAAGCACCATGGCGACGATGTCCTCCATCTCGCTGGGGCGGCCCAGCGGAATGCCCATGTCGGCGACGTAGAGCTTGAGCGCCTCTTCCTCGGAAAGACCGCGCGAAACCGCGAGTTTGCGCCAGTTTTCCTTCATGCGCGGCACCGCGATCGGGCCGGGCGCGATGTAGTTCACTGTCACGCCGTCCGGCCCCGCCTCCAGCGCCGCGCTGCGCGACAGGCCGCGCAGGCCCCACTTCGATGCGGAGTAGCTGGAGCGTCCGGCGCGCCCTCTAATGCCATGATTTCCGCCGATATTCACGATGCGTCCCGCCTTCACCGCGCGCATAATCGGCAGCAGGCGCGAGAGTACGATGAATGGCGCACGCAAGTTCGTCGCCACGGTGCTGTCGAATTCGTCGATCGAGAAGTCGCCGATTTCGGGCGAGAGCGGCCCGGTGTAGCCGGCGGCGTTCACCACCACATCGACCCGGCCTTGCGACCAATCGAGGAAGGAATCCAGCGCAGTTTCAAGCGCTTGTGCGTCGCGCACATCGGCGGTCAACACCAGTGCGCGACGCCCCTGCGCCCGCACCGTCTCGGCCACGGCTTCCATCTCCACCGTGCGCCGCGCAACCATGGCGAGGTCATAGCCCGCCGCGCCCAGCGCCAGCGCGATCTCGCGTCCGGTGCCTGCGCTGGCGCCGGTGACGAAGGCGACCGGGCGTACTGCTTCGGAGGCGTAACTCACTGTGCGTCCGCGAAAAACTTGCGCTTGGACCCGGCCTGGATCTTGTAGATCGAACTGCCCGCGCGCGAAGGGAATGGCAGCTTCACATAGTTGTCCTCGAAGCGAACACCCGTGGTCGAACCGCCGGTAACAAGGCGCGATTCGTATTCGTCCCAGTCCACCTTGTAGAACAGCGGAAATGCGTCACTGGCAGCATATTCGTAGAACAGGATACGGCGCGGATCGCCCGAACGGTTCACGCTCGATCCGTGCAGCGTCATCGGATGATGGAAGCTGACGGTCCCCGGAGGCCCTTCGAGCAGCACCGCTTTCGACAGGTCCACCTGATCGATGTCCACCGCGCCGCAGAAAAACCCTTCTTCGTCATGGTGATCGAGCAGGGGCTGCTTGTGGCTGCCGGGGATCACCTGCATCGCGCCGTTCGCGGCGGAGGCGCCATCGAGCATGATCGAGGCGACGCAGGTCGACATGTTGGTGTGCGGCGCGAAAGCCCAGTCCTGATGCCACTCCAGCGCGGCGCCGCCGTTGGCGGATTTCATGTTGATCTTGGTGTGCGACAGACGCACCAGATCGCCGATGATCCGCGTGAGAATTTCGAGAATCTGCGGGTTTCCGGCCTGCTCGGCATAATAGGGATCGATGCGGTTGGGCTTCTTGATACGCTGGATCGTGCGCTGGCCGGCCGCGTCGGTGTCGAAATCGAACCACGCGTCGTCCGCTTCGACTGCTGCGGCGCGCGTGGCGACATCGTCGGTCAGCGCGCGCAGCTTGTCGAGCACCGGGCCTTGCAGCAGGCCGGGGACGACGACATAGCCGTGCTCGTCGTAGTGCGAAACGATCTCGTCAACATTCATCGGACATGTCCTTGGTGGAAACGCTGGGCGTATTCAAATCGGGAAGCGGCAGGTCGGTGACGACCATGTGCGCCTTGTAATGGGTGATGCACAAAGGCAGGCATGCAGCGCGCACGGCGTTCTGGCCGGTGGCGCCGCAGGCCCAGAAAACCGGAAGTTCGCCGGGATGAAGCCGGGTAAGGCCATGGCCGCCATAGCTTTTTGTCAGGTCCGCAATGCCTAGGTCTTCGGGCAAGCCGAGCGAGACAGGCGCGCCATGAAAACGCGGGAATTGCGCTGAAAGGATCGTCGCGCGGATGGCATCGGCGGGCGATAACGCGCGCATCGAAACGATCAGTTTGCCGCCGAACGGCCCGACCGGCACGGTTTCGCGGCTCGTTTCGTACATCGCGGAGACGTTGCCTTCGTCGAGATGGCGCAGGCGTACACCGGCCTTCTGCAGGATCGCCTCGAACGAGAACGAGCAGCCCAGCACGAACGACACAAGATCGTCGCGCCATACCGGCGCGGCATCGCGGGGCGTATCGATCAGTTCGCCATCGCGAAACACCATGTAGCCGCCGGTATCTCGCGCAATGTCGAGGTCTGCGCCCAAAGCCGGAATTGCGCGCGATCCGGGCTCGCTGCGGCCGAGGATCGGCAGCGCCTGCGGGTTCGAGCGACAGTAAAGCTCGAAGGAGTCCGCATGGCTGGCGGGCACGGCCACCAGATTGCCTTGCACATGGCCGCGCGCCACCAGATTGGTAAAGCCGGTGAAAGTACCCGAGCGGATCGCGCGGCGCACCGCGACCGGGTCCGAAGTGTCGAAACCGGGATCGAGATCTGTCGCGGGCAGGGCGCTCTGTGTCATGAAGGCTTCAATAGCACCATGGGTGTTGCCGAGAGTTGCTTTTTTGGGCCTCTCCCGTTGCCTAGGCGGCGATGGGACTTGGCTGTCGTACAGTGCCACTCAAGGTCCGAAAAATCGAGGAAGCGCGAGCATCATGGCAGGTATTCTTATCATCGGCGGCGCAAGCGGGCTCGGCGGCGAACTGGCGCGCGCCTTCGCAGATGGCGGGGATCGGGTACTGCTGGCGGATGAGGGGGAAGCACCGGGGGGATTGCCCGATGCGGTCCGGTTCGAGGCAGTAGACTTGGAGTCAACTGACACCGGCGCCCAGGCCGTTACCGCTGCGCTGGCGCATGCAAGCGGGCTCGATACCGTGATCGTCGCGGCTTCGGCGATGGCCAGCGCACCCGTTGCCGAATGGACTGCAGCCATGTGGGACCGTGCCTCTGCCGTGAACCTGCGCCTTCCGTTCCTGACCGTGCAGGCAGCTTTGCCTGCATTGCGTATCTCGCCGAACGCCAGTGTAATCTTTATCTCCTCTACTGCGACGATGAGGGGGCAGCCGTTCACGCATGCCTATCAGGCTACCAAGGCAGGCGTCGCCGGACTGGTGCGGAGCCTGGCCGCGGAACTGGGACCGGAGGGCGTGCGGGTGAATGCGGTGCTCGGCGGCTGGCTCGATACGCCGTTGACGCGCGGATATTGGCAGACGGTGCCCGATGCCGAGTTGGAGCGGGGGCGAGTGGACGGGCGTATCCCCTTGCGTCGTCACGGTTCCGCTGCCGAGGCCGCGGCGCTGATACGTTTTCTGGCTTCGCGTGAGGCGAGTTACATCAGCGGTGCGATGATGCCGGTGGATGGTGGCGATACGGCCGTCTGATCAGACGGCCTTGCTCAATTTCGGCAGGGCCAGCAGGCACACGACCAACCCGATGACCGCCAGTGCGATATAGGCTGTCCAGTGCGTCAGGGCAAAGTAGATGGTGGGCGTCAGCAGCGAGGCGAGTGAGACGAACTGGTTGACGAGGCCTGCCACACTGCCTCCGCCCAGATCCTTGTTCGACAGCGCGGGCATCGTCGCCATGCATACACCGGTCGCCGCACCATAAGTGAACAGCCAGGCCATCAGCCCGAAGATGGCGAGCGCGAGCGGGCTCGACGGCAGGAACAGGAGCGTCTGTGCGACGATGCCGAGCACGACGACCATCGCCAGTAGGCGGCGCGGTGGGAATTCGCGGCTCAGGAGTGCGCCGGTGACAGTACCGCCCAGCAGCACTGCGACGATCTTGGCAATGGCGACGATGCTGGCGGAAGCGGCGAGCGAAACGCCATGGACTTTCGCGAGGTAGGTCGGTGCGGCAAGGCTTGTGCCGTAGGAGATCATCGCCGGCATCGCCATTGCAATACCCAGCAGGAATACCGGGGGATGGCGCAGGCCGGCGAACAGCGCAGCCAGCTTTTCGCGCGCCGTGGCGCTGTGCTTCACCATGGCGGGAACGTGGGGCAGCGCAAAGGCGCAGGCCGCGCAGATCAGCATGAAGGCGCCATGCAGTGCCACCGCGTCGCGCCAGCCTTCGCCTTGCGTGAATGGCGCTGCAAGAAGCAGGCCGAGAGCAAAGCCGGTGGGCGCATAGGTCGACCATAGCGTCATCGCGCGAGTGCGGGCGTGGCCTTCGAGCGAGCCGATCAGCATGGCTGCACCGCCGTTGAGGATGCCGAGATAACCGATACCGGAGAGCAGCACGCCTAGGTTGAGTAGCCAGATGTCATGCGCCATCCAGACCACGAGGTCGGCGAGCACGAAGACCGGTGAGGTCAACAGCAGCGCTCTGCGAGGGCCGATGCGATCGACGAGTGACCCGCCTACTGTCGCGACGATGGTCGCGGGAAGCGAGAACAGGGCAATGGCAAAGCCGATCGCCGCCTTGGGGGCGCCGAGCGATGCCGTGACAGTCAGCGCCAGCGGCGAAAGGATGCCGACGAGTGCCATGCTGCCAAGGCCGATGGCATAGACGATCGCCACCGTCGTCCAGTTGCCTTTGAGCAGAGGCATGGGCGCTTCTGCGGCACTGGCGGAAAGAGGGGGCGTGGCGGACTGGGCCATGGACTTGGCGAACCTTGTTGTTTGCTGCTGGTAGTAACTGGAAGGATAGGCCGAGCCTGCCGTTCGGCAAGGCCGGTTCGTATCCGGCATCGAGGCGTGTCCTTTTCGGTGCGTTGCCGGGTATGGGTGTTTCGGTGAAAAGGTGTTGCCGCCAGCGCAATGGGGCGATGCCGGATCGGGGGAGGTATCGTCGCTGCTTTGCGGTTAGGCTGACCGGGCGACGACTTCGTGTTCCCGGGACACTTGACCGGGGCGGATCGAAATGATGGAATGTCTTATGAAGCAATGGATTATCGCCCTAGCTGCTGTTGCGCTTGCAGCTATTCCAAATGTGCAGCCAGCGATGGCGGCTCCGGCTGCTGCCACGACTGACCTCGGTAATATAGACGGCGATGGCGGTGTTTCGCCTTTCTATCGTTGGAGCGGTAAGATCGGAGCGCCCGGACACCTGCTGCGTCAGGAAGCGCTGCCGGCGAACCTCCCGCAGCCCCAGGGCGTTAAGGCTATGCGCATCCTCTATTCGTCGACCAGTGGTGTCGGGCGAGGAGCGGTCATCGTTTCGGGCATGATGTTCGTACCGCAGGGCAAGGTACCGAAGGGCGGCTGGCCTGTAGTGGCCTGGGCGCATGGGACTACCGGCTTCGCCGATCCTTGCGCCCCTTCGTGGACCGGGCCGTCGGCGCGTGACGCGGAATATCTCGGTCGCTGGCTGAAGGCTGGATTTGCGGTCGTTGCCAGCGATTACGAGGGGCTCGGCACGCCGGGTGTCCATCCCTACCTGATTTGGCGCTCCGAGGGGCGCTCGGTGCTTGACGGTGTTCGCGCCGCGCTGGCTGCCGAAAAAGGCACGCTGGCGAACCGGGTGATCGTCGTCGGTCAATCGCAGGGCTCGGGTGCGGCTTTGGGCACGACGTATCTCGCGAAGAGCTACGCGCCGCAGCTGAATGTGCTGGGGACTGTGGCGACTGGTCTTGTCATGACCTTTGATACGCCGCACGATGCAGATTATGTCGCAAAGTCGAAGGCGATGACCGATGTCCACTTCATGAATCCCGGCTTTGGTATGCTGCGCATCGCTGGGATTGATCGTTCGCTGCACCATGAACTCGATCCGGCAGCTTTCGTCCAGCCTGCAGGTTATCCGTTGCTCAAGGCCGCGCGCACGCAGTGCCTTCACGCCCTGTTCGACATGGCCGATCAGAACAAGCTGACCGGCGAACAGGTCTTCGTGCCCGATCTCCAGCCTATCGATGGGACGATGGAGGCAAACTTCGAGTTCAAGGATGCGCATATCCCCGGCCCGCTGTTCGTCGGCACGGGTCTTGCGGATGACATGGCCGGGACGCAAGGTCAGTACAACGCGGTGAAGGCGATGTGCGCGGCGGGCACGAACCTGCAATGGCATACTTATGCCGGCGAGGATCACGGCAGCACCGTGAATACGTCTGCCAAGGACTCGATCCCCTTCGCGCTGGCCTTGCTGGCAGGCAAGCTGCCAACCTCGAACTGTGCAACGATCAGCCCGCCCGGGCCGGTGCAGAAGCGTAATCCGGGCGTGAGCTGAGCCTCTGAACGCGTCTTTCCCTATGGTCACCACGACGGCCTCTGCACTTTCGGCTGTTCGCAGCCGAGGGGCGCTCGGCCTGACATTCCGTTGTTTGGGGGAACGGACTGTCGCGGGTGAGATGTATCAGAGCGGGTGTCTACGGGTGCGGCTTCCTCGGCTGACGATGCGGTCTGGCGAGGGGGAGGCGGTGCTGATCAACACCGCCGGGGGCCTTGCCGAAGGCGATGTCCTGGAGCAGCGGATCGGCTGGGGTGCGGGTGCGTGCGCGGCAATTACCTCGCAGGCGGCGGAGCGGGTCTATCGCGCGATGGATGTGGGTGCGCGGGTGTCGACGCGACTGACGCTGGCGGCAGGCGCGGACGCGGCGTGGATGCCGCAGGAGACGATCCTGTTCGATGCGGCGCGATTGTCACGTTCGATCGAGGTGGAGATGGCGCCCGATGCGCGGTTCCTGGGCCTCGAGGCGGTGGTGCTGGGCCGCGCGGCGATGGGCGAGCAGATGGCGACCGGGCACTTGCGCGATACCTGGCGGATCCGTCGCGGCGGTCGGCTTGTCTATGCCGATGCGCTGGAGCTTGGGGGGGCGCTGGGCCGGGACATCGCCACGACGATGGCCCGCCCGGCACTCGGTGCAGGCGCAGGTGCTTTCGCTACGGTATTGCGGCTGGCGCCCGATGCTGCCGCGCTGCTCGACCCGCTACGTCAAGCGCTCAGCCGAGCGCAGGGGCGCGTTGCGGCGAGCAGCTGGAACGGTATTCTCGCGCTGCGTCTGCTGGCGCCTGACGGCGCAGTGCTGCGTCACGATCTTGCCCTTGCGCTGGAGGTCTTGCGCGAAGGTCTTCCCCCGCCCCGTGTCTGGAGTTGCTGAGCGATGCGTCTGACCCCCCGAGAAAAGGACAAGCTGCTGATCGCCACGGCGGCGATGGTGGCGCGGCGGCGGCTGGAGCGCGGGGTGAAGTTGAACTATCCCGAAGCGATTGCGCTGATCAGCGACTTCGTGGCCGAAGGCGCGCGCGACGGATTGAGCGTCGCTCACCTGATGGAAGCGGGTGCTCATGTGCTCACGCGCGAGCAGGTGATGGAGGGCATCGCCGAGATGATCGCCGACGTGCAGGTGGAAGCGACCTTCCCAGACGGCACCAAGCTGGTCACCATCCACAGCCCGATCCGTTGAAGGGAGAAGCAGGCATGATCCCCGGAGAGACTTTGGCCGCGCCCGGTACAGTGACACTCAACGAAGGGCTGGTGGTGACGCGGTTGACCGTGGCCAACACCGGCGACCGGCCGGTGCAGGTGGGTAGCCATTACCATTTCGCTGAGACCAATCCGGCGCTGGCCTTCGACCGCGATGCAGCGTTGGGCCAGCGGCTGGACATTCCGGCGGGCACCGCAGTCCGCTTCGAGCCGGGCCAGTCGCGCGAGGTGGCGCTGGTGCCCTTGCGGGGTACGCGCCGCATCGTCGGCTTTCGGGGCGTGGTGATGGGAGCGCTGGATACAGTAGATGAAGGGAGCCCGCGCTGATGGCCTTCACGATGACCGGCGCGGCCTATGCCGACATGTATGGCCCGACGGTGGGCGACCGACTGCGGCTGGGCGATACCGCGCTGCTGATCATGATCGAGCGCGATGCCACGCTCTATGGCGAAGAGGTCAAGTTCGGTGGCGGCAAGGTCATCCGCGACGGCATGGGCCAGAGCCAGCGAACCCGCGAGGCGGGCGCGATGGATACGGTGATCACCAATGCGGTGATCCTGGACTGGACCGGCATCTACAAGGCGGACATTGGCCTTCGCGATGGGCGCATCGCGGCCATCGGCAAGGCGGGCAACCCGGACATCCAGCCCGGCATCGATATCATTATTGGTCCCGGCACCGAGATCATCGCAGGCGAGGGCAAGATCGTGACCGCCGGCGGGATCGATGCGCATATCCACTTCATCTGCCCGCAGCAGGTGGAAGAGGCGCTGGCTTCGGGCATCACGACGATGCTGGGCGGCGGCACCGGGCCTGCGACCGGCACCAATGCCACCACCTGCACGCCGGGCCCCTGGCATATCGCGCGCATGCTGATGGCGGCCGAGGGGCTGCCGGTGAACCTGGCCTTCGCGGGCAAGGGCAATGCCAGCGAGCCCGCCGCGCTCGTCGAGCAGATCGAGGCAGGCGCCTGCGCGATGAAGCTGCACGAGGACTGGGGCACCACGCCCGCCTCGATCGACTGCTGTCTGACCGTGGCTGATGCGATGAACGTCCAGGTGATGATCCATACCGACACGCTGAACGAGAGCGGCTTCGTGGATGACACCATCGCCGCCTTCAAGGGCCGCACCATCCACGCCTTCCACACCGAGGGCGCAGGGGGCGGTCATGCGCCCGATATCATCAAGGTGGCGGGGCTGCCAAACGTGATCCCTTCGTCCACCAACCCGACGATGCCGTTCACCGTCAACACCGTGGACGAGCATCTCGATATGCTGATGGTGTGCCATCACCTCGACCCCGGCATCGCCGAGGATATCGCCTTTGCCGAGAGCCGAATCCGCAAGGAGACGATCGCCGCCGAGGACGTCCTGCATGATATGGGCGCGCTCTCGGTGCTCTCGTCCGACAGCCAGGCGATGGGCCGGGTGGGCGAGGTGATCACCCGCACCTGGCAGACCGCGCACAAGATGAAGCTGCAGCGCGGCGCGCTTCCCGGTGACAGCGGCAGCGACACGGACGGCGAACAGCACGACAACCTGCGTGCGCGCCGCTATGTCGCCAAGTACACGATCAACCCGGCGATCGCCCATGGACTCGCCGATGAGGTGGGCTCGGTCGAGGTGGGCAAGCTGGCCGATCTGGTGATCTGGGATCCGACCTTCTTCGGCGCCAAACCCGATCTGATCGTCAAGGGCGGGACGATCGTGGCGGCGATGATGGGCGATCCCAATGCCTCGATCCCGACGCCGCAGCCGGTCCACGCAAGGCCGATGTTCGGCCAGTACGGCGCGGCCATGGCTGCCTCGTGCATCACCTTCGTTTCCCACGCGGCGCTGGACGGTGGGGTAAAGGAGCGCCTTGGCCTCAAGCGGCAGGTGGTGGCCATCGCCAATGTGCGCGGGATCGGCAAGGCAGACATGAAGCTGAACGATGCGCTGCCGGTTATCGAGGTCGACCCCGAGACCTACGAGGTGCGCGCCGACGGCGAACTGCTCACCTGCCTGCCTGCCGACGTGCTGCCGCTGGCGCAGCGCTACTTCCTCTACTGATCGCGAAGGTTCAAGCCCCTATGCGTCGCATCCATGCCATCGAACCAGCCGGACCGTCTGAAGAGCCCTGCGAGGACTCGGTCCTGCTCGACTTCGACCGCCGCAACCGCCGCCGCATCGTGCTCACGAGCGAGGCGGGGCGGCAACTGCTGCTCGATATGCCGAGCGCCGTGCACTTGCGCGATGGCGAGCGGCTGCGGATCGAGGACGGCTCACTGGTGCTGGTGCGCGCTGCCGCCGAGGCGCTGCTGGAGATCGGTGCTGAAGATAGCGCGGCGTTGGTGCGCATCGCCTGGCATCTGGGCAATCGACACCTGCCCACGCAGCTGGTGTCCGGCGCGAAGGGCGGCACCTTGCGCATCCGTTACGACCATGTGATCGAGCACATGGTTCTGGGCCTTGGCGGCACCTGCACGCGGATCGAGGCGCCGTTCGATCCGGAGGGCGGGGCCTATTCCGGCGGCGGCCACTCGCACGGTCATGACCACGCGCATGATCATGGGCACGACCATGGAAATCACCACCATCACGCCTGACATCGCCCTCGATCTTAGGCCGGACGCAGTGACAGACGCCGCAGTCAGCGCTGCCGGCCTGTTCGACCTGCTCAGCTGGATGTCTCCGGCCTGGCCGGTGGGCGCCTATACCCATTCCGGCGGGCTGGAATGGGCGGTGGAGGAACGCTTCATCACCGATGCGCCTTCGTGCCAAAGCTGGCTCGCCGATCTGCTGGGGCAGGGCCCGCTGTGGGGCGATCTGGTGCTCTTCGCCCACGCCTTCCGCGCGGCGAAAGTAGGCGACTGCGCGGCGTTGCTCGCCATCGCTGAACTTGCCCACGCCGCGGCAACCGGGGGCGAGCGCAGGTTAGAGACGTGCGCGCAAGGCGAGGCGTTCCGCCGCATCGCCCGTGCCGCCGCCTCGGCTGAAGCCTTCGTAATGTTGGAAGGAAATGGACTGGACGGCGTTCCCGAGGATGAACTGGCCTATCCGGTCGCCTGTGCCTGTCTGATGGCGCAGGCCGATCTCCCGCTTGAACCAGCCTTGGCCGCCTTCGCGCACGGCGCCGTCGCCAATCTCGTCTCGGCGGCGCAGCGTCTGGTGCCGCTGGGGCAGACCCATGCCCAGCAGGTGCTGCGCGCGTTGAAGCCGCAAGTGCTGGCACAGGCCGCGCGAGCCGCAGTGCTCGATCCGAACGAGGACCCCTTCGCGCAGATGGGTTCGGCCAGCCTTATGGCCGAGCTTGGCTGCATGGCCCACGAAACCCAGTACACGAGGCTGTTCCGAACATGACGCTTACCTCCACAAACGGCCCGCTTCGCGTGGGCATCGGCGGCCCGGTCGGCTCGGGCAAGACCGCGCTGATGGACGCGCTGTGCCGCACCTTCCGCGCCGACTACCAGATCGCTGCGATCACCAACGATATCTACACGCGTGAGGATGCCGAGTTCCTCACCCGCGCCGGATCGCTGGAGGCCGAGCGCATCCTCGGCGTCGAGACAGGCGGCTGCCCGCATACCGCAATCCGTGAGGATGCCTCGATGAACCTCGCCGCGGTCGATCGGCTGCACCGCAGCTTCCCCGATCTCGACCTGATCCTGATCGAGAGCGGTGGGGACAATCTGGCGGCCACCTTCAGCCCCGAACTCGCCGACCTGACGATCTACGTGATCGATGTCTCGGCGGGAGACAAGATCCCCAGGAAAGGCGGCCCCGGCATCACCCGCTCGGACCTTTTGGTCATCAACAAGATCGACCTCGCGCCGCTGGTCGGCGCCAGCCTGTCGGTGATGGACCGCGATGCTGCGAAGATGCGCGGCGACAAGCCGTTCGTCTTCACCAACATCCGCGCCGATCAGGGCGTCGATGCCATTGCTCGCCTGATCGTCGAGCAGGGTGGCCTGCCGCATCGCCTGCCGCCTGCGCGGCCGCTTTTCAAACCGGAGAAAATCGCATGAGCCGTTCCGTCACGCATCACTGGCCCAAGCTCGCTGCCCTGCTGCCGCTCCTCGCGGCTAGCCCCGCACTGGCGCATCCCGGGCATGACTTTGGCACCGGCGCGCTGGCAGGCTTCGTCCACCCCTTTACCGGCGCCGACCATCTCACCGCTATGATCTGTGTCGGTCTGTGGTCCGCGCGCGCCTATCCGGGCAAGATCTGGGCACTGCCCGCAGCCTTCATGAGCGCGATGGCGGCAGGCTTCCTCGTTGGTCATACCGGTATCACGATCCCCGCCGAGACCATCGTCCTTCTCTCGATGCCATTGCTCGCTTTGGGGGCCATTCTCGCCCCGCGTATCAACCTTGCGCTCGCCGCTGCCATCACGGGCTTCTTCGCGCTTGCTCACGGTTATGCCCATGCGACGGAAGCCAGCGGATCGCACTGGACCTTCGCGATTGCGATGCTCGCCGCAACGGCGCTTCTGCATGTGGTCGGTGTGTGCGCCGGGCGTGGGATCAGTACTTTTTCGCGAAAGGGCCAGGCTGGCACCCGCTGATTTCCGGGAGCCCCTTCGCGCCCCTTCGCCCGATGCCGAAACGGAACTCGGTTCGCGAGCGGAAGGTCTGCCTCGCGCGCAGCAGTGTGCTTGGAAAGTTCGGGTGATTGGGGCTGTCGGGAAAATGCTGCGTTTCCAGCGCGAAGGCATCGCCTTGCCGCAGCATCGCGCCGGAACGCTCCAATAGCGAGCCATCGAAGCCGTTGGCGGTGTAGACCTGTAATCCGGGCTGGTCTGTCGCGACCACCAGACTGCGACCGCTGTTCGGATCGTATGCGCACGCCGCGACGGGCAAGGCGGCCTCGCTGCCGTTCAGGACGTAGTTCACATCGAAACCATGGGCCATGCGCAGCTGCGGATCATCCGCGCGGACACGCTCACCGATCCGCGCCCAGCCCCGCAGGTCGAGCGCACCGGAGACCGGCAGGACTTCGCCCGTCGGCAGGTTATGCTCATCGTTTGGCGTATAGTGATCGGCGAAGACGCGCAGCCACTGCGCATCGGTGCTGCCGGAGCCAGCCCCTGCCAGATTGAAGAAGGCATGGTGCGTGAGGTTGAGCACGGTGTCGCGCGTGCTGGTGGCGGCATAGTCGATGCGCAGCGTTTGGTCGGGGCCGAGCGTATAGGTGACGGTGGTGGTGAGTTCACCCGGAAAGCCGTTGAATCCATCGGGGCTGATATTGGTAAGTCGCACACCGACGCGGCCCGATTCGCGCACGGCTTCCCCTCGCCAGAGTTGAGCGCCCAGTCCGCCCGAGCCGCCGTGCGATATGACTCCGGCTGCATTGGTGGCCAGCTTGTGAAACTGTCCGTCGACGGTCACGCCGCCATGCGAGATGCGGTTGGCATAGCGCCCGATCACCGCGCTGAAATTCGGCCGTTTCTCGTAGGCGGCGATGGATGGCAGCGCGAGGACAACGCTGGTCATCCGTCCGTGTCGGTCGGGCACCTCCAGCGCGTTGATGATCCCGCCAAGTGACAGGATACGCACACGGATCGGGTGTTGACGGTCGCCTGTGAGCAACCAGGCGGAAACCGGGCGACCGTCTGCCATCTGACCCGCCGGTTCTTCCCGCACGTTGTGCGCGAGAGCGGGACTGGCGAGCATTGCTGCCGTCAGTACTGTAAGGACGCGACGTATCATCGTGCGGGTACGGATGCGGTGTTGTTGTCGGCGGTGATCTCATGAACGTCACCGTCGAGGCGCAGCGTGGCCGCCAGCCCTGCGTTGGGCGCTTCCGCCGGGATTTTTAGCGATACTGTGGCAGTTTTGGGCGTGAGGTCGCTGGGAGCGGCAAGCGCAGGGAAAGCTGCCTTGCCCCAGACACGGCCATCCGGTCCGGCGATCGTAACCTCGCCCGCCGGTGTCGGCTTGGCGCCGAGGCCGTGGACCGTGACTTGCAAGGCACGGTCCTTCCACGCGAGATCCTGTGACGATAGCCCGACGTCTGGTCGGGTCGCCGGATTATCGCCGGGGGTCTTGAGCGTAAATTCGTAGACCACCGTCTGGTGCGCGGGGAAGGTCAGGTCGGTGCCGAGCTGCTTCTCCAGCTGGATCGTTTGCGGTGCTCCCGGTGCATCGGCACGATTGTCGCCATTCGAGTCGATGCCGGATCGCACCTCCCATGTTCCCGATGCCAGTTCGCCGCCGATCATCGTGGCATGCATCGGGGCGTCGGTCATGTTGTAGGCGGTCACGGTGAAGTGTTTCGGGTCGCCGTGTGGGATCATGATACCGACCTTCTCGGCATCGTCCGGTCCGGCAAACCGCCAGCTGACGAGATTGCCGGGGTAGTAGTTGTTGCGCAGGTGCGCGACGCCGCCCATGCGGGCGCGCTGGAGCAGGTCGCTGGGTACGGCAACGCGGTCGATCCAGGCTTCGGCTTCGGTGATGTAATACATGCGGTGCATGTCCTCGACTGCCTCGTCGGCATAGAGCCCGGCTAGCAGGCTGTTATCGCCGGTTTCCTGCCAGCGCACGAACTTGCCGATCTGCGCATCGGAGACGGTGCCAAGGTTGGGATCGTAGGCGTGGCTGTCGGTCGTGACCTTGCCGGAAGAGATGTCGGCGGCGAGGACCGGGCCGCCGGGGACTTGCGCCAGCGTATCGGCATTGACGCCGAACAGCATGTTGAGCGAGCCTGCGGCGAGGCCCTTGGGCTCGATCGGGCGCAGGTATTTCGGATCGCCGGTCCAGCGCCATGCCGCCCAGAAGCTGTGGATCGCGCTGGAGACGCCGGTGCCGCGTGTCTTGTCGGTCGCCCACTCGATCTCCTGCGGGTAGATCCAGTGGCCCTGACTGTCCTGCTTTCCATGGGTCAGCCAATCGTCGAGCGAGTGCATCAGCAGCGACTTCACCTGCGGCGCGCCGTTCCAGTCGACCAGCAGCATACCGGGATGGGTGACGAGGTAGCTGTAGGGATATTGCCAGCCCAGCGGCCCCTTGGTGAACATCCGGCTGCCGTTGAAGAAGGCGGTGGCGAAATGCAGGTGCCCTGCGGGATTGGTGCGGATGAGATCGGGATAGCGCCGTGCGGTGGCCATGGCCTGCTCGATCAGCTGCGGGTTCCCGCGATCGAGCATCATCGCCTGCGCGAGGGTATTGATGCCCTCTTCATAGCTGTGCAACTGGTCGGCCATGATATGGCTCAAGCCGTTGTTCCACATGCCGTTTTCATGCGTCGCATCGAGCACGGCACGCTGCGAGGCGCGCAGGCGATCGGGTTCCACGCCCATCAGCGCAAGGCCGACCCACTGGTTGACGAGATCGGTGTCGTCGGAAAGCCCCCCGCCCAGTTCGCCGGCTCCGGGGACGCCGGAGGGCAGCTGGCGGTGGTCGATCCACCAGTCCACGAACTGGCGGTAAAGCGCCAGATCCTGCACCTGACGCCAGGCCCAGAGCGGGGTCTTCGCATCCGGCGGCGGCGCAAGATCGACCTGCCAGTAGGGCTGTTCGGGGTTCTTCTCGTTCCACAGCGCGCGGGCTTCGCGGTTTTCGGGCGCGACGCGCAGCACGTCGGACACATCGCGCTCGAAACGATTCCAGACGGGGTAGAGGCGGGTAGAGGGCTGTTCCTCGACCAGCCAGGCGAGTTCATCGCGCGCCTGTTCCAGACGGTCGGCTTCATGTTCGGCTAGTGCCGCCTCGCGCGGCTTGAACACCAGCGAGACGCTCGCGCCTTTCAGCCTCGCGGCATCGAAATCGGGATCGGCGCTGGCGAGCGAGAGCGAGAGGCTGTCTTCAGGGCGCAGGATGCGGTCGCGGGTGTCGAGCCACAGCGTCTGGGGCTTGCCCGGATCGATCCGCACGGTCACGTCGAGCAGATCGCGTTCGGGCCAGAGCGGATCGTGGACACGCACCGTGAACGGCACAAGCCCATCCTTCTCCGGTTTCAGGCCGAGCGCGTGCAGGCGCAGCACCAGCCCGTCGAGCCCGCCGTCGAGGTTCTCCCAGCCGTAGGAAAAGCGCCGTGCGGTTTCGCCGGCGGGCTGATCGCGGAAGGTCGCGGGGATCAGCACGCGCACTTCGGGGAGTGCCTTGCCGCTGGCGATGGGGAAACGGGCGCGTACCGCCGCATCGGCGGGGACCAGCGGCGCGCCTTCGGGCAGTGCGACGACAACCGTGCGCTCGTCCGTCGGATAGCGCCCCGTGATGAAGTCGGTGAGCGGCTTGAGGCTGGCGTAGCCTTCGGGACTGGCCTCGGGCGTCAGCGCGTAGGTCAGCGTGGCGATGCCTTGCGGCGGGGCGTCGATGGCGCGGATATCGTAGGCTCCGATTTCCTGTATCGGCGTTTCGGGCGCGAGGTTGCGGAAGGTGAGCGTGCCGCCGTGACGCGTGCCGCCAAGCTGCGTCGAGGTCTGCTCAAAACCCTGCGCGCGGCGCAGCACGGTTTCACTCTTCGCACCGTCGCCTGACCAGTCGAGCGTGCCATAGGCAGGCCCGGTGATCTCGATATGGTTCCAGTCTTCGCCGGGCAGCGCCAGCGTGTAGGCGCTGCCGCCGGTCGAGTAAACGTCCCAGTCCGGCAGCTCGAAATAGTCGTCGCGCCCCGGCAGGGTCGAGCGGTTGTAGACGCCCGGCCATGTCGTCTCGCGAATGCCGTCGGCGCCGCGCAGCATCTTTTCCTTCTGGTCGCGGGTATCGGCGAACTCGACCTTGCGCACGGCGATGACCGGGCCTTTGTCGTAGTCGATAGGCCCGGTGACGTTGGCCCAACCGTGGCGCAGCGCCCACTCGCCGCGTGTCGCCGGATCGGCCAGCGTGCGGGCAGGCAGGGCAGCGACGTTCGGCGCCTGCCCTTTCGCCAGCGCGGCCACTTCGGCGTCATCCAGTGCATGATCGTAAATGCGCAGTTCGTCGATGTCGCCCGAACGCAGGAAGTTGTAAGCGCTCTGCACCTGCCAGGGCGAGACGGTGCGCTGGAAGAAGCCGAAGCCCCACAGGCCCATATCGTAATCGGCCCTCGCCGCTTTGGTCGCGACCTGCTGGCCGTCGATCCACAGCGTCACGCCTTTCGTCTCGTCCCAGGCGAAGGTGACGGCGATCCATCTGTCGGGCGGCGGGATGGTTGCGACGGTGGTGCTGAGGCGCGTACGGGCCATGCCGGTATCGGTGACGAAGGCATCGAAGCCATGGCCGTTCCAGTCGATCCGCAGCCATGTCATGTCCCAGTCCGAACCGTCCGAGCGGCCGACGCGGAAGATCGGGAAGGGTTGTTCGTCGAGAGGCTTGCCGGGGCGGAACAGGAACGAGACGGTGCCGCGCTGCGCGTGGATATTGCCCGGAGCCGACCATGCCAGCGTCAGATTGTCGTCCATCGCGAGCGCCGGGCCTGAAGCACCGTCGGCAATCGTGCGCACGCCCTTCTGGAAGATCGGGGAAGGCGAACCGGCGGCCATATCCGCTGTTGTGCCCTTGTCGGCGGAAAGGCTGAACAGCAGGCCGGAAGCGTCGCCGGTTTGTGCGTTGCTGGCCGGAACGTTTGCCGTCTGTGCGTGTGCAACTGGTGCGCCCGCCAGGCAATTCGCGCTCAGAAGAGCGGTAACGAGAGGGGCAAGGCGTTTTTTGGGGGAAACACGGGCGGGCATTCGGGTGGCTCCTCGGCTCTTTCGCGAACGTGCCGCACGCACGCGTCAAATGCAAAAAGACCGGCCGGATTCTTGCGAATCCGGCCGAGAGGGGGAGTGGGGCTCTTAGAACTTGTACTGGACGCCGAAGTTGATCTGGCGGCCGGTGTGCTCGTAGTCGAGCGAGCTGTCGCGGTCGGAGTCCTGGTACTGGTCGATGAAAGTATCGGTCAGGTTCAGACCTTCGAGCTTGAGCTTGAGGTGATCGTTGAAGGTGTAGGTCAGCTGCGCGTCGACCACGGCCGAGCGATGCGTGCCGTTGACGTCGTTGCCGGTGTTGCCGCCGGGCACCCCGGTGAGGAACCCGCTGCGCCAGGCCACCGATCCGCGCACCGAGAGCTTGCCGTTGTCGTAATAGAGCGTCGCGTTGGCGGCGTTCTTGGACAGGCCGGTCAGTTCCGCCGTGACGGACGTGGAGCAGGCAGAATTTGTGCAGTAATTGATCTTCGACGTGACGTAGGTGTAGTTCGCCAGAACGCCGAAGTGGTTGAGAACGTCCGGGAGGAAATTCAGCGGTAGGTCCGACTGGAAGTTCACTTCCACACCGTCCAGCGGGCCACCCGGCGTGTTGACCGGCTGGCTGACGGTGAAGATGTCCGAAGGCACTGTCGGGTAGCCATCCAGCAGCGAGTCCGGCAGGCCCGTCTCGCTGAACGGGATTGACCGGGTGAGCGTCTGCACGAATGTATGGATGTTCTTGTGGAAGTAGGCGACCGACAGGATCGAGCGCGGCGCGAAGTACCATTCCAGCGAGACGTCCATAGTGCTCGCCTCGATCGGGGCGAGCTGCGGATTGCCCAGCGTGATGCTCTTGGTGCCCTGCGCCAGGATCGTGCCGCCCGGTGACAGGCTGGTGAGGTTCGGGCGGGCGAGCACGCGCGCCGCGCCGAAGCGCAGCAGCAGGTTCTGTTGCAGATCCGCCGTCAGGTTCACCGCCGGGAGCCACTTGTGATAGTCGTTCTGCACCGAGACCAGCGCGGCGCTACCCGATTGCAATTGATAGCCTCGCGCGGTCTGCTGCGTGTCGATATAGCGCATGCCCACGTCGCCGCGGACATGGACGGGCAGGAAGTCGGTATCGAAGGTGAACTGGCCGTAGGCGGACTTCGTCTTCTCGGTCACGCTCTGGTTGCCGCCCCGCGCGCCCGAATTGTCGATGCTACCCATCGTCCAAGTGCCCTGACCGGAAAGGATGTCGAAGGCGTCGATGAAGGCCTGCGGGTCGGGCGTGACCCAGCTGGTGGCCGAACCTGCGGGCAGGTTCATGCCCTTGCCGAAGCCGGTGACGGTATCGGTCAGGCTGGCGAGCGAGGTACCTGCGGGCAGGTCGGGCACGTTGGTTTCGGCGGCATTGCGGTCGAAACGCTGGGCCTTGAAGTCGAACTGCTTGTACGACCCGCCGAAGTTGAAGTGGAAGTCGGACGTGATATCGAACGTGCCGTTCAGCTCGCCGGTCTTGAAGGTGTTGTCGACATAGTACTGGCGCACGCGGGCCAGCGAGTTGCCGCTGGTGAAGCTGTAGGCGTTGGGATCGGTAACGTCGAAGCCATAGGTAATCAGCGGCAGGCGGCTGTTGCCCCGATAATCGAAGCTGTAGTTATCCGAATTGACCGCATCCATCGACACGGTGACGTCCACCGGGTTCGAGTATTTCGAGTCCGAATAGCCCGCAAGCCCGGTGATGTGGAAGGTGTCCGACAGGTCCTGCTTGAAGTTCAGCGTGTACTGCTGGAACGTGGTCTTGTCCTGCACCAGACGGTCGTCTGAGCGCACGTCGACATTGTCGAACACGCCGTAGACCAGATCGCCCGCATCGTTGACTTCGGCGTCCGTCACGCTGGTCTGCGGCAGGCCGTTGCTCGACAGCGAACGGGCAAAGGAGATGCCGTTCAGGTACATCTCGCGCCGGGTTTCCTTCAGCTGCGAGAACAGCGCATCGAAGGTGACGAGCGTGTGGCTGCTCGGCTGCCATTGCAGCGACCCGGTCAGGCCGAGGCGCTTCTGGTCATGGGTGATGCGTCCGTAGCGCGGCAGGTGGGGAATCTGGACGGTGCCGTTGCCCTCTGCCGTCTGGTAGGCGGCAATGTTGCTGGCGGTGCCGGGCAGGCGGTCCACCCCGGTCGAGCACTGGGTGGCGCTGGAGCCGTAGGCGTTGCTGCCGGCCAGCGGGTTGGTCGGGGTGACGCCCAGGGGCGAGCAGAAGCCGCCGTTGGTGTTCACCGTGTCCCAGCCGCCCGCGCCGCCCTGATCGTCTTCGTACTTGTGGCTGGTGCTGTAGGCGCCCGAGACCAGCAGCCCGAAGTCGCTGCCGCCAAAGGTGGTGGAGAACAGCCCGACGAGGCGCGGGTCGATCCGGCCGCGCAGGTCGTTGTACTGTCCTTCGGCGGAGATCGTCGCGGTGGTCTTCTTGAAGTCGAAGGGATGCGCGGTGGCAAGGTCCACGGTGGCGCCAAGCGAGCCTTCATCGACGTCTGCCGACTGCGTCTTGCGCACGGTGATCGAGTTGAAAAGCTCTGAAGCGAAGACGTTGAAGTCGAACCCGCGCCCCAGATTGATGCCGCCTGCCGCAGCCGAACCGCCCGAAGTCGCCTGCGCCTCCATGCCGTTGATGCGCACGCGGGTGAAGCCGGGACCAAGGCCGCGCACGGTGATCGAGCGGCCTTCACCGGCGGCGCGGGTGATCGTCACGCCGGGGATGCGCTGGATCGATTCGGCCAGGTTGTTGTCGGGAAACTGGGCGATGTCCTCGCTCTTGATGACATCGACCGCGCCGATCTCCGACCGCTTGGCGTTGAGCGCGGTGGCGACGCTTTGGCGAAAGCCGGTGACGATGATTTCCTGCGCGGTGGCGGGGGTGATGGAGGTCGGAGCGGCAGCTGCAGGTTGCGTCGGCGCGGTCTGCGTCGGGGCGCCGGATGCAGGCGGAGGAGTGGAGGGGGTGGCTGGTGCTGCAGCCGTCTGGGCAAGCACCGGTGCGGACAGCGAAAGCGCCGCAATTCCGGTAAAGACACCGGTAGCAATCAAGCCCAGCCGACTGGTTTCACATTTTGTCCATGCCTTCGATTTCATGACATCCCTCCCAAGGGCTACGGCTGGAAACGCGGCCGTCGCGTGTGTGGCGATTGTTGGATTCGCCTTCGTTGGGCTAACGGCTATTCTTGTTGGAAACCGGTGTCAATGACATTGTGGACATGGATTTCACATATCGGGAGTTGCATCGCGATCTGTCGAAAAGGTTGCAGATGGATGCAGGCGTCCGCGTTCAGAATAGCTTGAGAAGCACCATGCCGCCAAGGATCAACACGACCGCGCCCAACCGGATGGGGCTGATCGGCTCACCGAACAGTACGATTCCAGCAATGAAGGCACCCAGCGTGCCGATCCCGGTCCAGATCGCATAGGCCGTGCCCAGCGGCAGGCTACGCAAGGCAAGAGCCAGCAGACCGAACGATCCGGCCATGGCAACGAGCGTGACAGCAGAGGGCCAAAGGCGCGTGAAGCCTTGCGATCGCTTCATCGCCAGCGCCCATACGACTTCGAGAAGACCCGCGAGACCAAGGATAATCCAGGACATGTGTAACTCCATGTCCGGGCCGTCCCGGCTTTGCATAACGGCATGGCGCTTCAGGCGCGCGAGGTGCAGGCAAGGGGCGTCCCCTGCGCCCCTCAGATGGGGCTGCTTCTGTTTTTGGTCAAGTCGCCTTGGGTCAGTTCGGCGGAAGAATGGCCGTCTGCCGCATCCACGCTTCGCACAACTGCGGCCAGAGCGAGACCGCCAAGCCGGGCGTATCGAGCGCGAAGCCGTGGGGCGCCTCGGCAAAGACATGCAGTTCGGCATGTCCGCCGCGCGCCTCGATCGCGGCGGTGAGGCGGCGCGCATTAACTACCGGCACCACCGGATCGCTTGCCGCATAGACCACGAAGCACGGTGGCGGGTTTTCCGCCATCTGCGCATCGGGTTGGAGCGCATCGTAGAGTGCCTGCTTTTCCGGCGGTGCCAGCGGCGGCTTGTCGGCGATCACCGTGCGTCCGGCGGCATTGGTCGAGATCGGGGCATAACCGATGACGGCGAAATCGGGTGAACTCTCGTCGGTGCAGGCAAGCAGGCACGCGCCAAGGTGTCCGCCCGAGGACAGCCCCACCACGCCGAGCCGCGCGGCGCCGGTCTGTCGCAAGAATTGCATCGCCGCGCGCGCGTCTTCCAGCGGCGCCATCACGCCGTTTGTCGCGTCGGGGAAGCGGTGGATCAGCACATGGGCGTCGATGCCCAGCGCGTTCAGCCAGCGCGCGATCTGCACGCCTTCGCGCCCGGCCATCAACTGGACGTAGCCGCCGCCCCCAATCACCAGCGCGCTGGTACCGCAAGGGTGCGGTGCCGGGAAATGGAGGAGGGCGCCCTGCACGACCTTGCTGACGACAGCACTTTCGAGCGCGGCGCTTTCGTCCTCCAGTGCAAAGGCAGGCCCCGTTACGGCCTCTCCCAGCAATCTTGCGGCGAGGCCGTCGAAAGCGCCCGGTAGTGAAAGCGGGGAAGGTGCCATCACGCGCGCACCGGCCAGCCATGATCGGCGGCAAAGGCCTGGAACAGTGCCATCCACGGCGTCGGCGTGCCATCCTTGTGCGGCGCTGGCGGACCATGGCCGCCTTTCTCGAAGATCATGAGTTCGGTGGGGGTTTTGAGTGCATTGAGCGCGCGGAACATCAGGATCGCGTTCTCGGGCGGGACCACCGGATCGTCGGCATTGCAGGCGACATAGGTGGGGGGCATGTCGGCAGGCAGGCCGATCTGCGTCGACCAGTGCGTGCGTGCCTCGGGATCGTCCTTGCGGGCGCCCAGCAATTGCTCGCGCGACTGGCGATGCACGCCCTCATCCAGCATGGTGACGACCGGGAAGAACAGCCCCGCCACGTCCACCCGCGCCGATTGCCGGTCCGCCGCATCGACCGGCGTATAGGTCACGAGATCGGGGCGCGAGGCCGCGCGTGCCGCCAGATGTCCACCCGCCGAATAGCCCGAGATGGCGACGCGTTCCGGATCGACCTGCCAGCGCGTTCCTGCGCCTGCCCGGATCAGCCGGAGCGCCCGCTGCGCATCCTGCAACGACACGTCCGGTCCCGCCGCCCAGCCATCGTGCGGCAGGCGATAGAGCAGCTCGAACGTGGTGATCCCCTGTGCGGCAAAGCGCCGGGCAATGTCCGATCCGTGCCGTCCCACCGCCACCCGCAGATAACCGCCGCCGGGCACCACCAGCATCGCTGCGCCGTTCGGCTTTTCCGGGTGAACGACGGTCAGCATCGGCATTGCCACATTGGTCCAGGCGATATCGTCCTCGTCGCCGGTGGGACTGCGCTTGACGAACACGTCCTTCACGCCCGCGGCAGGGTATCCCGGCGGTGTTCCCGGCCAGATCGGGAAACGCTCGACCTTCAGGTCTGCACCGGGGCCATGGGAATTTGCCGGAGCGAATTTCGGGTCTTGCGCATGGGCCAGCGTGGGGGCCAGTGACGGCGCAAGCGCCGCCGCAGCGATGGCGCCTGCCAGCAGGTTGCGACGCGATGTTTCGGGCGGTGTCACGGGCGGCTCTCCTCGAAGCGGTCAGATCAGGGCGGTCAGATCAGGGCAGGATGCGGCGTTGTGCCCAGAGCGGAAAGGCATCGGCGGTAATCGCGGTGGCGCGATCCAGCACGATAGGCGGGCGGGCGTCGGGCGCGGCAGTCGCAAGGGCGATCCGGTCGAGCGTGATCGCTTCCACATCGCGCATCCACAGGCCCCAGGCGGGCAGCACCCCGAACATGCTGGGCTCCGGGTAGGCGTTCGGCACCTCCGGAACCTGCCGCGCCGCATCGCTTTGGGTGCCGCCGCCCGCATACGTCAGGTTGATCTGCGAAAGCGTCACATCGCGCACCGGATGGCCGGGAATGCCGGCGAGGATCGCCGGATAGCGCGGGTCGATCCCTTGCGCGAACACCTGCTCGATGCGGATGCCGCGCGTCGAACCAATTTTGGTTTCTTGAGGGCCGCGCCCCCGGTTGCCCACACGTACGAAGATTGGCGCGGTGGTGACGTCTTCCATGAACAGTTCGCGGGCGATCACGTCTTCCATCGCGCCGCCGTCCACCGTTTCGAGCGCAAGGCCCCGGCAATGCGCGAAGCGGCAGCGCTCGATCAGCACATGGCGATAGCCGCCGTTGCTCTCGGTTCCGAGCTTGATCCGCCCGGTCGGGCGGTCACGGTCGGGCGCAAGCGCCTGCGTGGTGCCGTTGGCGCCGCTCAGCATCGTCCCGAGATCGTAGCCCGAGACCCGGCAATCGCGGATCGTCACGTTTTCGGACGCGATCTTCTCGCCGAGCGCGAGGCTGGATTTGACGACGATGGCATCGTCGTTGGGCGTGTTGATCCGGCAGCCCGAAACCGTCACATCGCGCACGCAGTCGAGGTCGATGCCGTCGCGGCCCGTATCGATGGTCAGGTTCTCGATGGTCAGCCCCTGCGTGCCGGTGGCGAGCACGGCGATATGGCCGCCGCCCGCGATGGTCAGCCCCGAAAGGCGGATGCGCCGCCCCATGCGCAGCGCGATGGCCTTGTTGCCGAGGCCTTCCATGGCCGCATGATCGCTCTCCAGCGCGGCGATCTCGGTGGCGGTCATGTGCTGCATTGACAGCGGGCGTTCGCCGGTCTGCGCCTGCCAGCGCGCGCCGGGGCCGTTGCGGGTTAACGCCCAGCCCTCGATCCGGCCCGGTCCTTCGAGCGCAACGTCCTCTACGCCATCGCCCCAGATCAGACTGTTGTGCCAGTGGCTATGGCCGAAGTCCTGATAGAGCTGCGCCCCGCGATCCTCGGGCAGATCGTAGCGCCCGGCGTGGTGCGCGGGATCGGCAGCGACGATCACCGCGCCTGCCTCGAAGCGTAGCGAGACATGGCTGGCAAGGCGGATCGAGAAGCACAGATAGCGTCCCGCCGGGATCGCCACCACGCCGCCGCCTGCCTTGACCGCAGCGCGGATCGCGGCATTGATCGCGTCGGTATCAAGTGTCTCACCGTCGCCGCGTGCACCGAAGTGCCGGATGTCGAAGGTCTGAGCGGTGGTCTGTGCCGCGAGCGCCGGCTTCGATATCAGCGCCAAGGCCGCGCTCCCGGCAAGGATATCCCGGCGCATCATGCCGCCCTCTACCAGCAGGTCGGCGCGCCCAGCGCGCGCTGGGCTGCGGGATCGGGTACATGGACACGCTTTGCCAGCGGCACGTCGAGCGTGGCAAGATCGTCCGCCACCAGCGCGGCGGCGCTGCGTGCGCCCAGTTCGTTCAGGTGGGTGGTGTCGCGGTGGCCTTCGGGAAAGCGCGCGATGTGATCGGCGGCGTCATAGATCAGGAAATAGCGGTCCGCGCCGGTCTTGCCGGGGCCTTTCGCGCCGAACCACGCCATGGCCTTGGCGTCGAGATCGATGAGCGGCGTGTGCGTCTCGGTCGCGACCTGGCGCACCGCTTCGGCCCACGCGCCGTGGGTTTCGCGGATATGGCCTGCGGCATCGAACTCGTCGCGGGCGATAGGCGTCAGTAGCACCGGAATGGCCTGCCTCTCTCGCACGTCGGAGACGAATTTCGCAAGATTAACAGCATATTGCGGCGGATCGACGTGACGGAACATCTTGGTGGTGTCTTCGTCGTTATGACCGAACTGGATCAGCACGGTGTCGCCCGGTTGCAGCGCGTCGGTCAGTTGCTTCCAGAAACCGTCCGACACGTATGTCCCCGTACTGCGGCCGCCGTGGGCCATGTTCACCACCTGTACGTCTGTCGGCAACGCGCAGCCCAGGAACATGCCCCAGCCCATCTGCGGGAACTGCGCAGCGCCATAGTGCGCGGCGGTGGAATCGCTGGCGATAAAGACCCGAGCGGCGGGCTTGTCGGGGCGGGCAGAGGCCGTGTCGGGCGGAATGTCGTTCGCGGGCGGCGGCGCGGCGGCCACGAGCAGGGCTGCGGTGGCCGCCAGCAGGAGGGCAGGGCTGGTGGTGTTTGCGATCATTGGGCAGGCTCCTTGGCGCGAGTCAGTTCGACCGCGAATACATAGCTTGGCCCGAACATGTTGCCCCTGAAAATCAGCCACTTGCCATCGGGAGAGAACTTGCCGTTGGGCTCCAGCCGATAGTCCTGTTTGCCCATGTCGACGAGTTTCTCCGCCGTGAAAGTTCCCGGCTGGATCAGCGCTTCGGAATGCGGCGAGGGGATGCCTGCGTCGGGAATGACCGCGTGGGGGGTGAACAGATAGAGCCACTTGCCGTCGCTTGCATGGGCGACCATGTCCGGTCCGCCGCCGTCGCCTGAGAACAGGGTGCCATCGGCATTGCGGTTGAAGTGGACCGACCATTCGTTGCGGGTGAGGTGATATTGCGTGCGATGGCCGGTCGCGATGTCGTATCCGGCGACCCAGAAATCCTGCCCGCGCGGGGTCTGGAGATCGTACCAGATCGTCTTGCCGTCCTCGCTAAACCATTCATGTCCCGCGATTTCCATGTTCATCGTGCGGGTGTGGATCTTGACCGGCGGCGCGCTTGGGCGGTCGAGATGCAGCAGCCAGAGGCGGTCGACCTTCTGCCAAGGGCCTTCGTGGCAGAACATCAGCAGGTTGGGATCGGTGGGGGAGAACTGGAGGTGATTCAGCCAATCGGTAGAGCCGTAGACTTTCCTTTGTTTACCAGTCTTTATGTCGATCACGAACATCGACATCGGCACCTTGGACTCTAGTCGCTCGTCCATGCGGACTTCCTTGGCGTCGGCGTAGTTCAGCGGCTTGCCGTCCTTGCCGGTGGCCTGATAGTCCGCCTGATCGAAGCGCTGGTCGGTTTTCTGGAACGCTTTCAGGGCGTTGGCGCCGCGGTCGCCATCCACGGAGACGCCACCCAGAAGCGTTTCGTCGGCATTGATGGTCTGGATATCGCCACTGGCGACCGAGGCGATTTTCCTTGGTTTTCCGCCGTCTATCGACACCCCCCAGATTGTTTTGCCGCCATTTGGGCCACCCTGAAAGGTTTCGTAATAGACCTGCCGCGTCTTGTGGCCGGTGAACAGCAGCCGGAACGGCTCCTTAACGGCAAGGACCGGAATTTCCTTGAAAGTCTTGAGGTCGATCGCGGCGATCCCGGCAGGCGTGACGATCGCCATCCTGTCGCCTTGCGGGGTATAGGCGTTGTAGTTGAAATAGAGGCTGGAAGAGTTAGGCTCGTTCGAGATCCGCACCACCCGGTGCCCGGTCTTCGCGTCAATCCATTCGCGCGGAACGGGGACATCTGTCTTGGTCGACTCCTGCGCAACGGCCGGAAAAACAGCGATATTCAGCGCCGCAGAGAGGGTCACTCCCAGTCGCAAGGCACGGCTGCCCTTCATCAGAGACACCACGCTCCCATCCCTTCTTTATTTCATATTATGGACTATGATCCTACTTTGTGGGCAACCGGTGTCAAGCGCCCGCAATGCAGGCGTACAGATTGAAACGGACAGAACCGGGGTAGAGACCTGCCTAACCTAGGCTCAGGACCTATTAAATAGCTTGCGACGATTGCGGTTGGTTGATTCGATGGCAGCGCGAGGAGACGTTGCCATGATTGGCCTGATCTGGTTGTCGGAGGCGCAGATGCGCCGGATCGAGCCGTATTTTCCGTTGTCGCACGGGGTTCCTAGGGTCGATGATCGACGCGACCCACCTGAAGGGCACATCGAACCGGAGCAGGCCTTCTAAAAAGGGGCTGTTCCCAGACGTATCGGGCGCACCAGAGACGGCCTGAATTCCAAGCTTCATGCCATGTGCGACGGCAGGGGCAGGCCACTCGTCATGCTGCTCAGCGAAGGCCAGATGAGCGATTACAAAGGCGCGGCGCTGGTGCTCGATGCCTTGCCCAGGGCCAAGGCACTGCTCTGTGATCGGGGCTATGATGCTGACTGGTTTCGCAAGGCGCTTGCGGATCGCAATATCGTCGCCTGCATTCCGTCGAAGAAAAACCGGAAAGTCCCGATCCCGTACGACGCTTCCTGCTATCGCAAGCGCTACAAGATCGAGAACTTGTTCGCTAAGGCCCCAGGACTGGCGGCGCATTCACACACGCTACGACCAATGCGCCGACACGTTCATGTCAGCCATCTGCATTGCCGCCACCGTTTTCTTCTGACTCAATCAATGAGTCATGAATCTAGATCGGGGGGATCGGTCTGGCAACCGGTGCAATCCACCGATGCTGCGCTCTTTCTTCCTTCGCGATCGTGGAGCGGCCAGCGTCTTCCGGAAACTTCGGAAAGGCGCCGTTCCGTCTGGAGCGATAGTTGTGTCTATGGAGCCCTGAGCAGTTTTTTCGCGACATGCTTGCGGGAAATGATAGGCGTGAATGCTGTCATTCCGCCTGCCAGAACTAATCGAGATATTGCATGATTTCCGCCCCTGTAGCTTCTGGCATGCACGGTTTAGCCAATCCGTCTCGTTTTGTGCGTTTGGCGCGGGTTTTGATGCCGTTGTGTCTGATCGGTGGTGTCGTGCTGGCGGGCGGGGCGTTGGTGTTCGGGCTGTTTTTTGTTCCGCCGGAGCGGCTTCAGGGGGACACGGTGCGGATCATCTTCCTGCATGTGCCTGCGGCGTGGCTGGGCATGGCGGGGTGGTTGGGGATCGCGGCGGGGAGTTTTTCGCAGATCGTGTGGCGCCACCCGTTGGCGCCGGTGGCCGCGCGGGCCTGCGCGGTGCCGGGAGCGGTGTTTACTGCGGTGTGTCTGGCGACGGGTTCGCTGTGGGGGCGCCCGGCGTGGGGCGCGTGGTGGGTGTGGGATGGCCGGCTGACCAGCATGCTGGTCTTGCTGCTGCTGTACCTTGCCTGGATCGCGCTGGCGCGGGCGAGCGACGAGGCGTCTGTGGGGGGGGAGCCGCCGCTGGCGCCGGCGCTATTCGGCTTGGTGGCCTCGGTGAACCTGCCGATTATCCACTATTCGGTGATCTGGTGGAACAGCCAGCATCAGCCGCCCAGCATCACGCTGGGCAAATCGGCCATCGCGCCGATCTTTCTCTATCCGCTGTTCGCCGCGACGCTCGGCTTCACGCTGATCTTCGCAGCTTGCGTGCTGGCGCGCATGCGCGCGATCCTGGCGGACCGGCAGGCCGATGCGCGGCTGCGCCGCATGGCGCTGGGCGAGGAGGCGGCCTGATGCGCGCGGCCTTCGATGCCTGGCCCTATGTGATCGCTGCCTACGGCGCGGCGCTGGGCGCGACGGTTGCGCTGGTGGGGTGGTCGCTGTGGACGATGAAGCGGGCCGAGACGCGCCGCGACAAGATCAAGCGGCGTCGCTGATGCGGACGTCTGTTCTGAAGGCGCGCAACCAGCGCATGGTGCTGGTGTTGCTGGCGATCGCGGCGCTGCTGGGGGCAGGGCTGCTGGCCGCCTGGGCGCTGCGCAGCGAGGCGAGCTATTTCTACCTCCCGGCAGAGATCCTCGCCCATCCGCCCAAGCCCGGTCAGGAGGTCCGGCTTGGCGGCATGGTGCGGCGCGGCTCGCTGCACACGCTGGCCGATGGCGTGACGGTGGCGTTCGAGGTGACCGACGGCAAGGTGAACGTGCCCGTGCGCTTCACCGGTATCGTGCCTTCGCTGTTCGTCGAGGGATCGGGCGTGGTGGCGCAGGGGCACATGGAATCAGGACACATGGAAGCGGGGGCAGCGGGGCACGAGCTGTTCGTGGCGACGCAACTTCTGGCCAAGCATGACGAGAAGTACGTGCCGCGCGAGATGGCGAGCATGAGCGCCCAAGAGGCACACGAACTCGTGGAACACACGCAATGATCGCCGAACTGGGCCTTGCGATGCTGTGGATGGCGGCCGCGCTGGCGCTGCTGCAACTTCTGGCAGGCGTGCTGCCGGCGCGCGGCGGTAGCGACAGCGAAGACAATGAAGCGTTTGGCGCACTCGCCCGTCCGGCGGCGGTCGTACAGGGCGTGCTGGTGCTGGCGGCCTTCGCCTGCCTTGCCTGGTGCTTCGTTCAGACGGACCTGTCGGTGGCGCTGGTCGCCAGCGATTCGAGCGCGGACAAGCCGCTGATCTTCCGCCTCGCCTCGACCTGGGGCAACCACGAGGGCTCGATGCTGCTGTGGGTGGCGGTGATGGGCTTTGCCGGCGCGCTGGTCGCGCTGCTGGAGCACCGCCTGCCCGAACGCACGATGCGCATGACGCTCGCCGCGCAGGCCTTCGTCAGCCTTGGCTTCTATGCCTTCCTGCTGCTGGCCTCGAACCCGTTCGCCCGACTCGATCCGGCGCCGCCGGCAGGAATGGGGCTCAACCCGCTGTTGCAGGACATGGGCCTCGCGTTCCATCCGCCCACGCTGTACCTCGGCTATGTCGGGCTCTCGATCGCCTTCAGCTTTGCGGTCGGCGCGCTGGCGAGCGGCGAGGCGGGTCGCGCCTTTGCCGTGGCGATGCGGCCCTGGGTGCTGGGCGCGTGGATATTCCTGACGCTGGGCATCACCTTCGGGTCATACTGGGCCTATTACGAGCTGGGCTGGGGCGGCTGGTGGTTCTGGGATCCGGTGGAGAACGCCTCGCTGATGCCCTGGCTGGCGGCGACCGCGCTGTTTCACTCGGTGAACGTGCTGGCCTCGCGCGATGCGTTGCGGGTGTGGACGGTGATGCTGGGGGTGATCGCCTTCTCGATGTCGATGATCGGCACGTTCCTGGTGCGCTCCGGCATCCTGACGAGCGTTCACGCCTTTGCCGTCGACCCCACGCGCGGTACGTTTATCCTTGGGCTTTTGGCGCTCTACATCGGCGGGGCGCTGCTGCTGTTCGCCTTGCGCGCCGGGCGCATCCACGAAGGCGCGCGCTTCGAGCCGGTGAGCCGCGAGGGCGCGCTGGTGCTCAACAACGTGCTGCTGACGGCGATCCTGGCGATCGTGCTGTTCGGCACGCTCTATCCGCTGGTGGCCGAGGCCATGGGCGAGCGGGTCTCGGTGGGGCCGCCCTACTTCAATCCGGTCTCGGCGCTGTTCGCGGTGCCGATGATCGCGGTGCTGATGGTCGGGCCGCTGCTGCGCTGGCGCCGCGATACACTGCCGCGTGTGCTGCCGCTGCTGACCGGCACCGCGATCATGATCGCGCTGGCCGCCATCGCCGTACTGGTGTGGGGCGGGGCAAGCGTGCTGCCGTTCCTCGTGCTGGTGCTGGGGGCAGGGCTTGCCGTGGCCTCGTGGATGCCGCTGGTCTCGCGCCGCCGCCTGAAGGCGCCGCTGCCGCTGTGGGGCATGGTGATTGCGCACTTCGGGATCGGCGTCGCGCTGATCGGCATGGGCTGCGAGAGCAACTGGACCATCGAGCGCCTCGTGGCCCTGAAGCCTGGACAGAGCACCCAGGTCGGCCCGTGGAACGTGCGGCTTGCCGCCATCGAGCCGCAGGCGGGCCCAAACTGGACCGCGTTGGAGGCCGAGCTCGACGCCCGCTATCGCGGCGGCGCACCCGTGCACCTTCAGCCGCAGGCGCGCATGTTCTGGGTGCCACCACAAGGGACCAGCGAGACGGCGCTTTACACGCGCTGGAACGGGCAACTCTATACCGTGCTCGGTGAGCAGACCGACGATGGCCGCTGGCAGCTGCGGCTGTGGTGGAAGCCGTTCGTCTCGCTGATCTGGCTGGGCGGCGTGCTGGTCGCGCTAGGCGGCCTGCTGGCGTTGGCCGGACGCGTGGGCAGCGGATGGCGGCGGGGCAGGATCGTGAGGCGGATCGAGGAACGCCGGGAAGAGATGGGGCGATGAGTACGCCTTCGACATCTCCGGCTCGCGTCTCGAACTGGATGATCTGGCTGCCGCTGGCTTTGTTCGCTGCGGTTGCCGCGCTGGCGCTGGCGGCGCTGCTGCGCCCGCAGGATACGGCGGTGCGCAGCGCGATGGTTGGCAAGCCGATGCCCGCGTTCTCGCTGCCTGCGGGCTTGCCGAATGGGCCGGGCGCAAACACAGGTCTCGACAGCCGCGCGCTTGCCGATGGCCGTGTGCATGTGGTGAACGTCTTCGCTTCGTGGTGTCTGCCGTGCCGGGTGGAAGCGCCGCAGCTGGCAGCCTTGCGTGCCGCAGGCGTGTCCCTCGTCGGCATCGCGGTGCGTGACGAGCCTGACGATCTGGCGAAGTTCCTCGCCGTCAACGGTAACCCGTTCGAGACGATCGGGCGCGACGACAGCGGGCAGGTGCAGCTTGCGCTCGGCTCCTCGGGCGTGCCGGAAAGCTATATCGTCGATGGCCGGGGCGTGATCCGCTACCAGCATATCGGCGAGATCCGGCCTGAGGACATGCCCGAGATGCTGGCACAGATCCGCGAGGCCGGACGATGAGGCGCCTGCCGACCTTGATGCCTGCCTTGATGGCTGCCTCGATGGCGATCACCGCAGCGCTCGGACTGGCCGCGCCCTCGCTCGCGCAGGAGCTTCAGGGGACCGCGCCCTATGCCTGGCGCCAGCTCGATGATCCGCAGCAGGAGGCCAAGGCCAGCACGCTGATGGCAACGCTGCGCTGTCTGCAGTGTCAGGGGCAGTCGATCGCCGATTCCAATGCCCCGATCGCAGGCGCGATGCGCTCGCTGGTGCGCGAGCGCATCGCGCAAGGACAGACGCCCGCACAGATCCGCAGCTGGCTGATCGGGCGCTATGGCGATTACGTCAGCTATGCCCCGCCGCTCGATGGCGCAGGCTGGCCGCTCTATGCGCTGCCGGTGTTGCTGGTGGTTCTGGGCACACTGATAGCCCGCACGCGTCTGGGCAGGAGAGCATCATGATCTGGCTGGCAGTTCTGATCCTTGCAGGCGCGACCTTCGGCCTTACGGTCTGGCGCTTGCGGGTGCCGCGCAGCGCATACGGCACGCTGGCGGCGGCGCTGGCGGTGGGCTTGGCAGGCTATGCGATGCAGGGGCGGCCCGATCTTGCGGGCCATCCTACGGGCCCCGTGCAGGCCGATGCCGACAATCCGGGGCTGCTGGTCGATCTGCGCCGCAAGGTGACGAACAGCACGATCCCGCCGCTCAACCGCTGGGTGATCGTCTCCGACGCGCTGGCCCGCAACGGCGACTATGCCAGCGCAGCCGGCATTCTGCGCGGCGCCATCGAGGAAGACCCCAAGAACAGCGAGGCCTGGCTGGCGCTGGGCAATGCCCTGCTGATGCACGCCCACGGCTATCCCTCGCCCGCCGCCTTCTACGCCTATCGCCGCGCCGCACAGGCCGATCCCAAGGCGCCGGGCCCACCGTTCTTTACAGCCCTCGCCCTCGCTACCTCGGGAAAACTGCCGCAAGCCGCGAAGATCTGGGCCGATCTCCTCGCCCACGCCCCCAAGGATGCCTCCTGGAAACCCCTCGTCCAGCTCCAGCTCGCCCACGTCGAAAGCACCATTACCGAACAGCCCCCCGCGCAACCCGAAAACTGACAATGGGGCAAGCCGTGTATCTTGGGGCAGGGTGATTCCGAAAAATCACCCTGCTGCCATCGCGGGATCAGCGGAGGCTCTCTCGCTTCGTGCTGCGATCTACTCCTGTGCAACGGGCAGCCAGACGGCGCTTGCGGTTTCTCCGCCATGCTGCACCGTCTCTGTCGCCTTCACATAGTCTTCCGGTTTGGCCTTCATGATCGAGGGCACCCATTTCTGCGGGTTGCGGTCGTAGAGCGGGAAGAGGCTCGACTGGACCTGCACCATGATCTTGTGGCCGGGCAGGAAGACGTGATCGACGTTGGGAAGCGACCACTTGAAGTTGTAGCTCTTGCCCGGTTCCAGCGGTGCGGGCGTGGCGAAGCCGTGAACGTAGCGGCCGCGGAAGATCTCGATCCCCATCGGCAGTTCGTAGCCCGCCATGTCGGGGTGCGCCGAATCCTCTGCCGGGTAGACATCGATCAGCTTGACTACATAGTCGCTGTCCTGCCCGCTGGTGAAGGCGTGCAGGTCCACCTTGGGGGCGCCCTTGATGTGGACGGGCTTGGTCAGTGTGCCCGTGGAATAGCTCAGCACGTCAGTCCGGCTGTCGGCAAAGCGCTGATCCTGCACCAGCCAGGTCTTCCATTCGTCGCCGTCCATATGGATCGGGCGCGGCAGCATCGGGACAGGCTTGGCAGGATCGGAGACGTAGCTGTCCTGCCCGGCGGTTACCGGCTTGCCCCAGGACAGGCCGAAGCCGTCTGCCAGGTAGAGCGGGGTATAGTTGCCGTCAGGCCATTTCTGCGAGACCTCCCATTTGTCCGCCCCGGTCGAGTAGGTGATGACGGGCGGTGTATGGCAGGCGGGCGGATTGCTCTTGAGGTGGCAATCGAGGAAGGGCAGTTCGTAGCGCTCGCGGAACTGCTGGGCCGTGTCGCCTTCGAATTGCAGATCGCCGAGCGAGCGCCCGATATAGTTGACGCCGGAATGACGCCACGGACCGATCGCCAGACTGACCATGTCGTTGTTGGTATCCTTGGGCTCCAGCGCCTTGTAGACGGCCGGGGCGCCATAGCTGTCTTCCTGATCCCATTCGCCCACGACCAGCAGCATGGGGACGGTGAGAGGACGCTTGCCCAATTGCTTGTCGACCGCCTGATACTGCCACCAGGCGTCGTAGGCGGGGTGTTCGAGCACCTTGCGGATCGCCGGGATATCCAGCAGCCCGTATTTTTCCGCATAATCGTAGGCAGAGCCCGCTTCGAGGTAGGCGCTATAGTCCTCGCCCGTGCCGCGCGGCACCGCGCCGCCGCCCTTGCCGACGGTCTGTTCCAGATCGTAATCGTACCCGAATGTGCGGAACGCGCCGTTGTGGAACCAGTCGTCGCCCATCCAGCCGTCGACCATCGGGCTTTGCGGGACCGTGGCTTTCAGCGCGGGGTGCGGATCGACCGTGCCCATCAGCGCGGTAAAGCCTTCGTAGGAAGAGCCGATCATCCCGACCTTGCCGTTGCTTTCCTTCACGTTCTTCACCAGCCAGTCGATGGTGTCATAGGTGTCGGTTGCGTGGTCGGTCTTCGTCTTGTTGAATTCGCCGCGCAGGGGGCGGTTCATCACGTAGTCGCCCTGGGACATGTGCTGCCCGCGAATGTCCTGGAACACGCGGATATAGCCATTGTCCACGAAGAGGCGGTCGGAATAGCGTACGACCTCGTCGATGTTCTGGCTGCGGTTTCCGCTGGCGGCGGCTTCTGCGTCGTACGGCGTGCGCGTCAGCAGCATGGGCGCGTCGGTCAGCCCCTTGCGGAAGATGATGACGGTGTGCAGCTTTACCCCGTCGCGCATCGGAATATCCACCACGCGGCGCACGAAATCGGCCTGAGGGCGTACCCAGTCATAGGTGCCGACCTTCTCGTTCGCCATGGTATCGAGCGTATCGCTCTGGGGTGCCGCAAAAGCACCATAGACGGGAAGAGAAAGCGCGATGGCGGCGGCGCTACAGGCAAGTGCGCGGGAGATATGTTGTATCATGCGAGCGAAGGTGAACCGGGTCGCGCATGCGGTCAAGCGAGAGATGGCAATTCGACTGTTTGCTGGCGTGCCAACGCCATTGCCATAGTGCATGAACAGAAGAAGGCAGAGGGGAGCGCCTGCGAAGAAGATCATTCTCCGCAGGCGCTCAAGGGATTGATCAACGATCAGTTCATCAGCTTTTGCCACATGTAGGTCATCGTCAGCGCTGTCGTGCGCGCCGATTGCTTGATGTCAGCGCCCGCGCCGTGGCCGCCTTCGGTGTTCTCATAGTAGTAGAACGGCAGCTTGAGGCTCTCCATCTTCGCGGCGAACTTGCGCGCGTGCTGCGGGCCGACGCGATCGTCCTTGGTGGTGGTGAAGATGAAGGGCTCGGGGTATTTCGGCCCGATCTTCAGGTTCTGGTAGGGCGAGGTCTTCTCCCAGAACGCGCGCACGGCCGGGTCGGCGTTCACATCGCCATATTCGCCCTGCCACGAGGCGCCCGCCGCGATCTTCGAGATGCGGATCATGTCGAGCAGCGGCACCTCGATCAGCACCGCATTCCACAAGTCAGGGTGCTGGACGAATTCGACGCCCATCAGCAGTCCGCCGTTCGATCCGCCCTCGATCCCGAGGCGGCGCGGCGAGGTGATCTTGCGGGTGATGAGGTCTTTCGCCACGGCGGCGAAATCGTTGTAGATGATCTGGCGTTTCGTGGCGAGCCCGGCCTCGTGCCACTTGGGCCCGAACTCGCCGCCGCCGCGAATGTTGGCGAGCACGAAGGCGCCGCCGTTCTCCAGCCACAGCTTGCCGGTGGTGCTGGAGTAATAGGGCGTCTCGCTGACCTGGAAGCCGCCATAGGCGGTCATGATCGTCGGCGTGGTGCCATCGTAGGGGATGTCCTTGCGGTGGACGACGAAGTACGGGATTTTTGTGCCGTCGCTGGAGGTTGCTTCCAGCTGCTCCACCACATCGCGCGAGGCATCGAACTTGGGCGGCAGGGCCTTGGCCTTGGCGAGCGTACCCTGCGCGGTGTGCGCCAGGTAGAGCGTCGAGGGATCGAGGAAGCCGCTGGTGCTGACGAAGGCCATGTCCGACTGTTCGTCGGTCGCGCCGTAATCGACCGAGAGATTATCCGGCAGGGGCAGTTGCGATGTCTTCCAGCCGCTTGCGGTCGGCGTGAAGACCAGCGCGCGACCGCGCACGTTCTCCAGCGTGCTGACCAGCAGCGTGTCACGGGTGGAGGTGATGCCGTTCAGCGCATCGCGCGGACTGGGCGCCCAGATGAGCTTGGCCTGCAGTTTCGCAGGCGCGGCCAGTACGGAGGGAAGGGCGAGCTCGACCAGCGAGCCCGAGCCGAAGCTCTTGCCGCCGGTGCTCCAGTCCTGATCGAGCTGCACGATCACCCGGCCTGCGACGAGGGCGACGACAGAGGCCTTGTCCGGAATGGCAAGGCGCTCGGCCCCGCGCGCGGTCAGCACGAACGTCTGGTGGCGGAAGGTGTCGAGCGGGCGTTCGATCACGGCGAGATGGTTGCCTTTGCCATCGTGGAGGACGGCCGGAGTAACGCCATAGCCGCCATCCTGCGGATCGCCGCGGTAGACTTCCTGTGCAGAGGACAGAGGCTGTCCGCGTGTCAGGCGCTTGACCACGAAGGGATAGCCCGAAGGGGTCAGGTCCTGCGGCGTCCAGTCGGTGGCGACCAGCAGGTGGTCGCGGTCCTCCCACGCCACGCGATGCTTGCCGCGCGGCAGATGGAAGCCGTCCTTGACGAAACTGTTGGTGTCGAGATCGAATTCGCGGATCTCCACTGCGTCCTCGCCGCCGTCCGACAGCGAGACGAGGCAGCGGTTCTCTTCGGGTTCGAGGCAGTCGATGCCCTTCATCACCCAGCTCTTGCCATCGACCTTGCCCAGCGCATCGATGTCGAGCACGGTCGTCCAGTGCGGGGTTTCGGTGCGATAGTCCGCCAGCGAAGTCTTGCGCCAGATCCCGCGCAGATGGTCCTGATCCTGCCAGAAATTGAAGATCGCGCCATGCAGGAAGCTGGGTGCGGGAATGCGATCCTTGGCTCCGGCCAGCGCCAGCGCCTGATCGTAGAAGGTCTGGTAATGCGGATCGGCCTGAAGGCGCTGCGTGGTGGTGGCGTTGTGCGTGTTCACCCAGTCCATGGCCTGGGGCGAATCCACCTGCTCCAGCCACAGGAAGGGGTCGGCGTCATCCTGTGGCTTCGCTGTAGCTTCGCCATTTCCCGAGGTCTGCGCTTGCGCTGCCAAGGGAGAGGAGGCGGCGGCCAGCGCCAGTACAGCTATCAGGGTCAAACGCATCTGTATGAATCTCCCGCCAAAGGGCCTTCACGATGCCGTGTTCGATCGACCTTGTGTAGAGCCATTCCGCATTTGCGCCCAGGCAGGATCAGGGGAAAGCAATGGGGAATGGTCGCAAACGCCATGAAACGGAAGATCTGCAGCCGGGCAACCCATTCAAGGTCTGCAAGGTCGTGAATGAGTCGATCTGTTCCAACCTGCACGTGAACCTGAACCTGGCAGGTTGGCGAATTCACGATATGCTCGGATTCGCCGGATCGCGCAGCGCGCTGGTGCAACCGAAATCGCAATCATTTGTACCGCTGGCGTTGATTAGGCCCCTGCGTGTCATATATCGAGCTATTCACAGAACTCTGGTCGCCAAAGGGGCGTTGCGCTGCTATGGCCCGATTTCCCTGCATCCGGAAACGGGTTATGCGGCCTTGCGTGCTACGTTCACTCGCGAGGATTAGGTTTCTTCGGGCGTAGCTTAAGGTACTTGAAAAGATGGCATTCGACAGGGGAAATCGCGGCGGTGGTCGCGACCGGTTCGGCGGTGGTGACGATCGCTGGGGTGGTGGTAACGACCGCTTTGGCGGTGGCGATCGCTTCGGCGGCGGCCAGCGTGGTGGCTTCGGTGGCTCGCGCGGTGGCGGTTTTGGCGGCGGCGGTTCGCGCGGCGGCCCAGGCAATGTCGTCGGTCAGGGGCGTGGAACGGTCAAGTTCTTCAACCCCGACAAGGGTTTCGGCTTCATCCAGCTGGAAGATGGCGGGGACGATGCTTTCGTGCACATCAGCGCCGTGCAGTCTGCTGGTCTTGAAACGCTGGCGGAAGGTCAGCAGCTGGAATTCCAGCTGGTCGAGCGCAATGGCAAGGTGTCCGCGTCCGAACTGACCATCGTTGGCGAAGTCATCGTTGCCGAACGTCGCGAGCGGGCTCCTGCTCCGCGCCAGTCGACGGGCGAGAAGGCTACCGGCACGGTCAAGTTCTTCAATGGATCCAAGGGCTTTGGCTTCATCGTGCGCGATGACGGTCAGCCTGACGCCTTCGTGCACATCAGCGCTGTCGAGCGTGCGGGGCTGCATGGCCTTTCTGAAGGTGATCAGCTTGAATTCGAGATCGAGATTGATCGTCGCGGCAAGTCATCTGCCGTGAATCTGGTCCAGCGCTGACGGGCCTTGGCCATGGCCGCCGCTGGTGGTCATGGCCTCAGTTCCGGCTTTCCTCGATCGCCGCGCGAACGGGGACGGAAAAATCCCGCCTTATTGCAACAGCCTGGATCCAGGCCCACCTTCGACAGGCTACCGTCGGGGCAAGGATGTGGATATCGCCGTCGAGAGTGCTGCACATCCTGCTGAAAGGCTGATCAGCTTTCTTCTGGAACTGATGATCGGCCAGATCACTTAGATCCCACAGCAGAGGTAGTTCGTCTTGCCAGACCGGCTGCCCTTCAGCGGCCTTGTCAGGCGGATGATTTGAAAACCCGGTCTTGCTGCTGACGTGCTATCGTCATGGCAAGGCGTAATAAGATAACAACGGATTGCATGACTAACGACGATCGCAGCAGCGACAACGACTCTCCTCTTCTTGACCTGGACAAAGGCTCGGTCCAGCGGTTCATCGCGCGCGCCAAAAGTCAGGGCGTCGTCACGGTCAAGGAACTGAATGCCGCGCTGCCGCAGGACCAGATGACCACCGACCAGATCGAGGACATCATGGCCGCGATCTCGGAAATGGGCGTCAAGATCATCGAAAACGACGATGAGGATGACGAGGACGGCGAGCAGGAAGACGGCGTCGAAGCTGTAGACGGCCGCGACGATGATTCCGGTTCTGATGCCGAGTTCGACGAAGGTAATTCCCGGCGTCGTCCTGGCGAGACGCGCAAGTCCGACACTCTGGGGCGTTCCGATGACCCGGTACGCATGTACCTGCAGGAAATGGGTGCCGCCGAGATGCTCAGCCGCGAGGGCGAGGCGGCTATCGCCAAGCGCATCGAAGCTGGCCGGGACATGATGATCATGGGCCTTTGCGAGAGCCCCATGACTTTCCATGCGATCATCGGCTGGTCCGAAGCACTCAACAACGGCGACATGCTGCTGCGCGAGATTCTCGATCTCGACGCGATGCTTTCCAAGGAACCGCAGCCCGAGAATCTGGGCGAAGACGGCGACGACAACGGTGAGATTTCCGCTGCCACCGCAGGCCCTTCTTTCAAGGATGACGACGATTCCGGCGAGGATAACTCGGAGGAACTCGACGAAGACGGCAACCCGATTCCCAAGCGCAGGGTCGAAGAGGATGAAGAGGACAACACCCTCTCCCTCGGGCAGATGGAAGCTGCGCTTACGCCGGAAGCGCTGGAGAAGTTCGCGCTGATCACCGAACTGTTCCGGACCTTCGAGAAGTTGCAGCGCGAGCGTCTTGATGCTCTCGCGCTGGGTATCGACTTCCCGGCGGCCAAGGAAGACCAGTATCAGCAGCTGCGCGAGGATCTGACCGCGCAGGTGGAATCGGTTCAGTTCCACGCGACCAAGATCGAGTATCTGGTCGACAACCTTTATTCCTTCAACCGTCGTCTGACGACGCTGGGCGGCCAGATGCTGCGTCTGGCCGAGCGCCACAAGGTGAAGCGTGCCGATTTCCTGGAGGCCTACACGGGCCGGGAACTGGACGATACCTGGGTCGCCGAAGTTTCCAGAACGGACAAGAAGTGGGCTGCCTTCGCGGAGAACGAGGCTGAACCTGCCGAACGCATTCGTCTGGAAGTATCGGACATCGCCACCGCTACCGGCATGGCGCTCCCCGAGTTCCGCCGGATCGTCAACATGGTCCAGAAGGCGGAGCGCGAGGCGCGCATTGCCAAGAAGGAAATGGTCGAGGCGAACCTGCGTCTGGTGATCTCGATCGCCAAGAAGTACACCAACCGAGGCCTCCAGTTCTTGGATCTCATCCAGGAAGGCAACATCGGCCTGATGAAGGCGGTTGACAAGTTCCAGTACCGCCGCGGCTACAAGTTCTCGACGTATGCTACCTGGTGGATCCGTCAGGCGATCACGCGTTCAATTGCCGATCAGGCGCGCACCATCCGTATCCCGGTGCACATGATCGAGACGATCAACAAGCTGGTGCGTACCAGCCGTCTGTTCCTCCATGACAAGGGCCGCGAGCCGACGCCGGAGGAAATGGCGGAAAAGCTCTCGATGCCGCTCGAGAAGGTGAAGCGGGTTCTGAAAATCGCCAAGGAGCCGATCTCGCTCGAAACACCGATCGGTGACGAGGAAGATAGCAGCCTCGGCAATTTCATTCAGGACGAGAACGCCGTCATCCCGGTGGATGCGGCGATCCAGGCCAACCTGAAGGAAATGATCACCCGCACGCTGTCATCGCTGACGCCTCGTGAGGAGCGCGTGCTGCGCATGCGCTTCGGCATCGGCATGAACACCGATCACACGCTGGAGGAAGTCGGTCAGCAGTTTTCGGTGACTCGCGAGCGTATCCGTCAGATCGAGGCGAAGGCGCTGCGTAAGCTCAAGCATCCGAGCCGTTCACGCATCATGCGCGCGTTCCTCGACTAGGCTAGGCGGCTGGTTCACCTATAGCGGATCGTGACCGGTCACTGCCGGCGCGTCGTCAGGCACGGCGCGCCGTCTGGCTGGTATGTATGCATCGTCCTGGCGCAGGGATCGCGCAGGCTGGGCGCAAAAATGGCAGTGTTGCGCCCATGACCGGTGCAACGCCTGCCCCCACAGGGGGCCGGAAAATACCTGTTTTCCGTTGATGACAGCTTCGGGTCGTGAACCGAGTGGGGTTCGGTGGGGCTGAAAGCGTTCCCCCGATCCGGCCATGAGCCATGGTCAGGCAATGCGCATTTACCGATCGAGGTGCAGGGCGGTTTTCTCTGCCTTCCCTCCCGTTCAGGACAATACGGCGGTCGCAAGCGGCCATCTTGCCCGGACGAAGGAAAAGCATGAAATCGGGGACTGGTCCGGCAATGCCAACAATGCAGCCGGAACGCGCGTTCGGGTGCCCAGATCGCTTATCGACGATGAAAATCTGGCCTCTCTTGTACAAAGCACGAGCACGCAGAGGTCATCAGATAGACTTGAGAAAAGGGGGACTGGAAAAGTTCCCTATAGAAAGGGAAGATCATTTTCTGGTTATGCGACCTATCGTGTAATAGATGGCGCCGATGGCAAGCCACCCGGCCAACAGCGCGTAAGGGCGCCAATCCGCTTCCAGCCCTACGAAGATCAGCGCGATGGCGCACAGGGCTCCGGTATAAGACAGCAGTCGCATCGCCCGGCGTGAAAACTTGAAGCTCGCGGCGTCGTAGAGATCCGGGTGTCGTTCGGTTACGCGCGCGGCGGACAGGCAGACGCTGGCATACTTGGCCAGATTGGGGATGTTGACCGCCAGGAACAGGAACGTCAGCTGCATCGGCATGAACAGGCCAAGACAGCCGAGCGCAAACACCGCGATCAACGCAATATGCGGCGTCTTCCACTTCGGATGCACCTGCGCGAGCGGGACGGGCAGGGCGCCTGCCAGCGCCATCGCGTAAAGACTGCGGCTGAACATCGCGAACAGGGCGTTGAGCGACTTGCCGATCGAGAGCACTGCCGCAATCGCGATCACCGGCACCGCCATCGGCCCCATGAAGTGGCGCGCGGCCTCCAGGATCGGCGCGTCGCTGGCGCCCAGGGCATCGCCGCCCAGAATACCCAGCGCGACAAAGCCCACCGCCAGATAGATCACCGTGGCCGAGCCGATCGACAACGCAATGCCAAGCGGGATCGTGCGGCGACTGTCGGCCACTTCGGCGCCTGCTTCCGTCGCGGCCTCGATGCCGAAGAACAGCCCCATCAGCAGCGGCGTCGCGGTGATCATGCCGCTGATGCCGTGGGGGAACAGCGGTTGCAGGCGCGCCGGATCGATCGCCGTGCTGCCGCCCCAGACGACGAATACCGCGAACAGCACGATCATGCCCGCCAGCAGAACCTTCTGGATGCGCGCGGCGATCTCCACCCCGAACAGGTTGGCGAGAAGGGCCAGCAGCAGCACCGCCAGCATCGTCGGCTTGGTGGGCAGGGCGACCATCATCGAGGCGTACTTCACCAGCACCAGTGCCAGCACGACGATGGCGCCCACATTGGCGACGATCCGCGCCCAGCCGATGGCAAAGCCTACGGAAGGGTGGAGAAACCGCGCGGGCCAGGCGAACGAGGCGCCGGATACCGGGCAGGCCGAACCGAGGAAGGCATAGCTCACCGCGATCAGGTACATCGGCAGCGCTGCGATCAGCGCTGAGAGCAGCATTGCCGGGCCTGCCATCTGCGCGGCAGGCGCAATGGCGGAGAAGATCGACACGCCGACCGCGGTGCCGACACCGAGCGCGACCACGCCCCACAGGTCGATACCCTTCTTCAGCGCCGGGGTGCCGTGTGCGGCCTCGCTCATCGGGCGCTGTCCGCCGTGATGAACGCGCGAAGATCCGTCATCAACTTGTGCCAGCTGGTATCGTCGGAATAGCCGACATGGCCTGCGGCATAGCGCTCGTTGCGGTACTGTGCCGGGGCCAGTCCGCTTTGTGCGAACAGATAATCCGCCGCGCCGATGGTGGTGGTGAGGTCATAATAGCCTGTGCCCACGAACAGGCGCATGCCGGGTTTTGCGGCCATCGCCTTTTCCAGACGGGCCATGAACGGCCAGTCGTTGAAGGGGCTGTCTCCGGCGCCATAGATCCAGTCGTCCTCTACGGGCACGATCACCTTGTAGTCGGACGTATCCTTGATGCCCATCTGCGCCAGCTGTTCGGAGATGGCCTTGCCGTAGAGGTTCGACACCGCAGAGAACGCATCGGGGCCGACCACTTCGCCTGCGTTTGCGGCGCGCGACGCGGTGTAGCGGGCATCGTAGCGGCCCAGCACCTTTCCTTCAGTGCGCAGCAGCTCGACGCGGAACTTCTCCTTCGAGATGCGCAGGTCATGGGCGAGGTAATAGGCGCTGGAAATGCCGGTCAGCGCTTCCAGCTTCACCGCCACCGCTTCGCGCTGTGCGGAAGGCAGGTTCTGCCCGGCATAGAGCGCATCGAGATAGGTCGGCTCGTAGGCCTTGGCCTCGCTGGCGCTGCCTTCCGGCGTGCAGGGCTCCGCACGCTTGTGGTGGTAGCAGGCGATCGCGGCCAGCGTGGGCAGTGCGACCGGATAGGTCACCACGTTGTCGGGGCGCTGCGAGGTCTCGATCATGTTGAGCGCCTGCCCCAGCAGCACGACGCCGCGAATGTTCAGCGCGGCATCCTGCGTATGCAGGGCATCGACCATCGCGGCGGCGCGGATCGTGCCGTAGCTTTCGCCGAGGATATAGATTGGTGCCTTGCTGCGCCCGTGCGCCGCCAGCCAGTTTCGGGCGAGTTGCGCCACGGCATCGGCATCGCCTGCGACCGAGTGATAGAAGGAGGCATCGGCACTGGTGGACAGGCTCGAAAAGCCGGTGCCGGGCGGGTCGAGGAACACCAGATCGGCGATGTCGAGCGGGGTTTCGGTGTTGGCCTCCAGCGTCGCACTGGCCGGGATCGGCGCGGTGGGATCCTGCGGCACATGCGCGCGGACCGGGCCGAGCGCGCCCATGTTGAGATAGGCCGAAGCCGCGCCGGGGCCGCCGTTGAACACGAACAGCACGGGGCGCGTAGCGGCCTGCCTGCCCGCATCGCTGCGCACATAGGAGATGTACCCGGCGGTGGCATCGTCATGGCCCGGCTTGCTGGCGACCGGCACCACGCCAGCCTCGGCCATGAGCGCGATGCGGTGGCCGTGGATCGTCACGCTTTCGGCATGGCGCGCCTTGATTTCGGGCGTCTGCGCATAGGCGGTAGCGGTGCTCGCGGCGAGGGTCATCGCCACCAGTGCGATCTTGAGGCTTGCGGTCTTCATCACTTGGCTCCCGAGCCGCGCAGGAAGGCGGCAAGATCGTTCCCGAAGCGCAAGGTCTGCGTCGGGTCCGCGTACATCATGTGGCCGCCTTCGTAGCAGCGCAGCGTGAACCGCGCGCCGATGCCGGGCGGCAGTTCGGCTACGGTCATCGTATTGCCGATGCAACTGTTCAGCGAATCGTAGAGCCCCGCCGCGACCCAGGTCCGCAGGTGGGGGGCCTTTTGCATCGCGCGCTCGATCCACGGCTGCGAGGCGCTGGGCGGACCTTCACCTGCCATCGCGCGGGCCAGCGATTGTGGCGTCACGGGAGACTGATCGTATTGCCAGTCTTTCCCCGCATCGGACGCGGAGGCGTCGATCCCGGCATAATGCCCCTGCGCATAGTTCAGGTCGTGGCGATAATAGGCGAGTACGGCGGCCTGCTGGGCGCTTTCGTCCGGCTCGTCCGTGCGGCGCATGTCGAACACGTCGAGCATCTTGCCGGGCAGTAGCCCCTTGCGGAAGGCACGCGGGGAGACCCATAGCGTCTTCGCATCGATCGTGTCCGGAGCAAGGCCCTGATAGCGCGCGAGGCTGGCGATTACGGCGGCGCGTTGTGTATCGCTCAGTGCGTCGGGGTTCGCGAGGGCGGGGACGTAAACGGTCTTGGCCCAGTGCTGCGCCTGCGCCAGCGTGCGGGCGCGGTCCTTCATCAGGTCGGGCGCCAGACGGCCGAGCGCGAAGGCGGTGGCCGTGCGGTTGACCAGCGAGACGGCGCGGCGGCGTTCGGGATGCGGGTCTTCGCCCAGCGGAATGCCGCCCGAAATCAGCGCGACGCCGCTGACGGCGATGCCCTTGTCCACCAGCGCTTCTGCCACGCCCGAGGCGCGCCATGTGCCGAAGCTTTCGCCGACAAGGTTGAGCAGGCTGCTCTGGCGATGATAGGCCGCGCGCCAGTCCGACACGAAGCCGGAAACCGAGGCGATATCGGCGCGGGTGCCGAAGAAGGCGCTGGCCTTGTCAGGGCTCTGCGCTGTGCTGAAACCGGTGCCGACGGGGTCGACGAACACGAGGTCGCTGGTCGCGAGCGGGCTGGCGGAATTGTCCACCAGCTTGCCGTCCCGGAAGACCTTGGGGCCGACGGCGTGAAACTGCAGCGTGCTGGAATCGGCACCGGGGCCGCCGTTCCACACGAAGCTGAGCGGACGCGGTGCGCCGGTCTTGCGGAGGGGCACCAGATAGGCGGTGTAAGTGATCTGCGCGGTGGCTACACCGTCCAGATTGCGCACCGGAAGGCTGCCGACGCAGGCGACATAGGGCATAGGCCTGCCCGCGATCACGGCGCTGTGATGCGTCTCGACGGAATCGGGCGCGCACAGGGTGTTCGCCTCGGCACCGGCAGGCATGAACAGGGTGCCTGCGGCCAGTGCGGCGCATGATACTGCCAGTCTCAGCATGAGAAATCCTCCGTGCCATTCCAATAGAGCGGATGGAGCGGCATTTTTATGCGCAGTTGGTGATAGCCGGTTTGGGATATGGCCCGTTCGCCTGCGTTTATGTGCGATCTTTGGAAAAAACCGCAAAAACTATTCGGGCCTGTCGGGCTAGAGTGCGCCTGACGAAGGATAATAGATCGAGGCGATGGTGGCGACGGCACTGACACGAAGGACCATGCTGGTAGGCGCCGGTGCGGCGACGATTGCGGCAAGGCCGCTGCTGGCGAGCGCGGCGGAAGCGGCGGCGAGCCTGCCTGCACTGCCCGACAAGGCGAGTTTCGCCCCGCTTCACGGCACCTATCTCGATTCCGGAACGATGCACCCGGTGCCGCTCGGCGCGCAGGCGGCTGTGCAGGCCTATCTCGAACAGCGCGGGACGATGAACGGCTATTGGCCGACCGACGATGTCGAGATGCGGGTGAAGGGCAATTTCGCGCGGCTTATCAACGCCGAGCCCGCCGAGATCGCGCTGGTCCAGAGCACCACGGCGGGCGAGCAGGCGATCATCGACGCGCTGGGGCTGAACGGCGGCGTCGGCGTACCGCGCAAGAGCCGGATCGTCACCGATACGCTGCACTTCTTCGGCTCTTTCTATCTCTACGAGGAACTGGCCCGGAAAGGCGTCGATGTCGCCTGGGTGCGCCCCCGAACGGACAAGGATGGCACGCGCATCGCCATCGAGGACATGGAGAAGGCGATTACGCCCGGCACCACGCTGGTCGTGCTCTCGCTGGTCTCCACCTACAACGGCTTCGAGCATGACTTGAAGCGGGTTTGCGAGATCGCCCATGCGAAGGGCGCGCTGGTCTATGCCGATATCGTCCATGCCGCAGGGGCGGTGCCGGTGGATGTGCGCGCCACCAATGTCGATTTCGCCGCCTGCGCCAGCTATAAATGGCTGATGGGCGATTTCGGGCTGGGCTTTCTCTACGTCCGCGCCGATCTGCATGACCGGCTGAACCGCACGCGTTTCGGCTATTACCAGCTCGACGGGTTCGACCCGCACGTCTACCCGCTCGATGCGCCCGCCCATGATCCGCGCTATCCGATTGCCGACGTAACCCCGCGCAAGGACATGGAAGGCCTGTTCGCCGGGGGGACGTTCCCGCACACGATCCTGGCCGCGCTCGACTATTCGCTCGACCATCTGGTGAAGATCGGCGTGGACCGGCTGACGGGAGCGCGCCGCCCGCTGATGGCGCGGCTGCATGCCGGACTGGCGCAGAAGGGCTACAGCGTGGTGACGCCGCCCGACAGCCGCACGCCGCTGATCACCTGTGTGCTGGAAAACGCGCGCGGACGGATTGCTGCACCCTTGAAAGCTGCTGGCGTACAGATCACCGTTTCGAAGAACCGCTTCCGGGTGAGCCCTTCCGTCTTCAACGACATGGCCGATATCGAGCGTCTGCTCGATGTGCTGCCGCCCGCCTGATTCCTTACCGTCCGATTTCTGCCAAAGGACCGATAATGCGCCTTGCCCTGATCCCCGCGCTGCTGCTCGCCGCCGCTCCCACTGCCCTGATGGCGCAGGACGAAGGCAATGCGCCGATGTCCCCTGCTTTCCTTCAGGCGATGGAGCCGATGGTCCCGCGCGATGCTGCCAGTGACCGTCAGGTGACGACGGCCCACGCGATCACGCTCAATGGCCGCAAGCTGGCCTATCACGCCATCGTCACCGAGACGCCGATGCCGGGAGCCGATGGCACGCCGGTGGCCGAAGGGGTGAGCTATGCGTATGTCGCCGATGACGTGAAGGATGAAGCGAAGCGCCCGGTGCTGTTCGTGTTCAACGGCGGCCCCGGTGCCTCGTCCTCGCCGCTGCACCTGCAGGCTTTTGGGCCGCGTCGGATAGTCGGCAAGGATGGGGCCGGGCACATGGAGGACAACCGCTTCACCCTGCTCGACAGCGCCGATCTGGTGTTCATCGACCCGGTGGGAACCGGTGCCTCTATGCCGATCAAAGGCAAGGATGCCTCGTCCTACTTCGGCGTTGGCGGCGATGCGCGCGGCGTTTCACTCATCATCTCGCGCTGGCTCAAGGCGCATGGCCGCACTGCCTCGCCGGTGCTGCTGGTGGGCGAAAGCTATGGCACCTCGCGCGCGCTGGCGATCCTCAACGAGAATATGAAGGCCAAGACCTGGCTACCCGATGGCGTTGTGCTTCTCTCGCTGGCGATTGGCGACACCGATGGCCCGGTGATCGCCGATGCCACGCTGTTGCCCACGCTTTCTGCCGTCGCGTGGTATCACAATGCCATCGACCGGGACGGGCGCACGGTGGAGCAGCAGTTCGCACAGGCGCTGCACTTCGCCCAGACGGACTACGCCTCGGCGCTGATGCAGGGGCCGTCGCTGCCTGCTTCCGAGAAGGCACGGGTGGCGCAGCAGATGTCGACGCTGATCGGCATTCCGGCGGCGACGCTGGAAGCGGCCGACCTGCACCTCGACAAGCGCCAGTTCATGCTGACGCTGCTTGCCGCGAAGGGCGAACGCACTGGTCAGCTAGATGCCCGTGTCACCCGTGCGCTGTCGCAAAGCAACCTGCGCCCGCCGTTCGACGACCCCTCGATGGCGTTCGGTTCGGGGTCTGCCAACGCGGTCGAGACCTATCTGAAGGACGAACTCGGTTACACCGTGCCCAGTCCCTACCGGAATCTGAACCTGGGCATCAACTTCAAGTGGAACTGGGACAAGGAGTATGGCGGCAGCTATCAGGCGGTGTCTTTCGCGCCCTATCTGAAGGCGGCGATGGCCGAGAAGCCGACGCTGCGCCTGTTCGCTGCCGGGGGCTACTTCGATGTGACGACGCCGGTCTATGCCGGTCAGTTCGCGCTGGAGCAGAACGGCGTGCCCGCTAATCGGATGGCCATGCACCGCTACGCCTCGGGCCATTCCACTTTCGAGGACGAGACCGCGCTGGCCTCGCTCAGTCGCGATCTGCACGCCTTCGTGGCGCAAGTGGTCACTGAGAAGAAGTGAGGTAAGGGAAAAGCGCCCCGGCTCGACTGGTCACGCAGGAGCCGGGGCGTCCCCCCCGGGAAGTATAGGCCTCAGAGGTACTCGTCGAAGGAATCGTGCGCGGGACCGGCACCGACCTTGGGCTTGGGACCGGCCGGGGGCAGCGTGATCTTCGGGGCATCGGCGAAGGGCTTGACCCCGAACGCGGGATAGATCTCGGACGGGAAGTAGATCGTCCCGTCCTTCACCACCATGGCGATGCGGTGCAACTCGCTGAGCGACTGTGTGGGATCGCCCGGCAGCAGGATGAAGTCGGCGATCTTGCCGCGTGCGATCGAGCCCAGTTCCTGATCGCGGCCCATGTACTGCTCCGGCCCCAGCGTGCCCATCCGCAGGACTTCGCCGTTGGGAATGCCCGCCTCGTGGTAGATCTCCAGCTCGCGGTGGACCGAAAGGCCGGTCTGGTCGTCGGTGCCGGGCATCAGGCGGATGCCGCGATCGTGCAGCATCTTTATCGTCTCGCGCACCTTCTCCATCGCGCCGTCATAGGCGGCGGCGTCCTCGGGGCCGTGGATCGGGGCAATGGCCTGCATGCGGCGGCGCTGGAGGCCGATCGGAAGATGGTCGATATATTCCGCGACCGCCGGGTTCGGCTTGCCGTCGCGCCCTTCCATCAGCAGTTCCAGCGTGACGGCAGTGGGATCGTGGGCGATTCTACCCGTCACCATCATGTCGACGGTCTTCTGCACGCGCGGGGAATTCAGGTCGAGATCGGCGGTGCGCTTCATCGCGGTGAGGCGCAGCGGCGTGCGGGTATCCTCGCCGGGCTTGAGCACCCAGCCGAGCATGAGCTGGTTGGCGTGCGTCACCTCGTCATAGCCCGCCGCGATCATCGCATCGGCGTTGGTGAACGCCGGGATGTGCCCGGTTACGGTCATGCCGAGGCTGTGCGCCTCCTTCGTAATCGCCGGCACCCAGTCCGGGTTCATCGAGTTGTAGATCTTGATCTGCCAGTACCCGCGCGCGGCGTACCAGCGCACCGCCTCCAGCGCATGCTCCTGACTGTCGACGACGATGCCCAGGCGCGCCGAATAGGGGCTGCGGCCTTCGAGGAAGCCGTTGGGCAGGATGCGCGGGCCTGCCACTTCGCCGCTATCGATGCGGTGCATCAGGTCGGGCAGGAAGCTGTTGTCGTTGCCCATGTCGCGCACTTCGGTGACACCGGCGGCGATATAGAGCATCGCGGATTCAAGATTGATGTGCGCGTGCATGTCATGCAGCCCGGCCATCAGCGTACCGCCGTTGCCCTCAATGGTCGCCTCGCCGGGGGTGGCCGGTGCGTCGAGCGGCTGGATGCCGGTGATCCGCCCGTTGGCGAAGACCACCGAGACCGGCTGGCCCAGTGCCTTCGTCACCGGATCGAACACGCGCACGTTGTGGATGCGCACTGGCGCATCGATATGATGCGCGAACTGCTTCTGGAGCGCGGCATAGCGCTGCGCGGTCAGTCGCGTGGCAAGGTCGGAGAGCGCCGGAACCTCGGCCTCGTGGCCCTCGCGCACGGTGGTCTCGGTGCCGTCGAGCACGGCGAACAGCGCGCCGGCCTTGTCGAGCAGGATCAGCTGCGGCGAAAGGTCGATGCCGCTGATCGCATAGGCGTTGTAGCTGGCCCTGCCGATGGTCTGCGCGCCCATCGCCTCGACATGGAGCGTGCCGCCCGGCAGCGCGGGCAGGCTGTGCCCCGGCTGCTTCAGCAGCGCGCGGGCATAGAGGCCCAGCGCCCACGGGCTGGCCGACTGGCCGATGTAGAGCGCCGGGCCGCCGACGGTCACATCGCGCGGGCCGGAGCTGTCGCTCCAGTGCACGGAATTACCGGTGCGGGCGAAGCTTTCATGCACGTCACCGCCGAAGGTCGCCTTGCCGTCGAGCGTCCAGCGTTGCGGCAGGCCATCGCCGCCAAGGTCGATGGCTTCGTCCATGGTCGGGCCACGTCCGTTGTCCTTGACGTCGTAATGGATGGTGACGTGCTGGCCATCGTGGACAGCATCGACGAAGCCTACTTTTTCGCCGTTGGCGACGACGGAAAGGCGTTCGTGAACGGGGGCTGCGTGCGCGATGATAGGCGCGGTTAGCAGGGTGGAGGCGGCGAGGAGGGCGCGAAAGGGTGGCACGGATCAGGCGTCCTTGCTGGCAAGATGCGAACGGTAGATATGGGCAGCGGAGGCAAGATCCTGCACCGAATGCCCGAGCGACTTGTAGAGCGTGATCTCCTGCGCCGAGGTGCGCCCCGGCACACGGCCAAGCAGGACTTCGCCGATTTCCGCGACGATATGCGCATCGTTGACCAGCCCGGCCTCGCGCGCCACGAGGAATTCGGCGGCGGCGTCGAGCGCGGAGGCGCGGCTGTCGGCGATGTAGCGCGACTTCACCACCAACGCGCTGTCGGCCTCGACCGGACCGGGGCCGCTTGAACCTACCAGATTGACGTGGGCGCCCGGTTGCACCCAGTCGCCGAAGATCACGGGCTCGGAGGCAGTGGTCAGCGTGCAGATCACGTCGGCGGCGCGGGTCGCGGCTTCCAGATCGGTAACGGCCTGCGCGTTGAGGTGGGCGTACTCGTTCGCCAGTGCGGCGGCCTTTTCGGGTGAGCGGCCCCAGATCAGCACGCGCTCGAACCGGCGGACCAGCGGCAGGCTTTCCAGATGGGTATGCGCCTGCCCGCCGGTGCCGACGATCAGCAGCGTTTTCGCGTCGGGCCGCGCCAGCGCATCGGTGGCAAGCGCGGTCGCGGCGGCGGTGCGGATATGGGTGATTTCCTCGGCATCGGCGACGGCGACGGGGCGGCCTTCCTCGGGCTCGAACAGCACCACCAGACCGCGATGGCGGCGCAGGCCGGGGCGCTGCGGATCGGCGAAGACGCTGATCGTCTTGGTGCCGAAATAGTCGTGATCGCCCAGCGCACCGGGCATCTGCGCGAAGGTGCGCCCGGTGCCCAGTGAGATCATCGTGCGCAGCAACTGGCGCGTCGTTCCGGCGGACAGCGCCTGCATCGCCTCGCGCAGCACTGCGATGCAATCGGGGTAGGTCAGATGCGCGCGTACCGCTTCGCTGTCGAAGATCGCCAGGTCGTCACGGTGCATATGCAGTCCTCAGGGTTGCCGATTGTATCAGTGCGATATTAGGTCGTTCCTGCGCGCGAAAGCATGTTGATCGGATGCGAAGAAGCTGATCTAAAACAATCCTGATCCAAATTCCTGCAAGAGTGTGCATAACCATGGCTGTCGAACTCGATCGTCTCGATATCAAGATCCTCGACCGTCTGCAGATCGACGCTTCGGAATCCTCCAGCGAGATCGCCGACCGCGTCGGCCTGTCGCAGTCGCCCTGCTGGCGGCGGATGCAGCGGCTGAAGGAGGAAGGCTACGTCAAGACGCAAGTGGCGATCCTGGACCGTGAGAAGTTCGGCGAGAGCATGTACATCTTCGCCCAGCTCAAGATCGGTCGCCTGAGCGACGAGAACCGCGAAAAATTTATGCGCGCGATCGAGGATATTCCCGAGATCACCGAGGCGTACACGCTGTTCGGCGAAATGGACGTGATGCTGAAGGTTCTGGCGCCGAGCATGGCGTGGTATCAGAACTTCACCTTCCGCACGCTGCTCCGCCTGCCGGGGGTGGAGGACATCCGTTCCACCGCCACGCTATCGGAGATGAAGTGCACGCACCGGTTGCCTCTGCCCTCTCTCTGATCGGTTTCAGGGGCGCTCTGCCCGTTTTGAAAGCATGAACCCCACGCCGACCAGCGCGAAGCCGCCGATCTCCGCCACGCTGATCCGCTCGCCCAGCAGGACGGTCGCAAATACGGTGCCGAATACTGGCATTAGATAGAAAAACAGACCCGCGCGTCCTGATCCGATCAGCGCTACGCCGCGATTGAACAGAAAGAACGCCAGCACCGAAGGGCCAAGCGCCAGATAGGCAAGCGCACTCAGGCCTTGCTGGTCGTGCAGCGGTAGCGGGCTTCCGGTGGCGAGTTGGAACGGCAGCATGATCAGCGCTGCGCCGGCGAAGGTCAGGAACAGGAAGCTGGCCGGATGGAGCCTGGGGCGTCGGCGCAGCAGCGTTGCGTAAAGCGCCTGAGACAGCATGGCGGCAGCAGCCAGAATCGTGCCGAGGTTGAGCGCACCTGACGCGCCGGGCTTCGCGAGGATGACGGCCAGTACGCCGCAGAACGCAAGCGCCATGGCGAACAGCTGGCGCTGGTTCAGCCGGTCACGAAACAGTGCGAAGCCGCAGGCGGCGATCGTCACCGGCATGGCGGACTGGACCAGCAGCGCGGATGTCGCGGTGGTCTGGCGAAGCGCAAGATAGGCCAGCGTGTTGCTGCCTGCGAGCCCAAGCGCGGCGAGCAGCAAGAGTACGGGCCAGCCGCGCCGGATTTTCGGCCAGTCGCGCTTCAGGTGCGGCAGGGCAAAGGGTAGTGCGATCGGCATGGCTAGAGCCCAGCGCCAGAACGAGAGGCTGACGGGCACCAGCGAATGCGGCAGCGCCCGGCCCAGCACGAAATTGCTCGCCCACAGACATGCCGCCAGCGTGAGCAGAAGATAGGGGCTGTTCCAGATCGACAAGTTGGTCGCTCGGCGACGGGCGATTTCGGGCGCGGCGTGCGCAACGCTCATGCGGGGTTCTTTCGGCTGATTGTGCAGAAGGAAAGGGTGGAGGGCCGCCACGCCGCGACGGCCCTCGGGCAGCGGCGACACGAAGGGCTCTCCGCCCTGTATTTGCTGCAGATCCATCTAAGCGCGCGGGGGTACAATGTCTGTGCATTGTTCGCGAAAATATGTTCTTTCATGCAATATTGATGCATCTGGATCGACACTGCGACACGATCCATGCACGACATGACTATGAATCGCGAACTTGATCGTTTCGACCTGCGGATTCTCGACGTCTGGCAAGGTCAGGGAGATATCGGCCCGGTGGAGATGAGCCGGCAGGTGCATCTCTCCCCCTCGCAATGTTCGCGTCGCATGGCGCAGTTGCGCGGTGCGGGCTACATCGCGCGGGTCGCGGCGGTGCTGGATGCGCCCAGGATGGGCGTTGGGGTGATGGCTTATGTGCTGATCACGCTGCGTTCGCACGAACCGGACTGGCTGGAGCGCTTCGAGCAGCGCATCGCGCAAATGGACGAGGTGCTGGAGTGCCAGTCGTTGACGGGCGAGGCGGATATCATCCTCAAGGTCGCGACGCGTGATCTGTCCAGCTTCAACACCTTGCTGACCCGCGAACTGCTGACCGCGCCTGAAGTTGCCACTGCCCGGTCAAGCATCATACTGGAAGACCTCAAGAGTACGACGCGGCTTCCCGTCCGGTTTGCGCATTGATAGAGCTGATGCGCATAAAGAATGCGCAAGTGCGGATCGGGATATGCCAGAAGACGGCGGATTTTGCGCGACTCCCTCATTAGTCTGTACGACATGACGACACGCCATGCCTCGCTCGCCTGCTGCCTTGCGCCTGCGCTTTTGTTGCTGACCGGTGCGCAGGCCCCTGCACCCGAAATGGCGGTTCGCCTTGCGCCCGCCGCGCCGGATGGGGAAGGGGACATTCCCTATGTCGATGTCTCGATCGCCGTCGAGGGAGAGCATGCGACGGCGGGTCAGGCGGTCTTCGCGTTGCCAGTGATCGCCAATACGCTGGTGACGAGCGCGAATGACCTGACGGACCTGCGCTTTTCGGATGCGGCAGGCGCGCTGGCGGTCACTAGCCGGGATGAGGTGCAGGACGGTTCGAACACGTTGCGGCGCTGGATCGCCGGCCGTCCGGTGAACGGGGCTATCCGCGTGGAATACCGGGTGCCGATCCATGCCGATGCGCCGCCGCTCGCCTTGCCGCAGTACGAGATGCGGACCGAGGGCGGCACTTTTTCGGCGGCGTCGAACGCATTCCTGCTGGTGCCGGTCGATCATGTCGCGCGGCGGCTGCGTGTGAGCTGGGATTTCTCCCGTTACGATTCTGGCAGCGCAGCCCACGGTGTCAGTGCCTCCAGTATCGGCATGGGCGATGCCTGGAGCCATGAGGCGCTGATGCCAGAGCGGCTGGGCTCGATCTATGTCATGGGCGGGCATCCCGGCAGTTTCGGCCCGGCGAGCGATGGGTTCTTCGGCGTCTGGCAGGGCAAGCCGCCGTTCGACATGGCGCCGACGATGCATTGGGCGGGTGGTCTGCATCGCTTCTATGGTCGTTTCTTCGGCTATACGCCGCCCAGTTTCGGCGTGTTCGGACGGACCAACGCCAAGAACCCCGGTAGCGGCATCGGTCTGGTCGACAGCTTCGCGTTCACGTTCAACCAGACTTCCACGCCCGCCGACCTGCGCTCGCTGCTGGCCCACGAGATGCTGCACAGTTGGGTCAATTCGCTGGACGGATCAATGGACGCGCCGGACGGGCTTGACCGCTCATGGTTCGGCGAGGGGCTGGCGGTCTACTACCAGCGGGCCTTGCCCTATCGCGCCGGCATGATCTCGACCAAGGATTTCCTCGCCGACCTGAACGAGACGGCGGCGCGCTATTACACCAACGCCCAGATCGCGACGCCCAATGCCGAGATTCCAGCGGGGTTCTGGCGCGATACGCGTATCCGGGTGCTGCCTTACGATCGCGGCTCGCTCTACTTCGCCGTGGTCAACGCGCAGATCCGCGCGGCCTCGAAGGGCAGGCGCTCGCTCGACGATATCGTGCGTACGATGCTGGCCGCTCGGCGCGCGGGCAAGCCGATGAACGAGGCGCTTTATCGATCGCTGCTGAAGGCGGATCTGGGCGAGAAGGGTGTCGCAGGTCTGGATGCGATGCTGGCCGGTGGCGTGCAACTGCCGCCGTCCGACGCCTTCGGGCCGCAGTTCCGGCGGATACAGGTGCCGCTGCGTCGGTTCGATCTGGGCTTTGACCCGGCCTCGCTCACCGCCCATCCGCGTATCGTGCACGGCCTGATCGCTGGCTCCGAGGCGCAGAAGGCAGGGCTTCGCGATGGCGATGAGATCGTCAACACGTTCCCGCAGGACAAGCTCCAGGGCGATCAGACGGCTTGGCTGACGCTGGATGTGCGCCGAGACGGGCAGACGTTTTCCCTGCGCTATCAGCCTCGCGGGAGAACGGTCATGGCGTACCAGTGGGTTGCGGCCCACTGAGGTCTGGCAAGACTTGAGTGCACACATGTAATGATGCGCGCATACCGGAATCATTGGATTGAAAATTACGTTCTCTTGCCTAGGCGGGTGCTATTTTTATTCTCAGTGGCTGATTGAGCATGCGCTATGCTTAGAATGACACCTTTGGTGCCGCACTAGGCATAAATATCCCCGGAGCCCGGACTATGCTGTCGCCATCAAAGGCGTGGGCGGTAGGGGCCGCTGCAAAGCCGCAGTCAATCGGGGAATATCATGATCTACAATGCTCGCTCGCTTCGCGCCTTGCTACTCGCCACCTGTATGACCGCTGCGGCGACGCCCGCCTTTGCCGACGATGCAGCCCCCGCTGCTGCTGCTGAGGCGAAGTCCGGTGACGAGATCGTGGTGACGGCGCAGAAGCGCGACGAGCGCCTGATCGATGTGCCGATCCCGGTTTCGGTGGTTTCCGCAGACACCCTGACGCGCGAGAACGACGCGCAGCTGCGCGATTACTTCACCAAGCTGCCCGGCCTCAGCGTCTATTCGGCGGGCAATGGCCGGTCGACCTTTGTGGTGCGCGGCATTACCACCGGGTCGGGCAACAATCCGACCGTGGCGATGGTGCTCGACGACGTGCCACTGGGCTCCAGCACCGGCGCAGGTTTGGGCGATCAGGTCTCGGCCGAGATCGATCCGTCCGACGTCTCGCAGGTGGAAGTGCTGCGCGGGCCGCAGGGTACGCTCTACGGCGCCAGCAGCCTTGGCGGCCTGATCAAGTACGTATCGATCATGCCCGATCCCACCAAGTTCAGCGGTACGGTTTCGGCCAATGGCGAAGCGATTGACCATGGTGGGCTCGGTTGGGCGACCCGCGGTGCGGTGAACGTGCCGATCACGTCGACGCTGGCAGTACGCGCTAGTGGCTACTACCGCAGCGATGCCGGTTGGGTGGACGATGCCACTTCGGGCGCCAAGGACGTGAACAACGGCCATGCTTACGGCGGCAAGATCACCGCGCTCTGGAAGCCCACGTCCGACTTCTCGCTGCTGGCGACCGCGCTGCTCCAGAACCGCAAGACCAACAACGTCTCGGACATGGACGTCGATGTCTACGGCACCCCGGTCTACGGCAACTACGAGCACAGCCGCGTGGCGGGTACCGGCCTTGGTGACAAGAAGGTGCGCCTCTACAGCCTGCGCGCCGCCTATGACATGGGCTTTGCCACGCTGACCTCGATTACCTCTTACAGCCGCATCAGCTTCGTGGGGCCGCAGGACGTCAGCCAGACCTTCGGGCGCTATCTGTCGTACTTCATGGACGATACCAGTGGCACCGGCGTGACCATCGCCAACAATGCCTATTCGAAGAAGTGGACGCAGGAGGTCCGCCTGTCCTCGAACGGTTCGGGGCCGATCGACTGGCAGCTCGGCGGGTTTTTCACGCATGAGGATAACAGCACCTACCAGACCATCTATGCGGCGGATTACAACACCGGCGCGGCCATCGATATCTTGGGCAACGGCCTCTACAACCCGCTGTATACCGCGACCGACCCCGATACCTATCGCGAGTTCGCGGGCTATGCGGACCTGACCTATCACTTCACCGACAAGCTTTCGCTGCAGGTCGGCGGACGTTACGCGATCAACCGCCAGTCGAGCCTTGAGAGCCTGGGCGGCATTCTGGAAGGCTATGCCGACGATACCGTCGATACCTCGGCGGCGAAGTCGAAGGATCATGCCTTCACCTTCCTGGTCAGCCCCAGCTACCACATCAACGACAACCTGATGGTCTACGCCCGCGTTGCCAGCGGCTATCGTCCGGGCGGTCCGAACCTGGTGCCGGTGACGTCTGCCAACCGGACCTTTGGCCCTGACCGCACGACCAACTACGACCTTGGCCTGAAGGGCCAGATCGTCGATCACCTGCTGTCGGTCGACCTCTCGGTGTTCGATATCGAGTGGAGCAAGATCCAGCTTTCGCAGACCGACGACAGCGGTTTCTCGTTCACCGGCAACGGCGGCAAGGCGCGCAGCCGCGGCGTCGAGGCCAGCACCACGCTCACCCCCTGGCAGGGCATGAGCGCGACCGGCACGTTCACCTTCACCGACGCGACGCTGCGTGAGGATGTCGATGTCGCCACGCTTTATGGCCTCAAGGGCGATCGCCTGCCCTATTCGGCCAAGTATGCAGGCTCGATCGATCTGGAACAGCGCTTCGTGCTGCCCGGCAACGTCAATGCCTATATCGGCGGCACGATGGCCTATGTGGGTAACCGCTATTCGGACTTCACGCGCAGCGCTTCTGCCGTGCGCTTCGAGATGCCCGCCTTCACCACGTACTCGCTGCGTGCGGGTATCGAGAACAACGGCTGGACCTACTCGCTCTACGTCCGCAACCTGACCGACAAGCTCGGCTTCGTTTCGGGTAGCGCACGGGATACCATCACCCGCACCGGCACGTATGCCGCCGGTGTGATCCAGCCGCGCACGATCGGCCTGTCGATCGGCAAGGACTTCTAAACAACCACCAGCACGGTCCGATTCCTCTTGGGGGGCACCGGGCCGTCTTCGTTCGCCAAGAACGATTACCGTCGAAACCAACGAAAGCCCGATAACGTGGCGAGTGCAGGAAACAACATGCCGAACAGCGAGCCGGGCAGGCCTGCAATGTCTTACGCAAACTGGGTGAGAAGCGTCATCCGGCGCGTGAAGGCGGAGCGCAACCTGCTGATCAGCCTGTTCGACAGTTCGGTGCCCGAACCGATCGACCTGCTGCAGAACCTCGTGCGAGAAGGTTTCGAGGGCGATATCACCTCGCGCTATGCCAGTGCGTTTGCGGGGGGGAACCCGTTTGTCGTGGGGGAATTGCAGCAGCGCTATGACGTCGGCGAGGGGCAGGTGCTGTGTACGACCGGTGCCACCGGCGCGCTGTCGCTGATCTATCGCGCGTTGGTAAAGCCGGGAGAGCGCATTCTCGTCGAGAACCCGGCTTTCGATATCTTTCATACGTTGGCGCAAACGCTGGGCATTGCGGTGGATCGCTTCGAGCGTAGCGGGCCGGGCTTCACCATCGATCCCGATGCCGTCGCGGCACAGATCAGACCCGACACCAAGCTGATCGTGGTTTCCAACCTGCACAACCCGTCAGGCATGGCGACGCCGGAGATCCCTGCGCTCGCCCGTATCGCGGAAACTTACGGCGTTCTGCTGGTGGTTGATGAGGTCTATGCAGATTACGCCACCGAGGCGGAACGGACCCAGCCCGCCGTGCAGGTCTCACCCAATGCGATCAGCATTTCCAGTCTGACCAAGACTTACGGCCTCAGCACGCTGCGCTGCGGCTGGATCGTTGCGCGGGCCGAGATCGTTGCGCGTATCCGGTCATTGGCCGATGAGACCGAGTTCGGCATTTCCACGCTGGGTCATGCACTGGCTGCGCTGGTGCTGGAGCAGCGCGGCGTCTTTGACGATTATCGCGACGGCATCATGCGTCGCGCCCGCCCGATCATCGAATCCTATCATGCGCATTGGCGAGCCGAAGGTCTCGTCGAGGGAGACTTGCCCGATGGTGCCTGTATCGCGTTTCCGCGTGTAGTGGGGATTGAGGATACCAACGCCTTTTCCGAATGGTTGGCAGATCGCTGTGGAGTGATCGTGGCGCCGGGTGAATACTTCGGTCGTGCAGGTCATATCCGTATCGGTTTTGCGCGAGCACCGGCAGATGTCGACTACGGTTTGCAGGCTCTTACCGATGGTCTTATGCGCTATAGAAGTTTGTCTTGCGGTTAGAGGGTTTTCTAATCAGCTATATTCGTCAGATGACTCAGAAAAGGCGGCGGAACAAACACTGAGAGGGGTTTATTCGGTGAAGCCGGGTAAACCTTCTGGAAGCGAGCATTTTTGCGCTGCCTCACGGCCTCGTGAGGTGGGCTAGTCATTCGTCTTTGAACGCCTTTGAGATCTTTTCGCCCACGTGCGGCAAGATGCAAAACCGTTGGTATGGATAGGAAAACTATCTTCCACGGCGTTTCTCGGATCGATACCCTACCTAACAGATAGGTTATAGGGGTTATTATGTCGATTGCCGCGCGTCTCTGTCGTCTCCGTAATGTTCGTGTATCCGGGGCTTCGTTATCCGCCCTTGCTCTGGTCTTAACATTGGCCGCAACACCCGCGTTTGCGAGCGAGACTGCCGCATCTGGCGATGACGCCGGCAGTGATCCGAGATCCGGCAAAAGCGACATCGTGGTCAAGGGGACCGTTGACAAAGGCGATGCGCAGCGACCGCCGACATCCGGCTATCACGTAGATGGCAAATTCCTGGAGGATCAGCGGATCGACAGCCTCAGCGATCTCCAGCAGGTAGCCCCCAGTCTCAATGTGGACGAGGGCGATCCGTTCAACACCACGCTCAGCATACGTGGCAATGGCGATGGCGGTGGCCAGACCGGTGGCGAGGTCAATATCGGCATGCCCAGCAGCGTGGGGCTGTTCCTTGATGGCGTCTATCTTGCCCGCCCCGGCATGCTGTCTTCCGGATTCAACGATGTGGCATCCATCGATGTCTACAATGGAGCGACGCAGGGCACGCTCTATTCCGCCAACGTGACCGGCGGGGTCATCGATATTCATACCCGTGAACCGGGGCCTGACCTCACGGCCAGCAGTTCGTTCTCTTACGGCAGTTACGGCTATCTGCGCGCCAGTGCCGCTGTGTCGGGCAAGATCACCGATAATCTCTATGCCGGTATCAGCTACATGCACACGGGATTGACCGGCAATGTGCGTAACGTCGCCAATGGTGACTGGGTTAACGGCAGTTCCGGGAACGGCGTGCGTGCGCAGTTGGTCTGGCATCCTTCCGATACCGTGAAGGCCAAGCTGATCGCCGACTACAGCCACGAACACAGCACGTCCACGCCGGTACTTTACAAGACCCTGACGATCGGTGGTGTCGACCTTTATGATCTGCACTCTTCGCAGACCGGCAATGTCAATGTGTATGGGCGCAAGGTCGATCTGGACGACCAGAACTACTTCACGGTTCAGTCCTACGGAATTTCGCCGCAGATATTCATCGACCTTGCGGGCGGGTGGAAATTCTCCTCGATCAGTTCCATCCGTTTCCTGTCCAACGACCCCAGTGCGTCCGATGGTCAGAGCATCGATGTCTATCACGACAGTGGCTGGCGCGTGCGTGACAAGACGTTCTATCAGGAGTTCCGTCTGGATACCCCGCACTGGAAGTGGGGCGATCTGGCGATGGGCGTATCCTATTCAGGTGAGCGTACCAACAGCATGGCGCACTCGCGCTACGGTGCGGATGCCGCCGCATGGTACGGCAGTTCGAGCTATACCGGGCTCGATGTCCTGCGATACGGCAAGCTGCATGACGATTTCTACGGCGTCTTTGCGCAGGGCACGTTCCATATCCTGCCCAAGCTGGACCTCAAGGCAGGCGTTCGGGAATCAATTGACTACAAGCGTGGCAGCTTCGTCCGGCTCAACAAGAGCCCCTTCGATTCCGGTGTGATCAGCCAGACCAAGGGTTTGCCTTCGGCCATGCTCAACCTCAATTACCGACCGGATGCCAATACGCTGATCTATCTTGCAGGGGCCTATGCTGAGAAAGCCGGGGCGATGAACATCTCGTCCGGCGCGGTGAGCAAGGCGGGCACGGACTCGCTGATCCTGAAGCCCGAGACCACGCAGACGATCGAACTCGGCCTTCAGAAGGACGTGCCGCAGATCGGTCTTTCAGCCAAAGTCGATCTGTTTGAATCCTGGGTCCACGATTTCCAGACGCAGGGGTATGATGTAGCGTCGCAATCGACTTATCTGCTCAACGCAGGCGAATATCGGGGACGTGGTGTGGAAGCCTCTGCGATATGGACCTCTTCGTTTGGCTTGACTCTTTCGCCTTATTTCATGCTCAATGACATGAAATATCTGGATTACTCAGATGCACGCTGTGCCCCGGAGGTTACGTTGGGGGCTTCGCCGCCGGCGTCTTGCGATCTGACCGGCAAGCCGGTGTTCCGCGCGCCGCGTTACACGGCGAACGTGAATGCGCGGTACGAAACACCGGTCTCGAAGACTACCAGCCTGTATTACACCGCGCGCTATTCCTGGCGCAGCAGTACCTATTCCACGGTGGACGATTCACCCTCGGCCAAAATTCCGGCCTACGGCCTCGTCAACATGTCGCTGGGTGTCACTCGTCAGGTCGACAAGCACGTGATCGATGCATCCGTCTGGGTGAACAACCTTTTCGACAAAAGCTATTACCTGAGCCTTCGCGAAGGCGATTATGGTTCGGTGTTCGGCTACATCGGCAGTCCGCGCACCATCGGCGGGACGATCCGGATTTCCTATTGAATACCGGAGCGGGCGGGACTGCCTTGGCAGCCCCGCCCTTGATGCTTACCGCTCTGCCGTCTGTGCGCTCGGGGCGGTCTGCCCCTGCCACGAACCGCCGAGGGCGCGGAACAGATCGACCTGCGCCATCGCCACATCGCGGCGCCCTTGCGCGAACGAGGCTTCCGAGTTTGCCAGCGTGCGCTGCGCGTCGAGCACATCGAGCGAGTCGATCTCGCCGCGACGCTGGCGCGCTTCGCTGACATTGGCCGCCCGTTCGGCGGCATCGCGTGCCGCGTTCAGGCGGTCTTCGCGCAGCAGGGCGTTGCGATAGGCCGAAAGCGCCGTTTCGGTCTCCTCCAGCGCTTTGAGCACAGTGCCGTCGAACGTGGCGAGATCGGCCTGGGTGTCGGCCTTGGCACCACCGATGCGCGCGCGGATCGCTTCCTGATTGGGGAAGGCCCACGAGATCATCGGTCCCAGCAGCCAGCGCAGCGCCCCGCCGCCCAGCACGTTGCCCGCGCCGAGCGTCGTCGAGCCGATCGATCCGCCCAGCGTGATGCGCGGATAGAGGTCTGCCGTCGCCACGCCGATGCGCGCGGTATCGCCTGCCAGACGCCGTTCCGCCGCCTTGACGTCGGGGCGACGCGCCAGCAGCGCGCGTCCGTCACCGATCGGGATTGGTTGCGAGACGTCGGGCGTGGTCTGGCGGGTGCGCACGGCCTCAGGCAGATCCTGCGGCGTGCGTCCGGTCAGCGTTGCCAGCCGGAACAGCGCGGCATCGCGGGTGGCCTGCAATGTCGGGATCGAGGCCGCCTGCTCTTCGCGCAGTTGCGTCACGCGGATCACGTCGAGCTTCTGGTTGAGCCCGCGCTGGAACCGCGCATCGGTGATCCGCTCCGACCGGTCGAGCAGGCCGAGCGTGCTTTGCGCCACGGCGATCTGCTCGGCCGAACTGGTGGCATCGACATAGGCGCGTACGGTATCGGCCACTACGGTGACGCGCACCGCATCGGCATCTTCCTGCGCAGCGGCGAGATCGGCGTGCGAGGCTTCGATCTCACGCTTCACGCGGCCGAACAGGTCCAGCTCGTAATTGACCGTGAACTCGCCATCGGTGCGACGGCCCTCGCGGTCATAGCCGGGAAGCGACTGGCTCTGCGAGGCGCGGCCATAGCCGCCCGACGCGTCGATGCCGGTCTGGGGCAGGGCATCGTTCTTCGAGCCGCGCAGGGCAGCGCGGGCCTTCTCGATGCGGGCGACGGCGACGCGAACATCTGTGTTTGCGGCCAGTGCATCTGCGACGAGACCGTTGAGCACGGGATCGTCGTAGAGCTTCCACCAGGTATCATCGGGCGCGGTGGTGGCGACCGAGGGATCGCTCGCACCGAGGAAGGCTGCGGTGGCGGCAGGCGGCGGGGCGGGGGCCTTGTAGTTCGGGCCGACCGCGCAGCCCGCCAGGGTCAGGGCGGAGGCGCTGGCGGCAAGGAATGCCGCCAGCGAAGTCTTGAGAGTATGGGACATCATGCGTCCTTTCATTCCGCCGGCTGCAGCGCGGTGGAGCCGTGCTTTCCGGCACGCGCCTTGTTGCTGGCCCCGTTTCTGGCGAAATGCAGCGCCAGCTTGCGGCAGACGACGTAGAAGGTGGGAGTGAACAGCAGGCCGAACCCGGTGACGCCCAGCATTCCGAAGAACACTGCCGTACCCAGTGCCTGTCGCAGTTCGGCACCGGCGCCTTCCGCGATCACCAGCGGCACAGCGCCGAGGATGAAGGCGAACGAGGTCATCAGGATCGGGCGGAGGCGGATTCGGGCTGCTTCCACGGCGGCTTCGATGGGCGAGAGACCGCGCTCCTCCTCGGCCTGCTTGGCGAACTCGACCACGAGGATCGCGTTCTTCGCAGCAAGCGCGATCAGCACGACGAGACCGATCTGGGTGAGGATATTGTTGTCCATCCCCCGGATGTTCACGCCGAGCATGGCGGCGAACAGACACATCGGCACGATCAGGATGATCGCCAGCGGTAGCGTCAGGCTCTCGTACTGGGCAGCCAGAACAAGGAACACGAACAGCACCGCCATGCCGAACACGATCCCGCCCGAATTACCGGCATGCGACTGCTGGTAGGCGATACCTGTCCATTCGTGGCCATAGCCTGCGGGCAGCGTCTCGTCGGCCAGCTTCTCCATGGTGGAGAGCGCCTGACCCGAAGAGTAGCCCGGGCCATAGCTGCCATCGACCTCGATCGCCGGGTGCAGGTTGTAGCGCACCACGCGATAGGGGCCGGTCTCGTCCTTGAACGTCGCTACCGAGCCGATCGGCACCATTGCGCCGGTGTCCGAGCGGGTCTTGAGGTTGGCGATGTCCGCCGTCGAGCCGCGATAGGGCGCGTCGGCCTGTGCCGTCACGCGATAGGTGCGGCCCAGCAGGTTGAAGTCGTTGATGTAGGTCGAGCCGAGATAGGTCTGCATCGCCTCGAACACCTTGGACGGCGAGATGCCCAGCATGTCTGCCTTGCGGCGGTCCACGTCGGCATAGACGCGCGGGGTGTTCATGTTGAACAGGGTATAGACCTGATGCAGTTCGGGCGACTGGTTGGCCTTGGCGATCAGCGCGCCTGCCGCCTTCTGGAGTTCGGCGAGACCCCGCCCGTCGTTATCCTCCACGATCATGCGATAGCCGCCCGGCGGGACGATACCGTTGATGGTCGGCGGCGGGATCAGCAGGACCTGTGCCTTGTCATAGCCCTTCATCGCTTCGGCGGCCTGCGCCATGATTCCGGCATCGGTGACGCCCAGCTTCTTGCGCTCGGCAAAGCTCTTGTACGGGAAGTAGATCGCGGCTGCATCGGGCGACTGCGTCTGCGAAGGGCCATGGAAACCGGCGAACATCACCGCGCCGCGCAGGCCCTTGATCGGCAGGATACGCTTGGCGACTTCACGCGTCACCTCGTCCGTGCGGTTGAGCGACGAGCCTGGCGGCAGGAAGATCGCGGCGAGGAAGTAGCCCTGATCCTGCTGCGGGATGAAGCCGGTCGGCGTTGCCCAGAACAGGCCGATGGTGGCCATGATGAGCGCGGCATACGTCGCCATCATCCGCAAGGGACGGGTGACGAGCGCGAAAGTCAGGCGCGAATAGCGCGCGCTCAGGCGCTCGAACCCGTGGTTGAAGCGGTCTGCGCCCTTCTGCACCACCTGTTTCCAGCGCGGGGCACCGGCAGGCAGGGTGTGCTTCTCGCGCAGCAGCAGCGCGGCCAGCGCGGGCGACAGCGTGAGCGAGAGGATCAGCGAGATGACCGTCGCGGTCGAGATGGTGACGGCGAACTGCTTGTAGAACTGTCCCGACATGCCCGGAATGAGCAGCGTCGGCACGAACACGGCGCACAGTACCAGCGCAATGGCGATCAGGGCGCCGGTCACTTCGTCCATCGAGCGGCGAGCTGCCGCCAGCGGCGTCATCCCCTCCTCGATGTAGCGTTCGACGTTCTCGACCACGACGATCGCGTCGTCGACGACGATGCCGATGGCGAGCACGAGCCCGAAAAGCGACAGGTTGTTGAGCGAATAGCCCACCGCCAGCAGCACGATCGCGGTGCCCACCAGCGAGACCGGGATCGCGACGATCGGGATCACCGCCGCGCGCCAGTTCTGGAGGAACACCAGGATCACGAGCACGACCAGCACCACCGCCTCGAACAGCGTGTGATAGACTGCGTCGATCGACTGGCCGATGAATTCGGTGGGGTTGTAGATGACGGAGTATTCAAGCCCCTTGGGGAAGGCCTTGGCGGCATCGTCCATCTCGGCGCGCACAGCCTTGGCGGCGTCGAGCGCGTTCGAGCCCGGACGTTGCAGCACCGCGATCACGACGGTCGGCTTGCCCGAGAGGTAGGTGTTGGTGGTGTAGTCCTGCGCGCCCAGTTCCACGCGCGCCACGTCATGCACGCGGACCTGACGGCCCTGCGCATCGGTGCGGATCACGATGTCGCCGAACTGCTGCGGGGTGGTCAGGCGACCCTGCATCTCGACGCCGACCTGATAGGCATTGCCCTTGTCGAACGGCGGCGCACCGATGGCGCCCGAGGAAACCTGCACGTTCTGCGCGCGCAGGGCGGCAACGATTTCCCCTGCGGTGAGGTTCATCGCGGCGGCCTTGTTCGGGTCGATCCACACGCGCATGCCATAGTCGCGCGAGCCGAACAGTTGCACGTCGCCCACGCCGTTCAGACGAGCAAGGCGGTCCTTCACTTGGGTGAGTGCATAGTTCGAGATGTAGTCGCGATCATACGTGCCGTCAGGCGATTGCAGGTTGACCACCATCAGGAAGTCGGGCGAACTCTTCTTGGTGACGACGCCCATCGCGCGCACCGCATCGGGAAGGCGCGGCTCTGCGATGGCGACGCGGTTCTGTACGAGAACCTGCGCGGCATCGAGGTCGGTGCCGATCTTGAAGGTAACGGTGATCGTCACCTTGCCGTCGCCGGTCGATTGCGAACTGACGTAGAGCATGTTGTCTACGCCGTTGATTTCCTGCTCGATCGGCGCGGCTACGGTGTCGGCCACGGTCTCGGCGCTGGCGCCGGGATACTGCGCCGTCACCGTGACGGTGGGCGGGATGATGTCGGGATACTGGCTGACCGGCAGCGCGAAATAGGCGAGCAGACCCACCACGGTGATGACCACCGCGATGACGCCCGCGAAAATCGGCCGGTCGATGAAGAACCGGGAAAATCGCATGGGAGTGCCCCTTTGCAGGGTGGCTCCCGGCGGAAGGGCCGGGAGCGGTTATATCGAAAATGTCGGCACGCGCGGCGCTGTCGCCCCGCTAAACGGTCAGCCGATGGTGGCCTGCGCGGCGACCGGCTCGCTCGGGCCGTTCGCGCCCTGCACTGCCGCCGGATCGGCCTTGATGGCGCCCGCCTTGACCTGCACCTTGGCGCCCGCGATGGCCGACTGGTAGTTCGAGACGACCACATCGTCAGCCGGTGTCAGGCCTGAGGTGATGACGCGAAGGCCATCGACCAGCGGCCCGAGCTGCACCTGCTTGGCGGTGACGGTGCCGTCCTTGGCGACCGTCAGCACCACCTTGCGAGCCTGATCGGACTGCACTGCCTCGTCCGGCACCAGCATGGCCGAAACCTTGCCGCTGTCGGCGAGGCGCATGTTGCCGAACATGCCCGGCGTCAGGAAGCCCTCGGGATTGTCGAACACGGCGCGGATACGGATCGTGCCCGAGCCGGGGTCGAGGCGGTTGTCGGTGAAGTCGAGATGGCCGTTCCAGCGATAGGCGGTCTCGTCCTGCAGGCGGACCTGCACATTGTCGGACTTTTCGCCTGCTGCCTTGTCGCGCTGGGTCTTGAGGAACAGTGCTTCGGACGCATCGAAGGTGAAGTAGATCGGGCTGACCGCGTTGATCGTGGTCAGCAGCGTCGCGGCGGTGCCGTTGTCACCCGAAACGAGATTGCCCGCATCGACGCGGCGATCCGAGATACGGCCCGCGATGGGCGCGCGGACCGTGGTGAAGTCGACGTCGAGCTGGCGGCTGCGCACGCGGGCCTCGGCCGCGGCGAGCGCGGCAACGGCAGCCTGTACGCGGGTGCGACGCTGGTCGACCTCGCTGGCGGCCATCGCCTCGTCACCGCTGAGGCCGGCGACGCGGCTGTAGTCCGAACGGGCCAGCGCCAGCGTGCTGCGCGCCGATGCGGCATCCGCCTGCGCCTCGGCAAGGGCCGCGCGGTAGGGGCGCGGATCGACCACGAACAGCGGCTGGCCTGCCTGCACGATGTCGCCATCGCGGAACAGGACCTGCGTGATCGCGCCCGAAACGCGCGGACGCACTTCCACCGTCTTGCTGGGCGCGAAACGGCCCACATAGTCGTCCCACTCGGTCACCTGCTTGACCAGCGGGTGCGAGACGGAGACCAGTGCAGGCGGCATTGCGGCGGCATCGGCGGGCGCGTGGCTCATCACTTTCCAGGCGATGCCGCCTGCAAGGACGATGGCGATGGCGGCAATCGCGGCGGTGCGCTTGCGCGAACCACGGGGCGTTTCGGCGAAGCCCGCCGAGGTTTCGGGTTCAGCTGCCTTTGGGGCGGCCTCTGGGAGGGTTGCTGGGAAATTCACGCGGCGATTCTCCGGAACGGGGCGCGGGTGCGCCCGATGATGTCGATGACGGCGCCCACCTGGGCGTCGCTGAAACCGGCCTTGTACGCGTCGCGCATCGCCGAGGCCGGAAGCGTGTAGCCCTTGTGCCAGGCCTGCACGGCCAGCCGCCGCAGCGCCTCCAGCTTCTCGTTCGCCAGCGTCTTGGCAGGCGGCGTGGGGCCGAACACGAAGCGTTCGATCCACGAGCGCTTGCGCGGAGGCAGCAGCGAGGCGAGTGTATCATCGCGCGCCAGTTCGACGACGCGGCGTTCCAGATCGGTCAGCGATGTGACCGAACCCGGCACGCTGGCGGGGATGGCAATAGGGGCGGCCGATGCGACCGAAGCGGCAAGGTTGAAATCGATGAAGGCCATGAGGCTTGCTCCCTGTTGGCCCCGGCGCGCGCCCCGGGGAACGGGGGGAAGAGGGCGCGCGTCGAGGCGTCTCCCGGTGGGAGGGACCGCCGGGATGGGTGGAAATGGGGTGCAGCCGACCACACGCGGCAGACCTGTTACGGGCCGCGCGGCAACTGCTCTGGATGTGTCAGATCGGGCGCGTCTTCGCGTCAGACACAGGCGTGTGGCCGGTGTCCCTTGCCAAGGGTGCCGTGGCGGTGCCGGTCAGACCCGGCGACAGGTGTATTTCATATGGACCGGGCCTCCCTGAAAGAAGTCGGTTGGGAATCGGGATTGCGTTGTGTACTGATCGGTATATATTGCGATGCGGAAAGGCGGTCAAGCGCTTTCTGTACCGATCGGTAAGATTTGGTTCAGAAGTCCGTTTTCAAGGGGTGAACCCCGAATGAACGAAAATTTTTCTTAGGGGCACTTCAAGACGTTGCGGGACAGGGCCGCTTGTCAGCCTCTTTATCGGCTGGGCCACATATCCAGAAAGGTGCCGACGATCTTCGTCAGTTCCTCACGCGGGACGCCGGTTCGGGCCTTGACGACCAGCCCCTGAAGCTGGGTCATCAGGCATTGTGCGAGGCAGGCCGGATCGATCCCGTCATTCAGATCGCCATCCCTGCGCGCCTGCTCGAAGCGTTCGGCGATCGCGAGGTCAGACGAGGCGCGGCGGGCGGCCAGATCGGCGCGGATCGAGTCGGCTTCGGGTGTCGAGGCGGAGATGCCCATCGAGCCGAGCCAGCCCTGCTGTTCGTCGTCGCCCGCATACGTCTCGACTGCGCCGTAGAGCAGCTTCTCGGCAACGCCGCGCGCGCTCGGCGCATCCATGGCGCTGCGCATATAGGCCAGCTTTTCCCGCTCGTAGAGGTCGAGCGCCTTGCGAAACAGGGCTTCCTTGTTGCCGAAACAGGCGTAAAGGCTGGGCTTGCCGATGCCCATTGCCTCGGTCAGTTCCGAGAGCGAGGCTCCCTCGTAACCATTGCGCCAGAAGACGCGCAGGGCCGCCGCCAGCGCCGTGTCGGGATCGAATTCCCGCGGACGGCCACGGTGGGCAAGAGAGGGAGAACATTTCATACCGATCGGTACATAGTGAGGCAAAAGGGATTCGTCCAGAGCGCTCCTGCCCTGATTTATTCCGAAACGTCGACGCCCGAACGCTCGTCCCATGGGCTGCCGAGGTGGGGGAACAGGGTCTGCCGGAAGCTGCGCACGGCGGATGAGGCAACGAAGCGGTCATAGGCGCTGCGGCTGGCGAACGTCTCGTCGAGAATGAAGTGGTTGGCCGACCCATCCTGCGTAATCAGCGCGATGGAGAGTACATCGGAATCGTGGCGGCTTTGCGCGACATAGGCTTTGAGCAGCGCCGCACCGGGCACTTCGTCGCTGGGCATCAGGTCGACATTGACGATGGCACGGACGGGAGCCTCGGCAGGAGCGGGCGAAGCGGCAAGCGCGGGCGCTGAGAAAAGGGCAGTCGCGAGAACGAGGGGCAAACGCAAGGCGGTATCCTTCAGGCTTTCAGGAACTGGAGCAGTTCGGTGCGGAAGCGCTCTGGCGCTTCCAGATGCGGGACATGGCCGAGGCCGGGGAACGAGACGAAGCGTGCGGTCTTGAGATCGCCCATCGCTGCTTGTGCCGCTTCATGGATCGCAGGCATCCGGGCGCGTGCCTCTGGCGTGGCATAGCCGATCAGCGGGGCGGAGCGGTCCTTAGTACCTGCCGTCAGCAGTACCGGCATTGTCAGCAGGGGGTAGAGTGTACGCACCGGCTCGCGGTAGATCATCTGATACGTCAGGGCAGAGGCACGCGCGAAACGGTCGAACTCGGCCGAAAGCGCCACGCGCATCCGCCAGGTCACGAAGCTCTCGTACTGCGCGGGAGGGAGTACCGGGAAGAAGTGCGCGATGAAGGTCCGATAACTCTCGGTCGTATACTTGTGCTCTGCTGCGGTCAGTGTCTCGGTCGTTTGCGGGGCAATGTAGGCGCGGTAATCGACGAGGCCGATCGGGTCCTCCAGCACCAGTTGTTCGACTCGCTCGGGAAAGATCGCAGCGAGCCGTACCGCCAGCGCGCCGCCGGTCGAGTGGCCAAGAACCGTGACCTTGCCCAGCGAAAGCGCATCGGCAAGCGCCATCGTGTTGCGGGCCAGTGCCTCGAACGAATAGGCAAGATCGGGCTTGGCGGACTTGTTGAAGCCGATCTGGTCCGGGACGATCACCCGGAAACCGGCATCGCGCAGCCACCCTATCGGGCCTGCCCAGTAGCCGCTGTCGAAGTTCTTGCCGTGCAGCAGGACGATGGCGCGCCCGTTCGCCACAGTGGTCGGCGCGAAGTCCATATAGGCCATGCGGACCGGCTGCCCTTCCATTACCAGTGGCAGAAAGGCGACCGGCCCCGGATAGGCCCAACCTTCGAGGCCGGTGCCAAGCGCTTCGTCCGAGGGCGGCTGTGAGGGCGATGGCCGGGCCAATGTTGCTTGCGGCAACATCCCCGCCGCCAGACCGGTGAGCGACGCGCCGAGCGCGGCGCGGCGGGTCAGATCGTGCATACCCTCAGGCCTCGACCAGTGCGGGATAGTCGGTGTAGCCATGCTCGCCGCCGCCGAACAGCGTGGCCCCGTCGAGTTCGGCCAATACCGCGCCCTGCATCAGGCGGGCGGGCAGGTCCGGGTTCGCCACGAAGGGACGACCGAAAGCGATCAGGTCGGTATAGCCGTTGTCGAGTACCCAGTCGGCCTTCGCCATGTCGTACTGGCCCGCGACGATGATCGTGCCGCGAAAGCGCGCGCGCATGTCCTTGCGGAAATCCTCGGTGAACTCGGGCGCATCGTCCCAGTCCGCCTCGACGAGGTGCAGATAGGCGATCCCTTTCGCCTGCAGGAAATCGGCGGCTTCCAGAAGCGTCGGAAGGATGTCCGGGCAGGCCATGCCGCGTGCGGTAAGGAACGGAGCGAGGCGGATCGCGGTGCGCTCTGGCCCGATCTCGTCAGCGACGGCGTTCACGACCTCGAGCAGGAAGCGGAGGCGGTTCTGTCGCGAGCCGCCGTATTCGTCGGTGCGCAGGTTCGAGCCGGTGCGCAGGAACTGGTCGATCAGGTAACCGTTTGCGCCGTGCAGTTCGATACCGTCGAAGCCCGCAGCGATCGCGTTGCGCGCAGCCTTGCGATAGTCCTCGACGATGGCGCGGATTTCTACCGTTTCCAGGGCACGCGGAGTGGGGCAAGGCACCATTGCGCCTTCGCCCGTCACGGGATCGACTTTCCATATCTCGCCCTCGAACGGGACAGCGGAAGGCGCGACGGGCAGCGCACCGTCATGAAAGTCGGGGTGCGACATGCGGCCGACATGCCAGAGCTGGGCGAAGATACGCCCGCCTTGCGCATGGACCGCGTCGGTCACGAGCTGCCAGCCCGCGATCTGTGCGTCGCTGTAGAGGCCCGGCGTGAAGGAATAGCCTTTGCCCTGCGGGGAGATTTGCGTTGCCTCGCTGACGATCAGCGCGGCAGAAGCGCGCTGGGCGTAATAGGTTGCATTCATGGCGTTCGGCACGTCACCGGGCTGGGTGCTGCGCGCACGCGTCATCGGCGCCATCACGACACGATGGGGCAGGGCAGTTTCGGCCAGCGTGGCGGAGGTGAACAGTTTGGAGGACATGTTGGAAGACATGGATCGGACTCCGAAAGAGGTCGTCGCAGAAAAGGGCTCGGGCCCTATCTAGGTCTTTCCGGATGATGGTGTATGACCGAATATTTCCAGAAACTCTTTCCAAATCGAAGAGAATAAATGCTTGATGACATCGCCGAACTGCGCACATTCGTACGGATCGCAACCGAAGGCAGCCTGTCGGCGGCAGCGCGGCGGATGGGTGTGTCGCTTAGCCTTGTCAGCAAGCGGCTGGCAGCGCTGGAGACGCGTACCCGTACGCTGCTGATTGCGCGCAGTACGCGTCGATTGGCGTTGACCGACGAGGGCGCGCGTCTGTTCGAGCGGGCCCAGCGCATCCTTGCCGAAGTGGATGAGGCTGAGGCGGTGCTCGCGCACGGACGGCTGGAGGTGCAGGGCCTGCTGCGCATCAGTGCGCCGGTTGCGTTGGGCCGGGCCCATGTCGCTCCGGTGTGCCGCGAACTGGCGCGGGACCATCCCGGCATTTCGATAGAACTGGTGCTGACCGATGCCGTTTCCGAATTGATCGACGAGGCTTTCGACGTCGCCATCCGCATCGGCGAGCCTGCGCAGCCGGGTCTCACCATGCGCAAGCTGGCGGAGAGCTACCGCGTCATCGTGGCCTCGCAGGCCTATCTCGACCGGAGGGGAGTGCCGCAGGTTCCCGAGGATCTGCTTCATCACGATTGCCTGCATCGGGGTGTCGGCACGCATTGGCGGTTGACGGACGGGACCGGTCGCGAGGTCGTGCTGCCGGTTCGTTCGCGCCTGCGCTGCAACAATGGCGAGGTCTGGCACGACTGGTCGCTGGAGGGGGCAGGGCTGGCGATGAAGTCATGGGTTGATATCGCTGCCGATATCGAGGCCGGGCGATTGGTACGCGTGCTGCCGGGGTGGCGCAGCCCACCTGCGCCAGTCTGCGCGCTGATGGTCTCGCGCTCGCTGATCCCGACACGCCTGCGGGTGTTCCTGGAGGCGATGGCGACGCGTCTTCGCGGGGTCGAGAGCGCTTTTCCTTTTCCGGTCGCTGGAAATTGACAGTCGAAGGGGTGGCAGGTGGACCGGTGCAAGTGGCTGTGGCCCCCTGCTCCGTGTCGCTGCGCTTCGCGAGGCCCTGCATAGCGCGGCCTTTGAGGTCATTGTCATCCCGACAGACGTGCGTCAGCATAATTGCCAAATAATTGCCAAGTCGCAAAACAATGTTGCGATCAGTGCGATGGTCGTGGCGAGTATGCAGGGTTAGAAGCATTGCATGGCAACGGTTCCAGAGATTCCCTGCGCGGCAAACATCGATTTCGATGGCGCACAGACGATATTGCGCGCCAATGCGCATCCGTTGGGCATGGAATCCGTACGCCTTTCCAAGGCCGGGCGCCGTACCTTGGCCGAGCCGGTAGTGGCACGCATCGATTCGCCGAGGCGCGACAGTGCGGCGATGGATGGCTACGCGGTTCGCTCTGGCGATCTTTCCGGTAATACCACTCGCCTGACGCTGCAGGGTGAGAGCTTTGCGGGAAGCGCAATGCCCTTGCCGCTTCTTTCCGGAACGGCGATCGCTGTTTCCACCGGTGCCCCCATGCCATCGGGAGCCGATCGTGTTGTCATGCGCGAATTTGTGCGTGTGGAGGGTGGCGAGGTTGTCGTCCCCTCCGCTCTGGGGAAGGCGCATGTCCGTGTGCGGGGCAGCGATTTTATCTCTGGGCAGGTGCTGTTGAAGCCCGGCACCCGGATCGATGCACGTACCATGCTGGTCGCCGCCGCAGCCGACCAGGACCGCGTGACCGTATGGCGCCGGCCGCGCGTCCATGTTTTGTGCAACGGTGATGAACTCGCGCGACCGGGCGACGCGTATCTGTGCGACGATGCGATTCCGGACAGTCTGAGCGAAGCGCTGCTGCTGATGGCGCGGCAATGGGGGGGCAAGCCTTGCGGCATCTCTTGCGCCCCTGACAACGGGAATGCGCTGCGCCTGGCGAGCGAAGAGGCGTTAACGGAGACAGACGTGCTGGTGATTGCGGGTGGTGCCTCGCAGGGGCGGCGCGACCACGCCCGTACTGCACTCTTGCCGTTGGGGTTGGATCTGCTGTTCGCGGGGGTGGCGATGAAACCCGCCAAACCCGTGTGGTACGGTCGGATCGGCACGGTGCATGTGATCGGCCTGCCCGGTAATCCGACCGCAGCTCTGACGGCGGCGCGCCTGTTTCTGGCGCCGTTGGTGAGCGCGCTGTCAGGTGCAGGTTACGACCGGGCGTTGCGATGGTCGTCACTGCGAAGTCTGGAGAGCGCCGTCCCCGGCGGCGACCGGGACCAGTTCCTTTGCGGTCACTGGGACGAAACGGAAGCAGGCGTGCGGATCATCGCGCGGCAGGAGGCCTCCGCGCAGATGATGCTCGCAACGGCAGATCTGCTGGTAGAGCGTCGTGCCGGGGCTCCGCTGGCGCGACGGGGGGCGATGCTGCGCTGCCTGCCGTTCTGAGGCGGTTCTTGCGTTCGGGCCAGCGACCTGCGCAAGAGGCCCTATGACTGACGCCAAAGACGAATCGTTCGCCCAGCTTGTCGCCGCCGAAGCGCGTGGGCTTGCCTTGCTTGATGCCATCGAGGCTGCGGGTATCGTGGCGGCCGGGCGCAGCGAGATGGAGGTGGAGCGCGACATCTACGCTATCGCCTCACGCGATTTTGGCGTGACCGAACACTGGCACGACCGTGTCGTGCGCGCAGGTGTCAATACGCTGTGTGTCGCGGGCGAGAGCGCTCCCGATCGCGTGATCGAGACGGATGATATCGTGTTTCTCGATCTGGGCCCCGTCTTCGGAGACTGGGAAGCCGATGTCGGGCGTAGCTATGCAGTGGGCCATGACCCCGAGAAGCATCGCCTTTGCGCCGATCTTCTGGTGACGTTCGATGCCGTGAAGGCGCGCTTTGAGGCAGACCCGGAGATCTCCGGTGCGCAGCTCTATGCGATCGCCCATGAAGAGGCCGAAGTGCGGGGCTGGCTGTTCGGTGGCAAGATCGCGGGGCATTTGGTGGGTGAGTTTCCCTATGCCCGCTCCCCTGGCGACAAGGATCGTCGCCGCGTGAGCCCGGCGAACCTGTGGCCGATGCGCGACCCGGACGAGCAGGGGCGCCAGCGGCACTGGATTCTGGAAATCCACCTCGTTTCCCGCGACCGCACTTTCGGCGGGTTCTACGAACGCTTGCTGGAGAGCTGAGCGATGGCGGTACAGGAAGATTCGGAAATCCTGCTGTTTTCCTATGGCACTCTGCGCCAGCCAGAAGTGCAGCAGGCGCTGTTCGGACGGCTGGTGAAAGGGAGGGCCGACGCGATGATCGGCTGGCGCAGTCGGCTGATCGAGATCAGCGATCCCGAGGTGATCGCCAAGAGCGGTTCGCGCTGGCACCCGATGGTCGAGCGCAGCGATGACCCTGCCGACGCGGTGGACGGAACGGTTTTCAGTATCACCGCTGCCGAGCTTGCCAGCGCGGATGCCTATGAGGTCGATTACGTGAGGCGTCCTGTGTTGCTGCGCTCGGGCGCGACGGCGTTCGTCTATGGCGATCCCGGAGAATAGCGCAGTATCGAAACGCCGGGCGCCAGATGTGGTAATTTGATCTATGCGTTTCCCGTCAAGCGATCGGCACCTTCTGCTTGCCGGCGCGTTGATGGGCATCGGGCTGTTCCCCGACCTCAAATGCATTGGTTCATGACGTGTCTGAGCAGGATCTTTCGACGCTTTCCCGCGACAAGCTGGAAAAGCTTGCGGCCCTCTGGCGCGATCGGGCCTTGCGTGCGGATGATACCGATCTTGCGAAGGAGGATGCACAGACCCGCTATCGGGCCTTGTTCGAGGCGATCGACGATGGCTTCTGCATAATCGAGTTCTTCGACGGGCCGTTCGGACCGCTCAGTGATTACGTCCATATCGAGGCGAACTCAGGCTATGAACGGCATACCGGGATTGCCGGGATCGTCGGCAAGACCTTGCGGGAACTGGCGCCTGATGAGGCGGAGGGATGGCTGGAACTTTATGGACAGGTGCTGCGCACCGGCGAGCCGCTCCGTTTCGAGCGCGATTTCGTCCTTGCCGGGCGCGTCATAGAAGTATCGGCCAGGCGTGTCGGGCCTGAAAGCAACCGGCAGGTATCGGTGCTGTTCCGTGACATTACCGCACGCAAAGCGGCAGAGATTGCGCTGCAGGACAGCGAGAAGGTCGCTCGCGAAAATATCCAGCGCGTCCAACTGGCAATGAGCGCCGGGGCAATCGTGGGAACCTGGATCTGGGATATTCCCCGCGACCATGTGACGGTTGACGAAGGGTTCGCCGGTGCGTTCGGTTTCGATGCCGAGCAGGGGCGCAAGGGCGTGACGATTGCCGAGGCCTTGCAATCTGTCCATCAGGACGATCGCGAAGGCCTGTGGGCGGCGATTACCGATGCGGTGAAGACACAGACCTCCTATCGCCATCAATACCGTGCCGGCACGGCGGATGCGTATCGCTGGGTCGAAGCGGTCGGCCGTGTTGAAGTCGACGAAAACGGAGGGCCTGCCAGCTTTCAGGGCGTGCTGATCGATCTGGAGGATCGGCGAGCGATGGAAGAGGAGCGCGATCGCGTCGCGGCGGAACTGCGCGAACTGACCGAAACGCTGGAGCAGCAGGTGCAGGAGCGCAGCGCGGAACTGATGCGAGCCGAAGAACAACTGCGACAGGCGCAGAAGATGGAGGCGGTCGGTCAACTGACGGGCGGCCTCGCGCATGATTTCAACAATCTGCTGGCAGGCATTTCCGGTTCGTTGGAAATGATCGGCACGCGCCTTGCGCAGGGCCGCTTTGCCGAGGTCGAAAAATATCTGGTCATGGCGCAGGGTGCGTCGCGGCGCGCGGCGGCGCTGACCCATCGCTTGCTTGCCTTTTCGCGCCGCCAGACGCTCGATCCCCGGCCGACCGACGTCAACGGCCTTATCGACGGGATGGCGGACCTTATCCGTCGGTCGGTGGGGCCGCATAATACGGTGGAGTGCGTGGGCGCTGCGGGCCTGTGGCGAGCGCTCGTCGATGCGGGGCAGCTGGAGAATGCGCTGCTCAACCTGTGTATCAATGCCCGCGATGCCATGCCTGACGGCGGGAGGATCACCATAGAGACCGCGAACCGATGGTTCGATGCCCGCGCTGCCGAGATGCACGATGTTCCGCCAGGCCAATACCTGTCGGTCTGCGTGACCGATACGGGTGTGGGCATGTCCGCCGATGTTGCGGCCAAGGCTTTCGATCCGTTCTTCACGACGAAGCCGCTGGGGCAGGGCACCGGCTTGGGCCTGTCGATGATCTACGGTTTTGCCCGCCAGTCGGGCGGTCATGCCCGCATCTATACGGAAGAAGGGCAGGGAACGACGGTGTGTATCTATCTGCCCCGGTTCCTGCCATCCTCAGACGTGACGCCCGCCGTCAGTGAAAATGCTGCATCGGAAGGCGAGATCGCTTCCGATGCCCGTACCGTTCTGGTGGTCGACGACGAGCCGCTCATCCGCATGCTGGTGGTGACGGCGTTGGAGGATATGGGCTTTTCCGTGCTGGAGGCCGATGATGCGGCATCAGCGCTGCGGATGCTTCGATCCGATCTGGCGATAGATCTTCTCGTCAGCGATGTGGGGCTGCCCGGCGGGATGAACGGGCGCCAGCTCGCGGACGCTGCGCGGGAGATCCATGCCGACCTCCCGGTGCTGTTTATCACCGGCTACGCCGAGAACTCCGTGATCGGACGCGAGGCTCTCGATACCGGGATGCAGGTTCTGACCAAGCCCTTCGCGATCGGTGATCTGGCCCGGCGCGTCGGTGCCTTGCTGGCGAACCTGCCGATGCGCGACGGCGACGATGCCGATACCGGAGGCTGACCCTAGTTCGGCAGCGCGGTTGCGGTGACGTTCACCTTGGATAGCACGAAAGGCCGGTCCGCCGAACCTGTTGCGGGCGCGGCGGTGGCTTGGCTCTGATGTGCGACCGGAGCACTGGCTCCGACGCCGGTGAAGATCGTCGTTGCGCTGGCCAGTGCCGCTGCCATGCTGAGAACCCGGACCATTCGCTGTGCCGCCTTTCAAGGAAGTGATGAAAGCGCAATAGACCTGCGTTGTCGCAGGGCTTTGCCGAGGTCTTGTCCGATTGTCCGAAAGTGTCGCGAGGACGGCAGATTTCGCGAAGACGCTGCGAGGCTTTAGCACTCGCAGCGTCTTCGCGATGGTCCTCAGGGCAGGATGCCGGGCAGGTCGAGGCCCTTTTCCATCGCGCAGTTGCGGGCAATGTCATAGCCCGCATCGGCATGGCGCATGACGCCGGTGGCGGGATCGTTCCACAGCACGCGCCCGAGCCGCGCGGCGGCTTCCTGCGTGCCGTCCGCGACGATCACCATGCCCGAATGCTGCGAATAGCCCATGCCGACACCCCCGCCGTGGTGGAGCGACACCCATGTCGCGCCGCTTGCCGTGTTGAGCAGGGCGTTGAGCAGCGGCCAGTCCGAAACCGCGTCCGAACCGTCGCGCATCGCCTCGGTTTCGCGATTGGGCGAGGCGACAGAGCCGCTGTCGAGGTGGTCGCGACCGATGACGACCGGGGCCTTCAGCTCGCCCTTGGCTACCATCTCGTTGAAGGCGAGGCCGAGGCGGTGGCGATCGCCCAGACCCACCCAGCAGATGCGCGCGGGCAGGCCCTGGAAGTGGATCTTCTCGCGCGCCATGTCGAGCCAGTTGTGCAGGTGCGCGTTGTCGGGCAGCAGTTCCTTCACCTTGGCGTCGGTCCTGTAGATGTCCTCGGGATCGCCCGAAAGCGCGGCCCAGCGGAACGGCCCGATCCCCCGGCAGAACAAGGGGCGGATATAGGCGGGGACGAAACCCGGAAAATCGAACGCGTTCGCCACACCTTCGTCCAGCGCCATCTGGCGGATGTTGTTGCCATAATCGGTGGTCGGCACGCCCGCGGCCTGAAAGTCGAGCATGGCGCGGACATGCTGCGCCATGGATGCCTTGGCGGCCTTGGCGACGATTTCGGGTTCACGCTCTCGCCGTTCGATCCATTCGGCCACGGTCCAGCCTGCCGGGAGGTAGCCGTTGACCGGATCGTGGGCGCTGGTCTGGTCGGTCAGCAGGTCCGGGCGGATGCCGCGCGCGTAGATCTCGGGCAGCAATTCCGCCGCATTGCCCAGCAGGCCGACCGAGACGGGCTTGCCGTCCGCCTTCGCCCGATCGAGGATCGCCATGGCCTCCTCGATGGTGCTGGCCGACGTGTCGAGGTAGCCGGTGCGCAGGCGCATCTCGATCCGGCTGGGCTGGCATTCGATCGCAAGGCACGATGCGCCCGCCATGACCGCCGCCAGCGGCTGCGCGCCGCCCATGCCGCCAAGACCCGCCGTCAGCAGCCATTTGCCCGAAAGGTCGCCGCCATGATGCTGGCGGCCCATCTCCACGAAGGTCTCGTAGGTGCCCTGCACGATGCCCTGCGTGCCGATGTAGATCCACGATCCGGCGGTCATCTGGCCGTACATGGCCAGACCCCGCCTATCGAGGTCGTTGAAATGTTCCCAGTTTGCCCAGTGCGGCACGAGGTTGGAGTTGGCGATCAGCACGCGCGGCGCATCGGCATGGGTGCGGAACACGCCCACCGGCTTGCCCGACTGGACCAGCAGCGTCTCGTCGGCGTTCAGGCGGCGCAGCGTCTCGACGATCCTGTCGTAGCTTTCCCAGTCGCGCGCGGCGCGGCCGATGCCGCCGTAGACGACCAGCTCCTCCGGGCGCTCGGCCACATCCGGGTGGAGGTTGTTCATCAGCATGCGCAAGGGCGCTTCGGTGAGCCAGCTTTTCGCAGAGAGCGTGGTGCCGGTGGCGGGCTTGATGACGCGGGTGTTGTCGATGCGGGTCATGTCAGACGTCCTCGGCGGCGAAGGCCAGCGCGGCCTTCAGGATGTGCGAAAGGGTTTCGGTGAGCGGCGCGGCGCGGGCCGGCTCGAAGGGCGGCGGCCAGTTGGCCTGCGTCGGCGTATCGGGCTCGTCCATGTAGCCCCGGATGGCGAGTTCCATCTGGACGGCGTGGACGCCCTTGTCGGGCGCCCCGTAATGCCGGGTGGTCCAGCCGCCCCGGAAGCGCCCGTCGAGGACGTGGCTCTCGCCCGAGGCGGCACAGATGGCCTGAATTTTCGTAGCGAGGGTGGGGTCGCAGGTCGTGCCGCCGTTGGTGCCGATATTGAACAGCGGCAGTTCGCCGTCGAACAGGCGCGGCACCCGGCTGCGGATCGAGTGGGCATCGTAGAGGGCCACGCGGGCATGCCGGGTGCGCAGTCGCGCGATCTGGGCCACCAGCGCGGCGTGATAGGGATCGAACCAGAACGCGCGGCGGCGGGCGATCTCGGCCTCGTCGGGCGCGCTGTCTTTATAGAGCGGCTCGCCGTCGAACGTGGTTGTCGGGCACAATTCCGTCGTCGCCTGTCCGGGGTAGAGCGAGGCGCCCGAGGGATCGCGGTTGAGGTCGATCACACTGCGCGAAATACGGGTGCTGACCAGCGTGGCGCCCATATCGGCGGCGAAGGCGTAGAGATCGTCCACCCACCAGTCGGCATCGCGCCGCGCCAGCCATGGCGAGCGGAACCGGCCCTCCACGTCGGCAAGATCCGTGCCGACGTGGGGAAAGGCGATCACCAGCGGCGCGTCGCCCTCGGTGACGGTCAGCCAGTCGCTCACGCGATGCCGGGAAGCATATCGGCTGCCGGGGCGATCAGCGCGCCCGAGCGGATGAGCAGGTTCGCCGCTTCCATGTCCGGGTGGAAATGGCGGTCCTCGTCCAGCGTCGGCACCTGTTCGCGCAAGATCGCGCGGGCGGCTTCCAGTGCCGTGCTGGACGCGAGCGGGGCGTGGAAATCGCACCCTTGCGCGGCGGCGAGCAGTTCGATCCCCAGCACGGCGCCGGCATTCGCGGTCATGTCCAGCAGGCGGCGCGCACCGTGGGCGGCCATCGAGACATGGTCCTCCTGATTGGCGGAGGTGGGGATGGAATCGACGCTGGCCGGATAGGCGCGCTGCTTGTTCTCGCTGACCAGCGCGGCGGCGGTCACTTGCGGTATCATGAACCCGGAATTGAGCCCCGGTCGCGGCGTCAGGAATGCAGGCAGGCCGGAGAGGGCGGGGTCGACCAGCATCGCGATCCGGCGCTCGGCGATCGAGCCGATCTCGCACACCGCCATGGCGATCATGTCCGCCGCGAAGGCCACCGGCTCGGCATGGAAATTGCCGCCCGACAATGCCTCGTCGGTCTCGGGGAAGATCAGCGGGTTGTCCGAAACGCCGTTGGCCTCGATCTCCAGCGTGGCAGCGGCCTGACGCAGCACGTCGAGCGCGGCGCCCATGACCTGCGGCTGGCAGCGCAAGCAGTAGGGGTCCTGTACGCGGGCATCGTGATCGAGGTGGCTGGCCCGGATCGCGCTGCCCGCCATCAGCGTGCGGAGCGCCTCGGCAACCTCGATTTGCCCACGATGGCGGCGCAGGTGATGGATGCGCGGATCGAATGGGGTGTCCGATCCTTTCGCCGCCTCGGTGGACAGCGCGCCGGTGACGAGCGCTGAACGGAACAGCAGTTCGGCCTCGAACAGACCCGCCAGAGCGTTCGCAGTCGAGAACTGGGTGCCGTTCAGCAGCGCCAGACCCTCTTTCGGCCCCAGTTCCGTCGGTTTCAGGCCTGCTCTGTGCAGCCCTTCCAGCGCGGCGAGCCGCTCCCCTTCCCAGAAGACCTCGCCCACGCCGATCATCGTTGCGGCCATGTGGGAGAGAGGGGCAAGATCGCCGCTGGCGCCGACCGAGCCCTGGCTCGGCACCACCGGGGTCAGACCCTTGTCCAGCATCGCCTCCAGCAGCGCGACCGTTTCCGGGCGCACGCCCGAGGCGCCCTGTGCCAGACTGGCGAGCTTCAGTGCCATCATCAGGCGGATCACCGGCACCGGCGAAGGCTCACCCGTCCCCGCCGCGTGGCTGAGCACGATATTGCGCTGAAGCGTCGCCAGATCCTCGTCGCCGATGCGCACGCTGGCGAGCTTCCCGAACCCGGTATTGATCCCGTAAACCGGCTCACCTCTGGCCAGAATGCGCGAGACGGCGGCGGCGCTCTGCGCGATGCGGTCGGCACAGGCGGGATCGAGTTGCACCACAGCTCCGCGATAGACGGCGCGCCATTCGGCAAGCGTCACGTGGCCGGGGCTGAGCAGGACGGTCTTCATTTTCCACTCCAGATGCGGGCATGGAGCGGATTGAACCCCATGCGATAGACGAGTTCGGCGGGGTTATCGATGTCCCAGATGGCGAGGTCGCAGCGCTTGCCCGCCTCCAGCGTGCCGCGATCGGCCAGCCCGAGGGCGCGCGCGGCATGGCGGGTGACACCGGCAAGGCATTCGCTGACGGTGAGGCGGAACAAGGTCGCCCCCATGTTCATCGCCAGCAGCAGCGAGGTGAGCGGCGAGGTGCCGGGATTGCAGTCGGTCGCCAGCGCCATCGGCACACCGGCAGCGCGCAGGGCTGCGATGGGTGGCGCCTGTGTTTCGCGGCAGAAGTAGAAGGCGCCCGGCAGCAGGGTGGCGACGGTGCCCGAAGCGGCCATCGCGGCGATGCCCGCCTCGTCCAGATGTTCGAGGTGGTCGGCGGACAGCGCCTCGTGCCCTGCGGCGAGCGCGGCGCCATGGAGGTTGGACAGCTGCTCGGCATGAAGCTTGACCGGCAGACCGTGGCGCGCGGCGGCGGCGAACACCCGTGCGGTCTGCTCCGGGGAGAAGCCGATGCCCTCACAGAAGGCATCCACGGCATCGGCCAGGCCTTCGCGGGCGACGGCGGGCAGCATGACCTTGCATATATGGTCGATGTAGCCATCGGCATCACCGGCGAATTCGGGCGGCAGGGCATGGGCGCCGAGGAATGTGGTTGCGATGGAGACCGCGCGTTCGGTGCCCAGACGGCGGGCTGCGCGCAGCATCCTCAGTTCGGTTTCGAGATCGAGGCCGTAGCCCGATTTCACTTCCACCGTGGTTGCGCCCTCGGCGATCAGCGCGTCGAGCCGGGGCAGGGCGGAGGCGACGAGCGCGTCCTCGCTGGCGGCGCGGGTGGCGCGCATGGTGGAGACGATGCCGCCGCCCGCGCGGGCGATCTCTTCGTAGGAGGCGCCGTTCAGGCGCATCTCGAACTCGCTGGCCCGGTGTCCGCCATGGATCAGATGCGTGTGGCAATCGATCAGGCCGGGCGTGATCCAGCGTCCATCGCAGGCGACGATCCGCTCGGCTTCGAGGGCAGGCGCCTCTTCGGCGGCGCCTGCAAAGACGATCCGGCCTTCTCGGGACGCGACCACGCCGTGATCGATAGCGCCCATCCCATCCCGCATGGTGGCGAGCCGCGCGTCCTTCCAGATGGTGTCGCAATGCATGACCGAATCCCCAGCGATGGCGGCAGGACACCGTGATTGCATCGATCGGTTTTAATGTATAGACAAAAAACGGAACAAGGGAGCGCAGTCATGGTGGAGCAGGTCTGCACAGCGCAGCGTGCGTTGTTTTTCGAACATTGCCTGCTGTCTGAAGGCTGGGCGCGGAACGTCCGGCTGACCTTGCGCGATGGGGTGATTGCGTCCGTGGAGGCAGGCGTGTCGGCGCGCCTTTCGGACGAGCGGCATGCTTGCGCGGTGCCGGGGATGCCCAATCTGCACAGCCATGCCTTCCAGCGCGGGATGGCAGGGTTGGCCGAGCGGCGCGGGGCATCCAGCGACAGCTTCTGGACCTGGCGCGAGATCATGTACCGCTTCGTTGACCGCATGACGCCCGAAGACGTGCAGGCCCTTGCCGCGATGGCCTATGTCGAGATGCTGGAGACTGGCTTCACGCGTGTCGGCGAATTCCACTACCTTCACCATGATCGCGACGGGCGCCCTTACGCCGATCCAGCGGCAATGAGCGGCGCCGTCATCGCGGCGGCTGCCGAAACCGGGATCGGCATGACGCTGCTTCCGGTCCTTTACCGCTATGGAGGCTTTGGCGCCCGACCGCCGGGGCTCGCGCAGGCGCGCTTCCTCAACGATATCGATGGGTATGTCCGGCTGCAGGAGGGTGCGGAGGCGCACGCGCGCAGTCTGCCGGACCCGGTGATCGGCGTTGCGCCGCACAGCCTCAGGGCGGTTTCGCCTGACCAGCTGGCGGACCTCGCAGCTCTGGCGAAAGGGCGTCCTGTTCACATCCATATTGCCGAACAGGAAAAGGAAGTTGCCGATTGCCTCGGCTGGTCGGGCCAGCGGCCCGTCGAATGGCTGCTCGCCCATGCCGAGGTCGGCGCGAACTGGTGCCTTGTTCACGCCACGCATATGACCGAGGCAGAGACGCTGACACTGGCGCGCAGCGGAGCGATTGCGGGGCTGTGCCCGATAACGGAGGCCAATCTCGGGGATGGCCTGTTCCCGGCACAGGGCTTTCTCGCCGCCGGAGGTCGCTATGGGATCGGCAGCGATTCCAATGTGCTCATAGACTGCGCCGAGGAAATGCGCCTGCTCGAATATGGTCAGCGTCTGGTGCATCGGGCACGCAACGTCATGGCAATGGGAAGCGGGCGTTCGACCGGCGCAGACCTCTACGCGGCGGCGCTCGATGGCGGTGGCGCAGCGCTGGGCATGGCCGGGGGGATCGCGGTGGGGCATGGCGCCGATCTGGTCAGTCTGCGGCTTGACCACCCCTCCATGGCCCACCGGGAAGGGAATGCGATTATGGACAGCTTTGTCTTTGCAGGCGGCCGCGCGGCCATTGACTGCGTATGGCGCCATGGCGAGAAAGTGGTTGTCAACGGGCGACACCGCCTTCGCGAGAGCGTGGAGCAGGTCTATGTCCGAGTGCTGGAGGCCCTGATCGCGTGACCGTGCCGCCGGGCCTGCCTTTGCATGAGCGGATCCGCTCGGATTTTGAGCAGCGTATCCTTGCCGGAGACCTGGCGCCGGGCGAGCGTCTGCCGACCGAGCAGGCGGTAATGCAGGTCTATGGCTGTTCGCGGATGACGGTGAACAAGGCCCTGTCCGCGCTGGCGACCGCCGGGCTGATCGACCGGCGAAAGAAGGCCGGAACGTTCGTGGCGCGCCCTCGCGTGCATTCCATGGTGCTCGACGTGCCCGACATCGCCGCGCAGGTGCGCGAGCGCGGCCAGAGCTATGCCTACCGGTTGATCCGGCGCAGGACCCGCCCGGCTGGAGAGGGCGAGGAGGAAGTCCTTCTGGCGGGAAAAGGCAGCCTGATCGAGATCGACGGGCTGCACATGGCTGACGGGAAAGCCCTGTGCATCGAGTTCCGTCTGGTCAGCGCCCTGGCCGTTCCCGCGCTGGCCGAGGCCGATTTCGCAACCGATCCGCCGGGCACGTGGCTGCTCCGGCATGTGCCGTGGACAGAGGCGGAGACGCGTATTTCCGCCGTCGCGGCAACCCGGCAGGACGCCGAATGGCTGGGGGTGGCAGCGGGAGCGCCATGCCTCTGTGTTGAGCGTCGGACGTGGCGGGGCGCAGAGCGGATCACCACGGTTCGCCAGCTGTTTCTGGGCGAGGCCTACGATATGGTGGCGCGCTTCGGGCCAGCCCAGAGCGCGCTGTCCTGACAGGGTGGCGCCGTCCCGTCAGCACGGCGCAGCGATCGTTCAGCGTGTTCCGGGCGACGGCGCTGTTGCCGGGGGCGCCGATACCTGAGGAGTTCCCGAGACGGGAGCTTCAAGGGCAGGCGCTGCCGGGGTGAGGCCGGAGGAGCCGGGGATTGAAAGCTGCGGGGCAGCATCCGGGCTGCCGGGGGCGGCGTTCCTGTCTACATGCGGCGCTATGGGGGGCAGTACCGGATCGGCGATGCCCTTGCGCGCGCGCCAGGCCGCGCTGTGCAGGGCATTCACTTCGGCCTGTCGGCGCTTCAGATAGAAGTCGCGCGTGGCGACATAGGGATCGGTGGCCGCGCGCTGGGCGACGATCTGCTCGTCAAACGCGACACGGTCGTTCAACGCCTTCACGGTTCCTGTGCCAAGGCTGTAGACGGGCGTATTGAACGGCTTGCCGATGACGGTGGGCAGCACCGAAAGGTCGAGAATGCGCCCGATCAGATCGCGGATTGTGGTAGGCCCGATGATCGGCAGAAACAGGTAAGCGCCGGTTTTGACGCCGTGATAGGCAAACGTGTTGGCGAAGCCGTTCTCGCGGTAGGGCAGGCGGAAAGGTTTGCGCTTGGCCATGTCGAAGAGGCCCGCAATCCCGATCGTGCTGTTGATGGCGAAGCGCCCTGCCGTCTCCATCGCCTTGCCTGGTTTGAACTGGAGCAGGTAGTTGATGAAGACTACCGGTTCGGCAAGATTGATCAGGAAATTGCGCAAGCCGTTGCGGACCGGTTTGGGGACGACCTTTTCATACCCTCCCGCAACCGGGGCGACGATTGCCTTGTCGACCGCCTGCACGGCATCGAAGCTGGCCGCGTTCAGGCCCGACAGCGGATCGGCGCGGACATGACGCTGGTTTCGCGTTACGACGATCTCGCCAGTGCCTTCCGGCCCCGATATCGTTCCCGCTGGTGCAGGCGGCAACCCATCTTGAAGGGTGAGCTGCGCGAAAGTCTGAGGCAGGCCGGAACTGCCAAGCGGTGCAGTTTGCGTCTTCGGGTAAGGTTGCGGGAGAACGAGTGCAAGGGAAGGGGGCGCCGTAGAGGCTGCCGCTTCGTCTGCGGGCAGTGAACCGGGCTGGCTCAGCATGATGGCCAGAGGAATTAATGATACCGACACCCGAACTCGCTCCTGCCTCGGGCCGCTGTTTGCGGTTGCCCCCCGGATTCGCCAAGCATGGGCGATAGGTTGCTAGGTGTCGATACCGAAGCGCTGGTCTATTCCGAGATTCAGCAGGCGCAGGCGTCAGTCCGTCTTATCGTGCATGTGGTTGGCGCTGCGCCGACTGATCCAGAGATACGCTGCAATGGATATGCCGATCATCAAGGTGACATACCAGTAGAAGCCAGCTTCGTACCCTTTGTCTTTGAACAGGAGGGCTACATATTCGGCGGTTCCACCAAACAGCGTATTGGCCAGCGCATAGGGTAGCGCGACGCCGAGTGTGCGGATGCGTGCCGGGAACAGCTCGGCTTTCACCACTGCATTGATCGAGGTATAGCCGGTGACGATCACTAACCCTGCCATGACAAGAAGAAAGGCATGGGGTGCAGTCTGGGTTGTTTCCAATCCTCTGAACAGGGGCACGGTGCAGGTCACGCCCATGAGGCCGAAGGCGATCAGGAGGGGCTTGCGGCCGATCTGGTCGGACAGCCATCCAGCCATCGGCTGGAGCAGCATGTAGACAAACAAGGCTGCCGCCATGATCCCTGTCGCGCTCTGGCGACTGAATCCGGCGCTGTTGACCAGGAACTTCTGCATGTATGTTGAATAGGCATAGAACGCGAGGGTGCCACCTGCAGTCAGCGCCAGAACAACGATGATCTGGTGGGCATGCTCGCGGATCAACTGGGTGCCGCTGCTATTTTCAGCCGTGATCTGCGACTGTGCCAGGGCTTCAAAGTCCGGTGTCTCCGCCATGGAGCGCCGCATATGGAATACGCCTATTGCGAGCAGACTGCCCACAGCGAAGGGAATGCGCCAGCCCCAGGTTTCCAGCTGTGCCTCGCTCAACAGCGCTTGTAGTAGAAGCAGTACACACAGGGCGACCAACTGTCCTGCAATAAGCGTGACGTACTGGAAGCTGGAAAAGAATCCCCGTCGCTCATGCTGCGCCATTTCCGAAAGATAGGTGGCGCTTGCACCATACTCACCACCGACCGAAAGCCCCTGCATAAGCCGGGCAAGCAGCAGCAGTGCCGAAGCCCAGGGGCCGATCGTGTTGTAACCTGGCGTGAGTGCAACAAGCAACGAGCCGCCGCCCATCAGCGAAACCGACAGTGCAAGGCCGGCCTTGCGTCCCTTCCGGTCGGCGTAGATACCCATGAGCCAGGCGCCGAGCGGTCGCATAAGAAACCCGACAGCGAAGATGGCCGCCGCGTTCATCAATTGTACGGTGGCGTCATCCTGGGGAAAGAACGCACCTGCGAAGTAGAGGGTGAATGCGGAATAGACGTACCAGTCGTACCATTCGACAAGGTTACCCATCGATCCGCCAAAAATGGAGAACAGGCGTGAACCGGAGCGGGGTGTTGGGGCGAAGTCCGTGGGCATTGGTTTTATCGATCCTGCTATTGCAGTGATTTGGGTGAGCAGGAGGTCTGCCATTCCTTCCATCGCAAATCCACTCTGATGGGCAGAGAGGAGAGTCCTTGGTGCTGCAAGCCGGGTTGATGGGTCGTGATGATGAGCAGAGCGGCTCTCGTTCAGAGCGATGGGCTCGCGAGAAAACGGTTCTGGCGATTTGAAGACATGACGTTCAAGCGCCTTCCAGTCGCCGGCTCGCCGTGCAAGCGACACTTCGCGGCGCCTTTCTACGAGATTCTGCCTGTTGAAAACTTTCTCTGATTTTTCGTGTTGACCGACTCACTGATGGGTCTTAGAGGGCCTCTCACCGCAGCGGAGCACGCTTCTGCGACGGTCGCCAGACACTGACGGGCAACATGCTCTCCGAGGTTGAAGTCGGGGATGAGTGG
>NZ_JBYNTR010000006.1:0-176765 GCF_057784955.1 Novosphingobium sp. BAM6 | reverse complement strand
GCGTTGACGGTCGGAGGCCGAAACGGTGAAGCTGATGCCATCGCGCATCCTGCGAGACTGGCACGCCTGCAAGCCGCTGGGAATCCCCAACCGGACTCTTTCGTTCCGGTCAATCCACTAGAGGGGGTCTAAGCACGGCTAACGCGACCCTTTACGACAAAAAAGGTCCGCCTTTCGGCTTGTCGCGAGAGAATGATACATTATATCACGCTCACCTTGCCGCTTCCGGACTGCCAGACCCTTTTCGCATGACCGTTCCCTTGCCCTATCTCCTCGCGCTTGGAGCCGGTCTCGCGACTCTTGCCGGCGGCCTGCTCGCCATGCGTCTGCAAGCGCAGCGCCAGATCGTTGCCGCACTGACCGGCGGCTTCGTCGTTGGCCTGGCGCTGTTCGATCTCCTGCCCGAAGCCATGGGCCATGCCGACTTCGCCCCGGCAATCGTACTGGCCATCGGCGCGGTCGGTTTTGCGCTTTACGCCCTTGCCCACCGTCTGCCCGCGACCCGGCAACTGGGAACCGCGACGCTGCTGATCCACAGCCTGATGGACGGCCTCGGCATCGGGCTGGCCTTTCATCTCGACCATGCAACCGGCTGGCTCGTGGCCGCCGCCGTGCTGGCGCACGATATGGCCGATGGCGCCAACATCGTGGCGCTGGTTTCCGAAAGCGCTCGCCGTCGCACGGCGCTTCTGGTTCTGGGAGCCGATGCGCTGGCACCACTGCTGGGCGTTGGGATCGCGCAGATGCTGCGGGTCGATCACGGCGAGTTCGCGCTCGCGCTGGCGCTGTTCGCAGGCGGTTTCCTCTACCTTGGCCTGTGCGAGCTTGTCCCGCGCGGACTGACCGGGCGGTTCCCGCGCTGGCAGGGCTTGAGCGCGAGCGTGACGGGCGTCGTCGTCATGGCCTGCGTAATCCGCTTCGCCCACTGAGCCAGCTGTCGCTTTCAAAAAGCGCTTTCCCGAAAATACGTGCGGGCGGTTACATTCCGGCAACGCCTGTCAAACGGCGGTGTGACAGGCGAATTTTCTGCGGCCTCCGGATGGTTACATGCACAGTAACGCAATTCGGTCAATAAACTGACCACAGAGCGTCATGAATCGGCCTTAGCGGGCGCTGCCAACGATCACTCGCATCGTTTGCAAAGCACTCTCAGGGATTTTCGATCATGATGGGTTCGCGCCGTTTCCTTTCCACGCTGTCGCTGGGCGCACTGGCAACTGCCACGCTCGCCGCTGCTTCCCCCGCTCTTGCTGCGGACGATAACGCCGCTACCGCGACCGCGGCTGCTCCTACCGCCGACGACTCAGGCGCCGATAACACAGACGGGGCCAACGCCATCGTCGTGACCTCTGCCAAGACCACGCGCTCGGCCACCGAGCTTTCGGGCGTTGAGATCCAGAAGATCCTTCCCGGCGTCTCGGCGCTCGGTGCGATCCAGACGCTGCCCGGCGTGATGTACCAGACCGCCGATCCGTGGGGCAACAACGAGCAGGACATGTCGCTCTACATCCACGGCTTCGCCATCAACCAGCTGGGCTACACGCTGGACGGCCTGCCGCTGGGCGATCTGTCCTATGGCACGATCGGCGGCCTTTCCCCGCAGCGCGCGATCATTTCCGAGAACATCGGCAATGTCATCGTGGCGACCGGCGCGGGCGATCTGGGCATTCCCTCGCTCAACAACCTGGGCGGCGCGATCGAGCTGTCCTCGTCCGACCCGCTCAAGCGCCGGGGCCTCCAGCTGGCGCAGACCGTGGGCAGCTACGGCACCTCGCGCAGCTATGGCCGTTATGACTTCGGCTCGTTCGGGTCTGACGGCGGTTCGAGCGCCTATGTCTCGCTCGCTCGCCAGCGCGCCCGTGCGTGGGACTACAACGGCGTTCAGGGCGGCTACCAGTTCAACGCCAAGTATGTACACGAGAACGACGCCGGCAAGCTGACCGCGTTCTTCGACTATTCGGACAAGCAGGAGCCGAACGAGGACGCCACCACCACTTACGTCAACCCGACGACCGCTGCGCAGGCCTATACGCCCTATACCCGGCCGTTCACGTATCCGAACTGGTCCGAAGCGCTTTCCTACGTCGATGCCAACGGCAACACGCCCGCCGCAGAGGGCAGCAACTACCGCAACTACTTCTCGGCGGCGCTGCGTACCGACTATCTCGGCTACATCAAGTACGACGCCAATGTCACCGACAACATCAGCTGGTCCAACCAGGCCTACTATCACCACAACGACGGTCAGGGCGTGGTCGCAGGACCGCTCGGCCAGTCGCTTTCGGTGGCGCAGGCCTATTTTCCGAATGACTCGATCAGCGAACTGGTCGCCGACACCGGCGGCAGCGGCTACATCACCCGCGTGACCCAGTATCGCATCGACCGTGAGGGTATCGTTTCGACGCTGAAGGCGAATGTGGCCAACCACCACATCGAGTTCGGCGCGTGGTACGAGCACAACAGCGGCGCCAACTGGCGCAACTGGTACGCGCTCGACGTCAACAACCCGACCGATCCCTATCACTGGCAGCACAACCCGCTGTTCACGCAGTACAGCTTCCAGTACCGCACCGACGCACTGCAGCTGCACCTGCAGGACGAATGGGACGTCAACAGCAAGCTGACCGTACAGGGCGGCGTGAAGTCCAGCCTCGTCTACGCCAAGGGCTGGTATCCCACGCAGCCGGTCGCCGGTTCCTATTCGGGCATGGTCGGCGCGCTGCCTTCGGGCGGCATCACCACCGCCAACTGGTTCCTGCCCGCAATCGGCGCGAAGTACGACTTCAACGGTCACGAGCAGCTCTACTTCAACGTCCAGAAGAACCTGCGCAACTTCGGCACCGCGCCGTGGAGCACCGGCAGCCAGGCCGCGTTCGATTACTTCAAGGAGAGCGGCAAGCCGGAAACCTCGTGGACCTATGAAGTGGGCCTGCGCAGCCACCACGTCTTCCCCGGCTCGTTCATCTCCTCGCTCGATGCCCAGGTAAACTACTACCACGTCGACTTCTCGAACCGCCTGCTCGCGGTCAGCACCACGGTCGGTGGCCTTGGCGGCAGCTCGATCACCGGCGGCACGACCTCACTGTTCAACGTCGGCAGCGTGACTACCAACGGCGCGGACGCAGCGGTCACGCTGGGTATCGGCGGCCTCTTCTCGGTCTACGAGGGCCTGTCGTACAACAACTCGAAGTACGATGACGACTACTCGAACGGCACCACCACGTATGCCACGGCGGGCAAGCAGGTTCCGGGCAGTCCCAAGTGGATGAGCAAGACGGTGGTCTCGGCCAACATCGGGCCGTTCCAGGCGCAGTACACCGGCATGTATATCGGCAAGCGCTATGCCACCTATACCGACGACGGTTCGGTGGGTTCGTACTTCATGTCGAACGGGCGCATCGCGGTGGACCTGCCCGCCAGCCTCGTACACCTGCAGAAGGCTTCGCTGGCGCTGAACGTGACCAACATCTTCGACGTCAAGGGCGCCTCGACGATCTCGATCAGCCAGCCCAGCTCTGTCTACGCGGTCTATCCGATCGCACCGCGCCAGTGGTTCCTGACGCTTTCGGTGGGGCTGTGAGCATGACGAACGAGACGACTGAAACCAACCTCTCCCGGCGCGGTCTGATCCGCGCCGGAGCCAAAGTCGGAGCTGGCGTCGCCCTCACCGGGGCGGCGCTTGGCGCAGCGGGCCCCGTCCTCGCGGCGAGCAAGGCGGCGGCGAAGAAGAAGCCGCTGGTCATCGGCCATCGCGGCTGCTCGGCGCTGCGGCCCGAGCATACGCTCGGCTCCTATGCCAAGGCGATCCAGCAGGGTGCGGATTTCGTCGAGCCCGATCTGGTCTCGACGAAGGACGGCGCGCTGATCGCCCGGCATGAGAACAACATCGCCGAGACCACCAACGTCGCCGATCATCCCGAGTTCGCCGACCGTCGCACCACCAAGGTTGTCGACGGACAGAAGATCACCGGCTGGTTCACCGAGGACTTCACGCTCGCCGAGATCAAGACGTTGCGCGCCATCGAGCGGCTTGGCGCCTTCCGTCCGGAAAGCAACAGCTACTCGGGCCAGTTCCAGTTGCTGACACTGGAAGAGATCGCCGATTTCGTGGCAGCGGAAAGCGCGGCGCGCGGCCGCACGATCGGCCTGATCCCCGAGATCAAGCACTCGACCTACTTCGCCAGGATCGGCCTGCCGCAGGAACAGCGCTTTCTCGACCGGGTGGCGGCCAGCCACTACCTGTCGACCGCACCAGTGATCGTACAGAGCTTCGAGGTGGGCAACCTCAAGTGGCTGCGTCCGCGTATCGGTGCCTACAGCAAGCTGCAGCTGCTCCAGCTGACGGTGCCGCTGGACATGCGTCCGGCAGACGTGGTGGCCGCCGGTGGCACGCTGACGTTCAACCAGATGCAGACGCCTGCGGGTCTTGCCGAGATGAAGACCTATGCCGACTGGGTTGCCCCGGTCCTGCAGGGGATCATCCCGTTCGGCGATATCACAGGCAAGATGGGGCCGCTCGGCAAGCCCACCTCGCTGGTGCGCGATGCCCATGCGGCGGGTCTGCTCGTCTCGACCTGGACGGTGCGCCCGGAGAACAAGTTCCTGCCCACCGACTTCCAGGGCCCCGGCGGCGAGGCCGCACGGCAGGACAAGGCAACCGTCGCGTTCATGCGCCGCCTGATCGCGACCGGCATCGACTCGTTCTTCACCGACGATCCGGGGCTTGGCCGTCAGGCCGTGGACGGGATGGCGTAAGGATATGGGAAACCCCAGCCGAGCGCACTGCCCGGCCGGGGTTCTCAGTATTTAGAAGTCCAGCTTTGCGGTCACGCGGATGTCGCGGCCCGACAGCGGGGCGTAGTCCTTGAGGAACGAGGCGGCGCGGCGGGCGACGACATCGAAGATGTTGTTCGCCGAGACCACGAAGCTGAGCGGACGCTCCTTGCCCCATGGCCGGATCGTCGCCGAGGCGTTGACCATCGTGTAGCTGGGCGTCGTCGTCTCGAACTCGGAGGTGCGGTCCTGCTTCCAGGCATGCTCCACCTCGCCGCGCACATCGACCATCGGGGTCTGCACGGTGAGGCCACCCAGCACGCGCAAGGGCGGAATGCGCGGCGCGGGACCGACACCGACCACTTCGGCATGAACCCAGTCCCCCAGCGCATCGCCGACGATCTTCGCCTGCCCGATGCTCGCCAGCGTCAGCGAACCCTGCGCCTCGAAACCATAATAGCGCGCATCGGCCTGATGGAAGGCATAGACGGGCAGGCCGTCCTCGATTTCGCCGGTCAGATCCTCGTAAATGAAGTTCGAGAACCAGGTGTGATAGGCCGAGGCCTCGAAGGTGTAGCCCTCGCCCTGCCCGCGCAGCGTCGCCTCGACGCTGACCGCGCGCTCCAGCTTGAAGTCGGGATCGCCGACTTCGTAGGCTTCGGTCCCGGCATGCGGGCCATTGGCGAACAGCTCTTCCGCCGCCGGGGCACGCTCGGTGCGCGAAACGTTGAGACCCACGCGCCAGTTGTCCGAAAGACCGTAGGACGCGCCGAGCGATCCCGAGAAGGCATCGAAGCTGCGCGAGCCGGAGAGGAACTGCTCGGACTGCTCCGCACTGGGGTTAGCCGACAGGAACGTATGCTCGATCCGGGCACCCGCCTCGATCTTCAGCGCGCCGTAGTCCAGCTCCTGCAAGGTGAACAGGCCGTACTGTTCGGTCGCGTTTCTGGGCAGGAAGGCTTCCTCACCCACCACGTTGAAATCGCGGGTGAACATCTGGATGCCGGTCACGCCGCGCCATGCGCCGTGTTTCGTCTGCGCCAGTTCGAGGCGACCTTCCATGCCCTTGCTGTAGAACGCGGTGCCGACCTCACCGCTCTCTTCGAGTTCGAAGTGGTGGTAATCGGCATAGCCAAGGCGCAGCGTCACCTTGTCGATCACGCTGCCGCCCGCATTGATCTCGGCGCGGGCGTCGATGCGATCCTGCACGAGGCTGAGGCGCGGCGCTTCCTGTTCGGCGCCCGGTTCGGTCGCAAAGCGGATCGGCACGCCATAAAGACTGTCGTAGTGGCCATAGGACACGCCGAACGAGCCGCTGTCACCGATATAGGCAACACCCGCGCCAGCGGTCCAGGTCTTCGCCTGCGAATTGGGCAGCTTGCCCTTTACCGCGGCATTGGCCGCGAAATCGATCGGCTCCTCGCCCTCATCCGCGTCTTCTGTGGGAAGCTGGGCCGAGGCCAGCGCTGCGCTGCGCAGCGCCGGGGTCAGCGCATGACCGCCGATGCGCATGTCATCGCTCTTGAGGTAGCTGCCGTCGGCGTGAAGCACCCAGTGCCTGTCCAGCGGCACATCGACCGAACCCGCGACCGAGCGCTCCTTCGCCGCCGAGCCGTAGCCCGCCAGCGCCGAGACGTGATAGGGCTCGTCCGGCACATCGCGCGGAATGCGGCGGTCGATCACGTTGACCACGCCGCCAATCGCGGACGAACCATAGAGCAGCGACTGTGGCCCGCGCAGCACCTCGATCCGCTCGGCCAGCAGCGGGTTCACCACCGTCGCATGATCGACCGAGGTGTTCGAGACGTCGATCGAGCCGATCCCGTCGCTCAGCACCCGCACGCGCTCGCCCTGAAGGCCGCGCAGCACCGGACGCGAGGCGCTGGGGCCGAACGAGGTGGCCGAAACGCCTGCCTCATGCGCCAGCGTCTCGCCGATGGAGGGGCGCACCGCGCGGGCCAGCGCCTCGCCCTGCAACACCGCAACGCCCGAAAGCGTATCCTGCCGCCGCATCGGCAGCACGCCCGTCACGATGATGTCGTCACCCGGACGCCGGTGATAGCTGTCCTGACCCTCTGCCTGAACTGCCGTCGCAGCCGTATCGCCCCCTGCTGCATCCTCGGCATGGCTTACCGTGGGCAGCCATGCCGCCAGCGTACATCCGGCCAGCGCCGCCGCCCTGACCGAAACTCTCATCTGTCGCACCCGACTATTCCTCCTGCTGAGTTGTAATGATACAACGTATCGTTGTCGCGAACCCCCTCTAGCGCGCCAAAACGATTGACGCAATGCTATGTGATAACGTAACAATACAGCAACGATGAGCCTCGCCCGATTCACCATGCCCTCTGCCGCAACGGCAGCGCATCGCCCTGCGGGCGGACGCGCAGTGTCGTCTCTGCGTCTGGTATGGCTGCTGGCGCTGCTGATCGTGGTGCAGAGCCTGATGGTGCAGGCCCACGCCATCGCCCATCTGCCGCCGCCGCGACTACCGGCTCCTGCCTCGGGCTCGGCGCTGGAGGGACACAAAGTCTCCCACGCCGCTCCGATCCTCACGCAGCACCACCAGAACGACAGCGACGATCCCGCACAATGCCCGCTTTGCCGCGAGGAGGCCCTGTCGGGCCATTACCTCGCGCCCGAGCCCTTCGAGTTCGCACCTCTTCAGCCGGATCACGTCGCCCCCTCCCCGCTATTGCGCCCAGTCGGTCACGCCCAGACCGCCCCTGCGCGCTCGCGCATCCGGGGGCCGCCTGCCTTTTCCCGGACCTGACCTTTCTACAGATACCGGCCCTGTGAGATTCTCGGGGCCGACCCGGCGTTGCGGCACACAGGAATACGCAGCGCCCAAGGTTCACGGAGTTATATGATGCGTACCGTTCTTCTCTCCGGCGTGGCGCTGGCCGCTGCCCTTACCCCTGCGCTGGCCCTCGCCCAGCAGACGACTGCAACGCCCGCTGCCGGCAGCACCGCCCCCACTGCGGACAGCACCGCAAAGTCTGCCGGCACGACCAATACCATCGTCGTCACCGCCTCGCCGTTCAATGCCGACATCAACGATACACCCGCGATCGCGACCAAGATCGACCGCGACACCGTGCTGATGGCAGGCGGCGCCAGCATCGCGGATTCGCTCGCCAACGTGCCGGGCATCTCGGCCACCGGCTTTGCCAGCGGCGCCAGCCGCCCGATCATCCGCGGCATGGATTCGACCCGCGTGCGTATCCTGGAGGACGGTTCGAGCAGCTCCGACGTTTCCGACATCGGCCCCGATCACGGCGTGCCGATCGACCCGCTGGCAGCGCAGGATATCGAGGTCGTGCGCGGTGCTGGCACGCTGCGTTACGGCAGCCAGGCCATCGGCGGCGTCGTCAACGTGCTCAACAACCGCGTACCGATGAAGCTGCCCGCAGAGACGATCTCGGGCGAACTCAACGGCAGCTACGGCACCAATGCCGATACCGCAGAGACCTCAGGGCTGGTCGATGCCAAGGTGGGCGACTTTGCGCTCCACGCCGATGCCTTCTATCGCCACGCAGGCGACTACGACACGCCGGACGGCACGCAGGACAACTCGTGGGATCACGCGCACGGCGGCTCGCTGGGCGGCTCCTACTTCTTCGGCGACAGCCACATCGGCGCCGCAGTGGTCCAGTACAATGCCGACTACGGCATCCCCAGCGACACCACGCATATCGTGATGAAGCAGACCAAGTACATCAGCCGCGACAGCATCGATCTCGGCTCGGGCCTGCTCCAGACGCTGACGTTCGACGGTTCCTATGCGAACTACCAGCACAAGGAAGTCGAGCCGGACGGCACCGTCGATACCACCTTCCACAACAAGGAGTTCGACGGCCACGCGGAACTGAAGCTGGGCGCCATCGGCCCGCTTTCGAACACCGCGATCGGCGGCGAGTACACCCACCGCGACTTCTCCGCCGTGGGCGAGGACGCTTCGTATCTCTATCCCACCACCACCGAGAGCGAGGCGGGCTACATCTTCACCGAGATGCCGCTGACCGACAGCCTCAAGCTGCAGGGCAGCGGCCGCATCGAGCATGTGACGGTGGACGGCACGCCTGCCGACAACGTCTATACGAAGACCGGATTCACCCCCATCAGCGGCGCGATCGGCGCGCTGTGGACGGCGAGCAACGCCGTCAAGCTGGGCCTGACCTTCTCCAGCACCGGGCGCGCGCCTGCGCAGACCGAGTTGTTCGCACGCGGCGGCCATGACGGCCCGAACACGTACGAGACCGGCGATCCCACGCTCAAGATCGAGCGCGCGAACTCGCTCGAAGCCAGCCTGCGCATCAATTCGGGAGCCTTCCACTTCGAGGGCAGCGTCTACTCCACCTGGTTCCACAACTTCATCTACGGCGACCTGACGGGCCGCATGTGCGACGATGACGGTGCGTGCTCGGTCGATGGCGACGGCGATCTCAAGGAGCTGTTCTACCGCCAGCAGGATGCGCACTTCCGCGGTGTCGAGGGGCAGGCCAGCTACGATCTGGTGTCCACCGATCAGGGCACCTTCACGCTCAAGGCCATGGGCGACTATGTGCGCGCCACGCTGGACGACGGCAGCAACGTGCCGCGCATCCCCCCGTTCCGCGTGGGCGGCGGCGTCGACTTCAAAAGCAAGAAGTTCGATATGGGCATGATGCTGAAGTACGTCGGCCGTCAGGACGACTTCGGCGATTATGATACGGCCACCGGCAGCTACTACGATCTGGGCATGCAGGTTGCCTGGCGCCCGTTCACCCAGCACCCGAACGTCGAGTTCGCGATCGTCGGCCAGAACCTGACCGACGACGTGCAGCGCGATGCCGCTGCGCTCAACAAGGACGTGGTCGAGGCCCCCGGCCGCAACGTGCGCTTCGTGACGCGTATCGCACTGCCGTAAGACACTATCATCCCCTATCGGCACCGCGACGGCTTTTTGGTCCGTCGCGGTGCCATTCTCTTCTTGCAAGGCTCCGTTCCGGGGGCATCGGCGATACCCTGCCCCCGGAACCGCCCCTATGCTGCCCCAATGTTGCATCGCAACGGGGCCATCACTGGCGTCGTTGCTGGCGTCTGAAGGGGGCTCTCTCGAATGCTGCGCGGTCGTCTTCCGCTTCGATCCTCGCTTCTCGCCGCGCTGTTCGGCCTGATCGCCACGGTCGCCTGCGCGCAGGGCCGGATGGAAAGCACCGCCGGAGAAGCGGCATCGCAGGACGAGAAACCGCCCATCGAAGAACGGTTGCCGGGCGTGCGGCATGGGCCGCCCTCAAAGATCGACCTCTCGATGTGGAAGATCACGCTGCCCGTCAACGAAGCGGGCGAGGTCAGCGGTGAGCATGACGCGGTCGAGCTTTACCCCCTGACCGGACTTTCCGTGCCGCCATGGTTCGAGGCGGCGCGCAACTCCATTACATTCGCCGTTCCCGTCGAAGGCGCGATGAGCAAGGGCACCAAATATCCCCGCTCCGAACTGCGCGAAATGGACGGCGCCGGACACGAATACGCATGGACGGTGGCGGAGGCAGGCCGCTTTTCCGCGCGCGTGCAGGTAGACGAACTGCCCGATACGTCGCTCGACGCCTCCGATACCACCTCGGACGATGCCGATGCCGATGCCGATGGCGCCGATAAAAACGAGACGGACAAGCCGGAGGATGCCCGCCCCGCCCGCGTGGTGATCGGCCAGATCCACGGCCCGAAGGACGAGCTTTGCCGCCTGTATTACTCGCAGGACGGATCGCTGTTCTTCGTCGACGACAAGGCGGGGAAGGATCGCGAGGAGACGGTGTTCAAGCTTGCGGCAAAGGATGGTTCGGAGCCGGATATTCCGCTCGGCAAGCCCTTTACCTATACCATCGATGCCAATGCCGAGCGGCTGCAGGTGCGGGTGCGATACAAGGGCATCGAATATGTCGGCACCGATCCGATCGGGCCGTTCTGGCCGGGCAAGGCGCTCTACTTCAAGGCTGGCGCCTACCTTCAGGTGACACGGCCGGGCGCGAAAGCGGGCACCATCGGCACCGGCCGCGCCCGCGTGACGTTTATGACCCTGTCACGCCCCGCCCACGATGTCGTGCATCCCTACCGGAACGATCGCGATCAGGACTGAGCTTCACTGCGCTTCGCCAGGCCTGCTGGAGGCAGGCTTGGTGGGTGAGAGCGCGCCCTCACCCAAGCGCGCCGGTTTCGCAAACGCCCTGGAGCTATTTCAATCTGGTGTGAAACCACCCGATGACCCGAAAACAGCCCTAAGCAGCTGCGCTGAAGCGCGCCTCGGTGTGACGCGAGACGCTGATCAGGCCGATCAGGCTGAGTACGGCGGCAAGGCAAATGTACATGCCGACATAGAGCACGCCGCCCCGCGAAACGAGGCTCTGCGCAATCGCGGGCGCAAAGCCGCCGCCGAGAATGCCTCCCACGTTGAACGCGATCGACGAGCCGGTGTAGCGCACCCGCGCCCCGAACAGCTGCGGCAGCAACGAGGCCAGCGGTCCGTAGACAAAGCCCATCACGAACAGTCCCAGCGACAGGAACACCGCGATCACGGTCAGCGAACCGGTCGCGAACATCGGGCCCATCAGCAGGCCGACGATCACCGATCCGGCGCTACCGCCGATCAGCACGGCGCGCGAACTCCAGCGATCGGCGGCATAACCGGCCAATACTATGCCGACCGCCATGAACAGAATCGCGAAAAGCTGCACGCCAAGGAACGCCTGCTGGCCGATCCCCAGCGTCTTGGTGCCATAGCCCAGCGCGAAAGCCGTGGTGAGGTAGTAGATCGCAAAGCACACGATCACGGCGCAAGTGCCGGCCAGCGTCTCGCGCAGGTGCGTGCGGAACAGCTCGAAGATCGGGATGCCGCGCGGACGCTCTTCGGCTTCGATCCGGGCAAGGCCCGGCGTGTCGGCCAGACGGAAGCGGATCCACAAACCAAGTCCCACCAGCACCGAACTGAGCAGGAAGGGAATGCGCCAGCCCCAGGCCACGAACTGGTCCTTGCCCAGCACGCCGCCCAGCACGAGGAACAGACCATTGGCGGCGAGGAAACCGACCGGCGCGCCAAGCTGTGGGAACATCCCGAAGCGCGCGCGCCAGCCCGGCGGCGCGCTTTCGACCGCCAGCAGCGCCGCGCCGCCCCACTCACCGCCAAGGCCCAACCCTTGCGAGAAGCGCATCAGGCACAGCAGGAACGGGGCCAGCCACCCGGCGGAGGCATACGTCGGCAGTACACCGATGAGAACGGTCGCGCCGCCCATCAGCAACAGCGAGGCAACCAGCGTGGACTTGCGCCCCACGCGGTCGCCGAAGTGCCCGAACAGCGTGGCGCCAAGCGGCCGTGCAAGGAATGCGACACCGAAGCTGGCATAGGCCGCAAGCTGCTGGGCAGACGGCGAATCCACCGGAAAGAACAGCGGCCCGAACACGAGCGCTGCCGCCGTGGCATAGACGTAGAAGTCGTAGAACTCGACCGCCGTGCCCACCAGACTGGCGGTCAGGATCTTTGCGTTGCGGCGATATTCGCCGCTGCCCCGGTTCGCCGGTTCTGCTCCCGCCGAACCTGCGCTGATTGCCGTCACTTCACCATGTCCTTATCGAAAATTACGAATCGCAGCCCTTTAGAGCAATTTGCCCGCCCCCACATCCGTCTTTAAGGTGCAGTTGCAATCTTTGCATTCAATGCTCCTGGCAGGCTCCCTGGATCGAAGCGATTGAACTCTCGCCGCTTCACCCGCTAAGCCCTGCTCCGATGACGATCAGCCTGACAATTCCCGACAACCCCGGTGATGCCGACCGCGACGCCGTGCTCGCGCCTTTGCGCTCCTATAATCTCGCACATGGCGGCGACCCCCGACTTCGCCCGGTTGCCATTTTGTTGACCGACGAACATGGCAATCATGTCGGCGGATTGTGGGGCAAGTGCTCCTACGACTGGCTCTTCGTGGAACTGCTGGCCGTGCCCGAAGCCCTGCGTGGCGGCGGTCATGGCTCGAAGCTGATCGCCGAGGCCGAGCGGATCGCTCGCGAGCACGGCTGCATCGGGCTTTGGCTCGATACGTATGAATTTCAGGCGCGCGCTTTTTACGAAAAACTGGGTTTCGACGTGTTCGGCACGCTGGAGGATCATCCCGTCGGCCAGCGCCGCTACTTTCTGCGCAAGCGCTTCACGGCGGCCCAGGACGATACCTCTGCAGCCTGACAAAAGTCACCAGCGCATCAGGCAATCTGTTCCAGCAGCCCTGCCAGCCCCGCCAGATCGTTGGCGAATTTCGCCTCCTCACGCCGACCTGCCTCGCCATCGAGACGCAACAGATAGCTGGGATGGATCGTCTGCCACAGCACGCTGCCATCCGGCAGGGTCGAAGCCTCGCCCCGTTCCCGTGCAACGCTGGGCGTTCGCCCCGTAAGGGCGCGTCCAGCGGAAGCTCCGAGCGCCAGGATCACGCGGGGGCGCACCAGCGTGCGCTCCGCATCGAGCCACCAGCGACATGTATCGATCTCCCCCGCCGTCGGGTTCTGGTGCAGGCGTCGCTTGCCGTGGGGCTGCGGCGTGAACTTGAAGTGCTTGACCGCATTGGTGACATAGGCCCGCGAGCGAACGATCCCGGCCGCCGCAAGCATCTGGTCCAGCACCTGTCCGGCTGGCCCCACGAAAACGTGGCCTGACGCTTCTTCGGTATCGCCGGGTTGCTCGCCCACGATCATCAGCGGTGCCTCGGGCGGTCCTTCGCCCATCACCGCGCTCGTCCCGTTGCAGCCGATGGCACAGCGCCGGCAGGCCGCAATACCCGTTGCCACGGCATCGAGACTGCCGGGCCGGCCCAGAGTATCGAACCGGCTGCTCCCGGCATCGATCATCGCCGCCTCACGCGCCTGCGCACCAGCGATCATCTGCCCGATCTCGCGCGCTTCGGGCATGTTTTTCCAGTACCGGCGCGGCATCTCGCGGAGCATCGTGCCGATCTTGAGCCGCGCCGGATTGAAGATCGAGCGGTAGTAGCCGAGCCACAGATCCTCGGTAGCGTCTTGCGACGGGGCATCGTTGCGGGTCGCGCCGGGCCCTTCATGAAGCGCGCGGCCATCCCAGTGCAATGACAGGCGCGGGGTCAGGATCGACCAGCGCTGGCTGGCAAAGCGCCCCGCGAAAAAGGCAAGGTTGGCACGCTCAACATAGTGCTCCGGCTCGAACCAGGCCACGTAACGGTCTTCGCCATCCGCTTCGCGAAGCGCCCTGAACCGGACGAATGCGCGCATCTTGTGGATTTCCCGGCGGACCAGCCGTGCCAGTCCGAGCGCTCTTGCGACCTGTGGATCGGCAGCATCGTCGATCACTCGTGGCTCGTCCTGCAAACGCCAGAGCAGGCGATAGAGCAGATCGAAGCGCGCAGGGTCGGCATGGAGGATTGCGCTCTGTGCCATCTCGATAAACAGGCGGCTTGCCCGCACCGAGCGAAGGGCGCGGACATCGGGCAGTCCTTCCTGCGTCTGCGCGAACAGATCCCCGTTCGTCCCCGACAAACGCCAGGCGATCCGGTCCGGCGCGATACGCGCTTCGGCCAATCTCCGGGCCGTGTCTCGCCAGGTCTCGAAATCGTCCGGCGCTGCCAGTTCGATCGCGATCATCCGAACAGTTCCATCTGCCGGGGCGGCGCGAGGCGTGCGCGCAAATCGTCGCGATCCGTCAACGTCACCGGTCGCCAGTCCAGCGTGACGACGAAGGGGCGCAGCTTGCGCCAGCCGCCCGCCAGTCGCTGCACGTCCTCCAGCCGTATCTGCCGCTGGCGTCGCAGGACGATCAGCGCATCCGTTGCCCTCGTCCCGAGCCCCGGAACGCGCAGCATATCCTCGCGCGGGGCACGGTTGAGATCGACCGGGAAGCGTTCGCGAAACCGCAGCGCCCATGCCAGCTTGGGGTCGATATCGAGGGGCAGCATCCCGCCGGGATCGGTGGCGCTGCTCACCTCTTCGGACGTAAAACCGTAGAAGCGGATCAGCCAGTCGGACTGGTACAGCCGGTGCTCGCGCAACAGGGGCGGGCGCTGGAGTGGCAATACGGCGCTGGCATCGGGGATCGGGCTGAACGGCGAATAATAGACGCGGCGCAGACCGAAGCGATCATAGAGCGAGGAAGCACGCGACACGATCTGCGCATCGCTGGCGCCGTCGGCTCCGACGATCATCTGCGTGGACTGCCCTGCCGGCGCGAAGGAGGGCGCATGGCGGAACCGACGCAGGCTGTCCTTTGCCTCGACGATGGCCTGCGAGACCCCCTTCATCGCGCCTTCGATCTGCGGTGCCTTCTTGTCAGGCGCCAGACGTGCAAGCCCGGCTTCCGTCGGCAGTTCGACATTGATCGAAACCCGGTCGGCCCAGCGCCCGGCTTCGGCGATCAGGTCCGGATCGGCCTCCGGTATGGTCTTGAGATGGATGTATCCGCGAAAGTCATGCACGGTACGAAGGGTCCGGGCGACCTCGACAATCTGTTCCATCGTGTGATTGGACGATTTGACGATACCCGAGGACAGAAACAGGCCCTCTATGTAATTCCGCCGATAGAACCGCAGCGTCAGATCCACCACTTCTGCCGGCGTGAAGCGTGCGCGCTTCACGTTCGAACTCTTGCGGTTGATGCAGTAATGGCAGTCGAACACGCAATGGTTCGTCAACAGAACCTTCAGCAGCGAAATGCAACGGCCATCGGGCGCATAGGCATGGCAGATACCCATCCCTTCCGTGGAGCCCAGTCCCTTGCCATCGCGACTGTCACGGCGAGCGGTGCCCGAAGAAGCGCAGGAGGCATCGTACTTGGCGGCGTCCGCCAGGATTGCGAGTCGGTCAAGCAGATCGTCACGGGACATATGTTCTTCATATGTTCTTATTCGTAAAACTGCAAGCGGCAGCCGTACCGGGATGCGCCTCTGCCTGTCGCATAGTCCAGCGGTGGCGTCAGGCTCCCACGCAACCCCGACAACAGTCCAGCTCGGCGGCGGTCATGCAGCGATCGGGATCGGCGGGGCGGCACATTGCGCGGCCAGAAGTTCGCGCAGCCAGCGCGAGCCTGAATCGCGCAGACTGCGCTCGTGCCACAGCACCCGGTAAGCAAGCTCTCCCATCGCGTCGGGCGCCGGTCTTGTCACAAGGTCATCGGCCATCACGCTTTCGATCAACAGACGCGAGGGAACAACCATCACCAGGTCTGCGGCACGGAGAAGCGCCGCCGCCTGACCGAAATAGGGAATACTCGCCGCAACGCGACGCAGTTCGACCATGCCCGCAAATCGCCGTTCCACCCGATCGAATGCCGCTTCGCTGACGGTCAGCGCGAGATGGGGATACGCGAAAAGCTCCTCCAGTGATACCGCGTCCGCCTGCGGGCCTGCCAGTGGATGGTCCTTTCGCGTTACGCAGACGAAATGGTCCTGGAACAACGGCAGGGCATGCAATTGGGCCGGGTCGTGGTCCAGGCCCGAAATCGCCAGATCGATCTCACCGCTCGCCAGCCCCCGATGCGCGGCATGACTGAGCGGGACGACATCGATGGCGATGCCCGGCGCTTCATGCCGCAACCTTGCGATGGCAGGGATCAGGACCGCCATAACCCCGAAGTCAGTCGAGGCGATACGGAAACGGCGCTGCGCCTGCGTGGGATCGAAAGTCGGTTCGGCAAGCAGCGTCGATGTGCTGACCATCCATTCGGACAGTCGCTCGACCAGTTCATCGCCCCGTCGGGTGCGCGCCATGCCGGTGCCCGAACGAACCAGCAGCGGATCGCCCAGCGCCTCGCGCAACCGTGACAAGGCCCGGCTGACACTGGGCTGGCTCATACCCAGCTTCAGGGCCGCCGTCCCGACATTGCGGGTCTGCAGCACAACGGCCAGCACAAGCAGCAGGTTGGGCGGTAAATGCATAACACCGTCGCATTATCGATACTGAGAGGTATTCGCGATAATATTTATGCAACAAATCATTGCTGGAACTGCCTGAATGCACGCTCCTGCCGTTTCCGCAAACCGGTCTGCCAAAGCGGAACCGGCAGGAGCATCATGACGTGGCAGTTCAATCCACGTCGCAGGATAGCGCGGCCTCATGTGCAGCGACATTCCGCAGCGTTCTTACAAGCGAAATGCGGAACATGTCGCCATGCCCGGCACCTGCACATTGCTCGAAGCCGACGTGGTTTCCCGAAGCGCGGAGGCGCTCGGCCAGATCTCGGGCCGCATTGGGCGGGACCGAGGTTCGCATCGGATTGACGCGCGGGGGGCGGCCCGGTCTTGGTCCCATCTCGTTGGTGCCGACCATGATCGAGATATCCCGGGGCGGCTCTGGGCGATGCGCGGCAAAGGCTTGCGCCGCGCGCAGGCCGGAGCCGTAGTTCCACCAGAGCGCCGGGTCTGCCGCCGCGAATGACTGGAAGCCGGAATGGCGCAAGGTCGCGGCATAGACCACGAACAGCCCGCCATAGGAATGGCCCCAGAGCGTCTGGCGATGACGGTCGACCCGCACCAGACGCGCCACCTGCGGCCTGATGCTCTTGTTGAGCAGGTGCAGGAAGTCCGCCGCGCCGCCGCCCGGCCTGTCCTGATCGTCGGTAACGTCAGGCTTGCTTGGATCGGGCGGCGTATAGTCATAGGCGCGCGCCTTCACGTCGAAGCGCGGCTGGCCGACATAGCCGATGGTGACGAGCACAGGCGGATCGCCGCCCGCATCGAGGCGCTTGAGCAGATCCTCGCTCAAGGCCTCGATCGCTGCGCCGCCGTCGAGCATATAGACGGCAGGATACCCGCGAAGGGGCGGCGGGCGCTTGGGAATGCCCACCTCGATATCGTACTGCCGCTTGCCGTCCTGCGATGGCACGGTGAAGTGCTCGAAGCGATAGACGGCAGAGCCCGCCTCCACCACCGTCGGCCCGGTTTGCGCGGTCAGGCGCGGCTGCGCCCCGGCGGCGCAGGCGGCAAGGGCCGCTGCGACGCCGAGGCCGGCGATCAGATATTTAGAAGTCCGCATTGATGCCCATCCAGATCCGGCGACCGTCGCCCTGCATGTTGTAGTCCGCCACATCGAGGCGCTTGTCGGTGATGTTGTAGAGGCCCAGCTTCAACGTCACGTCCTGCCGCAGGCGGTAGCTGCCGCCGATATCCGCCTGGAAGTACGAAGGGTACAGACGGCCCACCAGCGTCGTGCCGCTGTAGATCGGCTTGCCGTTGGTGCCCACGCGCGATCCCGCGTTCACCTCGTCACCGCGATAGGTCAGCGAGGTCCACAGCGATACGCGGCTCGACAGGTCGTAGTCTGCCCGCGCATTGGCCATGTGCTTGGGCGTCTGGGTCAGCGGGAAGCCTGCATAAGTGCCGGTCTTCTGCTTGGAATCGGTGTAGGTATACCCCGCCTTGAACGAGAGGTTCGCCAGCGGCTTCCAGCGCGCCGTGAACTCGAAGCCCTGCATCCGCGCCTTGCCGACGTTGTAATTGTAATAGAGCGCGTAATTGGTGTCCTCGCTCCAGCGCGCAACGTTCCCATCATCATCGTAGACCACCGCACTCTCGATCTTGTTGCGGAAGTTGGTGCGGAACACCGTGCCGCCGACCGACAGCGCCGGCGAGGGATGATAGAGCACGTTCAACTCGTAGTTGGTGCTCGTCTCGGGCTTGATGTTGGGATCGCTGATGATGACGCCGCAGGTGCCGGTCGGGCCATAGGTACAGCCCGATCCGCCGGTGGTATAGGCATAGCCCGGCGCGATCACACGGACTTCCGGAGCCCGGAAGCCGTTCGAAACGCCGCCCTTGACGGTCAGCGCCGGGAGCACGTCCCACACCGCATAGAGGCGCGGGGTCCAGTGGCCGCCGTAGATCTGGTGATCGTCGAAACGAAGCCCGCCGGTCAGCGCGAAGGTCTTTACCAGCTGCCACTCGTCCTCGACGAACAGCGCGCGCTGCCACACCGCGAAGTGGTGCTCCACGTTGTCGCGCAGGCCGGGGTTGATGTCGGTAAGGCGGTTCCAGATGTACTGGCCGCCGAAGGCCAGGTGATGGTCGCCCAGCGGCGTTCCCAGCAGCGGCACGTTGAACAGCGCGTTGGCGACCGTGTTGGTGATGCGCGGGTTGCGCACGGCTTCAGTAAACCCGCCGTCGCCATCGGCGGTATAGCTGCGGTAATGGCTGCTCTCGCGCATCACCGAAAGCGCGCTGGTGCCCCAGTCCCAATCGCCGTTCCAGCGGATCGAGCCTTCGTTGCGACGGGTCACGTTGTAGTTGCTGGTGCCGGTCGCGGCGAGCGTATCCCCGGCGCTGGCGATGCGCTTGACGCGGGTGGTGTTGCCCTCGATCACGATATCCTGCCCCGGCGCGGGCTTCCAGCCCAGCCGCGCAGTCAGGTTATAGTCGCGCCCGCCATAGTTACCGCCGACGATATCGTCCTGGCTGCGATGATAGATCCGGCCCCAGGTCTGCAGGCCCAGCGTATCGCCGACGATCGGCCCGGCGAGGTAATACTGCCCCTGCCACCAGTCGCCGCTCGATCCGTGCTGCTGGAGCACATAGTCCGCGCCGATCGAGCCGCCCCAGTGATCGGGTACGGTGCGGGTGATGATGTTGATGACGCCGCCGATCGCGTCGGAACCGTAGAGCGTGGACATCGGCCCGCGCACCACCTCGATCCGCTCGATCGCCGCAGCGGGCGGAGTGAAGCTCTGCTCGTAACCACCGGTGCCGTTGGTGCGCGTGTCGCGGGTGGACTGGCGAATGCCATCGACCATCAGCAGCGTGTACTCGCCCGGCATACCGCGAATGTAGATATCGCGCGTGTTCGAGTTGCCGGTGATGTTGATCCCTTCCACGTCGCGAAGGGCGTCGGTGAGATCGGCCATCGGACGCTTGGCCAACAGGTCTGCGGTGATGACCGAGATCGAGGCAGGCGCCTCGATGACGCTCTGTTCGCGGGTCGATGCGGTCACAACGATGTCGCTGGTCGTGGATTTGTCCTGCGTTTCCGAAGCGCTCTGAGCGGCGGCCGGTGTAGCCAGCGCAAGAGTAATCGCCAGCGACGATAGGCTTGCAGAAATCAGGATAGGTCGCTTGTGCATATGGGCCCCCAATGCAGTCTGTTGACGAGAGGCGGCCACCTAACAGCGCACTTTCAGTATTGCAAGCGCGTCGCAATATCATTCTTCGGTCTATCAATGCACCGAAACGCAAGTTGATCGGCATCGCCCTTTCAACGATGCGGAGCGCTGAAAGACACGAAAGAAGAATGCTTTACCGGCGGCTTGATCAGCACCTGCCCCGTAGAGATGGCTGCGCAGTGACGACTTCAGCAACGCACGGCCAGCGCCTACACCCCGCCCGGCACAGGGGCCCCGTGACGGTATTTGGGGCGACGGAAGAACAGCAGAACCGGCTTCTCGATAGCATGGTAGGCAACAAGCCCCAGCGTCACGCCCGCCGCGACATGCAGCACAAGGGCAAAGCCCGAGTGCAGATGCAGCCGATCCGCGACCTTGAGCGTCACGGAAAGTGCCAGTGTATGCCACAGGTAAATCGAATAGCTGGCATCCCCCAGCATTCGCCCCGCCGGTACATCCCCGACCAGAAGGCCACCGCGCTCCATGGCCAGCACGGCTGCGACCAGCAGCCATGCCGAGGGTCCATACACGGCCACATCGCTGGCCTGCGGCCACACTTCGGGAATGGCCACGGCAAACACGACCGCCAGCACGATCAACCCAGTCGCCACCCTGCCATCCTTCAGCCAGCCCCGGCTCCAGCCTTCCGACAGCCAAAGCCCCGCCACGAACTCCAGCATGTGCGCATTGGTCAGGAAGCGCATCATCACATCGTCTTGCGGCACCCACACATGGAGACTTGCCAGGCCGCAGAGCAACACGGTCAGGCTTGCCAGTTGCCATTTGCGCGGCAGGAAGAGCGTGGCGGCGAACAGCAAATAGAACGCCATTTCGTATTCCAGCGTCCATCCCGGCACCAGCAGGGGCCATACTTGTCCGTTGCTCGGCGAAATCGCCGGTATCAACAGATAGGACGCGGCGACATGCCACACCGTCAGGCGCATCGCCGGGAACAGCCCCAGCAACGCCCCTGCCAGCATCACGCTGGTCACGATCCAGTAACATGGCAGGATACGCTGGAGCCGGTCGCGGATGAAGGCGCCCGGCCGACTGGATTCGTCGGTGATCGCCCACATCAGAAAGCCGCTGAGCACGAAGAACAGGTCGACACCCGCTTTCCCGACCCTGAAATCCCCGCCCGAGCGCTCAACGGCGTGGTAGACAACCACTCCCAGAGCAGCGACGCCTCGCAGATACTGCAGGCCGACAAGTCGTGATTGCGCCATGGCCCGAGCATAGGTGCGTTGCAGCAAAAGGACGATGCCCTGCGCTTCCATACATCGCGGCTCAGCCCTAGTTCATCGAAAAGCAGGGTTTATCCTCATCGCCAGAGGATCACCGCGAATGCTGCACGGCACAACGTTACGCGCCGGATGGACGCTTGCCTGTTTCATGCGGTTACTATGAAGTTCTCCTTATGGATGCCCCCCGCCTTTCAGTTCGCCCTTCCGCGCAAGCCGCAGCCAGCGCTTCCATATCACTCGCCAGGGACGGTTTCGCGGTCGTCCGCGATGTTCTGACGGTTGAGGATATCCGCGAAGCCGAAACGCTGCTGGACACGCTGCTGTCGCGCTTCGACACGCTTGTCGAACGCCGCCCCGGCCAGCGGCGACTCGCTCGCGATATGATCGCGAGCGAGAGTTCGAGCGGGTCGGACCAGCCTGAAATACTCTATGCCGCTTCGCTCAGCCCGGAACTGGCGGATACGGCGCTGTTTCGCAAATGTGCTGCCTTTGCGTCCGCGATCAGCGGGAACGTCACCCGCTCCTTCGATCACATGATCGTCAAGCAGGCGTGGAACCGGTCCGAAACCCCGTGGCATCAGGATGCCGTGCTGGCGGGGCTCGGCGGACTGTCGCGCGTGTTCCAGAAGGAGCGGCTCCACTTCTGGGTGCCGCTGCAGGATGTGGACGAGCGCAACGGGTGCATGGAGTTCATTCCCGGCAGCCACAAGGTGCCGCTGCAACCCCATGAGCGGTTTCTGCGTGCCGACGGCGACTACGGCCTCGCAACGCGTCCATCCGGCGAAGCGAACCCTGTCGCCTGCCCGATACCGACGGGCGGGTTCACGATCCATACCCCGCGCACGCTGCATTACACCGGTCGCAACGCCACGAGCCAGCCTCGCAAGGCATGGATCATCCATTTCAGCCGCTTCGGCCAGTTCGAGATCGCCCTGAAGCGACTGTTCGGCCGGGCACCGGCGCCGCTAGGCGCGCCATCTTTGGGAACTTCCTGATGCGCATTGTCTATTACAAGGATGAGGTCGGCAATTTCGGCGACGACCTCAATGAACTGATCTGGCCGCGCCTGCTGCCGCAAGATGTCCGCGATGCACCGGATACGGTGATGGTCGGGATTGGCAGCCTGCTCGATCAGGCCCGTTTCCGCGATGTCGAGACTGCGGGCAAGCGTGTCTTCGTGATGGGATCGGGCGCGGCCTACGGTGCCTTGCCGCAGGGCCATGAGGACTGGACCTACCATGCCTTGCGCGGCGCCCTTACCGCCGAACTCGTCGGTCGTCCGCAAGCGGCCGTGACCGACGGCGCCATTCTTCTGGCAAAGCTGCCGGACCTTGTGCCCGAGGCGCCGAAACGCGACGAGATCCTGTTCATGCCGCACCATCGCACGTGCGTGAACAGCCGCTGGCCAGAGGCCGCGGCGCGTGCGGGCATGACATTCGTCGATCCGCAATGGGCCCCCGATCGCATCCTCGCCGCTTATGGTCGCGCCAGACTGGTCGTGACCGAGGCCATGCATGGCGCAATCGTCGCCGACACGCTGCGCATTCCATGGATACCGGTGATGATCTCGCCCGAGGTAAGCGTGTTCAAGTGGCGCGACTGGGCATCGTCGCTGAATCTCGATTACCACCCCGTCGCCTTGCCGCCGACCGCGCGGCTTGAGGCGTTCCGCTACGATCGCATAACCCGCCTAACCAAGGCCAGCGGCAGGACGGTCGCGCATACCGGCGCAGCGGCTCTCGACGATGCCGCGCTTATCGCCGATTTCCGCCAGCGCTTCCACGAGGAGCCCGAGGTAATCGACGCGGTCGCCGCACCGAATGGCGTCAAGGCACTGCTCAAGGCCGCTGCCACCCGCTTCGACGGTCGCCGTCTGGCTCAGGCGGCGCAGGAACTGCGCAAGGTCGCGACGGGTCGCACCTATCTCAGCGAAGATGCGCTGTTCCAGGATCGCCTTGGTGGCATGGAGCGCGCCGTCGAGCGCCTGATCTCGGACGTGCGCGCAGGCTGAAACGCCGACGACCGGCTGTCAGTCAACAGCCGGTCGTCCAGCAGCCAGCCCGGACATCTCATCCCCGGCGGACGGCCTTGCGCGCGATCTCGACGATCCGGCGCAACTGCGCGCGTCCGGTTGGGAACAGCGTCAGCGCGACACCGAACACCACGTAAGCGAGTACGCCCGCCAGCGCCAGCATCGGCAGGCTCGCCCAGTCTATCCGCTGCGCCAGCACTGCCAGGACACCGCCGCAGATGACCGTCGCTGCGATCAGCGGTGTCATCAAGCGTACGGCATCCCGGCGATTGACCGGGCCGCAGCGTGTGACCGCCCACCACATGACCGGGATCTGCACCAGTCCGCTCGATATTGCCGCAGACATCGCCACACCCTTGGGGCCCCAGAAGATGCCGATCAGATAGCCGATCACGATCACCACGGAACCCAGCCCACCCCATTTCAGCTGCTCGGCAGCACGGCCCTGGCTGATAAACAGCCACGATGCCGCCTGCCGCAGTTGCAGCGTCAGTGCCGCAACCCCGAGCCAGGCAAAGATCGGCGCGGAAGCCGCCCAGCGCGCCCCCAGCAGGACCTTGATGATCGGCCCGGCAAACACGATCGCACAAAGGATGCCCGGCGTCGTGAGACTGAGAATCCCGCCCAGCAGGGCAAGGTAGGCGCCGCGATATTCGCGCTCGTCCTCGTTCAGACGCGAGAGCAGCGGCACGGCGACGCGCGCGGCAGGTGCGGTCATCTGCCAGAGCGGCTGGAACATCAGCTTGTAGGCACGGTCGTATATACCGAGCGGCCCGGCGCCAAAACGCGCGCCGATCAGGATATTGTCGAGATTGGTGATCAGGTAGCCCAGCAGGTTGTAGCCGGTCACGGTCCCGCCAAAGCGCAGCAGATGCATCGCCTCGCGCGCGATACCGGGACGCGAGGGCCACCAGCGCGAAAAACCCCAGGCCATCGCCAGCGTCGCGACGCCGTTGACGATCTGCATCACCACCAGCGACCAGTAGCCCAGGCCGAGCAGTGCGCCTGTCAGCCCCGCAACGACACCTGCAGTCAGCGCCCCCACCTCGATCATCGCGATCGCGCCAAAGCGCATCCGGCGATTGAGAATGGCCAGATGCTGGGCTGCGAGGCTGGACAGCAGCAACGCCACCGCCATCGTCGCCATGATCGGCTGCACCGCAGGCGTATGATAGAATAACGCAGCCAGTGGCGAGAGAACAACCGTCAGCACAGCAAGACCGGTGCCGATCAGCACATTGAGCCAGAACAGGCTGGACAGTTCGGTCTGGTTGATGGTGGGGCGCTGCACCGTTGCCGCAGAAAGTCCGAGGTCGGTCAGCAACAGCGCCGCCGTCACCAACGGACCGACCATGGCCAGCAGACCAAAGTCGGTCGGCAGCAGCAGCCGGGCGAGCGCCACCTGCGATCCGAACTGGAGCACGAACTTGGTGCCCTGACCGGCCAGCGTCCACGCCGCGCCCATCGCCGAGCGGCGCTTGAGTTGCCCCGCATCGGCTTCCGGCGTGAAACCGCCGCCAAGTTCGTCCGGCGGCGCCACTCCTGTCGCGCCTGTTCCGCCCGCTGCCGGGCCGTTTGTCATTGCGCCGTCCGTCATTGCAGAAGCCTCTGCCATTACGAGACTGCCCCCTTGTAACCGCCGCGCAAGGCCTTACGCAGAATGATCGGCAGTTGCCGCGCGCTTTCCTGTGCCACCAGCGATACGCTGTCGGCACTGGCGAAAAGATAGCCGAGCGCAGCTCCGGGCCTTCGCGCTTTCAACTCGTCGGTAAAGCCGCGATAGTAGTAACAGCGCTCGACATTGCGCAGATGCCGCCGCAGCAGCGAGGCGAACTGCGCATCGCCCGACGCGCGCGCATCGGCAAGCAAACGCCGCTGGCGCTGGCGCAACCGGTCTAGATCGCCGGTGGTCTGAACACTGGTCAGCGAATTGGTCCGGACGAGATAGCGATACATCGGCTCTGGATGCAGCCACCAGACAGCACCGGCGCGCAACATCTCCACATAGAGCGCAAAGTCCTCGGCAAACCGGACCTGCTCGTCGTAGCGCAACCCGTGCTGGAGCAGAAAGTCACGCCGCATCAGCGGCTTGAGAAAGCCGTAATTGGTGCGCGGAGCCTCGGGCGAGGAAATGTTGCGGGCGATGAACTCGGGCAGGTCGATCGCGCGCGGGGCTGGCAGGAAGCCGGGCGGAAGCATCGTCGCCTCTTCGCCGCTGACCTCGTCCGCCAGCACGAGATTGTCCGCAACCATGTCCGCATGCTGCGCGTCGCCCAGTGCGACCAGCGTGGCAAGTCGCGCCGGCAGGAATGTATCGTCCGCGTCCAGCAAGGCGATCCATCGCCCGCCGGCGGCAGCGATACCGGCATTGCGCGCCACCGACGGGCCACCGTTGCGCGGAAGGGCGATCAGCCGAACGCGGGTGTCGCCTGCGGCGATTCGCTCGACGATGGCGACGGTGTCGTCGGTAGAACGATCATCCACCACGATGACTTCCATCGTACAGCCGTTTTGCTGCGTTGCGGAAGCGATGGTAGCCTCGATATACTGTGCGGCGTTATAGGCCGGAACGATGACGCTGACCTCGATCATGCGGCTCCTCGGTCATAATCGGAAAACCGGACCGCAGCCACGAAGGGAGCCGCATGCCCAAGCCCGAAATTACCGTTATTGTACCCGCTTACAATGCCGCCGGGCTCATCCTGCCTTGCCTGCAGTCCATCGTGGCCCAGACCCGAAAGGACTGGCAGGCGATCGTGATCGACGACGGCTCGACCGACGCCACCGCTGCCGAAGCGGCATCGCTTAGCGACCCCCGCATTACGCTGGTGCAGCAAGCCAACGCAGGGGTCTCCAGCGCCCGCAACAAGGGGCTGGAAATGGCGTCCGGCCAATATGTGATGTTCCTCGACGGTGATGACCTGCTGCATCCCGCAGCTCTGGAAAGACTGCTGACCGGACTGGAGAAGCGCCCGCAGGCGGTGGCCGCCTTCGGCACTTTCCGCAAGATCCTGCCCAGCGGCGCGCCTTATCCGGGCGAGAAGCCGCTTGCCCGCCACAGCTATCCGGACGGCGACGTGCTGGAGCCGATGCTGCGAGGCAACTTTCTCGCCAACGGCGGTCACGTGCTGATCCGCACAGATGTCGCGCGCCGCATCGGCGGTTTCGATGGCAGCATCCGCCTCAGCGAGGACTGGGAGTTCTGGTGCCGCCTTGCAGCAGAGGGCGAATTCACCTTCATCGGCCGCGAGCCCGAAGTGTTCTCCCTGCGAGTGCGTCCCGGCAGTTCGTCCGGAGGACTGTCCGTCGACTGGGCCAATCACGAGCCCTGCCTTGCTGCCATTACCGGCAACGAGACGATCCGCGCGCGCTTCGATCCCGCCACGTGGCAACGCATAACGCGTGCCATGCGCGCGGCGAGCCTGTGGGAATGCGGCCGCGTCAATTTCACCATGCGCCGCTTCGCCCCCGCGAACCGGATGATGCTGGCTGCCTTGCGCCTTGAACCCACACCCAAGCGACTGGTGATGTTTGCCGCAGCGATGGTCCAGCGCAGCACCGGCCGCGCGCTGTTGTCGCGCCTGCGCTTTCGCGACAGCGATCTGGTGGCAGACGCAGTAGCCTGACCGGCTGCACCCTTATCAATCGATTAACCAGTAACGCGTATGGCCCGCCTCACCCCATCTGGACCAAAGAGACGATCTGTGGCATTTTTGTGGTGGGAGATCATGCCTGAAACGCTGACGGAATACTGGTGACATGAATAGAGAACCTCCGGACCTGAACGACGGACCGTCGATTTCAGGCAATCCGTCGACTGGGCATGTCGAGCCTCAGCCGTCATCGTCCCGCGCCCAGGGCATGCATCCGCTTGGCACAGCCCCGCCGCCTTCCACGGTTACGCCTCAACCCATCGAAGGGCGACGGATCAACCTGTTCGCGTGGGGTGCGGTGTGCGTGATCGGTGCCGCGATGTGGGCGCTGCTCTTCAAACTTCTGTAAGCGGCGGATCGCCCGGACGGGCGGACCAGATACACAGCAGGAAGAGCAGTACCAGCATCGGCGTGAACAGCAGATATCCGCCGCCGACAATGAATGTCACTACCGCCAGAACCGACAGGATCGCCAGTTCGCGACGCCACAGCGTGCCCGCCAGCATCGTCATGAACAGGGTAATTCCGACAAGCCCATAGTCGATCATCAGCTTGGCGATCGAGTTGCCGGTCCCCTCCATGTGATAGATATAGCGCTCGGTGGCGCCCGGCCCCCAGCCGATCAGGAACCGGGCCTCCTGCCCGAGGTCCGCCAGAGGCAGGAACGGCCCGATGAACCGGGCATAGCCGCTGGAGCCGGAATAGCTCAGTTCGTCGGTTCGGCTGAGCAGCGAGCCTACCGCGTCAGGAAAGGCAATCGCCGCCAGCACCAGCCCGATCGCCGCAGCGATGATCAGCCCGGCGACCCTGCCGAAATTACGGGCCGACATGCAGGCATAGAAGGGGATCGCCAGCAGCAGCGTCAGCGCGCCCGTCCCCGAGAACGTCAGCAGGTAGGCGAGAAGATAGAGCGGCAGCCACTTCGCCCGGCCCAGCACGAAATAGTCCAGCACCACCGCAATCGCCAGCGTCTGCGAGAAGATGCTCGGCTCCAGCAGGAAGAAGCCGTTGGAGCGCAGAATGGTGGAGCCGTAGTGCAGGATCGGATTGAAGTTGAACTGCGATTCCACCAGCACCGGCTTGAGCGGCGGGATCGCCAGCATGAAGGAAAAGATGCGCAGGCCCGCAAACTGCAGCACCCATTGCACGATCCCCGCCACCGACAGGAAACGGACGTAAGCCAGGAACAGCGGCAAGACCGTTTCCCGATCGAAACGCGCACTGGGACCGATGACGGTGAAGCCGTATGTCACCAGAATGGCGACGAGGGACGGCAAACTGACGCCGAAACGCGCGTCCGGCACGGTAATCGCGATCAGCGTGGTGATCAGTGTCCATGCCGTGAACAGCAGGAACAGCGCCGTGCCGCGTGCGCGCAGTTCGGCCTGCCCGGTCGCCAGCGCCCAGCCCAGAAGCCCGGCGAACAGTGGCAGACTGACGAACAGGGCGGCACTGCCCGCAATGACACCGAAACGCTGCAGGATAAGGCAGGCGATCAGCGCGCCATGCACGAACAGCCGGCTTCGCCGCGCGTCGTCCGGCAGAATTGACGTGACCGGGGATACGGCCAAAGACCCTGTCGGATACGCCGGAATGGCCACAGCTTCGCTCATTTGCTCACTCCGCCGCGCGTACCGCGCGCAGCATGGCGCAACGGATTGCAAGCGACCGGAAAATTTCTATCCCCGATAGACGAAAGGCGCCGGTCGTGCGCCGAGCGGGAGAGGAACCTTGCGCGCGACGGCTTTCCGGTCACGTCGCGATGCCTCGATCCTGCTCGACCGGAACGGAGAGCCTGATGCGCCGTATCGCTTTGACATTCGCTTGTGCCGCCGCCTGTACCGCCATTGCCCTGACCGCCAGCGCACCTGCGTTCGCCAACCCGCTGATGTTCGTCTACAAGGGCGCCGGATGTGACGGCAAAGGCCGCCTGCCCCGCTATCAGGGCGTGATGGGTCGTCATCTGGACGGTGTGAACGACTTTCTCTCGGCCGAAAGCTGGCAGCAGATGCGTTCCGGTGCCCAGTGGGCGGTGGGCTGCTGGCAGAACAGCGGCTATCGGCTTTCGCTTGGCGTGCCGCTGATCGTCAAGGGCGGATCGCTGAGCGCTGCCGCCGCCGGTGAATATGACGACGAGTTCCGCAACATCGGCACTCTGCTGGTCGCGAAAGGACAGGCTGATGCCGTGATCCGGCTGGGCTGGGAATTCAACGGCAACTGGTATCCCTGGTCCGCCAACAAGGATCCCGTCAGCTTCGTCGGTGCGTTCCGTCATGTCGTCGGGGTCTTGCGCGCCACGCCCGGCCAGAAGTTCCGCATCGTATGGAACCCGGCCTCGGGCGTGGGCGATGTCGCTGCTGACAAGCTGTGGCCGGGCGATGCCTATGTCGATATGATCGGCTTGGACGTCTACAATCAGAGCTGGCGCCCGCAGGACATCGTGCCCTCGATCCGCTGGCAGGGACATCTCACCGCAAACTATGGGCTGAACTGGGCGACCAAGTTCGCCGCTGCCCATCGCAAGCCCCTGGTCGTGCCCGAATGGGCCACGGGCACCCGCCCCGACGGCCATGGCTGGGGCGATGATCCCCTCTTCATTCACAATATGGCCGCCTGGATGCGCGCCCACAATGTCGCCTACGAAGGCTACTGGGACTTCACCGCCTCCGACTATGACGGCACCATGTCTGCAGGCAAGTTCCCCAAGACGCTGGCCGCCTACAAGGCCGAATTCGGCGGCAAGTGACGCCGCCTGCGGAGTATCCCGCAGATCAGGCATAGTAATCGCCGTAGCTCATGTGATCGCGATCGACATCGCCGTGCCCGAAGGCTGACAGGCTCGGCATGTCGACGCGAGTGGCCACCACGCCCAGCGGCTCGATATCGAGCAGACGCATCCGCTTCAGAGCCGCCTCCACGCTCTGACGCGGTGTGCTGTTCCAGCGCAGCGTCAACAGCACATCGTCGACCTGACGCAGCAGCAGCCGGGTGTCGGAAACGGCAAGCACCGGTGCGCAGTCGAACACCACGAGGTCGTACTGCTCGGCCTGTGCCGCCGCGATCAGTGCAGAGATATGGGCAGGCGTGAAAAGATCCTGGCGCTGCGCTTCGCCGTCGGCGTGAACGCCCAGCACCATCATCCCCGTAGCCTCGTCCCGGATCACGGCATCCGCCAGCCCGATTTCACCGCGAAGCACCTGTGCCGTGCCAACGGTGGGCGTGAAGCCGAGCGCGCCCGCAACCGCCGGCTTTCGCATATCGGCATCCACCAGCAGGGTCCGGCTGCCACCCAGCGCAGCGGTGCGCGCCAGGGATGTCGCGAAGGTGGTCTTGCCTTCAGCCGGACGTGCCGAGGTGATGCCGACAGTGGTCATACTGCGTCCGTCCTTGTGGATCAGCAGATGGCGCACCGAGCGCAGTTGCTCGGCATAGAGCGAATTGGGTCGCTCGATCGGGAAATTGACCGGCGCAATCAGCTTGTCCGCACCCTGCGCGATCGAACCGGTCTCGGGCATATTGGCGATATGCGGCAGACCGAACTCACGCTCGATATCGGCCGAGGAGACCAGCTTGCGATCGAACGCCTCGGCGATCCACACCGCCGCACTCGCCATGATAGCGCCGAGTGCAAGGCCGATCAGCAGGATCAGCGGCTTGTTCGGCGAACTGGGGCGCAGCGGCAGAACCGCAGGCGAGAAGATGCGGGCGTCCTCGTCCGCGACCAGTGCCTGGCTGCTGATCGAGTTCTTGCGCTGGAGCAGCGTATTGTAGGTATCGCGCAGGCCATCGGCCTTGCGCTGTAACTGGCCCAGTTCGACAGAGGCCTTGGTATCGCCCTCCAGCGTCGCCGTGGCGCGTGCGACCGTGCCATTGGCTTCCGCAGCATTGGCGTCGGCGATGCGGGCATTGGCGCGCAGGTTCTGCATCTGGCGGCTCGTCTCGGCCGAAATCGCCTTGTCGAGCGCGTCGAGCTGCTCCTTCGTGCGGATCATGTCCGGGTGATCGGGCTGATAGCGGCTGGCCATGTCGTTGTACGTGGCGGCGAGCTGCGCACGCTGGTCGCGAAGCTGCTGGATGACGGGCGACTGGAGCACGGCGCCGACACCACCTGCCCCGCCCCGCGCGGACTGTCCGCTGGCGGTCGCGAGTTTGGCGCGAGCGTCAGCCGCCGTGGCAGACGCAGCGGCTGCCTGCTGCTTGTAGAGCGACAGCTCCTGCTGGGTGAACGTGGTGTTCTGTCCCGCGCCTTGACCGCCCGTACCACTGCTGTCGAACAGGTTGTGCTGGGCACGGTAGTCCGCAACGGTGGCATCGGCCTGCTCAAGCTGGACGCGCAAGTTGTCCAGTTCGTTACCCAGACCGCGATCGACCTGTTCCACCGCTTCGCGCCGCGAGTCCCGCTTTACTGCCAGATACTGATGGCCGACCTGATCGGCGATCGCCTTGGACAGTGCCGGATCGGGCGAGGTGTACGAGATGACGACGACGTTCGACTGCCCCGGACGCACGATCTTGAGATTGCCGACGACCATCGCCGTGGCGGCAGCCTCGCGCGAAGAAGGCGTCAACTTCGATAGCGGGCCTGCAAAGGCTGGATTATCCACCAGATCCAGTGCCCGCACCGTTCCTTGCGCTACGGCAGTCGAACGCATGATCTCGATTTCGGTATCGGCTGCGTTGTCCGAGGTCGACAGGCCCGGCAGGACTTCCTTGTCCTTCTCCGACACGTTCAACTCGCGCGAGTTGACGACCATGTTGGCACTGGCGGTATAGAGCTTGGGGCGAGTGAAGCCATAAGCGGCGACCAGCAGCACCACGACCACGAAATAGATCAGCGCAAGCCAGCGCCGGCGGCGCAGCGCCGCCATGGCACGGCGCACGCCATCCATCGGGTCGCGCAGCAGCGCGCCTCGCATCGGCTTGGCGTCCTGCGGGACAGTGGCGCGGTGTCGGGTGGCGTCGTTCATGGCGTTCACCTTCTCAATGTCAGGCTGATGGTCACGCGATCGTCCTGATACGCGCGATAACGGTCGGCACCGTCGGAGGTCTGGTCGAGCCGCGCATAGCCGAGTTGCAGCGTGGCATAACGATTGATGCGATACAGGGCGTTGGCCTGCGCGATGAAGCGGCCGTCGCGCCGGTCGAGGTTGCTGTAGTCGTTCACCTGGTATCCCGCCGAGAGCGAGAAGATCAGCTGACGCAGCCACTCGTGATCGACGCGCAGGGTCGCCTGACTGGACAGATAGCCGCCCGAGGTCGGGATGCCGGAATCGAGCACCGCGCGATTGGCCTTGAGCGTGATCGTGGTCAGCTGCGTCGGGAAGTATTGCAGGCTGACGTTGAAGTCTGCGCCCTTGATGTTCTTGTAATAGGGCAGACGGAAGTTCTGGTAGATGTACCCTGCGCTGATGCTGCCGCGCACGAGGGCCGTCGGCTCGAACGTCACACCGGCGAGCGCCTCGTAGCCCTGTGAATCGCGCGAGGGCGTCTCCTCGGTCGAGACCGGAAAACGACGCGTATTGTAGTCCAGGCTTGCGAACCAGGCGAGCGAAGGCGTCTGCGCGTAGGATACGCGCATGCCGACCCTGTAACTGGTGTTGTCGCTGGTCCGCTGATCGACCACCTCGCCATCCGCAAGCGTCCCGTTGTTCCAGCCAAAGTGCGCAAATTTGCCCGTGGCCGAAACGCGCAACTGATCGAAATCGTGGCTGATGCCGATCGCGGCGGACTGCTCGGCATAGGACAACGGCTTCACCGTCTGGGTATAGAGGTCTTCCGCCAGTCGCGACTGATGGTCGCTTTCGGCCCGTACTGCCGCGCGCACCTGCGTCGCGTGATCGAGCTGGAACAGGCCAGAAGCCGTTACCGAGTAATCGTCGGTGTTTTCGGTCGAATGATCGAGATAACGGTCGAACGTGCCCGCAGCCTTCAGCGAGAAATTGTTCAGCAGGTTCTGGTTGTGCAGTTCCAGCGAGGGCGTGAGTTCCAGAATTGCGTCACCTTCGGCGCCCTGTTCGGTGCCGTAGATGTTATCGTCATACGCCGTCGAAATACCGACCGAGGGCGCAAGGCGCAGCGATCCGACCGGAATATCTGCCGGTTCGTATCCAGGCTGCACCCGCTCGAACACGGCGGTATAGCGCTTGTCGATCTGCGGTGTTTCATCCGGGAGCAACGGGGTCTGGTCGGCCCGCGCAAGCGCAGGCCAGCAGACCGCGCCGCCGATCAGCCCGCAATGGGCAAGGACCGTCAGCCGGTTCAGGAAGTTGCGTGACACCGGCGACCTAGAAATTCCGTTCCCGCACCCGGATCGTGTCGCCCGGCTGGACGGGCAGATCGGCGGTCAAGGGCTCCCGTTCCTCGGCGGCCTCACCGGGATGGCGGATCATCACGACCTTCTCGTTCGCGCGATATGTGAACCCGCCTGCCGTCGCGATCGCGCCCAGCGCGGTCATACCCGACTGATAGGGGAACTGGCCCGCCTTCATGACCTCGCCCAGCACGTAGACCGGGCGTGGTGCAACCAGATCGACGGCAAGATGCACGCTCTTGTAGTAGTGCGTGGTCAGTGCCTGCGTGAGCTGCGTGGCAACGTCGTTCACGGTCATGCCCTGAACGTGGAATGCGCCGACCATCGGGAACGAGATGTCGCCGTTGGTGTTGACGATATATTCGGCGCTGAGATTGGGCTCACCATAGACGTTGATCCGCAGGTGATCGTCAGGCGCCAGCTTGTAGACGTAAGGCGCCGCCGCCTGTGCGCCGGGCGGTGTTCTGGCTATGTCGGCTGCGCATCCACCCAACAGCGCAAACGCGCTGAAAGCGAGGATCCCTCTGGCAAGCTTCATTCCGGCTCCTCGTAGTTTCGCGTAGATCGGGCCACGGAAACGGTCCGCGATGCGGCAGGTTGCATCGCGAATACTCGTTCTGTGAAAATTCGACGTAAAAATCCGGCGCCCCACGCCAGATGCATGGTTGCCGCAGCAGGGGCGGCAAGCAGCGTGGAGAAGGAGCGCGTCTGCAGGGCCATTGTTATCGCCACGCCAAGCAACAACAGCGCGTAGGCCAGCGCCACACTGAGCAGCGGCGCCCAGATCAGCGCGCCTGCCACACTGGCGCAGATCGCCAGCAGAACGACGGGCGGCAACATCTGGCGCAGTTTCAGCTTTTCACCGTGCTTGAGCACGGTTCGCGCCCGGCCGGAGCCATAGCGAAAATACTGACGCGCAAGCGCTCGCACGGTCTTTCTGGGATAATAGATGACGGGAATCGTCGTATCGAGCCAGATACGCCCGCCGCGCTGGCGGATCCGGGCATCAAGTTCGGCATCCTCGTTTGCCTCGAAACTCGTATCGTAGCCGCCAACCTGCTCGAAGATCGCGCGACGGAACGCGGCATGGTGACCGTGATCGACGAAGCGCGATGCCCCGCCCATGCGATGCGCCGATCCGCCCGTTCCGATACGACTGTTCTGCGCCGCCGCCGTCGCGCGCTGGAACGGCGTTACACCGCGCGTGGTCAGCCGCACCACCACCGTATCGGCCTCGTGCCGCTCCAGCGAAGCGAGCAAACGCGTCACATAATCCTGCGGGTAATCCGCATGGGCATCGACGCGGACAATCACATCCCATCGAGGGTTTGCCAGAGCTACCGCACGGTTGACCCCGGCGGACTGGATACGGTCCGGGTTGTCGACGAGCTGCACGCGCGGTTCTTCACGCGCGATACGTTCGACGATATCGCGGGTTCCATCGGTACTGCCGCCATCCGCCACGAGAATGCCGCCGATAGCGCCGATCGGCTCTGTCAGAAATTGCGCGAGCAGGCCCTCGATATGATCGCGCTCGTTCAGGGTCGGGATGACGACAACGGCGATCATAGGGGCATCCTGTCAGGGTCGAGCGCTTCGACGAACCGGGAAGCAGACACATCGAGCGCGCTTTCCTGCAGGCGCTGCGCGCTTTGCATCCGGAACGCCATGTTGCTGGCCAGCACCCGGTCCATGGCCGGAGCCAGATCATCTGCCGCGAAATCGATGCGGCAGGCATCCGGCAGATAATCGCGAAAAACATCGATATCCGATGCCAGGATCGGCACGCCGTAAGTCATCGCCTCCAGCATCACCAGCGGGACACCTTCCCAACGTGAGGGCATCAGCATCAGATCGGCGGCAGCAAGCACCGAATGCGGGTTGTCGGTCCAGGTCAGACCCCGAATATCGACGCGCCCTGCAAGCTCCACCGCCAGTTCCCGGCATGCCTCGTCGGCCTCGCCCGACCCGACGAACAGGAATGTCCAGTTGCCCAGCATCGTGGCCTGTCTGCGCAAGGCATCGAACAGGGTGTCCAGCCCTTTCTGTCGCGTCTCCAGTCGTCCCAGGAACAGGGCGACACGGGCATCCTTGGCAAGCCCCAGCGCCTCGCGCGCCGCATGCCGCGAAGGCCGAGCCGGCGGCGTGACCACGTTGTCGGCCACCACGACCGGTGCTCGTCCACCTGCCGCACGGACCTGCTCGGCCACCGCCCTGCCCGGTACGATAAAGCGATCGGGCCGGCGATAGAGCGAGCGGCGCACCCAGTCTCCGGGAAAACCGCTACGCCCCATTTCACGCATCCGGTGCGCCATGGGCACATAGCTCACCACAAAGCTTTCCGGCGGCGCGGCGAACAAGGGCACGGCGCAGTTTTCTATCCGCCCCTGCAGCAACAGCGTGGTCGTCGGCTGCACCTCGTCATAGACCTGACGAACCGCTGCGGCATAATCGGCCCGGAAACGAGCCAGATACGGCTCCGCGCGCTGCTTGGCGAAACGCCAGCCCTGAACCCGGAACCGGCTGGACGCGAAGGGCGCCATTCGGGCCGCCAGTTTGCCGTTGGCGGCGGGATGCCGCATCGTGATGCGCTCGTATCCGCCTTGCGCGACGATAGCGGGGAGAAAGCGCAGGAACATCTCCTCATGCCCCCCGAAATCGGGACTGTCCTGCAAAATCAGCAAACTGCGTGTCATATCGATACCGCGTGGCGTCGCTCGGCGATCGCCTCCTCGTAGACATGGCGGGTCATCGCGCCGATTTCCTCCCATCCGGGCATGGAGGCACCGGCGCGCGGCGTTGGCTTGCATCCGATGGAGCGCACGATAGCCCCCGCCAGCGCCCCCAGATCGTCCGGCTCCACCAGCTCGCCGCTGGTCTCGCCGATCATCGAGCGGAATGCGCCAAGGTCACTGGCGATCAACCAGCGGTTGAGATCTGCCACCATGTGCAGCACCCCGCTGGCATCAATCGTTCGATAGGGAAACACGAAGGCATCGGCGCTGCGCAGCAAGGCGGCCATATCCTCTTCGGAAAGCCGTCCGGCCCTCAACGAAAAGGCATTGCCCAGCTTCAGTTCGCGGGCGCGCTGCAGGATCGGCTCGATCGGCATCTGCGCTTCGCCGGCGACGATTATCTCGAGCCGTGCCCGCACCGCCGGATCGATCATCCCCAGCGCTTCCACCAGGCGATCTGTCCCCTTGTAGGGCTGCAGACGACCGAACAGCACCACGCGCCAGCGCCCATCGTCAGGGCGAACCTCCATACCACGCGCACTCAGGGACAGCGGTCCATGGGGCACCACATGGATACGATGCGGCGCGATCCCGCGCGCCAGCAAGGCTTCCCTGCCCTTTTCGGTATGGACGATCAGGCGGTCAGCCTCTTTCAGGACGGCGGCATAGCCATTGCCCTGAACGCCGACCGACTTGCCATTGAACGGCTGAATGTCATGCACCGTCATCACGACCGGTCGCTCGCGCCGGATACGACGCATCACCCTGACATCCAGCAGGGGCAGCACCGCCCACTGGACATGCACCAGATCGAAGCGATCGGCTTCGCGCGCGAACCGGCGCAAGCCCGAGACATGCTCCAGCCCCTTGACCAGCTTCCAGGCAGAGCCGCCCCGGCGCGCGGGACCATCCGTCAACGGGTAGAAGAACGAAAGCTTGTCGGCAGCCGCCAGCAGATCTTCCTCCAACGGCCGAAGACGGCGGGTGGCCCACACCGGACGCACGCCATTCTCGATCAGCCCGCGCGAAAGCGCGGCGTCGTAGGGAGCGGTGAACAGGGACGGATCGAGTTGCAGTACATCGATCACCTTGCGGCGATCATCGGCGGGGCTTGGCATCGCGATACTCAGAACGTGCCTCGGCTAACCAGAACGGCAGGAATGGTACGCACCATGATCGAGATATCGCCGCCCACCGTGCGCGTCCGGCAATAGAGCGTGTCCATCGCGACACGACGCCGATACCCGATGTCATTGCGGCCGCTCACTTGCCACAGTCCGGTAATACCCGGCCGCACAGCGCAATAGAACTGCATGTAGCGACCATAACGCGCAGCCTCGGCCGGCACGATGGGACGCGGACCGACAAGGCTCATATGACCCCAGATCACGTTCAGCAGCTGGGGCAGCTCATCGAGGCTCGACTTGCGCAGGAACTGACCGAGCGGCGTGATCCGCGGATCGTTGCGCAACTTCTGATCGACTTCCCACTCCCGGCGCGCGGCGGCATCCGTTTCCAGAAGCTTTCGCAACCGCACATCGGAATCACGGACCATGGTGCGCAGCTTGAGGCATGGAAAAAGCGCGCCACCACGACCAATCCGATAGTGAACAAAAATCGGCCATCCACGATCCTGAAGACTGATGGCAATGCACATCAGAATCAAAACTGGAACGACAAACATAAATGCCACAAAAGCAATAATTACGTCCATCAATCTAGACAAATTATTATCAAAAGTTTGAAGCGAAATCATTTCCGTTCCAGGCTTTATATTTGATTGACCTGAATTTTGACGAATGAATGCGTTGGAATAGCGATCGTCGAATTTTTCCATGGAGGTTCCCTTCCATGTCAGGTGAATGTGCGACGTCGTGCAATGTTTCAAAATTACGCACACTTGCCTAGATACAAAGGGCTCGCCCGGCCTTGCGATGAAGGCATTTCGCCGCAAGTGCGAAAAGAATGCTCAAGAGAGTAACATGAACAGATTGTAAATATTCCATCAATGCCGATGTTCTGGATCGCGCTTTTGCGTACCTTGCAGCAGTCCTGCATATAATATGTATCGATATCAGGCACACTTCGTCGGATTCCCTGGCGCAACAGACCGGCACTCTTTTCTGGAAATGCTCTCCCGCCGCCTTGCCGCACTGCCAGTCGCACCGATCGGTCCAGTCAACGCGGAGTTCTTGCCGCACTGCAATAAATGGCAGCACATAACGGCACTCATCGGCACCTCCTTGCCAAGGTGCCAACATTCCCGCTTGTCATTCGAGAGTTGCCGTGACCAACGCAAAACTCCCCGTTCTCGTTACCGGCGGCGCCGGATATATCGGTAGCCATGCCGTGCTGGCGTTGCTCGATGCCGGCTGGCCGGTCAGCGTGATCGACGATCTCTCCACCGGCTTTCGCTTCGCCGTTCCCGATGATGTCCCTTTCTATGAAGGCGATATCGAGGATACCGATCTTCTGATGCGGATATTTGCCGAGCAGGGAATCGGCGCGATCATGCATTTCGCCGGATCGATCATCGTCCCGGAATCGGTCGAGAACCCGCTGAAGTATTATCACAACAATACGGCGAAAAGCCGCGCGCTGATCGATGCGGCGATCGCCGCTGGCGTGCCGCACTTTATCTTCAGTTCCACCGCAGCGACATACGGCATCCCCCACACATCGCCCATTCGCGAGGACAGTCCGAAAGTGCCGATCAACCCTTACGGCATGTCGAAACTGATGACCGAGACGATGCTGGCAGACGTGGCAAGAGCCCACCCGTTCAACGCCGGTGTCCTGCGATATTTCAATGTGGCAGGCGCCGATCCGGCAGCGCGCACCGGACAATCGACCGCAGGCGCCACGCACCTTATCAAGGTCGCGGTCGAGGCGGCACTGGGCAAGCGCAGCCACGTCTCGGTATTCGGGACCGACTTCGACACCCCCGACGGCACAGGTGTCCGCGATTACATTCACGTCTCCGACCTTGCCACCGCACACGTCCTGACGCTGGAAGCGCTGATCGCCGATCCCACCCGATCGCGCACCATGAACTGCGGCTACGGTCGCGGCTTTTCGGTTCTGGAGGTACTCGATGCGGTCGATCAGGTCACCGGCAAGACCGTGGAGCGCCGCCTCGAAGGTCGCCGTGCCGGCGATCCGGATTCGCTGATTTCGGATACGGGCCTGATACGCAGCACGCTTTCCTGGACGCCCCGGCACGACGATCTGGCGACGATTGTCACCCATGCCCTGGCGTGGGAACGCAGGCTTTCCGATCTTCGCGACCGACCAGCCGCGGCTGCATGATGCCGCGGCGGCCGACGCCATCGTCTCTGAAACGACGGATGCGGCGGAACGCTCGACGCAAGAGACAAGAACCCGTGACGCAAGGCTACTCTAAGGAACCTGCCGCAAGAGGATCACGTTGACCCCATGACTCTCAAAAAACCGAGCAAGGACAAGCCGCGAATGACACCCAGCGCAAAGCCCGATCAGAAGCGAACGCGGGATCAGGCCATTTCCCCGGATGCCTTGCGCACGATCATGGCATCCTGGGAAACACACCGCGCCGAAATCAAGCGAGCCTGTCAGCGGGTACTCAATCTGCGCGGCTAGAGCATTTTCCCATCAGGCAGAATCGCCTGATGGGAAAATGCGGCAAACCAGAAACTTGGAGCGCGGCAAACGCCGCCCGGCTCAGCCTTCCAGCACTTCACCGATCTCCACGACGCGCTTCTCGCGTGCGCTCCGTTCCGCCGCAGCACCGATGGCGACAGCCATCAGACCGTCTCGTGCCGTCACCTGCACCTCGCCCTCACCGCGCACCGCGCGCGCGAAGGCTTCGTGCTGATAGAACGTCGCTCCATGGTGTGAGCCCGCATCCATCGCTGCCTGATCGACCGCGACGTGCCGGCGCTCCACCGCCTTGGGCCCCGGCCAGGGAACGCGCGGCGACCAGACCAGATCGCCCGGCGGGATCAGCACGTCGAGCCGTCCCTTGTCACCGGTCGCGCTGATCTCTTCCTGATGCTCGGCGCCTTCCGCGAACATGCACAGATCGAGCAGCGCGCGGCTGCCATCGGCGAAGTCTACCGTGGTAAAGCTGTTGTCGATGATGTCGGGCTGGCGACCGTCATAGCGCTCGTCGATATGGTTCACGTCCATCGCGCCCGAGCAATAGACGCGCACCGGCTCCGAGCGGGTGATGAGGCGCATCAGGTCGAAGAAGTGGCAGCATTTCTCCACCATCGTCCCGCCGGTGTTGACCGAGAAGCGGTTCCAGTCGCGCACTTTGACGAGGAACGGGAAACGGTGCTCGCGGATCGAGAGCATGTGCAGGCGTCCGACCTTGCCGCCATGAACTTCCTCGATGAAGGCCTTGGCGGGCGGCATGAAGCGATATTCCATGCCGGTCCAGAACGCCGCCTTGCGCGCCTCGGCCCGCTCGACCACCCAGCGGGCGTCCTCCATCGTCGTGCAGAGCGGCTTTTCGCACAGGATCGCCACGTCGCTGTCGAGCAGCGGCTCCAACACCTTGCGATGGGTGAAATTGGGCGAGACGACGACCACGGCATCGAGCCCGGCGTTGGCGATCATGCTCGCGCTGTCGGCATATTCGGTGACGCCTTCGCCCGCCGCGCCCAGGGCATCCCGCGCCCAGCCAAGCGACACCGGCTCCGGATCGGCAATGGCAACTATCTGCGCACCTTCGAGAATCTTGAGGTTGTGGATGTGCTCCACGCCCATCATGCCCGTACCGACGATCCCGTAACGCAGTGTCTCTACCATTTCACAACTCCCTGTGCCATGTGGTCGCCCATGACGACGCCCGACACGACATCCGATATGCGTTTGCGCCTATCGACCGATCCCGTATCGCTCGGCAAGAGCGGAATTTCCGTTTTCCCGATTGCCTGGGGCATGTGGCGGCTCGCCCGCGCTGACGGCAATGACGATATCGGCGCCATCATCGCCCGAATCGAAGCGGCGCTGGAGGCGGGGATCACCCTGTTCGACACCGCCGACATCTACGGCTGCGACGCCGCACTGGGCTTCGGCGGTGCGGAACTGCTGCTGGGCAAGGCGCTCGCGGCCCGGCCTGACCTTCGCGAGAAGATGGTCATCGCGACCAAGGGCGGCATCGTGCTGGGCGTTCCCTATAATTCCAGCCCTGCCTACCTGAACAGCGCGCTCGACATTTCGCTTGAACGCCTCGGCCTGCCGTCGATCGAACTTTACCAGATCCATCGCCGCGATTTCCTGACCCACCCGCGCGATGTTGCCGAGACCCTGGCTGCGATGGTCGCGAGCGGCAAGGTCAAGGCCATCGGCGTGTCCAACTACAGCCCCGCCGAATTCGACGCGCTGCAGGCGTTCCTGCCCTTCCCCATCGTCTCGACCCAGCCCGAGTTCTCCGCCGCGCGCATCGCGCCACTCTATGACGGCACGCTGGATCAGGCGATGGCGCGCGAGGCTGCGGTACTGGCATGGTCGCCGCTGGGCGGTGGCCGTCTGGTCTCCGGTTCGGACGATCCGGTCGCCAAACTTCTTGCTGCACAGGGCGCGAAGTTCGGCACCGATGCGGCCGCCGCCGCGCTGTCGTGGATCATGGCGCACCCCTCGCGCGCGATTCCCATCGTCGGTTCGCAGACGCCCGAGCGCATTCTTGCCTCGCGCGATGCGCTGAAGGTCGAGTGGGCCGCCAGCGAATGGTACGCCGTGCTCGCCGCCTCGCGCGGGGAACCGCTGCCGTGAGCGCGCTGCCCCCGTGTGAGGTCAGTTGGTTCTCGGCGCTGTGTGACGACGATTACGAGTTCCTCGGCCAGCCCGACCCGATGCTGCGCTCCAGCTGGGAGCACTGCCGCAACATCGTGACGAGTGCCGAGGAAGGCGGTTTCGACAACGTGCTGCTGCCTTCGGGCTATGCTCTCGGTATCGACACCACTGCCTTTGCCGCCGCCATCGCCACGCAGGTGCGTCGCATCAAGCTGCTGATGGCCGTGCGCATCGGCGAGTTGTGGCCCGCCCAGCTTGCCCGCCAGATCGCAACGATCGACCAGATCCTCGGCGCAGGCACCGCAGGCCGACGCCTGAACATCAACGTGATCTCCAGCGAGATGCCCGGAGAGACACTCGATGGCGGTGCGCGGTACGAACGCACGACCGAAGCCATCGAGATCCTGCGCACGCTGCTTTCGGGCCAGCCGCTGGACCATCAGGGACGGTTCTGGAATCTGAAGCTCGACCCGCCGCGCATGATCGCGCCCGGATCGACCTGTCCGCCACTCTACTTCGGCGGTCTCTCCGAACCCGCACGCGAAGTCGCCGCCAAGGGCTGCGACGTGTTCCTGATGTGGCCGGACCGGATGGAGGCGGTGAAGGAGACCATCGCCGACATGCGCGCCCGCGCTGCGAAATATGGTCGCACCCTGCGCTTCGGCTACCGCGTCCATGTGATCGTGCGCGAGACCGAATCCGAGGCCCGAACCGCCGCGAACCGCCTGCTCTCGCGCCTCGATGCCGCCGAAGGCGCCGCGATCCGCGCAAAGTCGCTCGATTCACAGTCCGTGGGCGTGAAAGCGCAGGCCGCCTTGCGCGAAACCGCCAGCGACGATGGCTATGCCGAGGACAATCTGTGGACCGGGATCGGCCGTGCCCGTTCGGGTTGCGGCGCCGCAATCGTCGGCGATCCCGATCAGGTGCTCGCCAAGCTGCAAGCCTATCGCGAAGCGGGGATCGAGGCGTTCATCCTCTCGGGCTATCCCCATGCAGCCGAAGCGGACCTGTTCGCCCGCCACGTCCTGCCGCATATCGACCACGGTCCGCTGGGCGGTTTCGCCTGATTTCGTCGTCCTCCCGGCCCGGACATCACGTTCCTGCCGGGAGGACGACAAATTGATGCCACCAAATCAGTAGAAAAACTTTGTTGGTCGCAGTGATACCCTACGCCTACGCTAGGGTTTCATGACGACCGCGATCCCCATTTCCTTGACCGACGCAGAGGCGCAAAGCCCGCGAACGGCCAGCCTGCTCTCTCCGGCCCATCGCCGGTTCCTGTTCGCGCTGGCGCTGACGGCGGGCATTCTCAATCTGGTGGATCGCCAGATCATCGCCGTTCTCAAGCCGACCATCGCCGCCGACCTGCACTGGAGCGACGACGATTACGGCACGCTCGCGGCGTGGTTTCAGGGTGCTGCCGCCTTCGGATTCCTGGGCGCTGGCTGGCTGGTCGACCGCCTCGGTCTGCGCCGCGCCAATGCGCTGGGCGTTACCGTCTGGTCGCTCGCAGCGATGGCGCATGGCTGGGCCAGCGGCTTTCGCGAGTTCATCGCCTGCCGCATCGCGCTTGGCGCAAGCGAGGCGATGGGAACGCCTGCGGGCATCAAGACCGTCGCGCTGATCTTTCCACCCGAAAAGCGTACGACCGGCTTTGGCCTTTTCAATGCCATCAACAGCCTTGGCGCGATCCTGACGCCGCTGGGTATCCCGCTGGCCGCTGCCCTGTGGGGCTGGCGCTCCACCTTCGTCATCGCAGGCGGCATCGGCCTTGTCTGGGCGCTGGTCTGGATGCTGGGCACGCGCGGCGTATCCTTCGGCGATACGCGCAAGGCTACCGGTAATACCCAACCCATTTCCGGCATCCTGCGCGAACGCCGGACCTGGACCGTCGCTCTCGCAAAGGTGCTGTCCGATGCCACCTGGTGGCTGATGCTGTTCTGGATGCCGGACTATTTCAACCGCGCTTTCGGCCTTTCCGGCGTGGCACTCGGCGTGCCGCTGGCCATTGCCTATCTCGGCTCCGCCACCGGATCGCTGGTTTCGGGCTACGTCTCCAGCCACCTGCTCGCCAAGGGCTGGAGCGTGAACCGCACGCGCAAGACAGTGATGCTGATCTCTGCCCTCTGTGTCCTGCCCGTGCCGCTGGCGCTGCACGCCTCCAGCTATACCGTCGCAGTCGGGCTGATGGCCCTGACGCTGGCGGGCCATCAGGGTTTCTCGACCAGCCTGTTCGCCCTGATCGCCGACGTGACGCCTGCCACCAAGGTCGGCCGTGTGACCGGCTTCGGCTCGTTCTGCGGCAATCTTGGCGGAATGGCGATCAGCAAGATCGCAGGGCTCGTGCTTGCCGCAGGGCTTGGATACGCGCCGCTTTTCGGCTTTGCTGCGGTGTCCTACCTGCTGGCACTGGGCTGGATCCAGCTGATGATGCCGCGCATCCACCTCGCCGAAGACTGAGCCCGTACAACACGAACCGTGCTCCGGGCAAGCCGGACCGCAAGCCGCAATAGATTTTCTATCTTTGTCTACTTAATCACTTAGGTATTGTCGGCGCACATCAGGGAGATGCTTTCAATGACCGATAACACCCGCCCGCTTGCCCGCACGCTGTTGCTGCTGGGCGCTGCGATTGCGCCGCTGGCACTGGCGACACCCGCTCTGGCGGACGATACCGCAGCGCAGGGCGAGCAGCCGAACGCCGGCGTGAATGACAATGGCGAGATCATCGTCACCTCGCGCTATCGCAACGAGACGCTGCAGAACGTCCCCATCGCCATCAGCGCGGTGAGCGGCCAGACGCTGAACGACCGCCAGATCAACAACGTGCAGGATCTCAGCGCGATCGTGCCCTCGGTCTCGTTCCGCGATGGCGCCTCGAACAAGGACCGCACGATCTTCATTCGCGGCGTCGGCACGATCAGCACGTCGCCGGGTGTCGAATCCTCGGTATCGACCGTGGTGGACGGTGTCGTCCTCACCCGCCCCGGACAGGCGACGCTCGATGTCGGCGAAGTGGAGCGCATCGAGGTGCTACGCGGGCCGCAGGGCACGCTGTTCGGCAAGAACGCCTCGGCAGGTGTCGTCAACATCGTCACCGCCGGTCCGAGTGAGCAGTTCCATGCCTATGCCGAGGGCACGGCGACGACCGACCAGGAATATCGCCTGAAGGCAGGCGTCACCGGCGGCATCGCGCCGGGCATTACCGCACGCATCGACGGCCTCTATGCCAACTATCGCGGCAACGTTCGCAACCTGACGAACGGCGATCACGTCAACGGTTACGAGCGTTACGGTGCGCGCGGCAAGATCGAGGCCAAGCCCACCGATAACCTGACGCTGACGTTGGCGGGCGACTATCTGCACTCGCACGACACCACCTCGAACGGTGTCTACCAGAGCGTCAGCCAGATCGCCTACCCGACCGGCACCGTCACCACCTCCGCCGGTCTCGCCAGCGTGCTGGCCGCCGAAGGTATCACACCGGGCACGGACAACCGCGACGCGGCGACCGACTTCAACACCAACGTCACCGACAAGAACTATGGCGGATCGCTGACAGCGGTGCTGAACCTGGGTCAGTACACCGTGACCTCGATCACCGCCTATCGCGAGTGGAAGAACCGCCAGCATCAGGACTACGACGGCCTTGCCACGCTGACCGCCGCCTTTCCCGAAGGCGAGGATCTGGGCACCGTCAACATGCACCAGTTCTCGCAGGAACTGCGTCTCGCCTCCCCCAAGGGCGGCCTGATCGACTACGTGGTCGGCGCCTATTACCTCCACGCCAAGACCGACGAGGTCTATACGCGCGATCTGACCCGCCTGATTTCAGGCGCGGAGAGCGACGTCGAGGGCGTGGCGCATTACGGCGTGACCAACAACAATTATGCGCTGTTCGGTGAGGCGAACATCAACTTCACCTCGCGCTTCCGGGCGATCGCGGGTTATCGCAGCACCTGGGACGATCTCAGCTATTACCACGTGCGCACGTCGACCAACGACCCGGACAATACCGGTTCGAGCGCCTATGACGTCTCGGGCATCCGCGCCTATCACCAGTCGTCCGGTTCGACGACCAGCCACGGCAACTCGTGGCGCGTGGGCCTGCAATACGATGTCGCGCCCACGCTCCAGACCTATTTCACCTGGTCGCGCGGCTACAAGGGACCGGCCTACAACGCCTATTTCAATATGCGCTCGCTGAACGCGACGACACCGCTGGATGAAGAGGCGCTCAAGCCCGAAACCTCGAACTCGTTCGAGGGCGGCATCAAGGGCTCGGCACTCGATCACAAGATCACCTTCGCGCTGGCGGTCTACCACACGCGCTTCAAGAACTATCAGGCCAACTACAACGATGTGGTCGGCGGCGCACAGGTCACGCGCCTGATCAATGCAGGCACCGTGCAGACCAAGGGCGTCGAGCTGGATTTCGGCCTGCATCCGATCCCCGGCCTGTCGCTGAACACCTCGCTCGCCTATACCGATGCCAAGGTGATCCACTTCAACTGCCCGGTCGGCGCGCCCAGCAGCTGCGATATCGACGGCGAACCGCTGCCCTATGCGCCCAAGTGGAAGCTCTACGAAAGCGCCTCGTATCGCTTTGCGCTGAGCGACAGCCTCGATCTGGAACTGCAGAGCGACGTCTCGCTCCAGAGCCAGACGCAGTTCCAGCTGACCGAGACGCCGGGCACGATCCAGCCGTCCTATGCCATCTGGAACGGCAGTGCTGCGCTCCTCGGCGCAAATGATGGCTGGCAGTTGCGGTTCTTCGTCAAGAACATCCTGAACCAGCACTATTCGAGCTATCTGGCCAACGGCACCTATGCCGGGATCGTGCGCTACGTCCCGCGCGACGACCAGCGTTATGCAGGGGTCATGCTGCGCAAGGACTTCTGATCCTTGTGCAACAGGTGGAGTACGAGGCGAGACCGGACCCCTTGCCTCGCACTCCACCACTTGCCTGCCTCGATATTTTGCACGTAAGTTCAAGGCTATGACCGAGAACATGCAGAGCGACACCCCATCGGACCACACGCTGCCGGTCGCCGTGATCGGCGGAGGGTTCACCGGGACGCTGGTCGCCGTGAACCTGCTGCGCAACGGCGTCGATGTCGTGCTGATCGAACGCAGCGAGCCGCAACTGGGGCGCGGCCTTGCCTTCGGAACCCCTCGTGCCGAGCACCTGCTCAATGTCCGCGCCGCCAACATGGGCGCGTTTCCCGACGATCCCCGCCATTTCCTCAAGTGGATGAACCCCGCGGACGAGGATGAGGCCAACCGCTTCGTCCCGCGTCGGCTCTATGGCGCCTATCTGCGCGACCTGCTCGACGAGGCGGCGACCAGACACTCGCCCCGCCTGCGGATCGTGCGCGGCGAGGCTTGCGACGTGCGCTTCACCGACTGTGACGTCGCCGTCACCATGGCCGATGGATCGACCGAGAAAGCCCGCAGCCTCGTGCTCGCGCTCGGCAATTTCCCGCCGGTCGCGCACCCGGCACTCGGTGCCCTGCCACCCGCTCTCTACACGAGCGATCCGTGGCAGGCGGGTGCGTTGAAAGGTATAGATAGGCTCGATCACGTCCTGCTGGTTGGCACGGGCCTTACCGCTGCGGACATGGTGTTGTCGCTGGACAATGCCGGATTCAAGGGACGGATCACGCTGCTCTCGCGCAGAGGTCTGCGCCCGCATGCCCATGCCGAACTTGGGCCCGCCGTGTCGCCCGTCCCCGAACCGCAGGCGCGTGGCTCAGCGCTTCTGCACGCGGTCCGGGCACGCGCAAAGGAAGTAGATTGGCGCGCCGCCGTGGACGAATTGCGCCCTTTCACGCAGAACCTCTGGCGGCGCCACGACGTGGCTGCGCAGCGGCGCTTCCTGCGGCATCTACGCCCCTACTGGGACATTCATCGCCATCGGCTCGCCCCGCAAGTCGCGCGCCGGCTGCACGAGCTGGAGAACGAAGGACGACTGGTCTATGTCGCAGGCAAGCTTGCGGGCTCTGCTGAAGCCGATGGCCGCGCGCATATCTCGTACCGCCCGCGTGGCGAGACGGACCTGCGCGAAATCACCGTCGATCGCGTACTGAACTGCGCAGGGCCCGACAGCGACGTGACGCAGTGCACGGTTCCCATCTTGCGCACTCTCCTGACGCAAGGGCTGCTGCGGCCGGACACGCATCGCCTCGGCATCGACATCGACCAGCTCGGCCGTGTCCGAGATGCAGGCGGCAGGGTCAATCCCAGGCTGTTCGCTGCCGGGCCTCCCACCAAGGGGGAGGCCTGGGAGATCATCGCCGTCCCGGACATCCGCCGTCAGGCCTGGGATATCGCCCGTTACCTTGCAGATGCCCACTGGGTCGGCGGCGAGGGGCTATAAGCCGACAGGACAAAGAAAGGCGCGGCCAGCTCTGGGCTGAGCACGCCTTTTCCCTCGTTTGCGGCGCTCGTTGCGGCAAGGCGGCGTGATGCCGGCCTCATCGCGCCGCTGCCATTCCCGAGCGCCACGCAAGGCAGATCCTCAGAAAGCCGCAGTCAGCGAGGCAGGGCCCGCATTACCCGAAAGCTTGACGTAAGGCTCTGCGAAATCGGAATTGTCGGCGCCGCCCGGATAGACATACCAGGTCAGCCCGACATCGAGCGCCGTGTGATCGCTCAGTTTCGTCCTGTAGCCGCCGATCAGATCGAGTTCCATGTTCGCTCCGCCGAACGTGCCCCAGCCCGACAGGTTGGAGGCCCAGGTGCCGACATAGACCCCGCTCCTATGGCTGATCGTCAGGCCGCCCTGGATCGCCATGTCCTTGTCCGACTGTGAAACGCCGCGAAAGCGATAGTCAGAGGTGAGCGCGACCGATCCCGATGCCGTGATATCGGGCGTGCTCTGCTCCTGCGGCTGGCTGTCCTGAGCGTAAGCAGCACTCAAAGGCGCAATACCAGCAATCAGGACAGCAAGCGTAGAGATGGTCTTCATGTCTTCCTCACAAGAAATATACCCGGTTATTCCGAACTATTCGAGGAGGCGGAATTAGATCCCATCGGCATTTGATAGCGAGATTTGAAAACATGATATGAAATATAAATTACATATATTTCCGGATGGTAAGCTCATGGCGCGGAAGCGGAGGCACATTGTTTTCCGACAGGCGCGGATCCATCACGGTTGGCTCCGGAAATTCAACCGACCATCGTCCGGGAACATGGACTTGCTTCCAGAGCGCGGGGCCGACGAAAAGCAGGCCGTTGCCGATAACCAGAAACAGGATCAGCAACGCGCACAGGCTCAGTTCCCCCATGGTGGCCTGAGCCGGGGCATGGGCATGCACATGCCGATAGAGGATCGTTCCGGTGACACAGGCCAGGACAAGCACAATCAGGCCTCCGGCGCGAACGCCAACCTGAGCCAAGCGGGTCTGATACCAATGCGCCATAATGCCTCCCTTCTGGAAGGCACTCCACTTACGCACACGCGCATAACGTTTCGAGACGGGAACCCGTCCACCCGCATTGAGATCGCATAGGATTCAGCGATTTTGCACGAGACGTTCCGCCCAGCCCATGTCGACGACGTCAGCTGCCGGACATCTCCGCCGGAATGCGCAAGCGATACCCGATCCCGACTTCGTTGGTGATGATCTGCGGGCGCTGCGGATCGATCTCCAGCTTCTGACGCAAGGTACGCACCAGCACGCGCAGATACTCGACATGCCGTTCGTGCTCGGAAGGCCAGACATGCGCCATGATCTGGGTATGCGTGATGACGCGCCCCGGATGCTGGGCCAGCTGTTCCACGACCGCGTATTCCTTGGGCGTGAGATGTACCTCCTCGCCTGCCCTGGTGATCCGCCGTTCGATCAGGTCGATCGATATGTCCCCCACCGACACGGCAGCCGCGACCCCGCCGCGCGTCACCCGGTTGCGCAGCGCCACACGCACACGCGCAAGCAGTTCATCGGTATCGAAAGGTTTCGTCAGATAGTCGTCCGCGCCAAGATCGAGCGCGGCCACCTTCTCGTCGGTCGCCTCTCGTGCCGAGACGATGATGAGCGTGGCGTCGCTCTCCTTCTTGATCAACGGCACCAGTTCCAGTCCATCGCGATCGGGCAGCCCAAGGTCCAGAAGCACCACGTCGGGCCGCTCCTGTCGCAACTGGTCAAGGGTATCGCGTGCATTCCCGGCTTCCACCACGGCATAGTCCCCGCGTGTCAGCGCTGCCTGTATCAGGCGGCGGATATGAACCTCGTCATCGACGACAAGCACCTTGTGGCGCAATTTCATGCCATGTCCTCATTGTCCGGGTGCCGGATGATCAACGCCTCGGGGATACGAATGGTAAAACAGGCGCCGCGTGTATCTTCGGCGGCACCTGCCTTGTTGGATGCCTCCACCGCAAGCCCCATCGCTTCGGCGAAGCCCTTCACGATAGCGAGCCCGAGCCCGGTGCCGTGTCGCGCGCGGTCGGACCCTTCGAGCCGCGTGAAGGTCTCGAACACGCGCTTTTCCTGTCCGGGGGAAATGCCGGGCCCCTGATCGATCACCGACAGAAGCAAGGCGTCATACGCGCGGGTACAACGCACCAGAATGGGCGTGCCCGGATCGCCATAGCGCCCGGCATTGTCGAGCAGGTTGATGAGGCAGTGGTGGAGCAGCACGGGATCGAGACGCACCAACGGAATGTCCGGGGCGATTTCCAGATCGATCCGCCGGTCCTGCAACGCGGCCCGGGTATCCTGTACGGCGCCTGCCACCGCATCGAACAGATCCGTCGCTTCGGGGCGCATCGGCAGCGCGCCCGCCTCCACCCGCGCCATATCGAGCAGGTTGGCGACGAACCGGTTGAGACGCTGCGCCTCGGCATCGATCGTTTCGACAAGCTCCTCGGAAGGGTGCCTGCGCATCTCCTTCGCAGCGGACAGGATCGTGGTGAGCGGCGTCCGCAGATCGTGACTGACCGAAGAGAGCAGCGCCGAGCGCAACCGGTCGCGCTCCCCGATCGCCTGCACCTTGAGGTTCTCCTCTTCCAGCGCCATCCGGTCGAACGCGATGGAAGCCTGATCGATCAGGCTCATCAGCAGCGGCACTTCATCCGAACGCAGCGGATCACCGGCATTCTCGCGCGAGATGCCAAGGACGCCCAGCACCCCGCGCCCCGAACCCGAAGGCGCGCCCAAAGATGCGCCCAGCGGATGGAACAGCCAGTCGGAAGCTGTCAGCGTCGTCGAGCCCCGGCCTGCGGGCTGTTCGTTGTCGATGGTCCACTGGGCTGCGGCCAGTTCGATCTGGTCGAGGCGGTCCTCGGGCGGCCAGGCGGCGGTGAGTTGCGGACCGTTCGGCGAGGGTTGCAGCAGCACGGCGCGCACGTTCAGCAGACGCGCGACCTCGCTGCAGATCGCCTGCATCAGCTCGTCGCGTGTCGTGGCAGTGGTCAACTGGCGCGAAAATCCGGCCAGCGCCGCATTCTGGCGCGCGCTGGACCCGGCAAGATCGGCCTGCGCCCTCACCCTTGCCGCGAACTGGCTGGTGACGACCGCCACGCCCAGCAGCACAAGGATCGAGATCACGTTCTCGGGGTTGGAAACGGTCAGCGTGCCGGTCGGCGGCAGGAAGAAGAAGTTGTAGGCAAGGCTGGAGGCGACACCGGCGAACAACCCCGCCCGCAACGAGAACGAGGCCGCTGCGAACATCACCGGGACCAGATAGAGCAAGGCGATATTGCCGAGGTTGATGGCCTCCAGCAGCGCCCGGCCCAGCACCGTCATCGCCACCACCATCAGCAATGACCACAGGTAGTGCTGCGGAGCACCCCAGTTGCTTCGCCGCCTTTCCCGTTTCGGCTTGCTGCCCGAAGCGGAAGGGTTCTGGTCGTCCGAAGGCAGGACGTGGACCGCCACTTGCCCCACGGTACGCACCAGCCTGTCCACCACCGAGCCATGCCGGGCCTCGAACCACCAGGAGCGCGCCGACTTGCCGATCACGATCTGCGTCGCACGGGCATCGCGCGCATAGCCGCTCAGGCCTTCGACGACGCCGACCGCCGGGATACTGGCGGTCGAGGCGCCTAAACGCGAAGCCAGCGCCAGCGTTTCTGCCAGTTGGTGACGTTCGGCATCGGTCAACGTCTGATCGCGCTGGGTCTCGATATGCACCGCCGTCCACGGAGCCCGCAGCGCATCGGCCATGCGTTTGGCTGCCCGCACGAGACCCGCCGCATGCGGCTGTTCGCTGATCGCAACGACGATCCGCTCGCCTATGGCGAAATTACCCGCCAGCGCGTTGGCCCGCACATGCTCCAGCATCTGCGCATCGACGGCCTGTGCGGCGCGGCGCAGCGCCAGTTCGCGAAGCGCGGTGAGGTTGGTCTTGGAAAAGAAATGCCCCAGCGCCCGCGTCGCCTCGTGGGGGACATAGACCTTGCCGTCCTTCAGACGCTCGATCAGTTCGTCGGGCGGAATGTCGACGACTTCGATCTCGGCCTGTTCGAGGATCGAATCCGGCACCGTCTCGCGCACGCGAACACGGGTGAACGAGGCGACAACGTCGTTCAGGCTCTCGACGTGCTGGATATTGAGCGTGGAATAGACGTCGATCCCCGCATCGAGCAGTTCCTCGACATCCTGATAGCGCTTGGGGTGGCGGCTTCCCCCCTCCTTGCTGTGGCCCGCATTGGTGTGCGCCAGCTCGTCCACCAGCACCAGTTGGGGATGGCGTGCCAGAATGGCGTCGATATCCATTTCGCCAAGGCTGTGCCCGGCGTGATCGACGGTGCGGCGCGGGATGATCTCGTGTCCGTGGACCAGTGCCTCGGTCTCGCGGCGGCCATGGGTTTCGACTACGCCGACCACTACATCGACGCCGCTCTCCCGGCGCTGGCGACCTTCGGTGAGCATTTCCCACGTCTTGCCCACGCCCGGCGCGGCGCCGAGGAAGATCTTCAGACGGCCTTTGCCCTCCTGCGCGGCGGCGCGCAGGAGGGCTTCGGGCGATGGGCGATCAGGATCGGTCGGACAGTCGTTCACGGGGCTGGTGTAGCGTGAAGTGCATCCAGCCGTCGATTGAGTTCGAACACGTTCACCCGCCGCTCGCCGATGAAGCCGAGGAACGGCTCCTCGATGCTCCGGGTGATGAGCAGCTGCACGGCCTGCGGGCTGAGCCCGCGCGCCCGCGCCACGCGGTCGGCCTGATAATACGCCGCCTCGGGCGTGATGTCGGGGTCGAGGCCCGAGCCTGACGTCGTCACCAGATCGGCGGGGATCGTCTTTCCGGGCTGCGCGGCTTCCATCCTGGCAACATCGCCCTGAACGCGATCATGCAGAACCTTGGAGGCGGGGCCGAGGTTCGAGCCAGACGAGGCGAGGCCGTCGTAGCCCCCCTTGGCTGAAGCGCCCGCCGCTGAAGGCCGGGTGTTGAAGTAGCGCGCCGAGGTGAAGGCCTGACCGATCACGGTCGAGCCGACCACTTTGTCTCCGTCCTTCACCAGACTGCCGTTGGCCTGCCTCGGAAACAGCGTCTGGCCGATGCCGGTCATTGCCAGCGGATAGGCGATGCCCAGCAGCACGGCGAACAGGCCGGTCATGACGAGCGCGGGGCGCAGCGATGTGGTTATGTCGTTGGTCATGTTGCCGCCTCCTCAGGCGAGACCCAGGCCGCCGACGGCCAGGTCAATGAGCTTGATGCCGATGAACGGCGCGATCAGGCCGCCAAGGCCGTAGACCGCAAGGTTACGGGCCAGCAGCGGCCCTGCCCCCATCGGCTTGTAGGTCACGCCCTTCAGGGCCAGCGGCACCAGACAGGGAATGATCAGCGCGTTGAAGATGATCGCCGAAAGGATCGCGCTCTGCGGGCTGGTGAGGTGCATGACGTTCAGCACGGTCAGGCCCGGATAGAGCGCCACGAACATCGCCGGGATGATCGCGAAGTACTTGGCCACGTCGTTGGCGACCGAGAACGTCGTCAGCGCGCCGCGCGTCATCAGCAACTGCTTGCCCAGACCCACGACCTCGATCAGCTTGGTCGGATCGCTGTCGAGATCGACCATGTTGCCCGCCTCGCGCGCGGCCTGCGTGCCGGTGTTCATGGCCACGCCGACGTCGGCCTGTGCAAGCGCCGGAGCATCGTTGGTGCCATCGCCGCACATCGCGACGAGGCGGCCGCCCTGCTGTTCCTTGCGGATCAGTGCCAGCTTGTCCTCGGGCGTGGCTTCGGCGAGGAAGTCGTCGACGCCCGATTCCGCCGCGATGGACGCGGCGGTCAGCGGGTTGTCGCCGGTGATCATCACCGTGCGGATGCCCATGGCGCGCAAGTTCCCGAAGCGCTCGCGGATACCCGCCTTGACGATATCCTTGAGGAAGATCGCGCCCAGCAGGCGTCCATCGACCGCGACGGCGAGCGGCGTACCGCCCATGCGGCCGATCTCGTCGGTGATGCGGCGCAGTTCGGTGGCCGAAGCGGTCGTGCCTGCGCCCGGATTGGCCTTGAGGATCGCCTGCACGGCACCCTTCTGGATCACCCGACCGCCCGTATTGACGCCCGAGATACGGGTCTGCGCGGTGAACGGGATGATCTCGGCGCCTTCGGGAAGAACGCTGGCCGTTTGCCCGAACTTCTCACGGGCGAGGACCACGATGGAGCGACCTTCGGGCGTTTCGTCGGCAAGGCTGGCGATCAGCGCGGCTTCGGCCAGTTCGTGCGGCATGACGCCCGATACCGGACGGAACTCGGTCGCCTGGCGATCCCCCACGGTGATCGTGCCGGTCTTGTCCAGCAGCAGCACGTCGACGTCGCCCGCCGCTTCCACCGCGCGGCCGGACTTAGCCAGTACGTTGAAGCGCACGAGGCGGTCCATCCCGGCAATGCCGATGGCCGAGAGCAGCGCGGCGATGGTCGTGGGGATCAGCGTGATCAGCAGCGCCGCAAGAATGGCTACCGGCACCGAACCGCCCGCATAGCTGGCAAAGCCCGGAATGGTCGCGACCGCAATCAGGAAGATGATCGTCAGGCCGACCAGCAACAAGGTGAGCGCGATCTCGTTGGGGGTCTTCTGGCGCTCGGCCCCTTCGACCAGCGCGATCATCCGGTCGAGGAAGCCCTGCCCCGGATTGACCGTAACCGCCACGCGGATTTCGTCCGAGATCACGCGGGTGCCTGCCGTCACCGCCGAGCGATCACCGCCCGCCTCGCGGATGACAGGCGCGCTCTCGCCGGTGATGGCGGCCTCGTTGACCGAGGCGACACCGGCGACGACTTCGCCATCCGACGGGATCAGGTCGCCCGTCAGCACCAGCACCACGTCGCCCTTCTTCAGAGCACTGGCGGGCACTTCCTCGAACCTGCCGCTATCGCCCTTGAGGCGCTTGGCGGTCAGTTCGGCCTTGGTGGCGCGCAAGCTGGCGGCCTGCGCCTTGCCGCGACCTTCGGCAATGGCCTCAGCAAAGGTGCCGAACAGCACCGTCAACCACAGCCATACGACCAGTTGCAGCTTGAAGCCGACGGTCAGGCCATCGTGGCCGACCACCAGCAGCACCGTCAGCAACAGCGCGACGACGGCCGTCGTGAACATCACCGGGTTACGGATCAGTTCGCGGGGATCGAGTTTGCGGAAGGCATCGCCGATCGCCGGAACGATCAGGTCTGCGGTGAACAGCGATTTGTTTTGAGTCCGGGACATATCGGTCAAGTCCTCAGAAGAGCTGGCCATGGATCATCGCGAGATGATCGGCGATGGGGCCAAGGGCGAGGCTGGGCAGGAAGGTCAGGCCGCCGACGATCAGCACGATGCCGATCAGGAGGCCCGTCCACAGCAGACCCGTGGTGGGGAAGCTGCCTGCGGTCTCGGGGGTGTATTTCTTGGCGGCAAGGCTGCCCGCGATCGCCAGCATGGGCACGACAACGAAGAAGCGGCCAAGCCACATGGCAACGCCCAGCATGCCGTTATAGAACGGTGTTCCCGCGCTGAGCCCGGCAAAGGCCGAGCCGTTGTTGCCCACTGCGCTGGTGAAGGCATAGAGAATCTCTGAAAAGCCGTGCGGCCCCTTGTTGAGCGGCCCCGCAAGCCCGGCAGGCAAGACTGACGCCAGCGCCGTCATCCCCAGGATCACCAGCGGCAGCACCGCGATCGCCAGAACGGCCAGCTTGACCTCGCGGCTCTCGATCTTCTTGCCGACGTACTCGGGCGTGCGGCCCACCATCAGGCCCGCCACGAAGACGGCCAGGATCGCGAACAGCAGGAAACCGTAGATGCCTGCGCCCACGCCGCCGACGACCACTTCGCCCAGCTGGATGTTGAACAGCGGGATCATGCCGCCCAGCGCCGTGAAGCTGTCATGCATGGCGTTGACCGCGCCGCACGAGGCCGCTGTGGTAACGACGGAGAACAGCGCGCTGGCCACAATGCCGAAGCGCACTTCCTTGCCTTCCATGTTGCCGCCTGCGACGCCAAGGTGATGGAGGACCGGATTGCCCGCCGCTTCCTGCGAATAGACGACCAGAACACCGACCAGGAAGATCGTCATCATCGCCGCCAGGATCGCCCAGCCCTGACGCGGGTTGCCCACGGCCTTGCCGAAGCACCAGGTCAGACCCGTGCCGATCCAGAAGATCGACAGCATCTGGACAAGGTTGGTCATCGCGCTCGGGTTCTCGAAGGGATGCGCGGAGTTGGCGTTGAAGAAGCCGCCACCGTTGGTGCCCAGCATCTTGATCGCCTCCTGCGAAGCGACCGGGCCCAGCGCCAGCGTCTGTTTGACGCCTTCCAGCGTCGAGACGTCGACCGAGGCGGCCAGAGTCTGGGGAACGCCGCTGGCGATCAGGTAGATCGTGTAAGCCACGCAGATCGGCAGCAGCAGATAGAGCGTGATGCGCGTGATATCGGCCCAGAAGTTGCCGATGCCCGTGGCACTCCTGCGCGCAAAGCCGCGGAACAGCGCAAAGGCCAGCGCGATACCAGTCGCCGCGGACAGGAAATTGTGCAGCGTGAGGGCGAGCATCTGCGAGAGATTGCTCATCGCCGCCTCGCCCGAATACCACTGCCAGTTGGTGTTGGTGGTGAAGCTGACGGCGGTGTTGAACGCCCCGTCCGCGCCGATCCCGGCATAGCCAAGGCCGTTGAGCGGCAGCGAGGCCTGCGCGCGCAGCAGGACGTAGGTCAGCAGCAGTGCGACTGCGCTGAACACCAGCATATGGATCGCATAGCGCTTCCACGACTGGTCCTCGTCCGGGTCGATCCCGGCCAGCTTGTAGAACCCGCGCTCCACCGGCCCCAGCACCACATGCAGCGGCGTGCGGCGGCCTTCGTACAGCGTATGGAGCCACAGCCCCATCGGCTTGGTGATCGCCAGCAGCACGCCGACGAAGACTGCAATCAGCAGCCATCCCTGTAAGGTCATGGTCTGAAGGGTCATGAGATGCCCCCCCTCAGAACCGTTCGGGCCGTGCGAGCACGGCGACGAGATAGACGAGAAGGCCTAGCGCGGTCAGTCCCGCCAGCCACAGATCGATGGTCATGGTCGCTGCCCCCTCATGCCTTGTTGCACAGCGCGACGTAGCCAAGGCTCGCCACCAGCAACACGAGGGTCAGGCCGATCCAGAGGATGTCCTGCATGGGTAATGCTCCTGAACCGCTGCACCGCAAACAGACGCGGCGCACGGCGGGTTCAGCAGAGCCATTAGGATCAGGTATCGTTGAAATGCGAGACAGGCAAAACCCGGCCCGCATAGTATTTGCATATGATCGGGCATATTATCCCGATCAAAGTACCGCGCGGCGTGGACAGAACCGGGGGCCGAGCCGGAGTCCGGCACCGAAGGGCGATACCAAGCCTGTCACAAAGAACATGCGCCCGGTATCGCCGCACACTATGGATGGTGCGCTGTCAGAACTGCACGCCGCGCGTCAGTCCGCCATCGACCAGCAGATCGGTTCCGGTCGTGAAGCTGGCCGCAGAACTCGCCAAGAACGCAACGGCGTTGGCCACTTCGTGCGGCGTTGCCATCCGGCCGAGCGGGTTCTGGGCCATGCACTGCGCGAAAACCTCGGGCGTTTCGCGCTCGATCTTGCCCCATACGCCGTCGCTGAAATAGACATTCCCCGGCGAGACGGTGTTGACGCGGATGCCATCGGACGCGTGGCGAACCGAAAGCGTCTTGCCATAGTGGATGAGCGCTGCCTTGAGCACGCCGTAAGGCTCGGCGAACATGTCCACCTCGCGCCCCGATACGCTCGAAATCAGCACCACTGAAGCTGCATCGGATGCCTTGAGAAACGGCAGCGCCGCCGTGACCATCGACACGCTGCCGAGCAGATCGGTCTCGAACGCGCGGCGCCAGGTATCAAGATCGCCGCCGCCTGCCAGAGCGCTGACATTGGGCACGACGACATCGATACCGCCCATCGCCTCACCTGCAGCGACAACCCAGGCACGCATGGCCTCGACATCGGTCACGTCCACCACCGCGCCGCTGGCACGCCCCGCCAGCGCCTGCTCCGCAGCGGCGATGCCCGCCGCATCGCGCGCGCAGAAGGATACCGCCGCGCCCTCCGCCAGAAACGTCTCGACGATAGCACGGCCAATCCCGCGCGAACCGCCGCTGACGATCACTTTCTTGTCCTTGAGTCCGAGATCCATGATGAGAGCCTTTATTCACTGGTTTGAAAGGGAAGGAAAAATTTGCTCGCCATGCCGGCTTGGCAAATACGCGCCTCGCACAGGGCAGCAGACATTCCAACGCACCTTGCGTACGACCGCAGCTTCATGGCCATCGTCGCTGCTGTGGACGGTCTGGGTGTATGTCTCGAAACGGTCCAGCTGGCCGAGCGCGAACTGGCAAGCGGGCGGCTGGTCTGCCCGTTTGCGGGTCGCACCGCAGCGCTGCACGAGGCGATCGAGGAAACACGGGAGCCGGCCTGATCCAGCGGAGCTTGCAGTTACATTACGCCTCGGAATGACTCCGCCTGTCTGCCGCGTATCGCTCGGCCTCGGCCCGCTCTTGCAGAGCATCGCGCTCGAACCGGCGAAAGGCGGACACGGCCTGGAAGAACGCGCCGCCGTCCCCTGCGGGGGAGGCGATGCCTTCCCCAAGCGCATGGAGCCCCAGCGAACGCTGCGCCAGATCGTCCAGCTCGATCATCAGCGTTCCCAGCGAGCGGGCGAGGCGATCCAGACGCCAGACAACGATCTCGTCACCGGGCTGCGCATAATCGAGCATCTCGCGGTACGCCGGCTTCAGAACCGCCGAGCCGGAGACCCCGCGATCCTGCCATATCCGCACGGCACCTGCGTCCTGCAGCGCCGCAAGTTGCGTGTCGTGATGCGTTTCGCTCTCGCTGACGCGCACGTACCCGAGTTTCATCGTCGCCCCATTTCCTGTCCATTGCATCGGCGATGCGCCCTTGTGCCTTTAACGATACGCGCGACAAACGCGAGCGCGTATCGCCCGGCCGGGGGGACGGGGGAAACCGGCAGGCCGATCAGGCCGTATAACGCTCCTTGCCATCGACCAGCGTGCGCAGGATCTCGATCTTCGGAATGGCGTTCGGCTCGATCTCGAACGGATCGGCGCCCAGCACGGTAAGATCGGCGATGAAACCGGGTGCGATGCGGCCGTGATCGCGCTCCTGAAAACCGGCGAAGGCATTGTTGCGGGTATAGCAGGTCAGCGCCTGTTCCACCGATACCTTCTGGTCCGCCAGCCACCCTTGCGGGTTCTTCCCGTCGATCGTCTCGCGCGCGACAGCCGCATAAATCCCCTGACGCGCATCGAGCGGGGCCACCGGCCAATCAGAACCGAAAGTCACGGTCGCCCCCGTCTCCAGCAGTGAGCCGAAAGCATAGGTACGCTCAAGCCGTTCCTCACCGATCCGATCGACGGCCCAGCGACCATCGTCGATCGCGTGATAAGGCTGGACCGAAGCGATGACCTTCTGCGCGGCGAAACGCGGCAGCGCCGCAGCGGTCAGGTGCTGGGCGTGTTCGATACGCCCGCGCCGGTCACGCGGGCCGTTGCGTGCTTCGGTCTCGGCAAAGACGTCCAGTGCAAGGTCGTTGGCGGCATCGCCGATGGCATGGATCGCCACCTGCAGACCGGCTTTGTCCGCGCCGAAAACCTGCGCCCGAAGTTCGTCAGGCTGCGTCACCCAGTTGCCGTAGACGCCCGGTGCATCGGTGTAGGGCTGGTGGAAGCGCGCCGTGCGCGAGCCCAGCGAGCCGTCGGCCAGCGCCTTGACCGCACCCCAGCGCACCCATTCATCGCCCTTGCCTTCCTTGGCGATGATCGCGGCAAGTTTTTCCCAGTCGCGCGCCGGGACCATGCACAGGAAGCGCAGGTCCGTCGGCCCCTTGGCACGCACGCGCCGCGCCGTATCGAACGTCACCCAATCGAACGGCTCGGGCGTGTGGACCTGCGTGAAACCGTGAGCCAGAGCCCAGCTGATCCCTTCGCGCATCGTCGCATCGCGTTCGGCATCGGTCGGCTGCGGGATCACCCGCTCCACCAGTTGCTTGGCATTGTCCTTGAGAATGCCGTTCGGTTCGCCGGAGGCATCGCGCCCGATCTCGCCGCCGGGAACATCGGGGGTATTGCGGGTGATCCCGGCAAGCCGCAGCGCCGCCGAATTGCACAGATACATGTGCAGGTCGGTACGTGGGACGGCGACCGGGGTATCTCCCGTCGCGGCATCGATCCAGCTCTTGTCCGGCAGGCCGCCACCCAGGCGCTGCTCGTCCCAGCTGCCGCCCAGGATCCACTTGCCCGGCTTATCGTGCGCCACTTTGCCGAGCCGCGAAACGAAATCCGCACGATCTTTCGACGACAGCAGATCGGGCTGCGACAGCGTGGTCGAGGCGATCATGAAATGGGTGTGGTTGTCGATGAAACCGGGGCTGACGAAAGCCCCCTGCAGATCGACCACGCGCGTTCCCTTGCCGATCGCGGCCCGCACCGCCTCCTGCCCGAGCGCTACGATGCGGTTGCCGGCAAGGCCGATCGCATCGGTCCTCGGCTGGAGGGGGTTGGCCGTCCAGACCCTGGCATTGATATAGGCAACGTCCAGAACGCGCTCGGCCGCCAGTGCACGACCGGCCGCACCCCATGCAGCATTGGACATGGCCGCCGCCGTTCCCGCCAGCAGCCCCGTCCCTGCGAGCATCCTGCGCCTGTCGATCATGTCCATATCCTTCGTTCGGCCTCAATTGAATGCGCGGGACAATGGCCCCCTCATCGGCCCCTTGAAAGTACCAGTTTCATCATGCCAGGGGGGCCAGACTGGACCTGTCCTCATTTTCAACTTGGTACTTGCAGCCGAAGCCGACAGCCCCGAGTACCGGGCCAATGGGGCACGCTTTCGATCTGTTCGACCACACCGACGTCCGCGATCTGATCGCGCAATATCCGCTTGCGTGGATCACCAGTGCTGACGGCGAGGCCAGCGTTCTGCCTTTGCTGGGCGAATACGACGATGCCGGGCAACTGGTCAGCCTGCTTGGCCACGTCGCGCGTCGTAACCCCCTGCACGCGGCCCTGGTCCAAAATCCTTCAGCAAGAATCTTGATCAACGGCCCCTCCGGTTACGTCTCGCCCTCGCACGCCGAGCGACGCAACTGGGCACCGACCTGGAACTTCGCGCATCTGGTTTTGCAGGCCGAAATCAGCTTCCTGCCTGATGAAACGCACAACGCGCTGTCTGCACTGGTCACTGCGATGGAAGGCGATGGCTGGTCCAGCGCCGAACTCGGCCCCCGTTACGACGGCATGGCCCAGCAGGTAATCGCCTTTCGCGCGCGCGTCACCGGGCTGACCGGCCGCTTCAAGCTGGGGCAGGACGAGGATGATCGGGTTTTCTCCGCGATCCTGCGCAATCACCCGGATACCGCGCTGACCGACTGGATGCGGCGCTTTGCCTCAGGCCGGGAATCAGGCGCCGTGCCGCCGGATGGCACTGGCCCCTTGCCAAGGCCATGACATTGGCCTCAGGGTAGACCAATGCTGCGCCCCTGGAAAATCACGCTGGGCCGGATCGATCCTGCTCGTTCGACCCCGCTCTATCTCCAGATCGCCCATGCGATCGTCCACGAGATCGAGCGCGGCCGCCTTGCTGCGGAAACCTTCCTTCCCAGCAGTCGGCAACTCGCGGATATTCTGGGCGTCAACCGCAAGACCGTGGTCCTCGCTTACGAAGACCTGATCGCGCAAGGGTGGCTGGAATCGCGGGGTACGCGCGGCACGGTAGTCGCCCGCGAGATGGCCGGGCTGCGGCGTCCGGAACAGCCTCCCGTCGCGCAGGCTGGCCCGGTCCGCCCCGACTACTTCGTCCACCAGCCGCCTGCCCGCCCGCTCGCCATGCCGAGCGCGGGCGGCATCAAGATCAACGAAGGCTCGCCGGACGGACGCCTGTTCTCCACCGACGTTCTGGCCCGGGCGCTGCGCAGCGCGGTCCTGCGCGGCACGCGCGACAACGGGTTGCTCTATCGCGACCCGCGCGGATCGCCGCGTCTGCGCGAGGAAATCGCGACGATGCTGCGGGGCGAGCGGGGCCTCAATGTCGAGGCCGAGAACATCTGCATCACGCGCGGCAGCCAGAACGCGATATTCCTTGCCGCGCAGGCGCTGCTTTCACCGGGCGATACGGTGATCGTCGAGGAACTGACCTACGAGCCTGCCGTCGCGGCCTTCACCGCGCTGGGCGCCCGCGTCGTGGGCGTTCCGCTGACCGAGCATGGCATCGACACCCACGCGGTCGAAGCCGCCTGCCGCGCACACCGGGTCCGCGCGATCTTCCTGACGCCCCATCACCAGTTCCCGACGACGATCGCACTGCGCCCAGAAGGTCGCCTGCGCCTGCTGGAACTGGCCCGGCAGTTCCGCTTCGCGGTGATCGAGGACGACTACGACCACGAGTTCCATTTCGAGACCCAGCCGCTGCTGCCGATGGCCAGCTACGCACTGGACCGCGTGATCTATGTCGGATCGCTGTCCAAGCTGCTGCTGCCAGCGCTCCGGGTGGGCTACGTCGCCGCGCCGGCATCGGTCATCGATGCCATCGCCCATGGGGTGTCGCTGACCGACGGCATGGGCAACAGCCTGATCGAGGAAGCGGTCGTCGAACTGATCAGCGACGGTGAACTGCGCCGTCATGCAAGGCGCGCCACGCAGATCTATGCGGAACGCCGCCTCGCCTTTGCCGACCTGCTGCGGTCCGAACTGGGCGGCCATGTCGATTTTCGCGTGCCCGACGGCGGCCTCGCCTTCTGGCTGCGCTTTCCCGATGGCCACCTGCTGGACCGGATCGAGGCCAATGCGGCCATGCACAAGCTGACGCTGGCACCATCGGCATCGTTCATCGCCCGGCCCGGCGCCGAGCGTGGCCTGCGCATTGGCTTCGGCAGTTTCACGCCCCCCGAAGCGCAAGCCGCCGTAGAAGCGCTCGCACGGGCCGGAGGGTTGGGGCACTGAACCGGGCAAGCGGGTCCAGTCATTAGATCAGAACAGCCAATGCTGGACCACTTGGCCCCCTTGGCATTGTCAGACTGGATGTTTTTACCAGACCAACTTCCTAGGAACCTGCCACTACCGAAACTGACGTCGGCAAGACCGGCAGCAGCAGCCCGCAAGAGGCATCAGGGGGAATACAGGGTTCAACATGGGGGGAAGACCGGCGCCCGCGCGTCGGCACCCGCTCGCTATCAGGGGTGGTCAATGATCAGTCGTTATCTCAACAGCACGGGCCTTGCCGGGCATGCCGCGCTCAGCCTCGCGTTTCTGGCAGGCGCGCTTACCGCGACATCGGCCTCGGCGCAGACAGCCAGCGATAATGCGGGGACCAAGGCCGCAGCCGATGCGCAGGATCCCAATGCCATCGTCGTTACCGCTACCAAGCGAAACGAGACGATCCAGTCGGTTCCGCTGGCGATCAGCGCGGTCACGCAGGCACAGTTCCTGAAGTCCGGCGCGCAGAGCCTTTCGGACTACATCACCCGCCTGCCCGGCGTGCAGTTCAACGACTACCAGCCCGGCATCTCCGAAGTGGTGATCCGCGGCATTTCGACCACGACCTACCACGATCAGGGACAGCCGACCGTCGGTTACTACCTGAACCAGATCCCGCTGACCGAGCCCGGCTTCCCGATCGCGCTGCCGGATGTGGATACCTTCGACCTTGAGCGCGTCGAGGTTCTGCGCGGTCCGCAGGGCACGCTGTTCGGCGCCTCGACGCTGGGCGGTCTGGTGAACTACGTCGTCAACACCGCCGATGCGTCCAAGTACGATGCCGCCGCCGAGGGCCTGATCGGCACCACCAAGCATAACAACGGCAACGTGAACTACGCAATCAAGGGCATGATCAACATTCCTGTGATCAAGGACACGCTGGCCGTGCGCCTGATGGCGTTCCAGCGCTACGATTCGGGCTACATCGACAACGTGGACGCGGGCGTGAAGGCCGCCAACGATCTGACCACGCGCGGCTATCGCGGCTCGGTGGTGTTCACCCCGGCGCCCGACACCAAGATCAGCTACCTGATCATGCATCAGGAAACCTCGCTGGCAGACCAGACTTATGCCAATGCCGGATCGCTGTCGAAGACCGGCATCTACACGCTGGAGCCGCAGCACACCAACATCCAGATCCACAGCCTGCGTCTGGATCAGGGGCTGGGCGACTTCGCGGACCTGACCGTGATCGGCGCGCTCGACAAGAAGTCGAACGATTACGTCTATTCTTACGCCGCCGCGCTGCCTCTGGCAGACACGACGCACGCCGTTGGCAATGCCAAGGGCCTCATCCGCTCGATCGAGGCGCGTCTTACCTCAAAGGGTAACGGCCCGCTCAGCTGGATCATCGGCACGTCCTACATGGTCTCCAAGCGCCATACCAACGACTACGAATACCAGGCCGGTGCCGAGGACTTCGTCGATGCGAACCCGGATCTGTACGATGGCATCTCGGGTTCGGTGATCGCACCGGGCGACCAGATCTATGGCTACTACACCACGCAGACGGCCAAGGATTTCGGCATCTTCGGCGAAGTGACCTATGCCTTCCTGCCCAGCCTCAAGCTGACGCTGGGCGGACGCTACTACAACACCAGCATCAACGCCGGTGTCACCAATGCGCCGGGCACAACCTATGCCGATGTCGATGCCGGATATGCGACCTACACCGCAACATCGTCCAGCTTCAGCGTCAACCAGAAGGAAGACGGCTTCACCCCCAAAGTGACGCTGAGCTACCGCCCCGACCAGCACCTCATGGTCTATGCCACCTATTCGCAGGGCTTCCGCGTCGGCGGTGCGAACCCGAACGCGGCGATCCTCACCACGCTGCCGCGCTCCTATGGCAGCGACAAGGTCTACAACTACGAACTGGGTGCGCGCGGGACGCTGCTGGGCGGACGCCTGACCACGGACCTCACCCTGTTCCGGATGGACTGGAAGAACATGCAGGTGCGCGAGTTCTACACCAGCTCGCCCTACTACTCCTATGTGATCAATGCCGGCGGCGCACGCAGTCAGGGTGTCGAGTTCGCCGCCTCGCTGCAGGCATTGCCTCAGCTGGCACTGAGCACCTCGGTTACCTATGACGATGCCAAGGTGACGACTTTCGTGCCTTACGACTTCGCCGCCAACGGCCTTGGCGGCTATGCGGCAGGCACGCGCCTTCCGGGCTCCTCGCCGTGGATGGTGGCGAACACCGTCACGGTCACGCCGATGGGTGTCAAGGGACCGCTGCGGATCGAACTGGCCCACCGATACGAATCGAAAGCGCCGACCACCTTCGACGAACTGTACTATCGCGGCGGCTTCAACCAGTTCGACCTGCGCGCTGCCTACCAGTTCCCGGCAGGCTTCACGTTGACGGCGTTTGCCAATAACATCTTCAACAAATACGCTATTCTCGACGAGCCTTTCGCGCCTTATGCCTCCATCCTGCGCCCGCGCACGATCGGGCTGCGGCTCGACTGGTCGATGTAACCCCGGATGCCGGGTGACGTGTCTTGCGTCCCCCGGCATCAGCGTCATCCGGCGCCCTCGATAGTCGATATCCGGGGCGTTTTACGCCCACCGCGACAGGAAATACCCGACACCATGTTCCCGCGCTCCGTCCTTTCGCTCGCGCTGTGCAGCGCGGCTCTCACGCTGGCGGCTGTTCCGGCACTGGCTGACACCGCACCATCGGATGCCACGGCCAGCCCTGTACCCGTTGCCAGCGGCGGACCGATCATGCCTGCCGACATCATGGACCTGTCCGACATGCGGCAGGTGGCCATGTCGCCCGACGGGCGCACCGTGCTCTTCACCGTCACCCAGCAGATGGCGACATTCAATTCGCCGCACCAGACGATATGGCAGGTGCCGAGCGACGGCAGCGCCAGACCGTCGCGGCTGGCCGTCAGCGCGGGCGTGAACCGCGATCCCAAATGGTCCCCCGATGGTCGCTGGATCGCCTTTGCCTCGAACCGGGCCAACCCGCTGACCGGCAAGAACGACAACCGTTTCACGTTCACGACCAACGTTCCCGGCACCCGCGCTGCCACTGGCGAAGGCGCCGATACGCTGCAGGTCTGGATCATGCCGTCAGGCGGAGGAGAAGCCATTCCGCTCACCGCCATGAAAGCGGGCGTCGGCGATTTCGCCTTCTCTCCCGACGGCAGGAGCCTGGCCTTCATCGCCACCGATCCCGATACGCCTGCGCAGGAAAGCGACCGCGCAGCCGGTCGCGACGAAATCGTACTCGACAAGGACGGGGCCTTCGGGCGCCTGTGGATTCTCGACCTTGCCACCCATGCCGCGCGCCGCGTGTCCCCCGCCGATGCCAATGTTACCGGGTTTGCGTGGTCGCCCAAGGGCGACCGCATCGCGCTTCGGGTGATCGACCATACGGACATCAATACCTATTTCTATCATGGGCACATCGCACTGCTCGATCCGGCCAGCGGCAAACTGGGCCCTGCGCTGATCGAAAATTCGGCAGGACCGATCCTGTGGTCGCCCGATGGCGGCAAGATCCTGTCTGCCATCATTCACCCGCCGCAGTTCATCGGCCTTGGCCTGCGTGTCCACGACCTTGCCACGGGGCAAACCACGGCACTCGCCGAGGACTATCCGGGCCTGTTCGAAAATCTCGTCTGGGCGCCCGACAGCCGCTCGATCCTCGCCAACGTCTTCGTCAACACCCGCTCGCGACTGGTCCGCATCGGGCTGGGCGGCAAGGTCTCCTCGCTGCTCGATCTCGACGGTGAAGCCTTCGACATGGCAGCCGGTCCCGACGGCAAGCGCATCGCGCTGGCCATGACCAGTCCCGATCGTCCCGCCGACGTCTGGAGCGTGGCGGACATCACCGCTACGCACCCCGCAGCGCGCCCGATCAGCGAGGTCAATCCGCAGGTCGCGAACTGGAAGAAGCCACAGGTCCGCGAGATTTCCTGGCCCAGCAGCCGCGATGGCCGGACCATCTACGGCGTGCTCGTCACCCCGCCAGGCTACCACGAAGGCATGCCGCTGCCGACGGTCGTCCAGATCCACGGCGGCCCGGAATGGGCGTGGTGGAGCGGCTGGATGGGCAGTTGGCACGAATGGGCGGCCATGCTGGCCACGCATGGCTACGCCGTGCTTCTGCCCAATATCCGGGGATCGGACGGACAGGGCACGGCCTTTGCGCGCGCGGTCGGCAACGACTGGGGCGGAGCCGACTATCAGGATCTGCTCGACGGGCTCGACATGCTGGAGAAGCAGCACATCGCCGATCCTGCCCGGCTCGGCATCGGTGGCTGGAGCTATGGCGGCTTCATGTCGGCATGGGCCGTCACCCATTCCGACCGCTTCAAGGCCGCAGTGATCGGGGCAGCCCCGGTCGATATGAGCATCATGGCGCGCGCCACCGACACGCCCGATTTCACCACCGGCTACTTCGGCGAACCGCAGGCGAACCTTGCCAGCCTCGATGCGCATTCCTCGCTGCGTCTGCTGGACAAGGTGCACACGCCGGTCCTCATCATGGACGGAGCTGCCGATACCCGCGTGCCGCCCACGATGGCGCTGGCCTTCTACCGGGGCCTGCGCCTGCAGGGGAAGCCCGCCGAGATGGTACTCTATCCGCGTGAACCGCACTGGATGCACGAGCCTGCGCATCAACTCGATGTACAGCAGCGCGTACTGGCCTTCTTCGACGCGCATCTTAGATCAGGCCAGTGAGCGGCTTGCTCGATCCCGAGATCGCCGCTTTCGTCGATCGCCTGCAGGCCGACTGGGCGCGCTTTCCCCCGCTCGAAGAGATGAGCCTCGACGACGCTCGCGCGGCGGCGGAAATCGTACGCGCGCCGCTGCGGCAGGGCGGGCCGGAAATGGCCGAGACGCGCGAGATCAGGCTCGACCTCGCGCCCGGTCCCTTGCGCGTCAGGCTTTACCGCCCCGCCGGGATCGCCGACGAAAACACGCCCGTGCTGGTCTACCTGCACGGCGGCGGTTTCGTCTATTTCAGCATCGACACCCACGACCGGCTGATGCGCGAATATGCCCAAAGCGCAGGCTGCGCGGTGCTGGGCGTCGACTATCCGCTGGCACCCGAGCATCGCTATCCGGTCGCGCTCGACCGGCTCGAAGCGCTGATCGACTGGCTGGGCGATCATGCCGGCGACCTCGGCCTCGATCCCGCGCGGATCGCGCTGGGTGGCGATTCCGCCGGAGCCAATCTCGCGCTGGCCGCACTGCTGCGCCTTCGGGCCCGCAGCCAGGCGCACCGCATCCGCGCGCTCGTCGCCAACTACCCCGCGTTCGGCCCCGAAGTGTCCGACGCGGCCGAGGCGGCATTCGGCGGTCCCGGCGCTGTCCTGAACCGGCAGGAGATGGCCTACTACTTCCAGCAGTACACCGGGACCGGGGCGACGCTTGCCGATCCGGCCGCCTGCCCCTTGCAGGAGACCGAGCTGGCCGGACTTCCGCCAGTCCTGCTGATCGCCGCAGAGTGCGACGTGCTGTGCGAGCAGGCCGAAACCATGGCCGCACGCATGGACGCGGCCGGAACGCCTGCCTCCTTGCGCATCTATCCGGGCACTACCCATAGCTTCCTGGAAGCCATGGCCAGCGCTGCCGTCGCACGATGCGCCATCGCCGATACCGCGATATGGCTGAAAGCGCGATGGGCTTGATCCTGTAGCGCGGCCCCGGGGACGTTCGAACCCGAAACGGTAGCCCGTCAGGGCACCGGCACGACGTGGGATCGAGCAGCACCATGCCGACGGCGAATGTCGTCCGCCAGTGCCTGCCCCTCGTCATAAAGAGACGCCTCGTTCAGCAGCGTGCAGGCGAAGCCGTTCACGACACGACGTCCATCAACCCACACCGAGTGAACACCGCGCCCGTCGGCCGACCAGACCAGCTGGTTGACCGGGTCATTGACCGGCTGCCATTCCGGTCGACGTATATCGTGCGCGACGATATCCGCCTTCATTCCGGGAACCAGCGCGCCCACCTCGCCTGCAAGCCCGGCTGCCTTTGCCCCGCCCAGCGTCGCCATGGCCAGCACATCCTGCGCAGGAAACAGGCTGCGATCCTCTCGGGCATCCTTGAACAGCCCGGCCATCAGCGTCATCACCCGCATCATGTCGTGATTGTCCGCCCCGTCGGTGCCCAGTGCGATGTTCACACCTGCCTTTGCCATCTCGGGAAACAGGCCATGGCGCGTGGTGCCATAGCCGCAGCGGATCGCCGCTCCGGGGCAATGGGTGACGCTGGCACCACTGGCAGCGACCAGCGCGACCTCGTCACTGTCCAGATGAACCATATGCACGAGGTTGACCGCCGGCGACAGGACACCCAGTTGCGCCAGATGCGCGACGGGCCTGCGTCCACTATGCGCGAGATACCAGGCCGCATCGTCGCCAACAGGGCTCATATGTGCGCAGATTCCGGTACGCGTTTTCTGCGCCATGGCCGCTGTAGCCTGCCACAGGGCATCGGTCGCGGTCATGTGACCGATCAGGTTGGGCCAGGCCGCGATACGCCGACCATCGTCGGGATAGCGGGCGAGATCGGCGGCAAGGGCACCGACAGTCGCGTCGGTCAGCGCCGAACCATCTTCACCCGGCTCCCAGACGCGATCCTCGCTCCAGCGCCCCACCCTCGCGCGAATGCCGCTCGGCGCGATCGCCTCCACCACCTCGTCCAGTGCCAGGATCGTTCCGGCCTCCAGAAACGTCGTCGTACCGGTACGCAACATCGCTGCCACCGCCAGCTGTGCGCCAATCGCCTGTTCGCGCGCGGTCATGCTCTTGTAGAGCGGGAGCACCCACTCGCCAAGCTCCTCCTCGAACGCAAGCGCCTCGGGAATCATCCCGCGGATCAGCGTCTCGGTGATATGGACATGGCCATTTACTAAGCCCGGCGTCAGCACGAAACCGCGCCCGTCGATCACCTCTCTGGCGGCGATTCCTGAAAGGTCAGCCAGTGCCCCGACCGCCACGATGCGGCCGCCAGAAAAAGCGATTGCTCCATTGCGGATGACGCGGCGCTCGTCATCCAGCGTGATGATCGTCGCCCCTGCGATCAGGGTATCGGCCTGTCCCGGCATCATCAGGCGATCAGCGCAGCAACAGAAGGCACAGACATGCGGATACCCGCGTTATACAGGCACCTCCCCCTTGACCTGAATGCGAAAGCCCGAACGGACTTGCGGGAAGTAGTCCCAGATCGCCATGTGCTGGCCGCAGCGGTTGTCCCAGATCGCGATGGCATGTGGACTCCAGGTAAAGCGGCACTGGAACATCGGGTTCTGTGCATGGTCGTAGAGAAACGAGAGCAACGCCTCGCTCTCGCGCACGGGCAGACCCTCGATCCGGGTGGTGTAGCCGCGATTGACATAAAGCGCCTTGCGCCCCGTGACCGGATGCGTGCGCGCGATCGGATGCGAGGTGCAAGGCAGTTCCATTTCCCTGGGCACGATACCGCCGAAGGCCTTGGCGCCGTCATGTACGGCGCGAAGGCCGTCGAGCATCGCCTTCATGCGCTCCGACAGCGCATCCCAGGCTGCGTACATGTTCGAGAACACGGTATCGCCGCCCACCGGCGGGATCGTGTGGAGATAGAGCAGCGAGCCCATTGGCGGTGCGGGGTCGCAGCTCATGTCCGAATGCCAGTCTTCGCCTGCGACATATTTGGAAGTCTCGTCGGCGTGCATCTTGGTGATCTCGTCGAAACCGGGCACCCGCCAGGGCTTGGTGCTGGGCGCGACGTGTGCTTCGCCGAAGACGGCGGCAAGGCGACGATGCGCCGCGAAATCGAGCGGCTGATCGCGCAGAAAGATCGCGAGGTGATCGGCCAGTGCCATGCGCAATTCGTCCGCCACGTCTTCCCCGAAAGGCTGGGTCAGATCGACGCCGCCTACATAGGCACCGATGGTGGGGTTGAGCGGCTGTACATCGAGCAGCCGGTACTTGCCGGTAGAATCAGTCCTGTCCTGAACCGCGATTGTCATCGCTGTCTCCTTGTCTGTCTGCCGGATGATTGCACCGAATTTTTGTTGATGCAATTTGTAATGCATATATCATTGCACTTTACATGTAATGTCAGGATCGGAGTGCACCATGACCGCCTCTTTCCCCGAAGCCGCGCTGCGCGCCGCCGATGCCGCGATCCGGAACGACATCGGCGACTCTTTCGGTCTTCCCGGCGCATTCTACGGCCTCGATTTCTTCGCGCTTGAGCGTGAGCGCCTTTTTCCTTCGAGCTGGTGCGCGGTGACCAATGCCAGCCTGCTGCCCGAGCCCGGAGATATGATGCCAGTGGACCTTGCCGGTTGGCCGATCCTGCTGACCCACGGCAAGGACGGCGAGATCCGCGCATTCCACAATATCTGCCGCCATCGCGGGATCAAGCTGGTGCAGGACTGCACCCATGCCGCGCGACTGACCTGCCCCTGGCACGCCTGGACCTATTCGCTGGAGGGCGACCTGCTGGCGATGCCCGAGATCGGCGGCGAGAAGATCAATCAGGCGCCAGGTTTCGACAAGGCAACGCTGGGCCTCAAACCGATCCGCGTGGGTCGTTGGCTCGATCTGGTGTTCGTCAATATCGACGGCACCGCGCCGCCCTTCGCCGAATGGATCGCCCCGCTGGAAGCGCTGCTGACAGACTACGACCTTTCCCGCCTGCGCCATGCGGAGCGGTTGCAGGACACCTATCGGGCGAACTGGAAGATCGCGATGGAAGCGGGGATCGAGGACTATCACCTGCCGTTCGGCCATCCGCAACTGGAAGCGCACCTGTTCCGCAACACCACCGCCTGCGTCCACCGCCCGGTCTATACCGGCGGCTATGTCGACGTGCGCGCCGCCCATACCAAGGATGCCGACGCCCGCGCCTGGACCGCACGCCTGCCCGACCTGAAGACGCATGACGGCAAGCCGCTGCCGCTGCTCTATTCGCTCACCCTGTTCCCCACCGCGACGGTGCTGGTCACTGCCGACCACGTGATGCTGGGCACGCTGCTGCCCGACGGACCAGAGCGCACGCGGATGGACATCAGCCTCTATTACGATGGCGAAGCTGCGAGCGACCCCGCGCTCGCCGAGGCACGACAGGGCAATCTCGACATGTGGCTGGGCGTCATCCCGCAGGACAAGCCGTTCATGGAAGCCGCCCAGGCGACCGTCGCCACCCGCGATCTGGCCGGGATCGCCACGCGGCTGTCCCCCTATTGGGAAGGCGGCGTCCACGGGTTCCAGCAGATGGTCGTCGATGCGGTCGGTCCCGGCGCGCCCGAATGAAGCCTCATCGTAACGACACAACAACCCTGATGATTGCAACCATATAGGTTATTAACAATGGCAATCCGCCTGTCCTGACGCGCAGCCAACATACGGCGCGCTGAACTTCCCCCGGCGTAAGTTCGCACGCACCTGCAGAGGAATCCGATCAACCGCATCCTGCGCACCAGTTCGTCAGCCGACGGGCAAATCTCCAAGCAGCGCCTCGATGGCAGTCCGCTCCGGCATCGGACGCCCCTCGCCCGCCAGCATCGAGATCGCTGCATTGGCAAACCGCAGTGCAGCTTCCGGGCCAATTCCCTGATCGACACAAGCCGCCACCACGCCGCAAAAGCAGGCCGCCGATGGAATTGCAGACTGGCCTTGTGACGCAGCCGCGGCAAAGGCGGCGGACTGCATCCACCTGTCCGCCCAGATAGCAATCGCGCCTTCGGCTTCCAGCATGATCACCGCCGCCTGATTGGGACGGGTCAACACCTCGCGCACGACCAGCAGTTCCTCGACCGAGCGAGGCTCTTGCCCAAGCTCGAAGAAAGCGGCGAAATCGCGGCGTGTGAAGATCAGCATGTCGGACAGGGCAAACAGGGCGGCCGCATCGGCGCGATCCGCTTCCGAAGTCATTGGCCCTGCGTACAGGATCTTGCGCAAGGCCACCGCCTCAGGGCTGGCGAAGAGTGCTGCAATTCGTTCGGCACCGCTGTCCAGCGAGGCCAGCACGACGCGCACCTCGGCCTGCACCTCGTCCGTAGAAATCAACGCGACATCCGCAGCGGCGAGCGCGCTTGCGCCGACCTCCCCCGCCGTTTCTCCGGCGAACAGCGTGGCCGATCCGAAGCGGGCCGAGGCCAGCGCCTGCGCCACGCCATGTCCTGCACCATGTTCCGAAGCGCCCACGCCGCGCGGCCCCAGAACCAGCACGCTCATGTGATCGCCTCCCGCATCAGTAGGGCCGGTCGCCCTTCACCCACATGCGATGCATCTCGCGGATGTAGCGGGTGTCGTCGAACAGGGTGCCGGTGTGCAGCGTACAGCGATTGTCCCACACCAGTACGTCGCCCACCTGCCACTTGTGCCGGTAGACGAAGCGTTCCTGGGTCACCCATTCGATCAGTTCGTCGATCACCGGTTCGCTGTCGGCGGTGGACCAGCCCACGAAGCCCGGCGTCAGGCTGGAAACCCACAGCGCCTTGCGGCCATCGGCGGGGTGGGTGCGGACCAGCGGATGGACGACATCGGGATTGGCGCGCAACACTTCGGGCGGAACCGCCTTGCGCCCTTCAGTGCGGGCATTGACCAGATATTCGAAGCTGTGGATCTGCTTGAGGCGCGACAATTCCTCCTGCCGCTCGGGCGACAGCGCGGCATAGGCCGCCACCTGATCGGCCAGCAGGGTGTCGCTGCCTTCGGGCGGCACGATGATCGCATGCAGCATCGTGCACATCGTCGGCTCGGCGGTGTAATTCAGATCGGTGTGCCAGCCGATACCGTCGTTGTGTGCGCCGACCGGGCGCCCGTCTTCCACCCGGTTCGACAGCACGTAAATGTCGGGGTGATCGGGCAGCGTGAAATCCTGAAGGGTGTGCCCTTCCAAAGGCCCGAAAGCCCTGGCGAAGCGCTCGAAGGCGGCGGGCCCCATCTCCTGCCCGCGCAGCACGATCGCGCCGGTGCGATGAAACTCGGCGACCACCGCCGCCAGCGTCGCGGTATCCGCCGTGGCCAGATCGACGCCGGCGATCTCGCTGCCGAAGCCGGGTTTGAGAGGCGCGGTATGCAGCGTCAGAGTGGTCATCACGCGTCTCCCGGACCGGTCTTGCCCAGCAGCGACCAGTCGTATTTGAGATTGAGGTGCGAACCGTCGCAGAACGGTTTGGTCTTGGAATAACCGCAGCCGCAGATCGCCTGAAGGCCCGGCTCGTCCACCGTGAACGGCGTGACCTTGCGCCCCGCATCCACGGCTTCCGTCCCGGTGACAAGGCCCGAGCCTTCGCGGCCGCCCTGTCGCCACAGATACGTCTCGCCAGGTTTGAGATCGACGAAATAGGGCTGGCTCGCCGTCCCGTCCGGCCAGCGCTTCTTCACCCAGCCTTCGGAGTAGGGGCTGGCCATGTTCAGCTTCAGTTCGATCGCGCTGAACAGCCATTTGCCGCCCTCCTTACGGAAGCGGAAGTCGTATGTGCCGCCGATCCAGTAGGCCTCGGCATCGCCGCTGTGTTCGTTGGGCAATGTCGCCGCTTCCCACAGATAGCAGAACCCAGTCGCTTCCTCGCCCGCCCCATCGCCTGATGCATCAAAGGTGATCTGCACCGAGATCATGTTGTGGAGCGACCACCAGATCTTCTCGCCCGCCACCGCCTTGAGCCCCAGCGCGCAACCATCGCCGCCGCCGTGGAACGTGCCAAAGCCCTTGCAGGTCCATGTCGCATCGTCGGTGAACAGCGGACGCAGCAGCACCGGATCGTTACCGACATCGCACGAACGCGCATAAGTCGTAACCAGATCGGTGATTTCATCCTTGGCGGACAGCCTTGCAACCTCACTGCGCAAAGCCGCGAGTTCTGCTGCCAAATCCGCAAGACCGGGCATGGTATCCGTGCTCATCGCGCGATCACTCCGCCGCTTCGGCATGCGGGACGAGGCTGGCGGCATAGCGCTTGTATCGCTTGACCAGCCAGTTGTTCATCTGCGCCAGCGTCTTCTCGTTGGGCGACCAGCGGGTACGCGGCGCGACGCGGGATTTCAGGCCCTTGTGGGTCTTGATGTTGGCCACCGTGTCCTGCTCGTTGAATACGGCCACGCCATCGATCGTGCCCTTGAGCAGCAGATCGGCGGTGGGGATCGAAAGGTTGTCCCAGCTGGTCAGCACACCCACGCGCAAGGTGATGTCGCCCGCAGCCTGCGGCAGGATGACGTAATAGAACACCACATCCGCCTGCGCCCCCAGGAACAGGTTGGGCATCACCCCTGCGAACACCACGCGGCTGCGTTCCTCCTCGGTCAGGTCGGGCAACGCCGGGAACAGCGCCTTGCCGGCAATGTTGAAGCCACCGTCGATATGGGTGAACTGCACCTCACGGTAGATCGCGGCATCGTCCTGATCGTTCCACTCGGTGAAGCGCACATTGCTGGACGGCGCGAAATCGTGAATGCCGGTATGCAGGTAATGCGTGTGATAGGGCTCCAGCGCGTTCTCCTGCATAAACTTCCAGTTCCACGGATTTCCCGCCCACTCGACCGGTTTGATCGAGGCAAGCTCTTCCATCTTGTGGTTTTCGAGCAGCTTGCTCAGCCCCTGCAGACGCGGCGCCAGTGCCTCGGCCTCGCCATCGAAGTTGACGAAGATGAAGCCGTTCCAGATCGTCGAGCGGAATGTGGGAAGACAGGCGGTGCGCTTGAGATCCTCGAACGGCAAGGTGCCGTCCATCTCGGGCGCAGCGGTCAACGTGCCTTCCAGATCGTAGGACCAGCCATGGAAGGGGCAGGTAAAGCTGCGGGTATTGCCGCTCGCCTCGCCCAACAGATGCCCGCGATGACGACACACCGATGAGAGCACGCGCACTTCGCTATCCTTGCCGCGTACCACCAGCAGCGGCTCGCCGACGATTTCCAGCGTGAAGTAGTCTCCCACATCGGGAATCGCGCCCACATGGCCTACCGCCACCCATTCGCGGTCATAGACGGCGCGCTTCTCGAACTCGAACCAGCTTTCCGAGGTGTAGCATTCGGGCGGCAGGCTCATCGCCTGGGATACGTCGCCCTGGCTGGCATCGAGCTGCTCCAGCAGCGAGATCACTTCGTCATCCAGCACCATATCGGGAAGTGCGGCTCGTTTCACTTGCGCCATGTCCTGTACCCCAAATCCAAGAATGCATTTTTCAATGCATATTGCATTGCTTTCTACACTATCATAGCCACACCGCAATCGACAAAATTGATCGGCCAGCGCACATGATCTTTCTCTGCAAGACTTCCGATGTCCCCACCGGCAAGGCCAAACGCATCGCCCGTGGCCGCAAACCCGCAGTGGCCGTGTTCGAGCTCGACGGCACATTTCATGCCACGGCAGACCAGTGCACCCACGGCACGGCCCTGCTCTCACGTGGGAGAATCGAGAATGGACGGATCATCTGTCCGCTGCACTTCGGCAGCTTCGATCTCATCACCGGCACAGCTGCCAGCCTCCCCTGCGAAGAACCGCTCGCCGTCTACGCGGTCGAGATACAGGGTGACGACATCTATGCCGACGTTCCCGAATAACGCTCCGCGCGCGGGAAAGCAGGCAGTAGCAGCACGATCACCAACGCCAGCGCCATCAGCCCCGCCACGGCGTAAAGCCCCGGCGCATAAAACCCGAAGCGATCATAGGCACCGTTAAGCAAAAGGGGCGAAATCGCGTTGCTCACCATCGCACCGGCATAGGCGATCCCGGCAATCGCCCCCATTTCGCGCAAGCCGAAATAGCGTGCGAGCAGATAAGGCAGCACGCTGAACTCCGTGCCCAGACCGATGCCCGTCAACGCCGCGCCAACGAGCGCGGGAATAACGGAATGGGCGTGGGCCAGAAGGATCAGGCCGCAGATGGCACCGGCATAGAACAACGCCACTCGTCGCGGTCGCCCCGCACCGTCAAGCATATGCCCGGCCAGCGGCTCCAGCCCGACGCATACCAGCGCGAACACGGTGACGATCCCGGTGGCTGCTGTCGCCGATATACCCTGCGTCGTCAGTACCGTCACGGTGTTGGCAAAGGCCCCGGTCAGCGCGCCCCCGCCGATCGGCACGGCGGCAAAGATCGCCCAGAACAACGGACTGCGCATGGCCTCCCCAAAGCGCGCACCGGCAAGGGTTGCAGGTTCCTCGTCCGCACCATTCGCAACGGGCGGCGAGCGCAGGGTCATCGACAGGATCGGCAATCCTGCCAGCAGCATTGTCCCGCCGATGGCGGCGAAACTCAGCCGCCAGCCAAGCTCCACTGCCATCAGTCCCGTGAGACCCGGCATGATCATCCCACCAAGACCATTGCCAATGCCGCCGACCAGCCCCAGCCAGAAACCGCGACGCTCGCGAAACCACTCCGATACGAGTTTTGCCAGAACCATCGTGCTGGCCAGCGTGCCGACAATGCCTGCCAGCGCAAACAGGGCATAGAACATCGGCCCCCAGGCTGGGGCTGCCGACACCGCAAGCAGGGTCAACCCAAGTGCAGCAAAGCCAGTCAGCAAAGTGCGGCGGGTGCCGAAGCGGTCGGCAATCCATCCGGCAATCGGACACATAGCGGCCTGCGCCAGCGAAAGCGTGGTAAAGGCAACCGCCACGGAGGTACGGCTCCAGTGCAAGTCCTGCGCGATCGGCACGAGCAACACTCCCAGCGGGATGGCGACTTGCGACGTGACGCCCAGAAAATTGCCCAGTGTCGCACCGAACAGCAATCCGGTGCGTCCCGCGCCAGAATCGCGGTCCTCGCGTGGGGAGCGCACGGACTGATGATCGACCATGGCAGCGTTAGACATCCACGTTCTCCTCAGAAGCGGCGAGGCAGGCCGCAAAGTTCGCGCTGTCGCTGATCAGCGCGGCATGGCGCCCCAGAGCGGCCAGCGCCGCGTCGTGATCGGCGACACGGCCTGCGGCGCAGGCATCGGCCAGAACGATCACATCGTAATCTCGAAGGAAGGCGGCACGAGCGGTGGAATCGACGCAGCAGTCCGTGCTGACGCCGCAGATCACGACAACCTGTACGCCCTGACGACGAAGCCAGGCATCAAGCGCGGTCTCGAGGAATGCGTCGTAGCGCGTCTTGACGATTTCATGCTCGCCAGGCGACGGCGATACCCCCCAGTAGTCCGCACCATGCGTACCGACGCGGCACAATGCCGCTCCGCCGGACCGCCCCTGCCGATCCAGATGCCGCAACATCGCGGGAGAATCCGTCTCCGGAGAGGTCTCAAGACGCACGAAACATATCGGCATGCCAACGCTGCGCGCCACATGCAGATTGCGCTGCATCGCCGCGATCGCCTGCGGCATGGCAGTGACGTCTGCGCCCGCATTGGCGCAAAATCCATGCGGTGCAACGAAGTCAACCTGCACATCGATCACCAGCAAGGCGCAACGTCGAGGATCCAGCGCGGGCAGCGGAGAAACCGGCGGGTCAGATGTCATATATCAACGCCTCCTGTTGCAGATCCTGATGGAAGCCCCGCAATCGGCAGTCCGCAAAAACAGGAACGGCCGCCGCATTCCTGCGGCGGCCGTTCAGCTTTCCGGTATCGAGAGGCACCCGGAAAACTATTGTCAGAACTTGAAGCCGATTGTCGCGATGAACTGCCGCGGCGCGATGTAGGTATTGAAAGTCTGGTGCGTCACACCGTAAGGATCAGTGAAGCGCGACGAAATACCATTTACGTTGAAGAGGTTGGTCACAGTAGCCGATACCCACAGCCCCGTGTCCTTCAGGGCATAGCGAGCGAACAGGTTGACAGTCTGGTAGCTCGGAGTCTTGATTTCACCGAATACATCGGAGTTGTACTTGCCCCGGTAGGTGTACTGCGCGCGCAGCAGCAATTGTCCTGGCCCGACATCGCCGTTCCATTCGGCCGACCCGCTACCGGTAACAGTCGGCATCGTCGGCACATCGTTGCCCTTGATATCCTGATATGCCCCGAGGCGGGTCAGATAGGCAGCATAGTAGTTACTGTAAAAGCCGGAAGTACCGCCATAGCCCGCAGCGGTCTGCGCAGCGCTGGACGCAATGCCGCTCAACGCCTCGTAGTTGTCCGAGAACGTGCCATGCTCAAGGGCAATGTTGCCATTCAGGGTCAGGTGCGGCGTGACCGCATAGTTCGCCTCGAACTCGGCGCCATAGATATGCGCCATCGGCACATTGCTGATACCATAGGCGAACAGCACCGGATCATCGTTAATGAACTGCATGTTCTTGTAGAGATAGTAGAACGCCGAAGCATTGAGCGTCAGCTTGTTGCCGAAAAAGCGGTTCTTCGAGCCGATTTCGAAGCTGTCGACCACTTCGTCCTTGATCGTACCCTGCACACCGTAGGCATTGCCAAGCGTCACGTAGGAACCATTAACAGCCGCATTGTTGTTGATGCCGCCCGGCTTGTAGCCACGGGTGTAGCTGACGTAGACCATGTTTTCCGGCGTGATCTGGTAATCCAGCGCAGCCTTCCACGTCATCCTTCCGCCACCGTGCGTCACTGTGGGCGCGGGCTGGAGATAGGCACCGGAGGTCTGGTCGGTAGCACCGCCATTAAGGGTGTCGCTCATGCCGCTGTACTTGTCATGGTTGTAGCGCACACCGGCGGTGAACGAGAGCAGGTCCGTCAGCTTGTAAGTACCCTGACCGTAGAAAGCATAAGATTCGCGCGTAACCTGCGAATTCTCGCCATAGTAAACCGTCTGGACGGCAGGATCGTCCCACGCGGTATCGGCTGGCAGCGGCGTTGCCTGCGGATTGTAGACGGCGCTATCCGGATTGCCGCTGAATTCGTTGATGTAGGTCTTGTTGACCGAGTGCAGATAGACACCACCCAGAATCCACTTGAAGGGGCCCTTGGTGTCGGAGGCGATATTGTACTCCTGGGTCCAGGAGGTCGCCTTCTGCTGCCACAAGCCGATATGATCGTAGGTGGCGCCGCCGCTCGCAGCCCCCGCATCCGCGAGATAAAGCTCCTCGTCCAGACCGTCCCCGTCCCACGACTGGTTGGACTTCAGCTTCTGGTAGCTGGTCGTCGACGTGAACGTGACGCCGGGCATGTTGTACTTGATCACGCCGTAATAGAGCTGCGTGCGAACATAATTCCGACCGGGATAGTCCTGCGTCACTTCACGGGCATCGGGATCGGGATCAAGGATGTTCTTCTGTTCCGGCGCGTGATCGTCACCGCGATACTGGATCGTGCTCAGCAGGACGCTGACGTCATTGGTCGGCGTCCACTTGATCGAGGCCTTGCCCGTCAGGTGGTTGGCATTGCTCAGAGAATAGTTTGAGTTGCCCGGCACCTGCGTTGCATGGGCATAACCGTCATGCTTCTCGTAGGACACGGCGCCGCGCACCGCCAGCGTGTCCGTGATCGGCACGTTGAGCATCGCGTCGGACTTGATGTAGTTGTAGTTGCCGTAGCCGACATCGGCTGAACCGGAAACCGCATCCGTCGTCGGCTGGTTCGACACCACGTTAATCGTACCGCCCGTGGACCCCTGACCGTACATCGTACCTTGGGGGCCGCGCAGAACCTCGACCTGGCCAACATCGATGAACGCGGCGTTCGCAGCGATCGAATTGAAAATGTAGACGCCATCGATGTGGTAGGACACGCCGGATTGGGTCTGCGGATTCTCCGGTGTGCCAAGACCGATGCCGCGGATGGCGATATTGCGCTCGCCAGCATTGGAACTCGCCACCACCAGCCCCGGAACCTGGCCGTTCAGGCCACCGATTTCGGTGATATTGTTCTTGGCCAGCGTGTCCGCGCTGACGGCCGTGACCGACAGCGTTGCCTTTTGCAGCGTGGTATGTGTGCGCTCGGCCGAAACGATGATCTCTCCGGCAGGCGCAGAAGATGCGGCGGCACCGGCTGCCGACGTTGCGGCGTCAGTCGTCGTGTCCGCGTCGCTGGCATATGCCGCCACCGGCAGGCCTGCTGCCAGAAGGGCCAGCATGGAAACACCCGTGGATGCCAGAATTCGAGCTCTCGTGATCACATCAATCCCCATCGTTCAGGCACGCTGCTGTGATGCGCGCGCATCCACCACCTTTGCTTCAGCGTCATCCCCGTCAGGCGCGCCGCGCCATACCCAAGTTGCAACGTCTTGTCCCAGAGCCGTAACCGGTCTGACCGCGTGCCTTGCATCAGTCCCTGATCTTTTACTTTTTTCACAATGCGATTCGCATGGTGTTTTCAACTTCAATATGCATTTTCATCGCGTACGGGAAAGCGAAAAACGTCTGCCTCACTTACCTCGCACCACGGAGGTTTCACGATTCAGCGCGGCAGCGCACGCGGTTTCTGCTGACGTGCGTCGTCAATCAAGAAACGGGACTGCCGACGCTAAGAATCCATCGAGAGGTGGCGTTCAGGAATGCTTGAGCACCAGTTCAGGCCATAGATGCGCCCAGGGACGCGCTCGCTCGAAGGCCGCGGAGGCACCTAACACGGCGCCATCTGCAAGATGCCGCCCCACGATCTGCAAACCCACCGGCAGGCCCGCAGCGGTGAAACCTGCCGGTACACTGGCCGCAGGCTGACCGCTCCAGTTGAAGGGGTAGGTAAACGGCGACGCGTTTGCCCGTTCAACAGGCACACCCCCTATAGCATCGGGATTGAAATGCGCCGCATCGAAGGGCGGAGACGATACCGTGGGGGTCAGCAGCAGATCATACTGCTGCATGAAGCTGGCCAACTGGTTGCAAACGCGCTGACGCCCCATCCCCGCATCCGTGAACTCTTCCGCACTCCACTGACGCTCCAGCATCATGACGAGGCCCGGCAGTTGGATCAGACCGGCCTCCAGAAGAGCCCGCATCCCGCGCAGATCACTGTCGCGCATGATGATCGTGAGAAAAAGGTCGAACATATCCTTGAACGGTGGCGTATCTTCCACAAGTTCGGCGCCCAGCTCGCTGGCCAGTGCCTGCGCCGCATCCCGCGTGATCGCGACGACCTCGGGGTCCACCACGGAAAACCCGAAATCGGGAGTATAGGCGATACGCAACTTTCCGAGCGATCGACGCGGCGCTCCAAGCCAGTCGACATCGCCCGCAGGCAGGGAGTGCCAGTCACGTCCATCCGGCCCCGCAATCACCGACATCAGCAATGCCGCATCCTCTACCGTCCGGGTCAGCGGTCCGATATGCTCAACGCTTTCCCAACTGCTGATCCCCGGATGGCGCGGATCGCGACAGCCCGGCCATGCCGGCACCCGGCCGAACGAAGGCTTGAAACCGAATAGCCCGCAATAGCTTGCCGGACCACGGATCGAACCCCCGCCATCGCTGCCGATCGTCAGCGAGCCGATGCCCGCCGCCACGGCCGCTGCGCTTCCTGCACTGGAGCCGCCCGGCGTTTTTGTTATATCCCATGGGTTTACTGTTGTGGGAAATACGGCGTTCTTACCGGCACCGGCATAGCCGAACTCCGGCGTATTCGTCTTGCCGATCACGATAGCCCCCGCTTTGCGCACACGTTCGACGCACACGTCGTCAGCATCCGGTACAAAGCCCGCGTAGGCCCGCGAACCGCTTACCGTCGGCATGTCGGCGGTACAGATCAGATCCTTGATCGAAATCGGCACGCCATGCAGCGCCCCCAGCGGCTCGCCCCGCCGGACAGCGTCCTCGGCAGCCAGCGCCGCTGCACGCGCGCGAGGGATATCGAGATGGCAAAACGCATGCAGTACGGGTTCGAGCGCCTCGGCGCGCACGAGCACCGCCTCCATGACTTCGACCGGCGAGACGGCACGCGTGCGGATCAGGTCCGCCTGACTGGCAGCAGACAGCAACGACAGATCGCCGGAACTGGCCTCGGCGACAGAGAGACGATCGGTCAAGTGCAACTCCTCCAGCATGATCAAGTCGGCAGATCGCATGTCGCTATGCACGACGGATTGCGGCCATGCCGGGCCCTGACGGCATTCTCGGGGGAATATTACGCCTGCGTCAATATGAATTTACTGAAGATTCAAACTTGCATTTTGCACGGCATATTCACACACATCCATGAAGCCCCGACACCCCCCCGGAGGCCCGTGTTCCATACAGACGTAATCACTCACCCCGCCTTGCGAGCCTTGACAGGCCCCGCCTTGCTTGCCGCCCTCGGCTTGCGCATGATCTTGGGAGTTCCGGCCTGCGCGGAAGCACCTTCACGGGAATCGCCGGCGCGGTCGCTCGGGCGATCGCCCTGCAGCACCCGCATGACGGAAATGGATCTCGTTCCCTGCTCGTAGAAACCGCAAATGCGCCACATCGTCTTGATGGCCGCCGCGAGTTCGCCTTCACTCTGGAGGCTCGACCCCAGGGCATCGAGCAGAACCTCTTTACGGACCTTGGCGTACCTGTCGGTAATTTCCATCCCTCGCGCCGTCACCTGATAGGTGGTCTGACGCAGCGGTCCGGCTCCTTTTTCGATCAGGCCTGCCTTTTCGAGCTTCCGCAATCCATAAAGGATATTCGAACTGTCATCGCGATTGAGATAGCGCCCGATGTCGGCCGCGCTCTTGGGCTCTTCGTTCATACGGATCAGTTGCAGCACCGACACATCCGACTGCGCCAGATATTCGCCGCTGACAAACTCGTGGACCGCAGACGACCAACGCGAGAATGCTTCAGAGATATGGTGAAGCGCAAACTCGAACTCATGAAACTCAACGGCAGCCTCATCCGGAGAGAGGTGCGAATGCAGAAGGGCATCGCGCTCACGCGCTTCAAGGTTATCCGCACCTGCCATTTTTCAATCCTTCACCCGCATTGTACCATGCAAATTCAATTTCCAATCAGCAGGACTAGGCGCAAACGCGTGCCAGTTCAATGCTGCGGAGAGTCATCGTGATGACGCGCGCGGCAGGCCCCGCCTATCTGCGCAAGGCGCCTCGCAGCAAGCCATTCGCGCTCGCCCAAAAAGGCGCGGTCTGCGCAAATACGATTGCCGCATCGCCCGGCGGCACTCGACACCGTATTGATGAACTTCTGCAGGTCCACCGCCGGGGCATTCGATACGAAGATGACGTCGTGATCCTGAATGATGATCAACAGCGGTACATCGACCTGGCTGGCCAGACAGGCCTCCAGCAGCCGGCCAATGTTCTTCTTGGGTTCGATCGAGCCCCAGAACAACAGGTAATCCTTGTACCCAAGGTTGGCGCATCCTTCCACCTCACGGGCCACCTGTTCATCAGGCTTGTCACGCAGCGAGGCAGGGATATCGACCGATTGGTAGGTATTGGTGATGCGCTCGGGCGCAATGCCCGCCACCTCCACGAGATTGCGCTTGAAGCATTCCGACACCGTAACGAAATGATCGGCGGTGCGCCTCGGCGAACTGGCCGACAGGCTGGAGAGCGGCGCAGGCGAGGCGCTCACAATCCGGCCTTGCTGATGGCGCTGCTGCCTGAACGATCGGGACGTCAGACGAATATAACCAGACGACACCTGATCGCGCTCCTGCCGATTACGCACCTGCGCGCGCCGCAATCCCGCGCCTCCATCGCGAACGGCCCGGCCCTTTGCCTTCAGGCTATACCCTTGCGAACCGTTTCGGGGTGGCCTTCCCTGCCTCCGTCAAGATGATGGCCTGTCTCCGTCAGGCGTGGGATGTCACAGGCGAGTGAAGGCTGATACGGCGATGCTCCATATCTCCGTTCGCAAGCCCGTTCCTTTCCTCGCGGCCTTTCGTCTCATATTGTCGGCCGATCCGCGCAATGGGCTTCGGACGCGCAACTAGGACTTCGTATTGACCCCTCCCTTCGGCCTCGCTGCCCTGTTCCGCAATATCGGCCTCGGCCTGGGTCTGAGCGCCTTGAGCGGGCTGCCCGCTCAGGCCCAGCAGATCGAAGATGCGCCGATGACGCCGCAGGCACGGGCTTTCCTGCGGGAGGTCGCCGACGGTGCGGGCCCCAGCCACGTCATCGCCATGGGGCAATATATCCTGGTGGTCGATCCCTGGAACCGCGAGATCCGCCGCTATGAAGCCGAGGCGCTCGACCGACCGCCAGCCATCTGCCTCATGCCCGACAGCTTCGAGCCGGGGCGAACCGTCTATACCGCCACTGGCGCCCGCCTGATCGCCGAGCCCTATGGCCCCGACGAAAAAGGCGGATACGATCTGCGCGAGCGACGCGCGATGACGATCACCCGGGCCGACGTCGCCGCGATGCAGATCGTCGGCCCCTGCCGCTTCGCCATGGGGCCCGTGCGCCCTCGCGCGGATACGCCCCCCGCCATCCGGTCCGGCAAGGTCTCCACCCCCGACGCCTTCTGGCCACTGCCCGGCGGACACCGCGCACATGTGCCTGCGCACGATGGGCACGAGGTTTTCGCCGTTCGCTTCGTCGGGCAGCTTGGGCTGGGCCGCACGTTGCTGTGGTGGAGCGAGATCACGCGACCGGGGTCTCAAGGCGAGGCCGTTGCTGCCACGGATGGACGCCTGATGGTTACGCAATACGTCGGGGTATTCGCACCCGATGGCGGCACCCCGACACGGACCGTGCGCATCGATGTCGCCGACGTGCCCGCCCTGCGCCCCGACCGCTCGATCCCGGTCACGACGCTGCTCAAAAAGCCGGGGCTGGACTATATAGCCGGTGCCATCGGCCCGCGCGGCGATGCGATCTGGATCGCCACGGCGGACCATAGCGCACCCGGGCGCGGCCACTTCGAGTTGCAACGCTACGACCTCGCCGACCTGGGGGACGCCAGCCAGGGCCGCATCGCGCTGGTGGATGGCCATCATGCCACCGATCCGCTCGATGTCGATCGCAACGATCCCGCCCCCGGCAACGCCCCCGAAGAGGCCGACGTCGCCGCACCGCACGCCACCCCCGTCGTCGGCTACGACAAGGCCCGCAAGACGCTCGAAGCGCAGATCGCGTTTCGCTGGCACTATCCCGAAGGTGCCGACAGCCGCCCCTGCGAAGGCCGCAGCAAGTGCCGCATCGGCGCCGACGCCAGCGGTGCGCTCGGCACTGGCCCCGATTTCCCGGTCCTTGTGCGCGATGGCCCCAATCCCGATGGCGGGGCGCATTGGGTACGCCCGCGGCAACTGGTCGGCGTCCTGCCCGGCGCACAGGTTCGGTCCGTGCCCTATTCGATCGGCGGGCAGGATCTCGTCGACAGCTTTGCGAAGCGTCTTGCCGGTTATGCCCCGGGCGCAACGGGAACGCCGCCGCCCATCGGCCATATCGGCGAAGGGCTCGAATGGCGGCAGCCGGAAAGCGCCGTCGGCTGGAAGGAGAACACCGCAAACTACCCACTCGGCATAGACTGCTCGGCGCTGGTCGCGCGGGTGTTCAACCTTCGCATCCGCTCGACCGGGGCCATGGTCCGCCCGCGCACGGTGAAGGCACGCGACGGGGGCACCTATGCCGTGCCGACCGGCCCCGATCATGCCTGCCCCAGCCCGGTGCGCACCATCAACGACCTGCGCCCCGGCGACATCCTGCTGCGCGACGGGCATGTGGTGATCTTCAACGGCTTCACCACCGTCGCGCGCGCGACGAACCGCTCACGCGCAATGACGGTGTTCGAGGCGACGTCGCGTTGCGGCGCGGTTTGCGAAAGTACCTACGATCCGACCTATTTCGCCGGGTGGTGGATGCTGCGGCTGGACACCGACGGCACCGGCGCCAACTGCCCCGAGTGGCTGGAAGACCGGATGCCCCGGACCGGGCGCGAGCGTCGATAGAACCTCGCAAGGACGCCCCCGGTCAGTTCGAACCTGCCCTCGCCTCCGCACCCTTCTCATCCGCCCCCTTCTCATCCGCCGCGCCCGCCACACCGCACTGGTGATCGAGCAGGATTTCCGACGCACCCCGGTTGCCGTGGTCAGGCTCCGCCCGCGCGGCGAGCAGCAGGAAACCGGGGCGCCCTGCAAAGTCCGCACCGGTCAGCAACACCGTCCAGGCCTTCATCTCGCCTTGCGGGACATGAAAGCCGGCGCGGACCAGCTCGAAGGGGTTCGCCGCTACGGCCTCATCGCCGCCGACACGCCGGATATAGAAGCTGCGCCCTTCGAGGCTCACCTTCCTGTGCGACCAGCTATCGCCCACGGCAGGGACGAGATCGTGCAGCGCATCGCGCACGTCCCGGCGCATGCAGTCCACATGGAGATGCAGCAAGTCCTGACTGCGGCCATATTGCGAGTTCACCGCGATCCCGATCTCGTCTCGCTGCAACGCCCGCCCCACTCTCGCTTCCACAAGATGGCGCGCCTTCCAGGCAGGCGTGAAATAGTTCGCTGCGCCCGGTCCCGTTACGCGCGGATCCTCGATCCCGGAGATCAGGATCGTCGGCATGACCAGATACTGGGCGATGCCGGCGCGATCCTTCAACACCGCATAACCGCGAGTGCGTCCTTCGGCGAGCGAGACAACCGCACAAGGCGCCGGATCGCCCGCACGAAGCTGCCCCGGAACGCATTTCTGATCGACGATGCGCCACAGGGCCTGCCCGTTGGCATGGACCGGCGGCAGCGGGAGCGACGCGACCGGCCTGACCGGCGCGTTCGTGCAACCCGCCACAAGCACTGCCAGCGCGCCCCAGACCAACTGCCAATTGCCTTGACTGTTCACAGCTTCCCGATCTCCTGACGACAATGCTGCCCCATGCCTCAGACGGGCTTGTGTCGGCAAGGCATGCGCTCCCGAAAGACAAGACGTAGGGGGCGGGCGGCCCGTGTCAGGCGCTACGAAGCGAGGATGCGCAAACAGCAAGCGCTATCGTCCTGTCGTAAGCCGAAGTCACCGGCTGGATGCCCCCTGAACCAAGTCCAAGGCGACGGCAGGCATGGGTGGGATGCGGTCGTTCTCATAATGCCGTCATCCCAGCGAAAGCTGGGATCGCTGGCAAAGTAGCGCCTTGCTCACAACGATCCCAGCCTTCGCTGGGATGACGAGGGGAATTTAACGTCCGTTATGGGGCGTTTGCAGCCATTCGAATTTATCGGCGCCGCCTAGGCAAGCCGCGCCGGGGCCCGCTATAGCCGCGGGTATGATGCCGCCCCGTGCCCTGCCCTGCCTGCACCGCCGCCTGATGCTGCTGCTTGCCGCCGCCCTAACACTCGTTGCGGCGCCCGCACTCGCGCGGGAGAGCCTTGGTCTCTATGCGCAATGGGGCGCCTTTCGCGATCCGGTCGTGCCGCGTTGCTATGCCATCGCCATGGCCCAACCAAGCGAGCGAGCGCGCGACACCCAGCCTTATGCCACCGTGGCGACATGGCCCCGGCGCGGCATTCGCAACGAAGTCCACATCCGCCTTTCGCGCAATATCGCCTCGGGCGCGCCCATCACCCTGCGCCTTGGCGATCAGCGCTTCACCCTGACCGGCGGCGGGGCCGATGCCTGGGCCCCGAGCCCGAGCGACAACGCCGCGATCCTTGCCGCCATGCGTTCGGCCCCGACGATGACCGCCTCCAGCCGCGACACGAAAGGCCTTCCCTTCGCCGACACGTGGCAACTGGCGGGCGGGGCCTCGGCGATGGACGCAGCGCTGCTGGGCTGCGCAGACTTGCGCTAGGGTTCGACCCTGGAACCTCTGCGCTTCCGCCATCTTCCGTTTTGCGCGGGAATCGGCTATGGCCGCGCGCAATCATGACAGACACGACCACTCTCGAAGGGGCCGGCCGGACCGCCGCCCCGCTTTCGGCGCAAATGCCCATTCCCGGCCACATCGATCCGGTTCCGGTGCCGCGCCCCACGCTGGTAGACGGCGTAACCCCGCGCGAGGACGGGCGCATCGACGTGCTCGGCCTGCCCAAGAAGCGCATCGCCGAACTGTTCGAGGCGGCAGGGCTGGACGCCAAGGCGGCCAAGCTGCGCGGCAAGCAGGTCTATCACTGGCTCTACCATCGCGGCGTCACCGATTTCGAGGCGATGACCGACATCGCCAAGACGATGCGCCCCTGGCTGGCCGAGCGCTTCGTGATCGGCCGTCCCGAGATCGTCGAGGCCCAGCACTCGACCGACGGCACCCGCAAGTGGCTGCTGCGCACGGCGGACGGCCACGATTTCGAGATGGTGTTCATCCCCGACGCCGATCGCGGCACGCTGTGCGTGTCCTCGCAGGTCGGCTGCACGCTCAACTGCCGCTTCTGCCACACCGGCACCATGCGCCTCGTGCGCAACCTGACCGTGGGCGAGATCGTCGGACAGGTGATGCTCGCGCGCGATTCGCTGGGCGAATGGCCCCGGACCGCCGCCGAGGCCGCCAGCAAGACGATGGCCGGGCTCGATCAGGACGAGGACGAGAACGGCGAGTATCAGGGCGACTACCACGCCAGCGGGCGCCTGCTCACCAACATCGTGATGATGGGCATGGGCGAGCCGCTCTACAATTTCGACAATGTGCGCGATGCGCTCAAGCTGGTGATGGACGGCGAGGGCCTTGCCCTCTCGCGGCGCCGCATCACGCTCTCCACCTCGGGCGTGATCCCGCAGATGGAGCGTTGCGGGCAGGAGATCGGCGTCAACCTCGCGGTCTCGCTCCACGCCGTGACCAAGGACGTGCGCGACGAGATCGTGCCGATCAACAAGAAGTACGGCATCGAGGACTTGCTCGCCGCCTGTGCCTCGTACCACGGCGCCAGCAATGCCCGCCGCATCACCTTCGAATACGTGATGCTCAAGGACAAGAACGACAGCGACGAGGACGCGCGCGAACTGGTCCGTCTGCTCAAGCACTACAAGCTGCCCGCCAAGGTCAACCTGATCCCCTTCAACCCCTGGCCGGGCGCGGCTTACGAATGCTCGACGCCCGAGCGGATCAGGGCCTTCTCGAACATCGTGTTCGAGGCGGGGATTTCCGCCCCGGTACGCACTCCGCGCGGGCGCGACATCGATGCGGCCTGCGGCCAGCTCAAGACCGCAGCCGAAAAGCGCAGCCGCGCCGAGATGGACCGTCTCTATGCCGAGAAGGATGCCGCCCTGGCGGTATGATCCTCGGTCCGCGACTGGACAGGAATACATAAAAAGGGCGGGGCTTCCGGTGGGAAGGTCCGCCCTTTGCCTGTCCGGGCAATGCCGAGGCGCGGTCGGGGGCGCTCTGTCGGTCTCCCCCCCCTTTAGGTGCGCCTTTCCCCCCTTTAGGCCCCTCTTTGCCCCGGTTTATGTCTGGTTCAATTCTGCTGTGTTCGTGGGCCGGGCATCGCCTTCCCAACCCATTGACTCGCCCCTTCCGCCCCCGTAGATCGCACCCATAATGCAAATCAGTTGCAAGGTTTTCGAGGCTCGATCGCCCTCGGACAATGGGTGCGAAGAGGTTATCGTGGCGTCAAATTCGGCTTTCAAGGCAGAGGCTTGCAGGTGATCGCGCTACCGCTTCTGGCCAGTGCGGCGGGGCCGGTACTACTGCGCTATGGTTGGCAGCGGGAACGCTGGCCGGTACTGCTGGGCTGGCTGATACTGGCTTGCGCAGCAGTCGCCCTTCTCGAAATGGCCGGCGCGCGCGGACTGACGCTCGGCATCACCGCCGCGATGACCAGCGCAGCCGTGATCGTGTGTTGGGCAGGCTGGCAGAGCCCAGCCCCCAAAGTGCGCGCACCCCGGAAAAAGCGCGACCTTGCAGCGCCTTCCGCCCCCCCGCCACCGCCTCCGAAGGCCCCGATGGACTGGCGCAGCCTTGGTCGCCGCATCGCGGTCTTCCTGCTCTGCGGTCCCGTCGCTCTGGCCGCCTGCGCCTTCGCCGCCTGGGCGCTCCAGCGCATGGCATGGCATGGCGGCTGGCGTGAGGCGAACTCCAGCGCGCTGGCGCTGTTCGGCCTGCCGCTGCTGTGGGTCTGCGTGATGAGCTGGCAGATGATCGCTCCCGGATTTAAAGGCAAAATCATACCCTTGGTGGCAACGACCTTAATTGGAGGCGTCCTGTGTCTGGCGGCGTGAAGCATCCTGACTTCAAGGGAATCGATGCCCCCGGAACCGGCTTCGTCCGGCGCGCGCTGGGCGGTCATACCGCGATCGGGCTGGTTGCCTGCGCCTTGCTCTATCTTGTCTGCCTCACCGGCATGCTCGCGGTGTTCGGCGACCGCTGGGAGCGCTGGGAGCAGCCGCAAGCCCCTGAAATGCAGGCGATGTCACCCCAGGCTGTGCAGCGCGCAGTAAACTCGGCCATGCGCAACGAGACTACGCCTCCCGCGTATATCGCCCTGCAAATGCCCAACCCGGCAAACCCGCGCACAACGCTAACCGGAAGCGGTTCGCCGCATTACGTCACCCCGGCAGGTGATCTTGCAGGCGAACAAGCCGATCCGTGGACCAGCTTCATGCTGGATATGCACTATTATCTCAATCTTCCCGGCACCTGGGGCATCATGCTGACCGGCGCATTAGGTGCGATGATGGCTGCCGCATCCCTGACCGGCGTACTCGCCCACCCGCGCATTTTGCGCGACGCTTTCCGTTTCCGTGCAAAAGGACGCGAGGACGGCGCGGCGATGACGCAACTTGCACAGGCCGATCTGCACAACCGCATGGGCACCTGGCTCCTGCCGTTCATCATGGCGCTGGCGATCACCGGTGCAATGCTCGGCCTTGGCCAGATCGTGTTCCAGTCGATCGCAACGGAGCGCTACGGCGGCCAGATCGCCAAAAGCTATGCCTCGCTTTACGGCTCACCAGCCGTGCCCGATGCGACCAAAGCCTCCTGGCCGCGTGTCGATGTGGCAATGGGCTGGCTTGCCCGAAACCGGCCGCAAAACACACTGAACTACATCACCATCGAAGCGCCCGGCACCAAAGGCCAGCGCATCGCGCTGCTGACCTTGAACGACAGAAACCTGTCTTATGGTGACACCTACCGCTTCGACGGAACGGGGCACTATACCGACAATGTGGGTATTTCTGACGGCCCGAAAGGCCAGCAGGCGCTATCCTCGATCTACAAGATCCACTTCGGCACCTTCGGCGGCGTGCCAGTACTGACCGCGTGGTTCCTGTTCGGGCTTGCCCTGTGCGCGATCGTCGTGACAGGCACCAACATCTGGCTGACCAAGCGCGCCCGGCGCGGGCACCCCGTGCCGCGCATCGAGGCCATGTGGGCCATCGTTGCCTGGGGTAGCCCGATCCTGTTGATCGCCACCTATTGGCTGCGCCTTATCGCAGGCGACATCGCCCCGCTGGCGATAGCCTTCTGGTCCGCGCTGGTGTTCGCCATGGTGGTGGCCGCGATCCGCCCGGTTGCCCGGCTTGGTGCCTATCTCCGCACGGCACTCGCCGCAGCGATGATTCCCACTGGACTTGGCCATGCTCTGCTGAGCGGCCAATGGCCGGGCAGTTCGGCAACTATCGACCTTTGCCTGATCGGCGGAGGCCTGATTCTGGCTGTTCCTGCACTTCGCCACTGGGCTAAACGCACAGGCTCTGCATCCCCTGCGCCGCTCGATGCGGCTGGACGCGCGCTGGGCGCGTGAAAGACCGCCACTGTAGCGTGGGCTTGAAGTGGCGCCGCCTTGATGGATAGCGATTCTCGATCTTGCGATTGACGCATTTTGTCATGAATAAACGTCATTCGCGTATCGTATTCGAGCGACGACATCGTGAAATTCATGTAAATTATTGATTTTGAACACTTTAGTTAAGTGTAGCAAACCCCTTACAAACTTTTGTTGCTCTTGCCTCGCAGCACCATTGCTGATACCGGCTAATGCGACTGCCTCGCATTAGAGTCAGGGGCAACAGGAGCACGATCGCAATGGAAGCGAGCCTTTATAACGGGGCTTATGGCGCGCGCGATGACATCGATGCGAGCGGCAAGTCACAGGGTTTGCGCCGGATCATGTTCGAGGATTCAGCGACAGAGCCATCCATGAGCAATGCTGGTCGTGCTGCGGATCTGGCTACAGCGTCCGTGTCCGCCAACACCGGTTATCACGGCGCGACACTCAACTGGCGCGCGCTCGGCATCGCTGCCGCCGTCCATGTCGCGGCCTTCATCGTGCTCGTGACGATCGGCGTGGTCGGGCCAGCCGCGGCCCATCACAAGAAACTGACGACGTTCGACATCACCTCGCCGCCGCCTCCACCGCCGTCGCCCACCAAACAGGTGCCCGACCAGACCGAGCCGCAGCTGATCCAGACACCTGAAGTGAAGACGCAGGTCGTCGCGATCAAGCCGATGATCGAGCTGCCCAGCACGGCGCCCGCGCTTTCCGTTACGCCACCGGCTCCGCCCGCACCGCCGGTCGCCGTCGTGGCGGCCCCACCGGCACCGCCGGCGCCTCCCGCCCCGCCAGCCCCGATCACGCCACCGGACTTCTCCGCTGCCCAGCTGGGCAATGCCGGGCCCAAATACCCTTACGAGGCACGCCACAGCCACCATCAGGGCACTGTGCTGCTCAAGGTTCTGGTGACGGCGGGCGGCAAGGCCGGGCAGGTCAAGATCAGCCATTCGAGCGGCTTCGACGAACTCGATCAGGCCGCAATCAAGGCGGTTTCCGCCTGGCGCTTCGCCCCTGCCAAGCAGGCGGGCAAGCCCGTCGATGCCTGGGTGATCGTGCCCGTCGGCTTCTCGCTCGCCTGACCTGAACCGAACAACCACGATGCATGACATGACCACTTCAGACAGTGCGGGCCGTACCGCGCACCCCATCGCCGCGCCTGCCGCGGCAATTACCAACGCCGCGCCTGCCACTGCAACCTCCAGCGCCGCAGCAACCACCGGCGGCGCCGCGCCGGGCCGCCGCAAGGGAGGCTGGACGCGCGGCTTCTGGCTGCGCCAGCTGCACACTTGGCACTGGGTCAGCTCGGCGCTGTCGCTGATGGCGCTGTTCCTGTTCGTCGCCACCGGCTTCACCCTGAACCACGCGGGCGATATCCTCGCCAAGCCCAAGGTCGTCGACGGCTCCGGCCAGCTCGCCCCCGCGTTCATCGCGCTGCTCGCCAAAGGTCCCGGCGATGGCGCCAAGGTTCCCGTGCCCATCGCCGTGCGCGACGAGCTGGCGCGCCAGAGCAAGATGTCGATCCCGGCGGACACGGCAGCGGAATGGTCTTCGGACGAGGTCTACCTCGCCATGCCGCGCCCCGGCGGCGATGCCTGGATCAGCGTCGAGCGCGGCGACGGCGCGATCAGTTGGGAGACCACCGATCAGGGCTGGATCGCCTACTTCAACGATCTTCACAAGGGCCGCAACGCCGGTTGGGTCTGGCACTGGTTCATCGACGGGTTCGTGATTTCCGCGCTGGTCTTCGTGGGCACCGGCTTTGCCCTGCTGTGGATGCACGGCCGACACCGCCCCTCGACCTGGCCACTGACCGGCCTGGGTCTGCTGATCCCCTTCATCCTCGCCCTGTTCTTCATTCACTGAGTTCGTCATTCACTAGGGAGCACACGCATGCGCAAGACTTCGCTGCTGGTACTGACCGGCGCTGCGACCACTATCGCCGCACCGGCCATGGCCGACACCATCGACCTCACGGTCACTCTCCCGCGCCCGAGCGTGGCCGAGTACCACCGCCCCTACGTGGCGATCTGGCTCGAAGGCGCGACCGGCCAGCCATTCAAGACGCTCGCCGTGTGGTACGACAGCGACAACCGCGAAGGCCATGGCACCAAGTGGCTTTCCGACATGCGCACCTGGTGGCGCAAGGGCGGTCGCAGCGCGCAGATCGACGGCATTTCCGGCGCCACCCGCGCGCCCGGCCCGCAGAAGCTGACCATTCCCGCCGCTGCCCTGCGCGGCCTGCCGGGTGGCCAGTACAAGCTGACGGTCGAGGCCGCGCGCGAATCCGGCGGGCGTGAGAGCGTCACCGTTCCCGTCACGCTGGGCGGCAAGCGCCCTGCCACCGCCTCGGCCAAGGGCGCGACCGAAATCGGCACCGTCACTGCATCCGTGAAGCCCTGAAAGGACACTTTGTGAACACTCGTCTCCGTTCCACCCTGCTCGCGGTCCCCGCGCTTCTTGCCCTTGCCGCGCCCGCCACGGCTTTTGCGCATAGCCAGTGGCTGCTGCCCTCCGAAACCACGTTCTCGGGCGACGAAGCCTGGGTTTCGATTGACGCCGCCGTCTCCAGCGAACTGTTCATCTCGAACTTCCATTCGCTCGATCCGCAGAACTTCACGGCCACCGGTCCCGATGGCCAGAGCGTTCCCATCGAGAACGCCGTCAAGGGTCAGGTCCGCTCGATGTTCGAGGTTCACCTGACCAAGCCCGGCACTTATCGCATCGGTTCGACCAGCACCGGCGTGTTCGGCGGCTACACCCTGAACGGCGAGAAGAAGCGCCTGCCGCGCGGCGTCACGGCCGACAAGATCGCCTCGCTGATCCCGCAGGGTGCAACCGACGTGCAGCTGCGCGAGAACCAGTCCACCAACCAGGTCTTCGTGACGCTGGGCGTGCCCGACAATGCCGTGTTCAAGCCCACCGGCAAGGGTCTTGAGATGGTCCCCGTCACCCATCCTGACGACCTTGTCGCCAACGAGCCGGGCGTGTTCACGTTCCTCGTCGATGGCCAGCCCGCAGCGGGCCTGAAGGTCTCCGTCACCAAGGACGACCGCTGGGCTGCCTCGCCGATCAAGCAGGACATCACCACCGATGCCAAGGGACAGGCCAAGGTCACATGGTCGGGGCCGGGCATGTACTGGATGGAAGCGCGCGCCAGCGACAACAAGGTCTCGATCCCCGGCGCGACCGATCGCGGCCTGAGCTACGTCGCAACGCTCGAAGTGCAGGCGCCGTAAGCCAGCCTTGCATAGAGCCAACCGACGATGACCGACGAAGACGCCCGCCTCGCCATCCCGCCGCTCGATGCGGCACGGATCGCCAGACCCTTGCGCGGCGGCAGGGTCTTCGACTTCGGCGGACGGACCATGGGAACCACATGGTCCGTCCGCATGGTCGCGCTGGATGTCAGCGCGATCCCTTCGCTGCGTTCCGCTGTGCAGGCGGCGCTGGACGCCGTGGTCGCGCAAATGAGCCAGTGGGAGCCCTCCTCCGACCTCTCGCAGTTCAATCGCGCCGGCGCGGGCACGCAGCATCAAGTTCCCCAGGGCTTCGCCTCCGTTCTGACCGAAGCGATCGCCATCGCCGACATGACCGAAGGCGCGTTCGATCCCGCACTGGGCGCCGCCAGCGAGGCGTGGGGCTTCGGCGCCTCGGCGCCCTCGGTGCTGCCGGAGACGGCATTGGCACCGCGCGCCCGGCCATCGATCGACTTCGATCCGGAAACCCGCGTGCTACGGCAGCCCGGCGGGCTTCAGCTCGATTTCAGTGCCATCGCCAAGGGCTTTGGCGTCGATGAGGCCGCGCGCGTGCTCGGCGAGGCGGGTGTGACCTCCTGCCTTGTCGAAGTGGGGGGCGAGTTGCGCGGCACCGGTGTGCGGCCCGACCTGCAACCCTGGTGGGTGGCGCTCGAAGACCCGCCGGGCGGCCTGTTCCTGCCGCTGCATATCGCGCTGCCCGACGGGGCCGTGGCCACCAGCGCGGATTATCGGCGCTATCACGATCTGGGCGAAGTGCGGCTCGGCCACACGCTCGATCCGCAAACCGGCGCGCCGGTTCGGCAGGGCGCGGAATCGGTCAGCGTCCTCGCCCCCACCGCCATGCGCGCCGATGCCCTTGCCACCGCGCTGATGGTGATGGGTGCCGATGCCCCGCTGTTCGCCGCCCATCACGGCATCGCAGCGCGCATCATCCTGCTCGAAGACAATATGCTGCGCGAATACCTCTCCCCTGCGCTGAAGGCGATGCTGAGCTAAGCGTCGGCGTTCCCCGCTTGCCAGCTTCGGCCTTGCCCGATAGCCCTTGCAAACGATGATCGCACGCCGCTTCACCCGCCCGCTCCTGCTCGCCGCCTCCGCGATGGTATGCAGCCTCACCTCTCCCGCCTCCGCCGCATCGGGAGAGCAGGCGCGCTGGCAGGCGCAAGCCGCGCGCGTCACCATCACCCGTGACGACTGGGGCATCGCCCACGTCCATGGGCGCAGCGATGCCGATGCCGTGTTCGGGGCGATCTATGCGCAGGCCGAGGACGACTTCCCCCGGATCGAGGCCAACTATCTCACCGCGCTGGGCCGCACGGCGGAAGCCGAAGGCGAGACGGCGATCTGGCAGGATCTGCGCCAGCGGCTCTATGTCGATCCTGCGCAGTTGCAGGCGCAATACCGTCAGAGCCCGGCGTGGCTGCGCGCGCTGATGGACAGCTGGGCGGACGGGCTCAATTACTACCTCGCGACCCACCCGAACGTGCATCCTCGGGTGCTGACGCATTTCGAGCCCTGGATGGCGCTGTCCTTCACCGAAGGCAGCATCGGCGGCGATATCGAGCGGATCTCGCTCACCCAGCTTCAGAGCTTCTACGAAAAGCGCCCGATCGCGCTGACCGCGCTGGAAACAGGCGCCGTGAAGCGCGAGCCGAGCGGCTCGAACGGCATCGCCATCGCGCCGAAGAACACGGCTGACGGCCACGCGCTGCTGCTCATCAACCCGCACACCAGCTTCTATTTCCGTTCCGAACTGCAGATGACCAGCGATGCCGGGCTGAACGCCTACGGCGCCAGCACCTGGGGCCAGTTCTTCATCTATCAGGGCTTCAACCCGAAGATCGGCTGGATGCACACCTCTTCGGGCATCGACAATATCGACGAGTTCGAGGAGACTATCGAGCACAAGGGCAGCAAGCTGTTCTACCGCTACGGCTCCGAACTGCGCCCGATCGCCCAGAGCACCGTCACGCTGTCCTATCGCAAGGTCGATGGCACGATGGCCCGGCGCACCTTCCCGGTCTATCGCACGCGCCACGGCCCCATCGTCGCCGAGCGGGGCGGCAAGTGGGTGGCCGAGGCCCTGATGTGGAAGCCGATCCCCGCGCTCGAACAGAGCTGGCTGCGCACCCGTGCCGACGATCTGGCAAGCTATCTCAAGATCGCGGACCTCAAGGCTAATTCCTCGAACGACACGATCTTCGCCGATGCCAAGGGCGAGATCGCCTATCTTCACCCCCAGTTCGTACCCGTGCGTGACGACGCGTTCGACTATCGCGATCCGGTGGACGGCGCGAACCCCGCCACCGACTGGAAAGGCCTGACCCCGCTGGACGCGCTGCCCAAGGCCATCGATCCCGCCGTCGGCTGGGTCCACAACACCAACGACTGGCCGTGGGATGCAGCAGGCCCGGACAGCCCGAAGGCGGCGGACTTTCCGCGCTACATGGATCAGGCAGGCGCCAACTATCGCGGCGTCCACGCCGACGAAGTGCTCATGGGCAAGCATGATTTCACACCGCAGCGCCTGATCGCCGCCGCCTTCGACAGCCACCTGCCCGCCTTCGCGATGCTGATGCCGCAACTGATCGCCGACTACGACGCGCTGGCCGCCAGCGACCCGAAGAAAGCCGCGCTGGCCGAGCCCATCGAACGCCTGCGCCGCTGGGATCAGCGATGGGGCTATGCCTCGCAGGAAACCACGCTGGCGGTGTTCTGGGGCGATACGCTGGGCGATGCCTTGCGCGCCAAGGCCCGCGCCGCGCGCATGCAGCTGCCGGACTACATCGCGAAGGAAACGACAGCCGAAGTGCGCCTTGCCGCGCTTCAGGCCACCGTCGAACGGCTCACCAGAGATTTCGGGACATGGAAAGTCGCATGGGGAGGCGTCAACCGCTTCCAGCGGCTCGACGACGCCATCGCGCCGCATTTCGACGATGCGAAACCCAGCCTGCCGGTGCCGTTTGTCTCCTCGGTCTGGGGCTCGCTCGCCTCGTTCGGCGCGAAGACGTACCCGAACACCCGGAAATACTACGGCACCAGCGGCAACAGCTTCGTCGCGGTTGTCGAATTCGGCCCGAAAGTCCGCGCGTGGGCGGTGACGGCAGGCGGCGAGAGCGGCGATCCGGCCTCGCCCCACTTCGACGACGAGGCCCAGCTATACGCCGAAGGCAAGCTGCGGCCTGTCTATTTCTGGCCCGAAGACCTCGCCGGGCATGTCGAAAAGGTCTATCGTCCGGGTCTTTGATCCAAGGCTCTCCATCAAGGCGAGCATTACGAACGAGTACCTGATGAGTATCGCAGCATGAGCGTCGCGTTTCGGCGCGATGGCGATGAGGAGCACCTCGAACCCACGTTCGAGATCCCGATCCCGCCCGGCCCCAACCTTGTCACCGCCTATGGACTGACGCTGATAGAAGCGCGGTTGAATGCGCTTGAAACAGCCTTGAAAGCCCTTGAGAACGAGGCCGGGATCAAGGCCGCGCGTCGCGAGCACCGCTACTGGAGCACGCGGCAGGCCTCGGCCCGCGTCATGCCCCAACCGGACCTGTCCTGCGTCGCCTTCGGCTGCCGGGTGACGTTCGCGCTGAAAGGCCGGACGCGCACCATCGCCATCGTCGGGCATGACGAGGCCGATCCGGCGTCAGGCAGGCTGGCCTTCTCCGCCCCGCTGCCGCGCGCGATGATGGAAGCCGAGATCGGCGAGCGTGTGGACTTCGGCGGTCAGGCGGAGGCGATCGAAATTCTGGAGATCCTGCCGCTTGGAGCGGTTTCCGATCCAGCCGCACTGGATCAACCGCCCCAAGCTTCTGATTTACCGCATGTTCCGAGTCATCAGGTGATTCCACCTGATTAGAAAATGCTCTAACCGGTAACTTTATCATGCCAGCGCGCAGCGGCCTTCCCGGCGAGGCGACGTGCTTCGGCAAGGCCTTGCGCCTCCTGCGTGGAAATCGCGGCGCCGAATATATGCCCCGGCATGTGCGCGGCCATTTCCGCCTCGATGGAGGCGAGCCCTGCCGCGCGACGCGCCGAGGTGACTTTCGCCGGATCTCCGGTCTCGATGGCTTCGAGATAGGCCCGATTCGCCGCCACCGCCTCCGCGATGCGCGATGCCAGCGACGGCCCACCGCGAGGCGAGAACACCAGCACGGAGGCAATCGCCGCGACACTGCCGACCACATTGTCCAGAATGCGCATTCCGGCGAGCCCTTCGGCGGGATGCAGCGTGTGCATGACCAGCACGAAGATCACGCTCAGGAAGGCCACAAAGATCGTGTAGTTCACGCTGCGCAGCGCGATCGTCGCCAGTGTTCCGCCAAGGACCAGCCCGGCCACGACCGCAGGCGCCTCCAGCCACGGAAGCAGCAGCGAGGCGACGGCACCGCCCGCCACCGATCCAAGGATGCGCTCCACCCCGCGCGCCACGCTCATACGGCGGACCGGGTGCAGCACCACGATCACCGCCATCGCCGCCCAATAGGGATAGCCGAGCCCCAGCGCATGCGCCGTTGCCGTGACGATCGCCACGACAGCGGCAATTCGCAGGGCATGAAGGACCGTGCGTTTCAGGCGATGCCCGTCAGCAGCAGGCGTTGGCACTAGCGATTCAGATGCCGTCGCAGCGCCACGCCCCCCGGTCATGGCCTCCAGCGCCGAATCGATGGCACGGAAGGCACCGGCCTCACTTGCCGAGCCATGCTGCACGGTGACGGCTTCCTGCGGCTGGACCGCACCGCCACGCCGCAACTGCCGCGCGATACCGGCGAGACGGCCGCCAATATCCCGGAGCCCCAACCATACCGCTGGATCCCCGGAACGCCGGTGATCCAGCGCCAGCAGGGCATGAAACACTTCATCGGCCGATACCAGCGCCCGCCGCACGATCATCGCCCAGAGGCCCTGCACGTTCGCGACCTGCATTTCCGCGCGCTCGATGGCTGCGCGCACCGCGCGGCGGTGCTGGCTGTACTGTACGGCCTGCTGGTGTGCTTCACCTACCTCGCCAGAGGCGATGTCAAACGCCATGTCGGAAAGCCGGGCGAACACCGCCGAGACCGCCTGCCGTGCCGGACGACTGACATCGCCCCGCCACAAGCCCTCGATCACCACCATCGCCCAGAGGCTTCCGCCGAGGAACATGTCGCCAAGCATTGCCGCGTCGATCGCATGGTGCGGATACCCACCCGCGACCACGGCGACCACCGCCAGCAGTGTCGCCACCAACCCAGCCGCAGGGCGATAGTAGGGCAGCAATCCACAAAGGAAGACGAGCAGCGGCCCCGCCACAATCGCACACACCATTCCCAGCCCCGCAAGCCACGAAGCCAGAAACGCGACGACTGCGCCCGGCAAGGCAAAAAGCGCGGAAAGCCCGATACGGCGCTTCAGCGGCCCGCCGCTGTCGGCAAGACAAGTCCAGAAGGCCGCGAAAATCGCCCAGCCAAGCTCGCTGCGCCCCGTGGCAAGCAGCAGCATCAGAGGCAAAGCCACGACGAAAGCGGCGCGCGCGCCGTCTTCCCAGTTCACCAGTTCAGGTGAAAGCCCGATGGCATGCAGTTCCATCCAGCGCGACAGACCACGCCCTTTATGTGCAAGGCTCGACCCGGAACGATCACCCACGACGAAGATATCTCATAAATAGCGGCACATGCATGGCCCAGGGAACGCGGATGGCAGCCTCACAGCTTTGAGGAGTGCCGACGAGCGGCAGCAAAGAGGCTCTGCCATATCGACAGCCCCTGCCGCAACATGCCGTGACGTTATCTGTTCGTTGTCATGGCACGACACCATTCAGCCCTCGGAAAGCGATCCACGCGCAGGGCGCTGGCGTAGTCCGGCGACATAGGCCATTCTGCCGAGGCTACGCCAAGGAGCGCGCAAGACGATGAGTGCAGGAACCGGCAACGATACGGCGAGCCGTCGCCGCTGGATCACCTTCGGCGAGATCGTCGCGGTGATCGCGCTGGTAATCTCGGGGCTGACCCTGTGGAACAACTGGAGCCAGCGCAGCGACGATGAAGCCGACAAGGCAGCCGTCGCGGAACAGGCCTCCACCCGCGCGGGCACGCTGGTCCTGAGCGCTTCGGGCGCCGGCAGCGATCGGCTGACCCTGCGCCCGGTGTCCGCCGATCAGGCGGTGCAGAGCCAGGAAATCGCCTTCCCCTCCGCGCTCGACCTCACCCCCGCCAGCACCACCGGCGAGCCGCGCATCGAGGCATCGTGGTTCGAAAGCGCGCTCAAGCAGGCGCGTGACAAGGCAGGCCTCCCCGACGACAGCCGCGGCGACGAGCGCCTGCCGGTGGTCATCACCACGCAGTACATGGTCGATGGCAAGCCGTTCGAAAACGTCTCGCTCTATGACGTGGGCTATACGATCACCGGGCGCTGGTTCGCCGGACACAGTCTGAAACTGCGCGGCCTTTCCTTCGTGGGTTCGACCACCACCGCCAAGGCGCTGCCGCGCCTCGATGCTCGCTGGAAGACGATGCTGGCATCGCAGGGCGAGAAAAAGAAGGAGGCTTAGGCTTCCCTGCGTTCACGTCGGCGCTTGCGCCAGCGCATCGCCAGCGTGCCGAGGCCTGCGAGCGCCGCGACGCCGAGCAGGATCGGCACGACCGAGCGCAGCCGCCCGAAGGCCGCCTGTATCGCCTGCCCGAAGCAATAGCCGAGCCCCACGAAGATCGCGCCCCACACCAGCGCGGCAATCAGGTTCACCAGCAGGAACGTGCGCGCGCGGATCTTGGTCGTGCCGATCGCTAGCGGACTGACCGTGCGCAGACCAGTGAGGAAACGAAAGCCGAACACGAAGCGCAAGGGGTAACGCTCGAACACCGAGAGCGCCTTGGCGAAGACCGCCTTCTCCTGCATGCGCTGCACGAACGGGTGGTGGCGAAAGCAGCGGCCGAGCAGGAAGAAGCCCTGATCGACCACGAACGATCCCAGCGAAGCCGCCAGCAGCGCGGGGCCGAGCGAGAGCGTGCCCCGGTGGGCCAGAATGCCGCCCATCACCGCTGCCGTTTCACCCTCGATACCGGACCCGAGGAACACGGCGGGCAATCCGTAAGTCGCGATGATCTGGTCGATGGAAATGCGAAATCCTTTCAAATCGTCTGGCCGATGTCCCCTAGGGTCAGGGCCCTAGCGCGACACGCCTGAACGACACCCGATCAGCGTCACTTCGCCACCGTGACCGATGCTTCGCCCGTGGCGCGTACCGGCAGGTAGAGCCCCTGCCCCGAGGCCGCGATCGTGCCGGTCTGGGTTGCAGTGATACGCGAGCGGATCAGCAGATCCCCTTCGCGCTTTTCGGCAATGGCCTTGCCGATCTTGCCCAGCAGCTGGTCGTAATCGTGCTCGAAGTTCTGCGTCAGTCCCGCCGCGATCGTGGCGTTGAGGCCACTGGCATTGGCGAGCCGCAGGATAAGATCGCCGCCGGTCATGTCGGTGGTCCCGGTAACGGCGAGGTTCTCGAAGCCCACTTTTCGCGAATTGGGCGCATTCACCGGTTTGCCCGCCAGCCACACGGTGCCGCGCGTACCGCCCAGCCGTCCGGCAGCATCGTGGGCCTCGAACGTCACGCCCACCGCGATCCGCGCCTGCGTGGTGCCGTAGATCGTGACTTTGGTGAATTTCGCCATCACGTCTCCCACGCCGGGCACCGTGAACGGGCGGGCGGAACGCTTGACCAGCGCCTTCATCAGCACCGGTTCCAGTTCGTGGTAGTCGGCGATCACGGGAATGAAGAACGAAAGCTGCCCCGCCTGCCCCTCCAGCGCCTTGACCTGCGGCAGCGGCGTCGGCTGCGGGTCGGCGGGCTTGTTGCCCACGAAAGTCTCGGTCACGGCCTTGAGGCCCAGGTTCATCACCAGCCGGTTGCCGCGCACCTCATAACCGCCGTATTCCAGCGCCTTGGGCGTCACGCGCATCCATACCGGCGGATTTTCGCGATTGAGGGAGAGCGTGGTGAATGCGCCCGCCCATGCCTTGCCCACCTGATCGCGCAACGCCAGCTTGCCGAGTTGGCCCGGCAGTTCACGCTCCAGTTTGGCGATCACCGGGGCGAGCTTCTGATTGGCCTGCTCGGTGAAGTCGATCCGCTGGCCGAGGAAGTCCATGTGCGGCGAATTGGTCCAGTCGTAGCGGATGTTCACCGTGCCGCGCGGCGTCCAGTCGGGCGCGAGCGAAAGGGCGATCTCGGCGCGCGCGGTGGCATCCGCCGTCGCCGTTTCCTGACTGAGCACCCCGCCGATGTCCTGTGCATGCACCACCGCATGGATCGGCATCGTCAGCACGATGGTATGGCCGGCCCCCGAGAGCGTCATGCCGCCGCGCTTGACCTCGCCGACGATATCGCACTTCAGCTTGGGGGTTTTCAACTTGGCGATGCCGAGGTCGACCTCTTTCGCCTTCACACAAGTCTGGTCGGGCTTTTCGATGGTGTAGAGCGTGCGCGGCACCTGCGCTTCCAGTGTCGCCGCCAGCGCTGTCAGATCCGCCTGCACCGGCACCGCGATGGTCGAAGGCTGGGCCTCGATATCGAAGCGGTCCTGTGCCCTGGGAGGCGCGCCCTCGTTGTGCCGCGTCTGGCATCCCGCCAGCAGCGCCAGCACACCTGTCACGACAACCAGACGCCCGATATCACGCGATTTCTGCATGCTAGGGTCAGGCCCCCTTACTCGCACCGTCGAGGCGCACGAATGGCGAACATATCGGGCCAAATCGCCCGCCGGGAAGGCTGGTTGCCTTTCCAAGGGCGATTTGGTTCGAGATGGAAGCCATTCGGGCGTCCCGCAGGGATTTGACCAAAATGGCCCGGCACTTCGTCGGAAAATCTTGAAATATCGGCATATTACTGCGCCTTCCCTCCTTGTGCTGAGCCATTTTGCTTCAAACCTCGACGATGCGAGTAAGGGGGCCTGACCCTAGATCAACCCTCACGCCCTATCCACGGCCCGCACCGTGGGGGAGTAAGCGCCGGGCGCCCGGATCGGTTCCAGAGTACCGGAAAGGCCCCGCATTTACGCAAGGGGCCTTTCCGATCCGATCAGCACTTGGTGAACTTGCCCTTGTTCGGACCCGAAGCCACACGGCACTTGCCGTCCTTGCCCTTCACCACGTTCTTGGCGACCGTCTTCTTCATGACGGGCGGGCATTTGACGAACTTGCCCTTGGCATCCTTGCACGGCGCGGCGAGCGTCGGCGTGGCAGCGATCATGCCGGCCAGAGCCACAGCGGTCATCAGCTTGCGAATCATTGTCACTTCTCCTGTTTGGCGCCCCAAGCACGTCATAGCCCCCTCGCGCCTTTCACCAAAGTGAACACAAGCTTTCCCGAAAAATGGTGCGCCTGCATGGCTGCCAGATTTCGCAAGACCGCGTCGCACGGCCCGCTATAGTGCGGGCAATGGCTCTTCATCTTGGCAATCGTCTGGCGCCCGTGCGCTTTCTCGTGTTCGCGGCTTTGCTGGCAGGCGGCATTCCTGCGCTCGCCCCGCTACTGGGCTGGCGCCATGCGATGATGGCCGGCTTCGATGTGGCCTCTGCGGTGTTCCTGCTGTCCAGCTGGCCGCTGCTGCAATGCACCGAGGCCGACCGGATGCGCCGCTTCGCGCGGGAGAACGACGCCAACCGTACCCTGTTGCTGGCCGTGACCGGCGCGGTCTCGCTGGTGGTGCTGATCGCGGTGTTTTCCGAGCTGCAAGACAAGGGCACCCTGCGGGCCGCCGCGATGGCGCTGGTGATCGTCACGCTGGCGCTGGCGTGGATGTTCTCGAACATGGTCTACGCGCTGCACTACGCGCACCTGTTCTATATCCGCATCGACACCAACGGCGACGGCAAGGGGGACGAGGACTGCCGGGGCCTCGACTTTCCCGGCACGCATGAGCCGACATACTGGGATTTCGTCTACTTCAGCTTCACACTGGGGATGACGTTCCAGACCTCGGACGTGGCGATGACCTCCACCCCGGTCCGGCGCGTCGCCACGATCCACTGCCTCGCCGCCTTCGTGTTCAACCTGGGCGTGCTGGCCTTCACGATCAACGTGCTGGGCGGCGGGGGAAGCTGACCGTCCGGCCGGGCCGCGACCCTGCGCGCCCCGGCTTCACCCGATTTACGCCGCTGCGACCGTCTTCACGGCCAGCGCCTCGCCCCCTGCGGCAATCGCCAGCAGGCGGTCGATGTTGGGATGGGCGCCGGGGCGCGCCTGCGCATCGGGCACATGCTCGGCGAAGACCAGCAGGCCATGCGCCGCCGCCTGCGCGTCCACGGCGTCAAAGGCCTGCGCAAGATAGTTATAGACCGCGAGCGAGCCTTGCTGGCCGGGCTGGTTGGCAATGCTCGCCACGACACTGCCATCCACCGCGACCAGATCGATCCGGTCCAGACCGGCAATGGACGGCAATGCCTGAAGGTTGTCCTTGAAGCTCGCGCCCGGTTCGATCGTGGTCAACATGAAAAAGAGTCCTGAAATTGCCTGTCTCGCCGCGCTCATACAGCTTCGGCGATCGGGGGCAATTCCACAAACGCCGCTTTCAGGCCGCCTTGCCCTCGCTGCTGTCGGCAAAAGTTTCCTCGGGAAACTCGACCGGCTGCCCATAGAGGAAGCCCTGCGCGTGCAGGCAGCCCTCGTCGAGCACCTGCTGGCGCTGCGCCTCGGTCTCGATCCCCTCGGCCACCACCGGCATCGACAGGCTGCGCCCGATCCCCACGATCGCCCGCACGATCGAGCGCGCCGCCTCGTCGCTGGCCATGTTGGCAACGAAGCTGCGGTCGATCTTGATCTTGTCGAACGGGAAGCTCTGGAGGTTGCTGAGCGAGGAGTAACCCGTGCCGAAATCATCCATGACGATCCGCACGCCGTGCCGCTTGAGCGCCAGCAGCACCCGCAGCGTCTCGTCCCGGTTTTTCATCAGCGCGGTCTCGGTCACTTCCAGTTCGAGCCGCTCGGGCGGCAGGCCCGCAGAGCGCAGCGCGGCCAGCACCGTGTGCTCGAAATTGGCGACCTGCAACTGCACCGGCGAGACGTTGACCGCCAGACGCAGCGGCTCGGCCCAGCGCGCGGCATCGCGGCAGGCCCGGCGGAGCACCCATTCGCCAATGGTGATGATCGCCCCGGTCTCCTCGGCCATCGGCACGAAGACTTCCGGCTCCACCGAGCCTCGTTCCGGATGATCCCAGCGCAGCAGCGCCTCATATCCAGTCGGATTGCCTTCGCGCGTGGTGACGAGCGGCTGATAGGCGAGATAGAGCTGCCCTTCCGCAAGCGCTGAACGCAGATCGCTTTCCAGCTGACGGCGAGCCCGCGCGGCGATATCCATCTCCTTGTCGAAGAAGGCCGCCGTGCCCTTGCCCGAAGTCTTCGCGCGATACAGCGCGATATCGGCGGCGTGGCGCAGCGCGGCGGCATCCTGCCCGTCGTGGGGCGACATGGCGACACCGATGCTGACACCCACCGCCATCGGATCATGCGCGGGATCCATCTCGGTACGGAAGGTTTCGAGAATCCGCGCGGACAGCGCACGCGCACCATCCGGTTGGTCCGAAAGGGTCTGGAGAATGACGAACTCGTCACCGCCAATACGCGCGACAGTGTCGCTCTTGCGAACCGAGCGACGCAACATGTCGGCTACCGCACGCAGTACCCGGTCGCCCTCGGCATGGCCAAAAATGTCGTTCACCGCCTTGAACCGATCAAGATCGAGCGCAAGCAACGCGACGGCCTCACCGGTGCGCTCCGCCCGGCGCAGCGCGCGATCAAGCTGTTCCTGGAACATGACGCGATTGGGCAGATCGGTCAGCCCGTCATGGCGTGCGAGATACTCGATCTGGCGGCGTGCCGCCTTGGCCTCGGTCAGATCACGCACCGCGAGCACGGTGGCGGGGCGCCCACGATATTCAATTTCACGTGCGGAAATCTCGAAACTGCGAGGTTCAGGCTCAAGGCCAATCAGGGTTTCGTCAAGTTCGATCGCCGGCGCGGCTTCCTCGTCACGCGGATGTGCCTCGACCGGCTTGTCGCGGTGATGGCCCACTTCCATCCCATCAGCCGCTGCAAGCAGCGTCTCGATATCGCGCCCAACGAAGCCCTCTGCCTTGCCCGGCTCTCCCATGATCGCTGCAAACTGCGCATTCGCCTCGAGGATCTTGCCCCCCCGCAGGATCACAAGCCCTTCCATCGTGGCGGCAGCAAAGCCGCGCAGATCGGTGAGGTAGCGATCCAGCAGCGTGGAGGCGACAGTCAGCAGCACGATCACCATGGTCGTCCCCACGACCGCCGCGATCAGCCAGTCGCGTGAGCCACCATCGGCCACGCGTGGCAAGGTCGGATCATAGATCAGGCTTGTCGCCGACATCGCCGTGAAGTGGAGCGCACAGATCGACAGCAGCGAAGCAAGGCTGGCACCGACCATGCGGGACGCTCCGCGCAAGCGGACGAAGCTGAGAAAAGCGGTGCTGAACAACACGATGGCGACCACCGCCGCGATCGCGACCGCGGTCCAGTCATAAACGATACGTCCCTGCGTCTGCACGGCTGCCATACCGATGAAGTGCATCGCCCCCACTGCGACCGTCGCAGCCGTACCGGCAGCGAGCCAACCGGGAACGGAACGCGTCTCGGTCGAACGCAGGGCAGCCCAGAAGCCGGCCACGGCAACCGCCGCAGAGACCACGGTCGTCGCCGGATCGTAATCCACAGGCAGCGCCCCATGATAGGCGAGCATGCCGACGAAGTGCGTCGCCCAGACGCCCAGCCCTCCGGCAAGGCCTCCAAGGGCGAGCCACGAAGCACGCCGCTCCGGCCCGCACTCCTGCGCGCGACCGAGAGCCAGAAAGAAGGCCAGGCTGGCAACGATCCAGACCATGGCAGCAAGGATCACCACATGGTGATCGTGTTGAGTCCAGACGCAATCGAACACTTGAAACATTCAAGTTCCCCGAATCAGAATTGGTGCGCCCGTTTTTGCTAGAATGGTGCAGATAGCTTAACGAAGCCTCAAGGGAATGCCCATGGGGGAAAGCCCGAAAATTACTTTACAGCGCTCCATTTTCAGTAATTTACATACTATTAGATGCCCCAAGCTATCTGGCAAAAGGAAAAACTAGCGATGATCCGCCTATGGCGAAGGTGTATCCTCCTGATAGGGGGCGCAATGTTGTGCCTGCCGTTCGGCCTTCGGGCGGCTGCCATTGATAACGTCAGCGACAACGGAGCCGGATACGACGTGCTTGCACAGCGGCTGGCCATCGCACCGGACATCGCCAGAAAATCCCTTCTCGCACGGCAGATCGTCACACTTCGCCTGACACGAAACGCTGTTCACGAACTGGCGTTCAGCAACAACGCGCTCACGATCGACAGGGCGACGATAGACGGGACGCCGGTCGTGCCCTTTCATCGCGGCGACGCGCTCGTATTTCCTTTCCCTGCCGGCAAGCCATTCAGGAACGGCCAGCGCATAACCCTGCAGCTAGCCTACCACGGCGCGCCGGCACGCGGCTTTGTCGGCACGGGCGAGATGCTCTACACCAGTTACTTCGCCTGCGATTGGATGATCTGCGCGCAAAACGCGTTCGGCGACAAGGCCTCGCTCACGCTCGACTTGCAGGTCCCTCGGGGAATGGACGCAGTGGCAGTGGGCCGCGAACTGCACGCAAGAAAGCAGGTGGACGGCAGCACGATCAGACGCTGGCAGACGCCACCCTATTCGGCCTATCTCTACGGCTTCGCCATCGGCCATTTCACACGAGTAGAAGAGCGCGCTGGCACTGCACGGCTGACCTACCTGGGCATTGGCACAGATGCCGCGACACTGCGCCACCGCTTCATCGAGACCGGCGCCATCGCAGCATTCTTCGCCCACAAGGCTGGCATCGCACTGCCTGCCGGACACTACACACAATTGCTCGTTCCCGGCGACGAGGCTCAGGAGGCCGCGACCTATTCGGTCGTCGGGACCGAGTCCGTGCCCCCAACCGCCGGAAATCCAGCTCAGGACTGGGCCATCCCTCATGAACTGGCGCACCAGTGGTGGGGAAATCTCGTAACCTGCACCAGCCTTCGCGAGTTCTGGCTTAACGAGGGCATTACCACCTTCATGACCGCCGCATGGAAGGAGCACCGTTTCGGCCATGCGGCCTACGAGGCCGAACTCGACCTCGCCCGTAAGCGACTTGACCGTGCGCGCGCCGCCGGGTTCGACAAGCCACTGGCATGGGACGGGACATATCCCAACCTCGGCACCCGTCGCGCAGTGCAGTACAGCAAGGGCGCATTATTCATGGATGAACTGCGTCATTCGCTGGGCGAGCCGGCATTCTGGGCAGGCCTACGCCACTATACGCAGGCACATGCGGGACGAACCGCCACCAGTCACGACCTGCAATCAGCGATGGAAGCATCCAGCGGCCGCGACCTGACAGCCATGTTCGAGGAATGGGTGTTCGGACAAGACGGCGCAGTCTCGCCTCATGCATCATGACGATTCCTGCATGGGAGCTGTCAAACAGGCGTTGCCATCCGCTTCTTGTTATTTATATTGCGACGCAATCGCATATACGGAGTAAGCATGGCTCAGCAGAATGCCTATCAGGCCTACGATTGGAACGGCCGCAGTGGTCAGCGCTGGGTAGACCACCAGCAACGGCTCGATACCATGCTGGCACCATTCGGTGAGGCCGCGCTGGCCGCCGCCTGGCCGCGCAAGGGAGAGCATGTGCTGGATGTCGGCTGTGGCGCCGGCACCTCAACGCTGGCCTTGGCCCAGCGGGTCGGACCTTCCGGGCAAGTGCTGGGCGTCGACATCTCCGCACCGCTGATCCGCCGGGCCCGCGAGCGGATGCAGGCGGGTTCGTCCGTCACGTTCAGCATTTGCGATGCTGGCAGCGCAGGTCTTCGCCACGCCGCGTTCGACTTGCTGTTCTCCCGGTTCGGCGTGATGTTCTTTGCCGATCCGACCTTCGCCTTCGCCCATATGCGCCGCGCCCTGAAGCCCGGTGGACGCATGGCTTTCGTCTGCTGGCGCGGCGCTCAGGAAAACGACTGGGTCCGTCTGCCGCTCGATGCCATTGCCAACATCGTACCGACACCTGCCGCCCCGCCGAGCCAGTACACCCCAGGTCCATTTGCATTTGCCGATCGCGCCTGGATCGCACGCATGCTGACGCAGGCCGGATATAGCCGGATCGACGTGACCCCCTGCGATTTCACCTTTCCCTTCGGCCAAGGCCTCTCGCGTCAGGAAGCCCTGGACGATGCCATGCGCATGGCCTCCGCCGTCGGCCCGCTGGCACGGGCGCTGGCCGAGCAGGATCCGGACATCCGCGCGCGAGCTTCGGATGCCGTGCGCACGGCATTCGCCGCCAAACCGGGCGAGCGTTCGGTTCTGATCGATGGCGCTGCGTGGATCGTGACGGCCCGAGCCTGACGAGCATGGGCCGAAAGATGTACCTTCGTTAGCCGCGCAACATCGCCACCATCATGTCCGCCGCGAAATCGGCGGTTTCCTCGGGGCCAAGGCGTGGGCGACAGAGCGCGCGGTTGCCCAGGCCGAACAGCAGGCCCATCAGCACTTCCTCCGCAGCGGCAAGGCGACCCGGCTCCATTTCGCCCGCCGCCGCGCGGATCAGCGCGCTCAGCGCACCGCGATAGCGATCGCAGAACTGGCCGATCTCGTCACCGGTCTTCGGATTGCGAAAGCCTTCGGCGAGTATCTCGAAAGTCAGCGCCTGCTGCTCATGCGCGAGCGCTTCGGCGGCGAGACGGCGCAGCGCCTCACGCGCCGTAATGCGCCCGGCTTCCAGATCGGCGCGGATCAGGCCGAATCGCACCAGCTTTGCCTCGGTATCTTCATGAATGATCGCCAGGATCATCTCGCTCTTGCTGGCGAAGAGACGATAGATCTGGCCGACGCTTACCCCGGCGCGCTCCGACAGTTCGGACATGGCGGTCTGGTGAAAACCGCGCTGCTCGAACAGCATACGTGCGGCCGCAACGACTTTCTCACGCCCTCCGTCCGTCGATCTCTTGGTCATCAGTCCTACTTTTCTCTTGTGCGTCGACTCGCACCGCGCCTATGGCACGAATTACATGAATGAACGCTCATTCCATTTCTAGGCGGTATTGCGACAAATGGCCAACCTTCTGCGTTTCCCCCCCATCGCGGGCCTGACCACGCTGGCGCTCTCGGGCGCGCTGCTCTCCAGTTGCGGTGGCGGCCAGAAGGCCGCTGCTCCGCCGCCGCCCGAAGTGGGCGTGGTCACGCTGAAGCCGGAACCGGTGACGCTCTCCACCGAGTTGCCCGGTCGCATCCTGGCAGTGGAAAGCTCCGAGGTGCGCCCGCAGGTCAGCGGCATCATCCGCCAGCGCCTGTTCACCGAAGGCGCGATGGTGAAGCAGGGGCAGGTGCTCTACAAGATTGACGATGCGCCCTATCGCGCCGCCCTCGCCTCGGCGCTGGGCACGCTGGCGATGGCGCAGGCGCAGATCCGCTCCACGAAGCTGCAAGCCGAGCGCTATCACCGCCTGCTCGCGGTGAAGGGCGTGGCACAGCAGGACGTCGACAATGCCGATGCCGCCGCGCAGGAAGCGCAGGCGACCGTCGCAGCGCGCAAGGCCGATGTCGAAGCCGCGCGCGTGAACCTCAACTACACCTCGATCCGCGCGCCGATCTCGGGCCGCATCGGTCGGTCGCTGGTGACGGTGGGCGCGCTGGCACAGACCGGCCAGACCACGGCGCTCACCACCATCCAGTCGATGGGCAACGTCTATGTCGACGTGACCCAGCCTGCCGCCGACCTTCTCAACCTGCGCGATGCGATCCACGGCGGCGCCGTGACGCGTGACACCCCCGATGCCGCGCGCGTCCAGTTGATCCTGCCCAACGGCAAGGTCTATCCGATCGAGGGCAAGCTGGAATTCTCGGACGTGACGGTGGACCAGTCCTCCGGCTCGGTGACCGTGCGCGCCACTTTCCCGAACCCGGACGGCACGCTGCTTCCGGGCATGTTCGTGCGTGCCAAGCTGGTCGAGGGCGTGCGCCAGCAGGCGATCATGGCCCCGCAGCAGGGCGTGACCCGCGACGAAAAGGGCGATTCGGTCGCGCTGGTTGTCGGACCTGACAACAAGGTCGAACAGCGCAAGCTCGTCACCGACCGCGCCGTGGGCGACAAGTGGGTCGTCACCAGCGGCCTCAAGGCAGGCGACAAGCTGATCGTCGAGGGTCTGCTGATGCTCAAGCCCGGCCAGACGGTCTCGCCCAAGGCCCCGCAGCAGGTGACGGTGGCAGATCAGCAAGACGGCTCCGACACTTCGGGAACGCAGCAGGGCGGGAAGTAAGCCGATGATCTCCCGCTATTTCATTCACAGGCCGATCTTCGCCTGGGTCGTCGCGATCATCCTCATGCTGGCGGGCGGCCTTGCCATCCGCTCGCTGTCGATCGCGCAGTATCCCGAGATCGCCCCGCCCGCGATCGCCATCCAGACGCTGTACCCCGGCGCCGATGCCCAGACGCTCGAAAACACCACCACGCAGGTGATCGAGCAGCAGATGAAGGGCCTCGACCATCTGGAATACATGTCGTCCTCGTCGGACAGCGCCGGCAACCTCACGATCACCCTCACCTTCGCGCAAGGGACCGATCCCGACATCGCGCAAGTGCAGGTGCAGAACAAGCTGACGCAGGCGACGCCGATGCTGCCTTCGGAGATCCAGGCCCAGGGCCTGCGCGTCACCAAGGCGACCAAGAACTTCCTGCTCGTCGTCGCGCTCTATTCCAAGGACGGCAGCCACACGCAGGTCGATCTGGGTGACTATGTCGCCTCCAAGCTGCAGGACCCGCTCAGCCGCATCACCGGCGTGGGCGACAGTCAGGTGCTGGGCGCGCAGTACGCGATGCGCATCTGGGTCGATCCGCTCAAGCTGACCAACCTGTCGCTGACCATGGCCGACGTGACGAGCGCCATTCAGGCCCAGAATGCGCAGGTTTCCGCAGGCCAGATCGGCTCGCTGCCAGCGCCCAAGGGGCAGGCGCTCAACGCCATCATCACCGCGCAGACGCGCCTGACCTCGGCCGAGCAGTTCCGCAAGATCATCCTGCGCAGCGGCACCGACGGGTCAGTCGTCCATCTGGGCGATGTCGCCCGCGTCGAGCTGGGCTCGGAGAACTACAGCTTCCTTGCCCGCTATAACGGCCACCCGGCCTCGGGCTTCGCGATCAAGCTGGCGCCGGGCGCCAACGCGCTCCAGACCGTGGCCGACGTGAAGGCCGAAGTCGCCAAGCTCTCACGCGATTTCCCGCCTGACGTCACCGTCGCATACCCGCTCGACAACTCCACCTTCGTTCGCCTCTCGGTGGAAGAAGTGGTCCACACGCTGGTCGAGGCGGTGGTGCTGGTGTTCCTCGTCATGTTCCTGTTCCTCCAGAACTGGCGTGCGACGATCATTCCCACCATCGCGGTGCCCGTGGTGCTGCTGGGCAGCTTCGCGGTGCTCCAGCTGGCCGGGTTCACGATCAACACCCTCACCCTGTTCGGCATGGTCTTGGCGATCGGCCTGCTGGTCGACGACGCCATCGTCGTGGTCGAGAACGTCGAGCGCCTGATCCAGGAGGAGCATCTTTCGCCCAAGGAAGCCGCGCTCAAGTCGATGGAGGAAATCTCCGGCGCGCTGATCGGCATCGGTCTGGTGCTGTCGGCGGTGTTCCTGCCGATGGCCTTCTTCGGCGGGTCGACCGGCGTGATCTATCGCCAGTTCTCGATCACCATCGTCTCCTCGATGGCGCTGTCGGTGCTGGTCGCGCTGGTGCTGACGCCCGCGCTGTGCGCCACGATCCTGAAGCCCCACAAGGAAGCCCACGGCGAGGACCGCCCCAAGGGCATCTTCGGCCGCTTCTTCGCCTGGTTCAACGACACCTTCGACCGCACGCGCGATCGCTACGGCAAGGGCGTTGAACGCGTCGAGCGCAGCTGGGGCCGCACGCTGGTGGTCTACGCACTGGTGCTCGTCGGCGTCGGCTTCATCTTCTGGCGCCTGCCCGGCGGCTTCCTGCCTGCCGAGGATCAGGGCCTGATGTTCAGCCAGGTCACGCTGCCGGTCGGCAGCTCGATCGAGGAAACGCAGCGCACGCTCGATCGCATGAGCGACCATTACCTCAAGGACGAGGGCAAGAACGTCGCCTCGGTCTTCACCGTCGCAGGCTACGGCTTCGTCGGTCAGGGCCAGAACGTCGGCATTGCCTTCGTGCGCATGAAGGACTGGTCGGAACGCGGTGGCAAGGACAACAAGGTCGATGCCATCGCCGCGCGCGCCAACGCCGCCTTTGCCAAGATCCGCACCGGCATGGCCATCGCCTTCAACCCACCCGCCGTGCTCGAACTCGGCAACGCGGACGGCTTCGACTTCGAGTTGAAGGACGAGGAAAACCTTGGCCACGAAAAGCTGATCGCCGCGCGCAACCAGCTGCTCGGCATGGCCGCGAAAGACCCGCGCCTTGCCATGGTGCGCACCAACGGTCTGGAAGACACGCCGCAGCTCAAGCTCGATGTCGATCAGGAGAAGGCAGGCTCGCTCGGCCTCAGCCTTGGCGACGTGAACACCACGCTCAGCGCGGCGTTCGGCGGCAGCTACGTCAATGACTTCATCGACCGTGGCCGCGTGAAGAAAGTCTATGTCCAGGCCGACGACACCTTCCGCACCTCGCCCGAATCCATCGGCGACCTCTATGTCCGCGCCACCAACGGCACGATGGCGCCGTTCTCCTCGTTCTCGACCTCGCACTGGATCACAGGCCCGGCGAAGCTGGAGCGCTATAACGGCGTGCCTTCGATCGAACTGATGGGAGGCCCCTCGCCGGGCCATTCCACAGGACAGGCAATGCAGGCGATGACCGAGCTGGCGGCCAAGTTGCCAGCAGGGATCAGCTTCGAGTGGACCGGCCTCAGCTATGAGCAGCAGCTCTCGGCAGGGCAGGCTCCCGCGCTCTATGCGCTCTCGCTGCTGATCGTGTTCCTGTGCCTTGCCGCGCTCTACGAAAGCTGGTCGGTGCCGATCGCGGTGCTGCTGGTGGTGCCGTTGGGTGTGCTGGGCGCGGTGGGTGCCGCGTGGCTGTTCGGGCTCAACAACGACATCTACCTGCAGGTGGGCCTGATCACCACGGTCGGCGTCTCGGCGAAGAACGCGATCCTCATCGTCGAGTTCGCGGAAGAGAAGATGCGCGAGGGGCTCAGCGCGGGCGAAGCGGCACTGGAAGCCGCCAAGCTGCGCCTGCGCCCGATCCTGATGACCAGCTTCGCGTTCATCTTCGGCGTGCTGCCGTTGGCGATCTCGTCCGGCGCGGGCGCGGGCGGACAGAATGCCATCGGTACGGCAGTGGTGGGCGGCATGCTTTCCGCAACGGTGCTGGCGATCTTCTTCGTCCCCACCTTCTTCCGTCTGGTGAAGCAGCTGTTCAAGCAGGACAACGTGGGCGGCCATACGCCCTCTCATACCGGCCCCTCTACCACCAACGGGCAGGAGGCCTGACATGCGCAAACACCTCGTTCTCGCCTCTGCTCTCGCAGGCGCCGCGCTGCTCTCGGGCTGCAACATGGCGCCCAAGTATGTCCGCCCCGCCGCTCCCGTGCCCGAGACCACGCCGCAGGGCGCGGCCTACGGCCCGGAGCAGAGCGGATCGGTGCAGCCCGCAGACCTTGCCTGGCATGACTTCTTCACCGACGAGCGGCTGCGTCAGCTGATCGCGCTGTCGTTGCAGAACAACCGCGACCTGCGCATCTCGCTCGCCAACGTCGAGCAGGCGCGCGCACAGTTCAAGGTCCAGCGCGCGGACCTGTTCCCGACGCTGGGCGCCAATGGCCCCGCCACCTACCAGCGCACGCCAGCCGGGCTCGGCGGTGTGGCAGGGGGGACCGGCACGGGAACCGGCGCCGGTGCGGCTGCGGGAAGCTCGACCCGCGCCGACATCTATCAGGCCAACGTCGGCGTCTCCGCCTGGGAAATCGACCTGTTCGGCCGGGTCCGCAACCTGACGCAGGCCGCACAGGAGAGCTACTTCGCCAGTCAGGCGAACCGCGATGCCGCGCAGGTCACGCTGATCTCGCAGCTCGCTACCGGCTGGCTGACGATGGCCGCCGATCAGGACCGCCTGAACATCGCGCGCGAGACGATGAAGGCGTTCGGCCAGACGCTCGACATCACGAAAAGCCGCGCCAAGGAAGGGATCGCCTCGGATCTCGAAATCAAGCAGGCGCAGACGACATACGATCAGGCCCGCAGCGATCTCGCCTCGGCAACGACCGCCGTGGCGCAGGACCAGAACCTCCTGAACCTGCTGGCGGGCACCACCGTTCCCGCCGCGATGCTGCCCGATGGCCTCGGCACCGACGACGCGACGATCGCCAATCTGCCCGCGAACCTGCCCTCCGACGTGCTGCTGCGCCGCCCGGACATCGTTTCGGCCGAGTATCAGCTGCGTGCAGCCAACGCCAATATCGGCGCGGCCCGCGCCGCGTTCTTCCCGAAGATCTCGCTGACCGCCGCCTTCGGCACGCTCAGCCTCGGCCTCTCCAACCTGTTCGGCAACGGCAGCGACTACTGGTCGGTCGCGCCGACCGCCAGCGTGCCGATCTTCGATTTCGGGCGCAATCAGGGCAACCTGCGCTATGCCCGCGCGACCTATGACGCGATGGTGGCGACCTACGAGAAGTCGGTGCAGACGGGCTTTCGCGAAGTCGCCGATGCCCTCGCCCGGCGCGGCACCATCGACGAGCAGCTGAAGGCGCAGGTCTCGCTGGAGGATGCCTCGAAGGGCGCCTACCAGATCGCGCAGGCCCGCTACGACGAAGGCGTCGATCCGTTCCTGACCACGCTGGATTCGCAGCGTTCGTGGTATACCGCGCAAGTCAGCCTCGTCTCGACGCGGCTGGAACGGCAGAGCAACGCGGTCGAACTTTACCGCGCGCTGGGTGGCGGCTTGAAGTAAGGGGAAACTCCGGGCACGGTGGGGCTCGGGTTCGAACGGCAGGGGGTTGCGGGCGGCAGGGTGCCCTGCCATAGCGCCGCCCCCTTCCCGGACCCTCGCCCAAGGAGCCTCCCCACCGTGCCGACCACTCCCGCATCCGACCTGATCCACGCGGTCGGCATCGACTTCGGCACCACCAATTCGGTCGTCGCGGGAACCACGGGCGCGGAAGCCGCCGAACTCGTCTCGTTCGCGGCACCACAGAACAGCACTGCACAAGTGTTCCGCTCGGCGCTGTGCTTCTGGCAGGACGAGGACATGCGCGGCGCGCTGGCGCATGAGGCGGGGCCTTGGGCGATCGCCGAATTTCTCGACTTCCCGCAAGGCTCGCGCTTTATCCAGTCGTTCAAGTCGGTCGCCGCGAACCCGGCGTTCGAAAGCGCCAACCTGTTTGAAAAGCGCCTGCGTTTCGAGGATATGGGGCAGGTCTTCCTGCGCCACCTGATCGCGCGCGGCGGGAAGGCGCTGGCCGATCTGCCCGAGCGGGTGATCGTCGGGCGCCCGGTGCGCTATGTCGGCGCGCGGCCCGACGCGGCACTGGCGAAGACGCGCTACGACGCCATGTTCGCGATGCTGGGGCGGCAGGTCCACTACGTCTACGAACCGCTCGGCGCCGCCTACAGCTTCGCACAACGGCTGAACGAGCCGGCAACGCTGCTGGTGGCGGACTTCGGCGGCGGCACCAGCGACTTTTCGGTGGTGCGGATCGAGGCGCCGGGTGCGGCGCAGCGCTGCACGCCGCTGGGCTCTGCCGGTATCGGCATCGCCGGGGACCGCTTCGATTTCCGCATCATGGACCATCTGGTGCTGCCGCTGCTCGGCAAGGGCGGGACCTATCGCTCGTTCGACAAGGTGCTGGAAATTCCGCCCGGCCACTTCACGGATTTCGGCGACTGGTCGCGCCTTGCCATGATGCGCAACCGCCGCACGATGGAGGAACTCGCCCGCCTGCACCGCGCCGCCACCGATCCCGCCGCCATCGCCCGGATGATCGCGGTGGTCGAGCACGAACTGGGCCACGGGCTTTACGAGGCGGTCGGGCGCCTCAAGCGCACGCTATCCTCGAACGAGGAAGGCACGCTGACCTTCCACGAGGACGGCATCGAGCTGGAAGAGCGCGTCACCCGCGCCGATTTCGAGGGCTGGATCGCACCCGACCTTACCCGCATCGACGAGACGGTGGGCGAAGCGCTCGCCAGCGCCGGGCTGGACGCGAGCGGCATCGACCACGTGTTCCTGACCGGCGGTTCCTCGCTGATCCCCGCCGTGCGCGCGCTGTTCGAGGCGCGTTTCGGCGCCTCGCGGATTGCCACCGGCGACGAGCTGACTTCGATTGCCCACGGCCTCGCGCTGATCGGGCAGGCAGACGATCTCAGCGAATGGATCGCCCCGGACTGATCTTCGTCAGGCGCGATCCGTCAGCCCATCTGCGGGATCGCGCCGAACTTGCCCGCTTGATAATCGTGGATCGCCTGGACGATTTCCTCCCGCGTGTTCATCACGAAAGGCCCGTGGCTGGCCACCGGCTCACCGATCGGATCGGCATGGCCGAAGACGAGCCGCACCGCGCCGCTCGGCGCGCGGACGTGGACGCATTCCGCCTCCCCATCCAGTTCGATCAGGTGCGCTTCCTTGCCCTGCGTACCGCCGACCTCGGGCGCACCCGAGACAACGTAGAGGAACACCGTGCGTCCCCTGGGCGAGGGCAGCACGGCATGGCCGCCCGCTTCCAGCGTGACCGTGCTCATCATCACATCGGTCAGCGAGCGATAGGCGCCCTCCTGCCCGGCGAACGTGCCCGAAATCAGGTCCAGCGATCCGCCCGAACCATGCTCGCCCTCCAGCGCGATGGCGGGAATGTCGGCACGCTGAAGCCCGGTATAGCTCGGCTGCGTCATCTTGAGGCGCGCGGGCAGGTTGACCCAGAGCTGGAGGATTTCCAGCGGGCCGCCCGTTCGCTTGAACGAGGCAGGCGAAATTTCGGCGTGGACGAGCCCCGACCCGGCAGTCATCCACTGCACCCCGCCCGCCGCGATCACGCTTTCGTGCCCGCCGCTGTCGAGATGCGCCATCTCTCCGGTCAGGATGAAGCTGACCGTCTCGAAACCGCGATGCGGGTGCGGGCCGAACGGCAGACCCCGGTTGGGCGCCGGATAGACCTGCGGCCCATGGTGGTTGAGGAACAGGAACGGATCGAGCAACGGCAGCCCCGGCCCCGGCAGCGGACGGCGGGTGGTCAAATCGGCAATGTCGTCGCGCAGCGCCGGGTGCTGACGCAGGACGCGGCGCGAGGTCAGGGTATTGCTCATTGTTTCACCGAACGTTTGGTGGGGGCGGGACTGGGCGCAGGCGTCGGAGACGGCGTAGGCGAGGCAGCCGCATCGGAAGCCGCATCCGAAGAAGGCGGCGCGGGCAGATCGATCTCGATCTCCACGCGGCGGTTGCGGGCGCGGCCTTCGGGATTGTCGCTGCCGTCCTCGTTGGCGTTCGGCGCGATCGGGCGCGTCTCGCCCAGCGCGATCACGCTGATGCGATCCCTGGGCACGCCCTTGGAGACCATATAGGCCCGCACCGCCTCGGCGCGCTTGCGCGAGGACACCTTGTTGTCCCCGTCCGAGCCATGCGAGTCCGTGGAGCCGCGCAGGATGATCGGCCCGCCAAGGCCCGCAGCCGGGCTCGCCAGTGCACTGTCGACCAGCGCCTTTCCGGCATCATCAAGTTTCAGGCCCGACGCGCCGAACGGCACGATGATATGCGCGGGCTCGATCTTCGGTGCCTCGGTCGCGCCGCCTTCGGGCAGTACGTCCGGGCGCAGGATCGACTTCGGGCTATCGTCTGCGGCTGCCGAGGGTTGATCGCCGATGGCGTCGCTGTCGTCCGAGGCGCTGGCAGAGGGCTGCGCATCGCTCTGCGCGGCATTGTCGTGACAGCCTGCGGTTGCCAGCGCCAGCGCGCCCAGTACGGACAATCCCCGTGCGGCCAGGCAGGGTGTGGTGATCGTGCGGCTCATTGTGCGGCCTCCTTTTCCGTCTTGCTCTCCTGCTTCGTGCGTCGCGGCTTGCCGCCGGGCGGGACGTAGGAGAGGATCGTGTCACCAGCCTGCGGCGTGGGCCGCGAGGCGTGGGTGAAGAAACGCAGCGTTCCGTTCTTGCGCAGCAACAGGAGCATGTCCGTACCGTCGGGCAAATCGGCCTGCGCCGTTTCGAAATCGAACTGTTCGGAAATGCGCGTCTTGCGGAAGGACCAGCCTTCGCGCTCGCGCCGGAAGATGTCCTCCACGCCGTGGCCCGCCGCGAACAGCGCGCGCCCGCGCAGCGATTCAGGCAGCGCGCGATGGTCTTCCTCGTCGCTGGCATCGCCGAGCTGATAGACGTTGTCGCGGCCCATCTCGGGAGCGAACTCGTTGCAGATCAGCGCATTGTACGCCTCGTTGTTGCTGACTGCCGCCAGCGCCAGAAACTGCCCGAGATCGAGCCGCTCATGCGTGGCTTCGGACAGGATCTCGCCATGATAGGTCGGGATGCCCGCCTGCCGGGCGCTGGCAAGGCGCTGCCAGCTGGTGTCGCACAGCGTGACCGGCACTTCCATCTGCGTCAGCTGCTCGGCCAGCGAGTAGCTCCACGGCGTCGCACCCACCACCAGCAGGCCGCGACGCGGCGCGCCGGTGACTTTCAGCAACCGCGCGACGGTCTTGATCGAGAAGCCGTGGAACAGGATCGTCGCCACCACGACCGAGAACGACAGCGTGATCAGGATCGTGCCGTCGCCATAGCCGATGTTGGCCAGCCGCAGCGCGAACAGGCCCGAGATCGCGACGGCCACGATACCGCGCGGTGCGATCCACGCGACCAACAAGCGCTCGTTCCACGGGATCTTGCTGAACGCGAGGCTGAGCAGCACCGCGGCAGGGCGCACGATGAACAGCAGCGAGAGCAGGAAGGCGAGGAAGCGCCACTCGAACTGGCGCAGCACATCGAAGTTGAGCGAGGCGGACAGCAGCACGAACACGCCCGAGATCAGCAGGACGGTGACGTTCTCCTTGAACGGGCGAATATCCCGCAAGGAGGTCAGGCGCATGTTGGCCAGCGCCACGCCCATCACCGTCACGGTCAGCAGGCCGGTCTCCTGCTGGATCAGGTTCGAGAGCACGAAGACGCCGATTACCGTCACCAGCAGCACCGGGGCTTTCAGATACTCAGGCACATGACCGCGCGGAAAAGCCCAGCCCACCGCGCGCGCGGCGGCATAGCCGATCACGCAGGCGAGGATCGCCGCACCGATCAGCGAGATCACCACACTCAGCAAAGTGCCGCCCGCATCCGCGCGGCGCAGATATTCGTAGGTGACGACGCCCAGCAGCGCGCCCATCGGATCGTTGACGATGGCTTCCCACTTGAGGATCGCGGCAGGGCGCGAGGCGACATTACTCTGGCGCAGCAATGGCAGCACCACGGTCGGCCCGGTCACCACGAGAATGCCGGCGAACAGGATCGCCACCGGCCAGACCAGCCCCGCGACATAGTAGCACGCCAGCGCGCCGAGGCCCCAGCCGATGGGCACGCCCAGCACCAGCAGGCGCTGCACGGCCGTTCCGGTGTTGCGCAACTCGCGGAAATTGAGGCTGAGGCCGCCCTCGAAGAGGATCAGCGCCACGGCGATGGAGATCACCGGCTCCAGCAGTTCGCCGAAGGTGTGCGAGGGGACGATCAGCCCCGTCACCGGCCCGGCGATGATTCCCGCCAGCAGCATCAGCGCGATGGCGGGCCAGCCGGTGCGCCAGGCGATCCACTGCGCCCCGATGCCCAGCGCGCCGATCAGCGCGATCACGATGGCCTGTTGTTCGATCACGTCTTCATCCTGTCATCGATTGAAAGGTCGAGAGAAAGCGGCCCGGAAACGGACGGCAGGAATGGCACAGCCTAGGCGGCAGAGGCACAAACGTCCAGCGCAACCCATCAATGCAGCGGCCATACCGCGATGGCGAGCGGCGTTCCCAGCACCAGCACCAGCAGCGAGAGCGGCGCGCCCAGCCTTGCGTAGTCCCCGAAACGATAGCCCCCTGGCCCCATCACCAGCGTGTTGCACTGGTGGCCGATGGGCGTGAGGAAATCGCAGCCCGCCCCCATCGCCGTCGCCATCAGGAACGCATCGGGGCGGTAGCCAAGGTCGTGCGCAAAGACGGCCGCGATGGGCGCCATCACCAGTACCGTCGCCGCGTTGTTGAGGAACGGCGTCACCGCCATCGAGGCGAGCAGCACCAGCGCCACCGCCCCCCACGGCGGCAGATGCGCCGCGAGATGCGCAAGCTGCGTCGCCATCACGTCGGACGCGCCGGTGCTCTGGAGTGTTTCGCTGACCGGGATCAACGCCCCCAGCATGATCAGGATCGGCCATTCGATAGCTTCATAGGCATCCTCCGCCGGAAGCGCGCCGGTGATCAGCACCAGCCCCGCGCCCGCGAAGAAGGCGACCGCCACCGGCACCAGCCCGGTCGCCGTGGCCGCCATGGCGACGCCGAGGATTGCGAGCGCCAGCCAGCCCTTGCGCTCGCGCCCCAGCGAGATCGTGCGTTCGGCCAGCGGCAGCACGCCCAGCTGGCGCAGGCGGCCGGGCATCGCATCAAGCACGCCCTGCAGGACGATCACGTCGCCCGCCTGCATGGCAACGCCGGTAGGCTTGTTGCGCAGCCGCTCGCCCTCGCGCGCGATGGCGATCAGGCGCAGGCCCATGCGCTCCTTCAGCATCAGCCGTGCGGCGGTGGAGCCGACCAGTACCGAGCCCGCCGTCACCACCGCCTCGATCACGCCCACTTCGTCCGCCCCCGGTGCGTCATCCTCGTCGTCGGGATCGTGGAGCGCCATGCCCGAACCGGCGATGGCGCGTTCGAGGGCATCGGGATCGCCGACAAGGATCAGCACATCGTCCTCGGCAATCGGCATCTGCGGGTGGACTTCGGCGCGCTGGCCCCGGCGCAGCACCGCCGTCACCTCGATCTCGTTCTCGTGGTCCTCGACGAACTGCGCGATGGTGGTGCCGATGGCGGCAGAGCCCTCCTGCACGGTCGCCTCGGTGGTATAGGCCGAGATGTTGAGCGCCTCGCCCATGGTCGCCGCCGCCTGCCGCTCGGGCAGCATGCGGTTGCCGAAACGCAGGAAAATGAGCCCGATCACCAGCAGGCCAAGGCCGGTCGGCAGATAGTCGAACATGCGAAAAGGCTGCCCGGTCATCTCCTCACGCACGCGGCTGACGATGATGTTGGGCGAGGTGCCGACCAGCGTGGTCAGCCCGCCCAGCAGCGAGGCGAAGGCCATCGGCATGAAGAAGCGCGAAGGGTTGGTCTTGCTGCGCTTGGCCAGCTGCGAGGCGGCGGGCATCAGCATCGCCAGCGCGCCGATGTTCTTGATGAGGCCTGAGGCGACACCGACCGTCGCGGTCAGAGCGAACAGTTGCGAGCCGGGGCGTCGCAGACGATGCGCGAAGCGGTCCAGCGCCCGCTCGATCAGACCGGAGCGCTGCACGGCGGCGGACAGCACCAGCGCCGAGCCGACGATGATGACGATATCGTCCGAAAAGCCGGAGAACGCCTTGGCGGGCGGCACGAGGCCGAGCGCAATCCCGGCAAGCAGCGCGATGATCGCGGTCACATCGAAGCGGAACCGCCCCCACACGAACAGCGCCATCATGCCGCAAAGGAGGCCCACCGAGAGCCACTGCTGTAAAGTCATCGCACCCCGAAAACCAAACTGCCCGTCGGAGTACAATGCGCGAGCGCGCGGTTTGTTCTAGGCTGGCCTCAGGCCGAAACGCTCCGTATCGCGCGGGTCCAGCGGCGATAGCCGAGCACGGCGAGCGCGACGAACAGCGCATAGAGCCCGGCGGTCAACAGCAGGCCCTTGAAGGCGAACATGCCCACGTAGATCACGTCCACCGCGATCCACAAAAGCCAGCTTTCGCGGTGCCGCCGCGCGGTCCACACTTGCGCGACAAGGCTGAAGCTGGAGAGCGAGGCATCCATCCACGGCAGCGCCGCATCGGTGTAGCGGCTGGTCAGCGTGCCGATGGCCACCGCCCCCAGGGCGCCGATGAGAAGGCCGAGCGCGGCCTTGCTCCACGCCAGCGGGGCGACGATCACCGCTCCGCTATCGTCGCGTCCACGTGCCCAGTCGAACCAGCCATAGAGGATCGCGAGGCCGAACAGCGCCTGCAGCACCATGTCGGCATAGAGCTTCACCTGAAAGAACAGCACGAAGTACAGCGCGCAGGCGAGGAAATTGACCGGCCAGCACAGCATTGCCCGCCGCGCGGTCAGCCAGATGCCGAGCGCGCTGACGACAACCCCCGCGATTTCCAGAGGCGTCATGCGGCCTGTCCTTCCCCGGCACCTTCGCCGGAAACCACGCTCAATAGCGCCCGGCCTTCCTCGCTCTCGAACCAGTCCGCGTGGCCGATCAGATAACCCTGCCAGGCGAGCATCGCACTGTCCGCATCATTGAGCACGCCTGCGAAATAGTCGGCTTCGGACAGCGCGAACTCGAAATGCACCAGCGGCAGCAACGCGACGAGCGTGCGGCGATCCTCACCAGAAAGCGGCCGCACCGCGTGATAGCCTTCGATCAGCGCCAGCGTTGCGGGAAAGTCCGCCAGCGGCGCACCCTCGCCGATCCGCAGCCACGCGATCACGCAGCGCTCCAGCGCGGTCGCCAGATCGTGGAGCGCACAGGTCCGGTCCGCCAGCCCGAAATCGAACACGGCAGCCACTTCGCCCGCCTCGTCCCACATCAGGTTCGAGGGGTGCCAGTCGTTATGCGTCCACAACTCTGGCTGCGCGGACAGGCGCTCCGCCAACCCCTCGCTCCATGTGGCGAGCAGCCGCGCGAAAGTCTCGCGCCACGGCTTGTCGGCAAGGAACCTCGCCAGCGCGGGCCGTGCGGCGATATAGGCCTCGACTTGCGCCAGCGGATCGGCGGCAGGCAGGATCGTGAAGCTGGAGACCAGCGGACGCACATCCCGCGCCGGGGCATCGAAGCTCTCGGCGGCATCGTGCAGCCGCGCCAGCGCCGCACCTGCCGCACGGGCATGGGCGGGCGAGAGGAACGGCGTCCACGACTGCCGCTCGCGATAGAGATCCACCCCGCCGACCCGGCCATGGAGTTCATAGATCCAGTCACCGGAGACCACCGTACCGCTGCCGTTGTCCGCCGTCAGAACCTCGGGCACCGGCACGCCCTGTTCGCGCAGGTGCGCGATGAAAGCATGCTCCTCAGCCAGCCCCGCCGCGTCGCGCAGCGACAGATGGTGGCGCTTGAGGAAGAACGTGCCCTGCTCAGAGACGACCAAGGCTCCCGCCGAGAACGGACGGGGCGAGTGCCATTCGATCCCTTCAAGCGCCCCCGCTGCCGGGAATCGCGCCACGACCTCAGCCGCCTCTTCCACCGAGATCGGCGCCCAGGTCGGCGCCTCCAGCCCGGTGCCCATGCCGTGGACGCGGTGGTCGGCGTGTCGAGGATCGGTGTCGGCCATCCGCGTCGTCAGAACCCCCGCGTCAGCGTGACCATCACCGCTCGGCCGCTGGCGATGTAGTACGCAGGCGCCGAACCCTCGATCACGGTGCCGTTGCGGCCCAAGGTACCCTGCGCATTGGTGGTGATCGACTGCACACCGGACAGCGCATGGGCGTTGAACAGGTTCATGCCGTTAACGCGCAGATCGGTGCGCTTGCCGTCGATCAGTCCGGCCAGATGCATGCCTATCCCGGCATCGACATTGGCGAAACCGGGAATGCGCTCGTCGTTCATGAAGGTCGCATACTGCGCAGCGACATATTTCACGCCGAGCGTGCCGAAGAACAGGCCCCCGTCATAACGCCCGCCAAAGCCCAGCTGGTAGTGCGGGCTGGCGACCGCATCCTTGCCCTTGGTCGGCAGATAGTCATCGCCCACCGGCAGATCGTCGTCGTTCTTCGCGCGCAGCCATTCGCCCGAGGCATAGAGGCTGACGGCATCGTTCAGGCGATAGTCGATCTCGCCGTCGATACCCCACGAAGTCTGGCGCCCGGCATTGACCGTGGCGTTGACGAGTGCGCCGTCGGAATCGACCACGGTCGAGACCTGCCGGTTGCGGAAGTGGTAGTGGAAGCCGGTCAGCGTGATCGCCATGCGGCTGCCCGAATAGCGCCAGCCCAACTCCTCGGACACCGAATACTCGTTCTTCAGTCCGTTCACGCCCTGCGAGGTGACTTCGCCGCCGTCGTAGCTGTCGTAAAGCGAGAACTCGTCCGGCGCGCGGAAATGCGTGGTCACGTTCGCGAAGAACTGGTTATGATCGTCCAGCTTGTAGCGCACCGCCGCCTGCGGCAGCGCGGCGAAGCTGTCGGCATGCACCGTGGTCTGATCGCCGGGCAGGTAGTTGCGGCCATGGCGCAGGAAATCGACGCCCTTGAAGCCCACGTCGATCGTCAGGCGCGGATTGACCGTGATCGTATCGGCAACGAAGAAGCCCTTGGTGACTGTCGTTGTCTTGATGTTTTCGTAGGCCAGCAGACGGCCATCAGCGGTGCGGATTGCATCTTTCGTATGGCCCCAGATCGCGGTCGGCGTGCCATCGGCGTTGAGCGCGGTATAGGTCTGGAGCACGCGATCAGTGCCGTAATCGCCCCAGAGCCCGGCGGTGATCTTGTGCCGTCCGGTGGTCCAGGTCAGGCTGACGACTTCGCCTGCACGCAGCTGCTTGCCGGTGTAGTTGCCCAGCACGTTCGCCGTGCCGTCGACCGCATTGGCCAGCGTGATCGGCGCCAGCGCCTCGGTGCCGAGGTAGTTGCCCTCCTCGCTCAACTGGGTGCCATAGGGCGAGTTGCCGTAGCCGAACTGGAGATAGCTGGCGCTGTCCAGATCGAGGTTGTCCGCCAGTTTCAGGTGAACCGGCGCAGAGAGGTACAAGTTACGGAACGGCGCGCGGTAGAGCCGCCAGTAATTCAGATTGCCGCCGTCCGCCGCGTCATAGCTGGCGTCGTAGCCCTGATGGCGGCCATAGGCCTTCCAGTCCGCCAGCGTCGGGCCGGGATAGACCGACGAATCCGCCTCGTTGAACGACACCGCCAGCGCGGCGCGATTGCCCTCACCCCATTCGTTCAGCAGCTTGAAGTCGAGATGGCGGCGCTTGTCCACGCCCGCGCCGCGCCAGTTATCGGCGCGCGTGTCGGAGTACGACACGAACGCGCGCAGGCCGGTGTTGCCGATGGTGCCGGTATCGAAGCGCGCGAAGATGCGGCGCTGATCGTACGAGCCAAGCGACAGGTCGAGCAGCCCCCCCATCGTCTTTTCCGGGTCCGCCAGCGCAACCGAGAGCAGGCCGCCCGCGCCGTTCACCACAGGGGCGCTGAGATCGACGGAACCGGGGCTGAGCGCGACAGAGCGCAGGTTCTCGGTATCGGCGAACTGCGAGGGGTAGGCGTAATAATAGCCGATGTCGTTCTGCGGCGCGCCTTCCATCAGCACGCCGATCTCGTCCTGCCCGAGACCACGCATGGTGATGCCCGAACTGGTCGAGAGGCCATAGGGATCGCTCGATGCGACATTCGCGCCGGGCAACAGGCTGACCATCTGGAAGGCGTTCAGCGTCGGCGGCTGGAGCTTGAGGAAGTCTGCGGTCACTTCGCTGATCGCCGCCGCGCTGTCCTGAGCGGGCATCATCCCGTCGCTATCGGCATGCCCGGTGACGTGGATGACCGACTTGTCCTTCGCGTCATCGCCTGCATCTGCCTCCGCATGCGCGTTTGCGCCGATCACCAATCCGGCGGAGGCAGCCGCGGACAGAAGTAATCGGACATGGAAAGCAGGGCGGCCAACGGACGGACGGAACATCATGGTCTCAGGTCAACGCCAGGCTCGCACCGCCCGGCCGGAAACCATCGCCGTTAGGCCGCTCTCTCTCGAAGGTAAAGCAGATAGGGCTACATTATCATTATTGAATGTCATTAGCGTTTATTATCATATTGCCCGAATACTGTAGGATGCCGATCGCGGCTTGGGCGCTGCCCCGTCATCCGCATGTAGAAACGCGAAAAATAAGACACGTCGGCAAATCCCAGCGTATCGGCGATCTGCGCCACACTGGCATTGGAATAGCGCAGCAGCCGACGCGCTTCCGCCGCCCGACGGCGGTTGACCAGTTCGATGGGCCGCAACCCTGTCCGGGCGACCGTCAACCGGGTGAGCGTGCGCGTGGTCACGCCCATTTCGCCAGCGAAGAACGCGAGATCGCGACTGTCGCGATAGTGCCTCTCGACCAGATCGTGGAACTGCACCATCCGCGGCTCTATGTCATAGCCTGCCCCAGCACGGGCCGCACGCTGGACTGCATGGAGCAGCGCCGCCACGAGAGCGTGAAACAGGGCATCGGGCTCGCGCCAGTCTCCGGTAAGATCGAGCAGTTCGTCGGTCAGACGCTCCACCCGCGCGGCCTCGTCCGGCGCCATTGCGCCGTAGCCACCGTGCTCGAGCATCGCCGCCAGCGTCGGCGCCCGCGCGACGCCTTCATAATCGGCGGCCAGCGTCAGGATCACACCATGGGTCTGCGGGCGAAACTGAAAGCCATGGACGATCCCCGCGCGAACCGCCACGAAGGCCGGCGCGGGAAGACCGACGCGTTCGTCACCAAGGCTTACCTCCACCTCCCCTTGCTGGACGATCAGCACCTGCACGAAGCTGCGATGGCGATGCGTGCCGATTTCCCAGTCGTGCAGCGAAGACCGGGCCGCGATCGTCTCGATATGCGCAAAGCCCGGCGTCTCGACCGGCTGCTCCTCGCCATAGAGCGCATAGACAGGCACGGAAGCAACGCGATGCAAGATCATGTTTGTCTCGAAAGTACCAATCTTTGTCCTGCCGGACCCTTCCTCAAACCGCCCCGAATGTCAAACTTCACACCAACACCAAGGCCCGTTCGACGGGCGCACGGGAGAGTTTGCATGAAGCGTCAAGTCGCCATCATCGGCGCAGGGCCTGCGGGCTTGTTGCTAGGTCATTTGCTCAAGAGCGAAGGGATCGACTGCATCGTCCTAGAACGCCAGAGCCCCGATTACGTCCTCTCGCGCATCCGCGCCGGCGTGCTCGAACAGGGTACGGTGGCGATGATGGAACGCCTCGGGCTCGATGCCCGGATGAAGGCCGAAGGCCTGCCCCACGACGGTTTCAACCTCGCTGACGGCGAGCGCCTGATCCGCATCGACATCAGGGCACTGACCGGCAAGCAGGTCATGGTCTACGGTCAGACCGAAATGACCCGCGACCTGATGGAGGCGCGCGAGGAACGCGGCCTCGAAGTCATCTATCAGGCGAGCGATGTCGCGCTGCACGATATCGAGAGCGACACGCCCAGCGTGACCTATACCAGGGACGGCACCGAGCACCGCATCGAGGCCCGCATCGTCGTCGGCTGCGATGGCTTCCACGGCCCCTCGCGCCAGGCGATCCCCGCCTCGGTCGCGCGCCATTTCGAGCGGGTCTATCCCTTCGGCTGGCTCGGCATCCTGTCCGACGTGCCGCCGTGCAATCACGAGCTGATCTATGCCAACCACGAACGCGGCTTCGCGCTCGCCTCGCAGCGCAGCCACACGCGCAGCCGCTACTATGTGGACGTACCGCTGACCGAGAAGGTCGAGGACTGGAGCGACGATCGCATCTGGGACGAACTGGCGATCCGCCTCGGCCCCGATGCCGCCGCGCACATCACGCGCGGGCCCGCGCTGGAAAAGTCGATCGCCCCCTTACGCTCCTACGTGTTCGAACCGATGCGCCACGGCAGCCTGTTGCTCTGCGGCGATGCTGCGCACATCGTTCCCCCGACGGGCGCCAAGGGCCTGAACCTCGCCGCCAGCGACGTGCATTACGCCGCCGAAGCCCTGATCGCCTTCTTCGGCAGGAACGATGTAGAGGCCGTGATCGGTTATTCGGAAAAGGCGCTGGCCCGCGTATGGAAATCGGAGCGGTTCAGTTGGTCGCTCACCCGCCTGATGCACCGCTTCCCCGAGGACGGCCCGTTCGAGCGGCGGATGCAACTGGCCGAATTGGATTACATCGCCTCCAGCGAGGCCGCCCAGCGCTCCATCGCCGAGAATTACGTCGGCCTGCCGGTCTGACCGGAGAGCGTGCAACAACGAGACCCGGCGATGCTCTCGCCGGGCCTAGCGCATAAAGTCACTTTCCAGTGAAAGTGAACGGCGCAAACAGGTCGCTACCCGGCCAGGGCTGCAACGCAACGACTTGCGCCGCAGCGCCCTTCTCCCAGTTCACCGCTTTGGTGTAGTCACCCGTGCCCTTGTATTTCGCGACGAAAGGATAGGGATAGACCGGGCGGGTCATGGCCGGTAGCGCTGCTGTGTCCAGCTTGGCCATCGGCGGCGGGCCCTGTCGGGTGCCTCCTTTGCTGCCTCCAGTAGTCGGTTGACCGAACGAACTCTCCGTCGCCGTAGTCGATGTCAGGATCGCATCGGGCGCATGACCTCCCTCGACCCAGGCCATCATCGCCGACAGCAGATCGAGCGCGGATGGGCCCTGTCCACCGCCGCAATGGGCAACACCGGGAAGCAGATAAAGGCGCTCAAATCCGTTCACGCGATCACGGCCCATCGCCTTTTCGATCGCCTGCTGGTACGAAACCGTGTTCGCGGGCGAAATATGCGGATCGCCAAGGCCATGCCACAGGATCAGCTTGCCGCCACGCGCCGCGAAGGCGTTGAGGTTCGCATTGGTGGCATCGAACAGCGTGTGGCGCACTCGCAGGGCATCGAGCGTGGCGGTATCGAAAGTCCAATCCGCCATCGTCGCCGTGGTGCGCGGCGGAACGAAAGCGATGTCCTTCCAGACCGGCGGCACAATCATCGTGCTCATCATCATGCCGCCATCGCTGTCCGGCACATAGATGCCCTGCCAGTTGAGTTCCGAACCATAGAGCGGCTGCCCGGCGGTCAGCGGCGCACCCGTTTTGGGATCGCGGGGCCCCTCATAGAACTTGCGCACCACATCGATTTCGGCTGCGGTCAGACAGGCGTTGCCAGACTGTCCGGTCTTGCAGGCCAGAACCGCGGGGTCGAACCGGCACCCGGCAGGAACGGCGACGATGCTGTCCGTCACGCCGTCGTTGCCGTCGCACGCCGCGAGCACTGCCGCATGCAACGCCGGCAGTTTGGCGGAGAGCAGGATGTTATGGCCTGTCGCATCGCGGTTCACGGTGGCCATCCAGCCATGGTACAGCGTGTTCTGCACCTGGAACAGCATGGCAGGGGCACCGGCGATCACGCCATCGAAATCGTCCGGGAAACGCTGCGCTTCCATCAACGCCTCGCGCCCGCCGTCGGAGCAGCCGTTAAAATAGGCGAATTTCTGGGCGCGCCCATAGAACTTGCGGATCAGCAGCTTGGCGGCCTGGCCGGTGATATGCTCTGCCCGATAAGCGAAATCGGCACGCTGCTGGTCATCGAGGCCCCATTCGCCGCTCTGCCCGGTATGCCCCATGTCGGTCGCCGCCATAACGAAACCGCCATCGTTCAGCACCTTGCAGCCGCTCGATGCGCCGGAACGCAGGGTGATGTCTCCGCAAAGCCCTCCGCAGCCGACCTGCAGATAGCGCTGCGACCAGGTCTTGGTTGGCAGCAGAACCTCGAAACTCACCTTGGGGGCCAGCGTGCCTTTGACGTCGCACACTTCGATGCCGTCGCTCTTGCCGAGCGTTGCCGAGATCACGCTGCTGCCCGCACCGCCAATCGCGGTCAGGTCGGTTGCTGACAAGGCTGCACACGATACCGCCGGCCTGACGACCGCGAGCGACTGCCCGGCCGATGCGTTTCTGGCCTGCACCGCACCTGACGTCAGCGCGAATGCCGCGATCAGTGTCGCGAACCACATTGCTATGCGAAGCCGCATGACATTTCTCCCTCCTGCTGATGATGCCTTGCGCCCTTATCGAGCACGGTCATCCGCGAACAAGAGTGCATCTGTTCGCTTTGCGTATCGACATGTTTCAGCATGTATCCGCGAGGGCCGGGGACTGCACGAAAAAGCGCGGCGGAATCTCTCCCGCCGCGCTTGTCTCGGTTTGCTTGTGATCAGGCGATCAAGCTGCTTCGCGGCGGCCTTCCGACATTTCGAGATTGAGCAGGTCTGCCATCTCGAACGCCAGTTCGATCGACTGGGCTCCGTTGAGGCGCGGATCGCAGTGCGTGTGGTAGCGGTCCTTCAGCGCCTCGTCGGTGATGGCGATGGCACCGCCGGTGCATTCGGTCACGTCCTGCCCCGTCATCTCGACATGGACGCCGCCCGCATGCGTGCCCTCGGCGCGGTGTACCGCGAAGAAGCCGCGCACTTCGGAGAGGATACGGTCGAACGGACGGGTCTTGAAGCCACTGTCGGACTTGATGACGTTGCCGTGCATCGGATCGCACGACCACACCACCGGGTGCCCTTCGGCTTTCACCGCGCGCACCAGCTTGGGCAGGCCTGCCTCGACCTTATCGTGGCCGAAGCGTGCAATCAGCGTCATGCGACCGGGCTCGCGCGCCGGGTTCAGCGTGTCGAGCATGCGGATCAGTGCGTCGGGCTCAAGGCTGGGTCCGCACTTCATGCCGATGGGATTGCCGACGCCGCGCAGGAACTCGACATGGGCCGAGCCTTCGAAGCGCGTGCGATCGCCGATCCACAGCATGTGGGCCGAGCAATCGTACCAGTCGCCGGTCAGCGAATCGCGACGGGTCAGTGCCTGCTCGTAGGGCAGCAGCAGCGCTTCATGGCTGGTATAGAAATTGGTGCCCTGAAGCTGCGGCACGGTCGACGGGTTCACCCCGCAGGCCGCCATGAAGTCCAGCGCCTCGCCGATGCGATCCGCCATCTGCGAGAAGCGCTCACCCCAGGGGCTGCGATTGATGTGCTCCAGCGTCCACTGATGGACCTGACGCAGATTCGCATAGCCACCGCTGGCGAAAGCGCGCAGCAGGTTGAGCGTCGATGCCGACTGTGCATAGGCCTTGACCATGCGCTCGGGATCGTTGCGGCGCGTCTCCGCATCGAACTCCACGCCGTTGATGATGTCGCCGAGGTAGCTGGGCAGTTCGACACCGCCGATCGTCTCGGTCGGCGCCGAGCGCGGCTTGGCGAACTGACCTGCCATGCGGCCGACCTTCACCACCGGCTGCTTGCCTGCGAAGGTCAGCACCACGGCCATCTGCAACAGCACGCGGAAGGTGTCGCGGATGTTGTCGGGATGGAATTCGGCGAAACTCTCGGCGCAATCGCCACCCTGCAGCAGGAAACCGCGACCCGCCGCCACTTCGGCCAGATCCTTCTTCAGTTCGCGCGCCTCGCCAGCAAAGACCAGCGGCGGAAACTTCGCAAGCGTGGCCTCTACCGCGCCAAGCTGTTCCACATCGCCATATACCGGGAGGTGGCGGGCTTCCTTCGCCTTCCAGCCATCCGGGGTCCAATTGCTAGCCACGTCGTTTACTCCATGTTGGCGCGCGATTTCTCCCTGCCGGCCAGATTTGGACTCTGCCGACGATCACGCAAGGGGCGCCCTTTACCGCTTTCGGTAATTTTTGCAAAGATCGAAAGCCCGATCGGCATATTCGATTACGTCGATCAGGCCCAGCGATTCCCCAGGCTGGCGGACACCGGGCGCTAAACCAGCGCCGTGCTTCATTTTTTCTTCGTCACGGCCTTGGGGTCAGGCAGCACTTCCAGCCGCCAGCTCTTGCCCTTGCCGAGATATTTGGCTGCCAGTGCCTGCATCGCCTGCGGGGTCGTCTGCGTATAATCGGGCAGAATCGTGCGCACGGCCGCGATCCGCTTGGGATCCCATGTTGCGCCCTCCAGCTGGTCCATGAAAAACGCCGTGCTCGAAGCGGCGCGCGTCACCTGCTGACGCAGCGGCTCGATCACCCGCGCGAGTTCATCCGCCGTCGGCGGATTGTCGATCAGGTTCTGGGCGATGTCGTCCGCCGTCTGGAAGAACAGCGGCACCTTGTCGGGCTCGATCTGTGCAACTGCCGTTATCGCCCCGCCTGCCTTCTCGTCGATCGGCCAGCTGGAGAACACATAGGGCGAATAGGCCGCGCCCAGCTTCTCGCGCATGGCGTCCATCAGGCGGTTGGAGAACAGCTGCGTGAGGATCTCCAGCTGGCGCGACTGCGCGATGTCGTCAGATCCGCCGCCGGTCGCCCACGAGATCACCGCCGCCGCCTGATCGGCATCGCCGTGGTGGCCGACGCGGATCGGCTGGGTCGAGGGCGAAGGCACGCCCACCGGCACGACGGCCTGCGCATCGGTGGTGGTACGCGGCTTCAGCGCGCCGAAAGTCTTGGTCAGCGCGGCAATAGCGGCGGCCTGATCGAAGTCGCCGTAGATCTGCACTTCGACCGGACCGCTGGCGAGCTGGCGGCTCCACACGCGCTGAAAATCGGCCATGTCGGTCTTGTCGATCTGCGCGGGCGTGGGCGTTGCATAGCGCAGGTCCTGCCCGTGCTGATAGTAATTCAGATCGCGGTTGAGAATGCCCTGCGGCGAGCTGGCGAAAGTATCGTACTGGATCTTCGCGGCGGCCTTTGCCCGCTCAAACGGGCCCTTGTCCCAGCGCGGCATGTCGAGCTTGGCGGCGAACAGATAGAGCTGATCGGCGAGGTCGGACGGGCGCGTCTCTGCCTGGAACTGGAACGAGCCGTCGTCGATATCGAAATCGAAGCCCAGCTTGCGTCCGGTGGAGATGCGGTCGAGGTCGTTCTGGTTCAGCGTCGCCTCGCCAGCGCCCACCAGCGCCATGTCGCCCAGCGCCAGATAGGTCGCATCCTTGGGCGCCACCGCGCCGTAGCCGCCACCGAAACGAACCTTCACCATGACCCGGCCCGGCTCTTCCTTGGCCGGCCAGAGCAGCGCCTTGACGCCGTTCGCGAAAGTCAGCTGCTGGATGCCGAGCAATCCGATAGGCGCCACCGCCGTCGGCGCTGCCGGCGCGCCAATGGCTGGCATGTTGGCGAAGGACACGGGCTTCATGTCCTCACGCACGCTTTCGTCCGGCTTTACCGGTGCCGCAAGCGCTGCGTGAAGCTGTGCATCGGTGGCAACGCCGGGTTTCTGCACCGTGAACATCGCGCGCGTCACCGTGCCGCTGAAGATCTGGCGCGTGTGCTCCAGGATGGCGTCCGGCGTGAACAGCGGCTTGGAGCTGCGGAAGATGTTCAGCACATCCTTGGGCGCGGCGACGGTCTCGTGAATATCGAGTGCGTTCACGAGATCGTCGGCCAGCTTGCCGCCGGGCAGGATCGCCTGCTGCTCAACCGGCACCTGGAACGAGACGTCGAGTTCGGCGACCTCGCGGTCGATCTCCTCCTGCGTCGGCGGACGGGTCATCGCATCGGCGATCACCGCGCGCACATCGTGCAGAGCGCCCTTCCAGTCGTCGCCCAGCGGCGTCACCGAGACGAAAGTGGAATTGGCCGACCGCGCGACATTCTCCTGATCGACCGAAGCGGTCAGGAAGCTCCCGCCTGCCCGCGCCCTGGTTTCCAGACGACGGTTGATGATCGCCTGCGCCAGCTGGTCGATCATCAGGCCCTGGTTGTACTTGATGGTATCGTTCACCTGATGCCAGGGTCGCAGCACGGCATACATCAGCGAAGGCGGCAGATCGGACTCGACCATCACCTTCGTCGCGCCCACAGGGTTCTTCGGATCGCTGCCCGCAGGCGCCACCGGCTCGCCGAAGCTGGGCTGCGACGTGACCTTGCCGGGCACCTGCCAGTCGCCGAACCACTTCTTCACATAGGCTTCCAGCGCGGGCACCGGCGCGTCGCCTGCAACGATCACCGTCACCGTCTGCGGGCGATACCAGCGCGTGTAGAAGGCCCGGACCGAGGCGGGCGTCGCCGCCTGCAAAGAGCCCAGCGTGCCGATCGGATCGCGGTCCGACAGCGGCTGGCCGTCATAGAGCGTCTTCTGCATCGCCTGCTGCACCCGCCGCGAGGCACCGCCGTTGTCGCGCATCTCGGAGAGCACGATCGGCAGGTCCTTCTTCAGGTCGAGCGCCGAAAGCGTGGGCGCCGTCACCATCCCCGATACCAGCTTGAACACGGTATCCAGCGAGGTCGGCGTCGCATTGGGCACGTCGAGCTTGAACACCGTCTGTGTCGTGGTCGTCTCGGCATTGGTATCGGTGCCGAACGAGGCGCCAAGCCGCTGGAACGTCGCGATCGCGGTGCCCTCAGGGATATACTTGGACTCCCGGAACAGCATGTGTTCGAGCAGGTGCGAATAACCGCGCTCGTCATCGGTCTCGTAGAGCGAACCCACGTCCACCCTGACGCGGATCGAGACTTGCCCCGGCGGCACCCCGTTGTGCCGCACGGCATAGCGCAGACCGTTTGACAGCTCACCGAAGTTCCAGTCCGGATCGGGCGGCACATCGCTGTTCTTGTAAAGCCAGGGCTTGGGCGCTGCAGCCGCGTTCACGGCGGGCGCAACCGTCTGCGCGAACACCGGAACCGCGGCGGTCTGGGACAGGAGAAGCAGGCAGGCGAACGAGCGGGCAGCGCGCGGGGTCGTTGTCATATGTCAGGGTATAGGGGGCCTCGGCATTAAGGGCCAGTGAATAGCGCCGCGCGCAAGTGCGCCGGGGCGACCCTGTCAAAGGGGCAAGGTTGACACAGTTGACAAGGTTCAGGGCAAAAGTGTCAACTTCCGGACGCAATCCACGGTTTCTCAGCACAAGCCTCTGATTTTTCTTGTCGCCACTGGCGTCTTTTGGACGGACCATGCTTGCGCCTCCACTATTCCCCGTCCCCAACCGCCTTGATGCCCGTGCTGTCGATCAGCAGGTGCAACGGCCCCGAACTGGGCTGAGAACTGGGCTGACAGGGGATCTCGACAAGCAGGGTCTTCTGCCTTCCGGTCAAGGTGCTGAAATCCGGCACCGGCCAATCAAGCCCGACCATCTCGAGAAGACTGATGACCATGCCGGTGGTCTTGCGCGAGGGAAGCTTGAACACCCCCTTCAGCGTCAGGCATGCCTGGATCGCGGCGTCCGAGAAGACGGGCTGGCGCCCGCGCTTGCCGGTGGGCGCGGACAGCCACTGCATCCCGGGATCAAACCAGACCTGAAGTGCCAGCGCTGCGTTGCAGGCCTTCCAGTTCGTCATGCGGTAGCATGCGCGAGGCGGTTTGCTCACCCGCCCATTAACCGACCGGATTCAGGAACGGAATCCTGCCGTCATTTGCGCAACAAAGCCTATCGCAGAGCCAAAAATCACTCAAATTTGTCGATGTGCACTGCGATGGGGATGTAAGACAAAGTGCGAGACAATCGCCCGAAAAAACCACCTAAGTTAGTGATTTTACAAAGGTGGTGAATGGTGCAGTCCAGCGGCAACCAGTCTCCTGCAAAAATTCCCTAGGTGTTTATTCCGCAGGGGAATGGATCAGGTGACGGCGCCCATCGAGCGGGCGACTTGCGCGGCGCTGATGCCTTCGAGAGCGAGGCCGTAGCCCGTGCCTTCGTCGATGAGCCGGCGCAAGCGCTGGGTCAGGGCGATGCGGGTATAGCGGCTGGTCAGCGGCGGCAGCGCGGCAAGGCTGTCGGCGATCTCGTGTGCCCGGGCGAGCAGGCCGTTCGCGGGGATGATCTCGTTCACCACGCCCCAGTCCTTTGCGGTTTGTGCGTCCAGTTCCTGGCGCGTCAACAGGAAGTAGCGGCCGCGGATAGAGCCGATCACCTCGGGCCAGAGCAGATGCACGCCGTCGCCCGGAACGATGCCGAACTCGAAATGGGGCTTGTCCTGGAACACCGTCTCGGGCGTTGCGAGGATAACGTCGGTCAGCAGCGCATATTCGCTGTGCAGGCGCACCGGGCCGTTCAGCGCGGTGATCATCGGCACCTCGATGTCGAGGATGTTCGAGAGCACCTTGCGCCCTTCGCGCAGGATCTTGTCGTAACCGGTCGGACTGAAGAAATCGAAGCCTTCGGGGCTGATCGTGTCCATGAAGGCATCGCCGCTGCCGGTGAGGATCACGACGCGGTTGTCGCGATCCTCACCAATGGCGTGGAACAGGTCGACGAATTCCTCGTGGGCATGGCCGTCGAAGATCAGCTTGCCGCCATGGCTGTGCAGCGCGACTTCGAGGACGCCGTTGTCCTTTCGGGTGAGCCGGGCATGGGGAAAGGCATCGCGATAGGTTTCGAAGCGGGACATGGGAAACTCCTGGGTTGCGGCCGCACCGATCGGTCGGCGTGCCACCCAGCTAGCCCATCCCCACGCGCCCCGGACGACGCGGCAAAGCGATAGCGCTTATACTTGCGGGGAATGCCCCGTGGCCATCGCCTGCTGCACGAAATCGGCAAAGGCGCGTGCCTTGGCGCTGGCCATGCGGCCGGTTGGGAACACCGCCCAGAGATCAAGCAGGGGAAGCGACCAGTCCTGGAGCAGGCGCACCACCGCGCCGCTTTCCAGCTCCGGCGTGAACATCCAGTCCGAGGCGATGGTCAGCCCCATGTCCGCCAGCACCGCCGCGCGCAGACCTTCCGCGGCGCTAAGGCGGACCTTGCCGCTGACGGATACCGAGACTTCCGCGCCCCCGCGCGTGAAGCTCCAGCTGTTGGAAAGCTGGCTGTAAACGACGGTCTCATGTTCGGCGAGCTGCGCGGGGCTGGTGGGCGTTCCTGCGCGCGCGAGATAGCCCGGCGTCGCCAGTACCGAGCGCGTGCCCGTCGCCAGCTTGCGCGCGACGGCCGAGGAATCGGGCAGCGCTCCCATTCGCAGCGAGACGTCCACCCCTTCCGCGACAAGATCGATCACACGATCATCGAGAATCACATCGACGGCAAGGTCCGGGTGCATGGCGAGGAAGCGCGGCAGCAGCGGCACGATATGAATGCGCGCGAAGGTGGTCGCGGCGGAAACGCGCAAGGTTCCGGCAAGCCCCGACCCTGCGCCGCGCGCGGCAAGATCGGCCTCGTCCGCTTCGGCTATGGCCGCTCGGGCCCGCTCGTAGAAGCGCACGCCGGCTTCGGTCGGCGTCAGGCCGTGGGTAGAGCGGATCAGCAGGCTGACCTGCAAGCGGTCCTCCAGCGCGGCGATGGTCTTGGACACGGCGGGCTGGCCGACATTAAGCTGGCGCGCGGCGGCGGAGAACGAGCCGGTGTCCACCACGCGCACGAAGGTCGTCATCGCCTGAAAGCGATCCACTGCAGCACTCCCATTCCTACTTGGAATGAAGCTTATTACCCCGGCACGGCTGCCATGTCCAGCAGGACGGAGGCAATTGTGCTGCACCGCTTCGGACTGCCCGGAGCGGTTTCCACGCACGGGGCCGCTGCCATGCTCGCCTGCCTTTCCCGCCTCCACCGCATTCCGTCGCTGTTCGATGGCCTGATGGTGTTCCTCGACACGGGCAATGCCGCGGGCGCGCTGATGGTGGCCGCCGCTCCCGTTCTCCAGCGCTTCCACGCTGCCCGCAAAGGACACCGCCCATGATCGACGTCTATGCTTTCGCCACGCCCAACAGCGTCAAAGTTCCCATCGCGCTCGAGGAGCTTGGCCTCGGTTACACGCTGCACCCCGTCAACGTTCGCAAGGGCGAGCAAAAGGCCGAGACCTTCGTCGCGCTCAACGCCAATGGTAAGGTGCCGGTCCTGGTCGAGGACAGCTTCGTGCTTACCGAAAGCGCCGCGATTCTCGTCCATCTGGCCGAGACGACCGGAAAACTGATCCCAAGCGATCCGCAAGGCCGCGCCCGCGTGTTCGAGCAGTTGTTCTTCCACGCCTCCGCCCTGAGCCCCGCCTTCGGGCAGGCCGGCTTCTTCCTGCGCTTCGCCCCAGAGCCGCAGCCGATCGCGATCGAGCGCTTCTCCAGCGAAGCCCGCCGCACGCTGGGCCTGCTCGACGCGGTTCTGGAACAGCGCGCGTTCGTGGCAGGCGATAGCTTCAGCATCGCCGACATCGCACATTTCGGATGGCTGTGGCGCCGCGCCTTCCCCGGCATCGACTTCGACCAGAGCCCGAATGTGGCTCGCTGGTACGCCGAAATCGAGATGCGCCCTGCCGTGCAGCGCGCCATCGCCCGCCTCGAAGCCCTCGTTCCGCAGGATTGAGCCTGCGCCCTTCCCAGGAGACTTCCCATGCCGAAACTGTTCACGCCCTTCCATGCGGGCGCGCTGGAGCTCGGCCATCGTGTCGTGATGGCTCCGCTGACCCGTATGCGCTCCGCCCCCGGCGATCTGCCGAGCGACCTCATGGTCGACTACTACACCCAACGCGCGAGTGAAGGCGGGCTGATCGTCTCGGAAGCGACGCCGGTAATGCGTGAGGGCTATGGCTATGCCGGCGCGCCCGGTATCTATGACGATGCGCAGATCGCTGGCTGGCGCCGGGTAACGGATGCCGTCCATGCGAAGGGCGGGCGGATCGTCATGCAGCTGTGGCACGTGGGCCGACAGTCGCACGTCTCGTTGCAGCCAGGCGGCCTTGCCCCAGTCGCGCCCTCTGCCATCCGGGCCGATGGACATGCCTATGGTCCCGACGGCGAGGTGCCGTTCTCGATGCCGCGTGCGCTCGACCGGGACGAGATCCCCGACATCGTAGCCCGTTTCGGCGAAGGCGCGGCCCGCGCCAGGGCAGCCGGGTTCGATGGCGTGGAAATCCACGGCGCCAATGGCTACCTGCCCGACCAGTTCCTGCAGGACGGCACCAACCACCGTACCGACGACTATGGCGGCCCCATCGAGAACCGCGCGCGCTTCCTCCTCGAAGTGACACAAGCCGCGATCGACGCGTTCGGAACGGAGCGCGTAGGCGTGCGGCTCAGCCCCAGCGGCAGCTACGGCGCGATGCACGACAGCAACCCGGCCGCGACCTTCGGCTATACCGCAAGCCGGCTCGATGCCCTGGGCATCGCCTATCTCCATGTCGTCGAACCGCGCATCCGGGGCACCGAGCTGATCGCTAAGGCCGAGCCGGTTGCCGCAAGGCACCTTCGCGCGGCGTTCGGCGGCACGATCATCGCGGCAGGCGGCTTCGATGGCGCCAGTGCCGAGGCGATCCTGGCGACGGGCGATGCCGATGCCGTCGCCTTCGGCCGCGCATTCATCGCCAATCCCGACCTGCCCGCAAGGCTGCGCGAGGGCGCGCCGCTCAACGCCTACGACCGCGCCACCTTCTACGGCGGCGATGCTCGTGGATACACCGACTATCCGTTCCATCGGCAAGTGCTCGAACATTCCCCTGCGGAATGACGCCTAGTCCACCGGCGCGGCTGCCGATGCCGCACGCGGTGGCGCAATCCTTCTCGTACCACTTCAACAGGAAAGACCCCAACCATGACCCTTCAAGCCAAGCTCGATGCCTTCAAGGCCGATTTCGAAGCCGGTAAGCCGCCCTACAACGTGCCGCCCGCAGTCATCACGACGATGCACCGCGCCACCGCCGAACTGATCGCCTCGGGCGCCGCGACCCGCGCGCTCAAGGCGGGCGACAAGGCCCCGGCCTTCACGCTCAGCGATCCCGAGGGCAACCCGGTCTCTTCTGCCGCGCTTCTGGCGAAGGGCCCGCTGGTCGTCAGCTTCTATCGCGGGGTGTGGTGCCCCTACTGCAACATGGAACTGCAGGCGCTGGAAGCCGCGTCGCCCGCCTTCGCCGAACTGGGCGCCAGCGTCGTCGCGATCTCGCCGCAGACCGCGCCCAACAGCCGCAAGTCGATGCGCCAGAACGAACTCTCGTTCCCGATCCTGTCGGACACGCACAACGATGTCGCCGCCAGCTTCGGCCTGCGCTTCGAGCTGCCCGACTATCTGATCGAACTCTACAAGGGCCTGAAGAACGATCTGCCCAGCTTCAACGGCGATCCCAGCTGGACCCTGCCGATGCCAGCGCGCTTCGTGATCGGGCAGGACGGCACGATCCTCTATGCCGAGGTCAACCCCGACTACACCCGCCGCCCCGAGCCCGAGGACATGCTCCCCGCGCTGCGCAAGGCGAGCACCATCACGGCCTGAGCCCGCGACCTTTTGCCCCGGACGCGCCCGCATCCGGGGCATTCCTCCCCGATCAGGAGACAGCGCATGTCCCGCACCTTCCTAGTCACCGGCGCCAGCAAGGGCATCGGCCTTGCCCTCTCGCACCGCCTCGCCGATGCCGGGCATCATGTCGTAGGCATCGCGCGCCACGCCATGGACGTCTTTCCCGGCACGCTCGTCCGTCTCGACCTTGGCAATACGGAGGCCACGAACAACGCTCTGCGTGATCTGGCGGCCGTCCATGCCTTCGATGGCGTGGTCAACAATGTCGGCCTCGTCCTGCCACAGACGCTGGGTGAAGTGGAGCTTTCCGCGCTGGACGACGTGCTGCGCGTCCATCTGCACCCGGCGGTGCAGGCCGTGCAGACGCTGCTGCCTGGCATGCGTGAGCGGAGGTGGGGCCGCGTGGTCAACGTGTCCAGCCTGACCGTGCTCGGCGCGCCCGAGCGCACCGCCTATGCGGCAGCCAAGGCCGCGCTCGTCAGCTTCACCCGCAGCTGGGCGCTCGAACTGGCGACGAGCGGCATCACCGTCAACGCCGTCGCCCCGGGGCCGACCGAGACCGAGTTGTTCCGCGCCAACAACCAACCCGGCTCGCCCGGAGAGAAGCGCTACCTCGCCGGTGTCCCTATGGGGCGCTTCGGCACGCCCGACGAGATCGCTGCCGGCATCGCCTTCCTGATGAGCGAAGAGGCCGCGTTTATCACCGGGCAGACCCTGTTCGTCGATGGCGGGGCCTCCATCGGCAAGGCGCTGTGGTGAACACAGCGGCGTAGGTCCGCTCCCTCACTCACCCTCGAAACCACGAGATTACCCATGATCGACAGACGCACGTTTTCCGCTACCCTCGCAGCAGGCTCGCTTGGTGCGCGGACCTCAAGCGCCGTGCAGGCATCACCCACTGCAGCCACAGGAGCCCGCAACGTTGTGCTCGTACACGGCCTCTTCGCGGATGGCTCTTGCTGGAGCGAGGTAATCGCCCGGCTCCAGGCGGCGGGCCTCAATGCCACCGCCGTGCAGAACCCGCTGACCGATTTGCCGTCTGCGATAGCGGCGGCAAGGCGCATTCTCGACCGGCAGGACGGGCCGACCGTGTTCGTAGGCCGCTCCTTCTCGGGTGTCCTCGTGTCCGAACTGGGCGAGCATCTCAAAGTGTCCGCGCTGGTCTATGTCGCCGCGCGTGCTCCCGACGCCGGTGAGGACTACGCCGCGCTGGCCAAGTGCTTCCCCACGCCGCCCGCCTCCGACGGCATCGTGTTCGATGGCGATGAGGGACGGCTCAGCGAAGACGCATTCCTGCGTGATTTCGCCGGCGACATCCCCTCCGCCCGCGCCCGCGTACTCTATGCCGTCCAGCAGCCGTTCGACAAAACCTTGACCGCGGCGCGCACCACGCGTGCCGCCTGGCGGGCGCGACCTTCCTTCTATGCCGTGTCCAAGCAAGACCGCACGATCAACCCGGACCTTGAGCGTTTCATGGCCAGGCGCATGGGCGCGGGGACGATCGAAGTGGATGCCTCTCACCTCTCGATGATCTCGCACCCCGACGAGATCGCGAAGCTGATCCTGCGAGCAGCGGCGGCATGAGGACCGGCGGGGGCAGGCTGGGTGAGTTTTCCGGTGCTTGCCCCGCTCTCAGGCTTAGAACTTCTCCTCGACGATCCGTTCACTCAGCGCCCATAGCGCCTCGGCGCGCTGCGAGTAGCGGGCATAGGGGCGAACACCGCCAAGGCCCTCGCCGTCGGTTATGCAAGCACTTCCCAGTTCAGCCGGGAATACGCCCGCCCATTCGGCACGCCGCCCTCACGCGACTTTTTCGCGCAGACTCGCCATGTTTAACGGCGCGGCGGAACGCGGAATCAACAGTCGTGCCCGGACACCGGCGAGCCGAGCCTTTTTCGAAATGACAGCTGTCGGCTGAAGCAGCCATAGGAACTGCCTTCATGAATGGCGCGTTTGTCCCAGGCCCGGCGCTCCGTCCAAGCAGAACTGCCCCGTCCCGGTCGTTCCGGTCGAACTCCAACGTCCCGGATTACGCAAACTCAGCAATAAGGCACCGATTAAGCGCCAGCGGCATTTCGTATCCTTGAGCAAACCGCATTTCCATTCGAGCTTCACGTTCCCCATTTTTTCAGCGAGGGCCAAAGCTTGGGCAGCTCGGAGTTCAGGCCACGGCAGACGAATATGTCGAAATGCTCATCGCGCCGTGACAACGGCGTGCCGGCCCGTCCTGCGACGATGACCTCCCGAAAATGCTCCCGGTCGCCCGAGCCGTCGCTGCCCAGCACGATAACGCTCGAGCCGGTGTAGCCGCGAGGCCCCCACAGCCAGTAGCTGACATTGTTGCTGATGGCGCGCGGCAGACCATATTTCGGGCCATAGAAATCAATAGCCCCGGCTTCGCTATAATCGTTTGCGAAGATTGCCGTGGTCTTCCGTTCCTTGGACGGCAGACCGTGGTAGATGCGCGCGGTCTCTGCCACCATCTCCTTCCAGCCTAGCTCTGCAGAAAATTGCAGAGGCAATGGACCGGTCTCTGCCCTCTCGAATACAACCGGTCGGAAACCGCCGAAGGCACGCTGATAGGCGATGAAATTCTCGATCGAGAGTATCGGTAGCACGAACGGCGCGAGAGCGAGGCCCGAGATCAGGACCGCACCTGCATAGGCACCGCGCAACCATTGCCGGTTACTGCTCCATTTCTCGAAGGCCACGCCCCCGGCCGCGAACAGCATCGGATAGGCGGGTGTGACGTAATAGTTCTTCGCCTTAAGAATGAGCAGGACGAGAAAAATCGTCAGGAACGCCCAGCCGAGGAAACGAACGGGCCGGGCGTCCTTGGCGAGGAACAGCCATGCGAGCCCGCCCAGCCAAAGCGGCGCCGATAGCGGGTTCATGATCATGATCTGATCCGCAACGAAGGCGAGCGGCGGACGCATGAGTTGCATGGCCGTGCCACGGGTGTTGTGTTCGAATTCCAGGAACGGGAAATGATGCGCGATCAGCCAGACCAGATTCGGCAGAAGGGCCAGCGTTCCAGCGGCTACGCCGCCGACCAGCCACCAGCTCTTGAACAGTCGACGATGCGGCGTGAGCACCAGCCCCACGGCAAGCCCCGCCATGGGAAGGAGCATGGTATATTTGTTTTCCATGCCGATGCCGCAGACCAGCCCGATCGCGAGCCAAAGCCTTGGCTCCTGCGTCCTGGCCATTCGCATCGTGAGCCAGACCGCCGCCATCCACAGCAGCGGCTCAAAGGCGTTCATGGTCAGCCAATGATGGAGCATCAGGTAGATCGGGGCGCAAGCCACGGCCAGGGCGGCGACGCTTTGGGCGAAGGTTCCGCCGCCCATTTCCCGGGTGATCCTGCCCGTGAGCCATACGAGCAAGCCTCCCGCTATCGCCGGCAGGAAGCGCAGGCTGAAGAGCGAAGTCCCGAACAGATGGACGGCACCCCATGTGACGACAGCGATGAGGGGCGGAAAGTCCACATAGCCCGCCTGCAGATGCTGGGCACAGGCCAGATAATAGAGTTCGTCGCTGAAGATCCCGTAGCGCCCGGCGGTAGCAAACTGCAGCGCAAACTTGGCGACGGCGAGGAGGAGAACGACATCGACGCGGGGTAGATCGCCCAGAACACCGCTCTTGTCCACCGCCACACGCAGGCTTGACGGTTCAGGCATCTTCGTTCCCCCGAAAGGTAGAAAATCGACGGCGATATTCGGTTGGCGCCACACCGAATTTTCGCGCGAAGGCGCGTGTGAAGGCGTCCGTACTGGCGAAGCCGACCGCATGGGCAATCTGCTCGATCGGCGCTGATGCCTCACCGAGGCGCGCACGGGCCGCGTCGAGACGGAGAGTTTCGATATGCTGGGCGGGGGGTGCGCCGAAAGCCTCTGCGAAGCGCCGACTGAACTGTCTGGAACTCAGATTGACCCGTGCGGCGAGGCTTTCCACGGACAGACGCTCGTGCAAGTTCGCCGCGATCCAGTCTCCCAGGCCATCGAAATGCCCGACCGCCCGTGTCTGGAAGCGCAGCGGCTCGGAATATTGCTGCTGTCCGCCGGAGCGCCTGACATAGACGACCAGATCGCGGGCCACGGCAACCGCCAGTCCTGCTCCATAATCGGCTTCAATCAAAGCCAGCGTCAGATCGATCCCCGCCGTGACGCCGGCTGCGGTGTAGATTTGCCCCTGCTCGATGAAGAGCGAATCCGGTTCGACCCTGATATTCGGAAACCGGGTGGCGACATCGGCAGCAAATTTCCAATGCGTGGTTGCTCGGAGGCCATCGAGCAGGCCGGTCGGCGCCAATCCGTAGATGCCGGTGCATATCGAGACGATCCGGCGCGCCTTGCTCGCCTGCGACAGGATGGCTGCGGCAACGGCCTCGGCCATGCCAGGTATACGCAGGCCCATTCCCCCCGGAATCATCAACGTGTCGATGTCCTCAATCTCGTCCAGGCGAGCATCCGACATGAGGCGAAGCCCGGTCTCGCTTTTGATCATGCCGCCATCGAGACTGGCCACAACGATGTCATAGGCCTCTTGTCGGAGAGCATTTGCCGAAGCCAACGCGTCGAGCGGCGCGGTCGCATCAAGGGTCTGTACCCCATCGTAAACGAGAATGACGACTTTCTTCGTAGACCTGAGCATTGGGAACCAGCCTTTCGAGGCTACGGAAATACCCGACCATCGATGATGGCTGCCATGACATCCATCCGACAATTTCGGACATAAGCCGGGCATATGCCCCCCGTTCGGATGATCCGTCCGCTACCTGCGAGGCGCCCTTCCAAGCCTCATGAAAGGAACGGCAGCTATGCCATGATAATCGTTCAAACTGCCTTGGCAGCTTTACTCCCAGCCTTGCCTATAAGCGGATGCCGCGCTTTGCCATTTCGGCCTGTGCGATGCCGGACAGCGGCGAACTGGACCTTACGAAGATATCGGCCAGATCGAGCAGATCCTCATCGCCCAGCGCCTGGATGGACGCCTTGATCTCAGCCAGTTGCTTGATCGCGCGCGAGGCGGGCGTGGCGCGCCACTTTGTCCGGGTTCTGTCCATGGGAGTGCGTATCACGCGTTCACGCCCTGCACCATCACGGCTTCCTCCAGGCCCCGACAACCCTGGTCGCCTCTAATCATCCATCACGTACGTGGCCCATGCCTCGAGCATGCGGCGACGGGGCGAGAGGTAGAGCGCCGCATTGTACGCGCCGCGCACCTCGTCGCGCTCGACATGGGCAAGCGCCATCTCGATCCAGTCGAAGCGATAGTGCTCCGCCTCATTGGCCCAGGTCGAGGCGAGACTGCGGAAGCCATGGACCGTCTGGCGGCCACGATAGCCCATGCGGTAGCAGGCATAGATCATGGTGTTCTGCGAGAGCGGCTGCTGCGGCTTGTCACCGGCGAAGACGAAGCGGCGATTGCTGAACTGCCGGACCTCCCTCAGCAGCGCCACCACCGGCGCGCTGAGCGGCACCAGATGATCGCGCGCCATCTTCATGCGCGTGGCGGGGCCCTACTCGCCACTTCCGCGATCGACAGTATCTCAGGACTTCTGTCTGTGTTTTCCAGCAGCAGCCTCTTGGCAGGCATGCTGATTGCCCCCACGGCCATTTTGGGTGCATTTACCAGGCAGCGGCACCGAGCAAAGCGATTGCAAGGGATCGCCCGACAACAGCGATGCTCACAGCCATGAGTGGGGGATAGCCCATGGCTGCCCCCCCCAAAAAAAATAAAATACAAAAAAACCGCCTTCGGATTGTCCGAGGCGGCGTGTGTGTATTCAGTTGGTTGCGGGGGCACGCAACCATCTCAACTTGCTCTTCCGTGCGGCGGCCTAACGATGGCGTCGGATCGCAAGCCGTGCTCCACCATCGCCCTTCTATTGCCGATTCCGAACTTGGCGAGCGGATCGATCGATCGCTATCCAAACTCAGCCACCTCAACCCTGGCGCCCAACGCCTGGCCAGGCGGAGCCACAGAAGTCATGGCGGGTCACGATCACGATCGAGGCATCCGCCAATAACGTCTCCATCACCGTGATGGCAGCGCGTTCAGGTCAGAAACCTTCGATGACGATCTTCCCCTTGGCTGCGCCGCTTTCAATCAGCGCATGCACCCGCTTCAGATTAGCGGCATTGATCGGCGAGAAACGCTCGCTCAGCGTCGTGCGGATCCTGCCCTCGTCGACCAGTCCGGCCATGGCGTTCAGGATCTTGCCCTGCTCGGCCATATCCGCCGTTTCGTAAAGCGAGCGGGTGAACATCAGTTCGAGATGAATCGAGACGGCCTTGCGCTTGAACAGCATGAGGTCGAACCCCTCGTCGTCGATCAGGCCGAAACGGCCTTGCGGCGCGATCAGTTCGGCAATGTCCGGGGCATGGTGGTGGCTGTGCGTCGTGGAGAACACGAAGGCCGGGGCGCCTGTGCCGAGTTCCGCGATCTGGGCCGCCATCGGCCTCGAATGGTCGATGACATGATGCGCGCCGAGCGCGCGCGCCCACTCCTGTGTTTCCGGCCGTGAGGCCGTGGCGATGACGGTCAGGCCGGTGCGCTGGCGTGCGATCTGGATGGCGATCGAACCCACGCCGCCCGCGCCGCCGACGATCAGCAGCACCGGCGCAGCGCCGGGCACGGGGCGGGTCACGTCGAGGCGGTCGAACAAAGCCTCCCAGGCGGTCAGCGTAGTGAGCGGCAGCGCCGCCGCCTCCCCCCAGTCCAGCGAGGCCGGCTTGCGCCCGACGATCCTCTCGTCGACCAGATGGAATTCGGCATTGGTTCCGGGCCGTGCGATCGAACCGGCGTAGAACACCTCGTCGCCAGGCTGGAACAGCGTCACCTCGGAGCCGACCGCGCTGACGATACCCGCCGCGTCCCAGCCCAAAACCTTCCAGTCGTCACCCTGCGGTGCCGTGCTCGCGCGGACCTTGTAGTCGACGGGATTCACCGAGACGGCCTTGATCTCGACAAGGAGGTCGCGTCCGGTCGGGACAGGCCGGGGCAGTTCGATGTCGACGAGCGAAGTGGCGGCGGCGATCGGCCCGGGCGTCTTGTATCCGATGGCTTTCATGATGTGTCTCCGGCTTGATGCCAGCACATCTAATGCGTACACTCAGATCACGTAATAGGCACAAGATTCTGCCATAGTGTCGTAAAGGATACTACCTTGGGAAAGCCCCGCCATTCCAGCTTCGCCTGCGCGCCCGGCTGTGCCGTGGAAGCCGCGATCAGCCTGATCGACGGCAAATGGAAAGGCGTGATTCTCTTCCATCTCCTGGAAGGAACCTGCCGCTTCAACGCGCTACGTCGTAATATTCCCGGCGCGACGCAGCGGACGCTGACCAACCAGTAGCGCGAACTGGAAGCCGATGGCCTCATCATCCGCAAGATCTACGCCGAGGTCCCTCCCAAAGTGGAATACAGCATCTCCGATCTCGGGCGCAGCCTGACGCCGGTGCTTCAGGCCCTCAAGCAATGGGGCGGCGCCAATATTGAGCTTTTTGCCAAGCCTTCCACGATAGCTGCCTGAAGCAGGCCTTCGCCGCAAACCCGGTCGACAAGCTCGCGATGGCGCGCTTCGACCGATAACGTATTCCTTATGGCCGCCATGATGGCCGACGTCACGCCACAGGCGGCTTACACGCCGGAAGACATGGCCGCCGACGGCGAGATCCTTGAGCTTGAGCGCGCGCCTGCCCTTGCCCGCCAGATCCAATTCCAGCGCAAGAAGCGGAGTTCGCGATTCCTTGACAGGCCTCATGAACGGGGTCGTTGCCAATCAAGGAATTGCCCCATGATCCCGCCGCACGTCACGATCGAGCCCTCGATCCTCTATCTCGGAACGCCCGTCGTCCTCATCAGCACGCTCAATGAGGACGGCACGGCCAATCTGGCGCCCATGTCGTCAGCCTGGTGGCTTGGCTGGCGCTGCATGCTGGGCCTCCAGACCGCGTCGCAGACTCCGCAGAACATGATGCGCACCGGCGAGTGCGTGCTGAATCTGACGACGGTGGAGCAGGTCGACGCGGTGAACAGGCTGGCCCGCCTGACGGGCACCGCGGATATTCCGGACCTCAAGCAGCGGCTCGGCTACAGGCATGAATCGCGCAAGTTCGAGGTGGCCGGCCTGACCCCGATCCCGTCCGATACGGTCGCCGCTCCGCGCGTCTTGGAGTGCCCGATCCAGTTGGAAGCCGTGCTGGCCGATCGCCATGACATGATGGCAGACGATCCCCAGGTCGCCGGGCTGATCTCGGCCTTCGAGGTCCGCATCACGCGGGTCCACGTTCACCCGGACCTGATCATGGATGGCCACCCGAACCGGATCGACCCGGACAAGTGGCAGCCGCTGATCATGAACTTCCAGAAACTCTATGGTGTGTCCAACGTGGAAGCGGCAGCGTCCCGCCTGGCCGAGATCGACGAGGCCAAATATCGTATGCCCGACGTCGATCGCGCCCGGGAAGAGGTTCTGGCCGCAACCGCCTGAACCAAGTTTTGCCAGAGATCGCCCCCCCGCGCCATCACAGCCAGATAGCGCGGGGGGAGGGCCGGAGAAAAACATCATCGGGCCAGCCTGAAGGTCAGATTGTACCGCAACCCTCCCGCCGGGCTGTCACCTCCCCGCAGCGTATCGACGCCGTGAAACATCAGGCGGGCGGGGCCACCCCATACGACGACATCGCCATGAAACAGCCGGACGCGCATGGGCTTCTGCGCCCGGTTCGCGCCGCCCCACAGGAAGTTCGCGGACAGGCCCAGCGACACCGAGACGATCGGCGCCCCAAAATCGCTTTCGTTGCGATCCTGATGGAGAGAGAGCCGCGATCCCGGTTCATAGCGATTCATCAGGCAGGAATCGGGCTCGAAGCCGGGATAGCCGGCGATCTCGGCTGCCCGCCCGGCGACCGACCGGAAGCACTCCGGCATCGCAGGCCAGGGCCGGCCTGTCGCCGGGTCGATAGGGGCGTAGCGATATCCCCGCCGGTCCGTCACCCAGCCGAGGCTGCCGCAGTTCGTCATCGCGACCGACATCGGCCATCCCCCCGGCGTGATCATCTTTCTGAACGGCGCGCCGGCCTCGATGCGGCGGATCTCCGAGAGAAGGTCGTCCGCCTCCGGAGTGGCGAAACCGCCAAGCAGCATCGCGCCCGGCTGCAACGGCATGGCAGCGCGGTGGTCCCCGAACAGGTCGGCTGGAACCATGTGATCAGCTTGCGTCATGGAAAATGATCCCGAGCGTGTGACGACGCCCCGATCGCAGCGCGCTGACGCCGTGCCGCAGCATGACCCGATAATCGCCTTTGGCACCGCGATGGGGCCGGCTGTTCACAGCGAACACGACTGCGTCGCCCTTCGTGAGCGGCACGACCGCCGGGCGCGACTGCATGCGCGGCCTCTGCTCGGTGAGCACGAATTCTCCGCCCGCGAAATCCTGATTCGGCTCGGACAGGAGGATCGCCACCTGAAGCGGAAACACATGCTCGCCGTAGAGATCTTGGTGGAGACAGTTATAGTCGCCCGGACCGTATTGGAGCAGCAGCGGCGTCGGACGCCGCTGCCCCGCCGCATGGCACCGCTCCAGGAATTCCGCGTGGGTCGCAGGGAAGCGCACATCGATCCCCATGCGCTCGTGCCAACCGTTCGCGACAGGCGCGAGCCGGGGGTAGAGATCCGTCCGAAGCCTCTGCACGAGGTCCGGCAAGGGGTAGGAAAAATAGCGATACTCGCCCCTTCCAAAGCCATGCCGCGCCATCACGACATGGCTGCGGAACGCTGCTGTATCGCCGTACATGCCGGCGACGCCGTCACACTGCCCATCCGTCAGGAGCCTGGGCAGCAACGCCCAGCCCTGACGGTCGAGGTCGTGTCCCATGGCGGCCCAGTCGACAGCCGCGATCACTTGGCCTGCTCCTTGGCCAGCAACTCGCGCTTGCGCTCCACACCCCAGGCATAGCCAGAAAGCGCGCCGTCGCTGCGCACCACGCGGTGGCAAGGAATGGCGACCGCCAGCCTGTTGGCGGCGCAGGCGCCCGCCACCGCGCGCGTTGCCGTCGGCGCTCCGATCCGCTCGGCAATGTCGGTATATGACGCGATGCTGCCGACGGGGATGTCGCGCAGGGCCTGCCAAACCCGCTGCTGGAAGGCGGTGCCGCGCACATCGAGAGGAAGGTCAAGGCCGGTCTGCGGCGCCTCTACGAGCCCGACCACGCGGGCGACGACTGCCTTATACCCGGCGTCGGCACCGATCAGGGTCGCGTTCGGGAAGCGATCCTGAAGATCGCGGGCCAGCCTGTCGGGATCATCGCCGAGAAGGATCGCCGCGATGCCCCTGGCGCTCGATGCCACCAGGATCGCGCCCAAGGTGGTCTCACCGATCGCGAAGCGGATCTCTTCCGCGACTCCGCCCTTGCGCAGCTTCGACGGCGTCATGCCGAGCATCGCGTTGGAGGCCTCGTAGAAGCGACCGCTCGAACTGAAACCAGCATCGTAGATCGCGTCCGTCACGCTGCCGCCCGCGGCCAGCGCCTCCCGGACGCGCCGCGCACGCCAGGCGTCCGCATAGGCCTTTGGGGTCAGGCCCGTCTGCGCCTTGAAGATCCGGTGGAAGTAGCCTGGGCTCAATCCGAGTGCCTCGGCGAGATCGGCAAGGGACGGCGCCGCCTCGCTTCCCTCGATCAGCCGGCACGCGCGGGTGGCGATGTCCGCATGGAGAATTTCGGCGGGTGGTTCGTCAGGCTTGCATCGCCTGCACGGCCTGAACCCTGTCCGCTGCGCGCTGTCGAGCGTGTCGTGGATCGTCACGTTCCTGGGGTTGCAGCCACGGGACGGGCAGGACGGTCGGCAGTAGATGCCGGTCGTGTTCACGCTGTACCAGAATGCGCCGTCGGCGGTCTTGTCGCGGGCCACGATCCGTGCCCAGCGCGGGTCGGAGAGCGTCGCCTCGGCTTGGCTGTCGCGAATGTCCATGGAATGCGTCCTTAAGCGTCTATACCACAGAGTTATCTCCCCAATGGCAACCGGACACTCCGCTCCTTGCTCTCTAATCGAATCCCGTTCTCTCTCGAACTGATCGCCACGACCGTAGCGCGCTTCAGTTCGCCAGCAGATAGGCCTTGGCAAAGAAATGCGCGGTCACCACGAAAGTCAGGAGCAGCGTGACGAACCGGACCATTCTCTCCGGCAGATGCCGCCCTGCCCAGGCCCCCAGGATTCCGCCCAACAACGCGCCTGCCCCCAGCAGCAGAGCCGCCTGCCATGCGACCGACCGGGCAGCCACGAAAACCAGCACGGCGGCACTGTTGGCGGCTGTCACCATCAGCGTGCGCGGCCCCTGCAGCGCGGCCATATCGACCTCATCCAGCAGCCCCCACACGGCCAGCATCATCAACCCGACCGCCCCGCCGAAATAGCCGCCGTACATGCCCAGCACGCATTGCAGAGCAAGCACGCCCCCCTTCCCGACCCGAACATGGCGCCTGAGCCACGGTCCGACCTGCCGTCCGAAGGCCATCGCCAGGCTCGCGAGAAGGAGCAGCCAGGGCAGCACATGGTCGAACACCGTCCCCGGCGTAAGCAACAGCAACAGCGCCCCCGCCAAGCCTCCGAGCAAGGTCGCAACCAACGCCGGCCGCAAGGGCACTCCGCAGACATCGCCAAGCCTGTCGCGATAGACATAGACGCTGGACGCGCCGCCAGGCCAGAGCGCCACAGTACTCGTTGCATTCGCCATGACCGAAGGCATACCGCCGGCGATCAGCGCAGGAAGGGTTACGAAGCTCCCGCCTCCGGCCATGGCGTTCATCGCTCCGCCGACTATGCCGGTACCGAACAAGAGATAGCCGGGGTCCATGCCCCAGACATGGCTCAGGCGATCAGACTGGACAATGCGGATGATTTGATGGCAGCCTTCGCCTGAAACGAAGATGCATATCGACCTGACCGACCTGCGCCTTTTCGCCAACACCGTCGAGCAAGGCTCGATCACCGCTGGCGCGCGCGTGTCGAACCTCGCGCTTGCCTCGGCCAGCGCGCGGATTTCGGCCATGGAGCAAAGACTTGGCGTCGCTTTGCTCGAACGGGAAAGGCGCGGCGTCCGGCCCACAGCCGCCGGGCGCAGGCTGCTCGACCATGCCAGAGCCATCCTCGCCCGCAGCGATCTGTTGCGCGATGATCTGAGCGCCTATGCCGGAGGCCTGCGCGGTACGGTCAGGTTGCTGGCGAACAGCGCGGCGATGATCGAGTTGGTGCCCTCGGCGCTGCGTCGGTTTCTGGCCACGCATCCCGCTATCGACATTGCATTGGAGGAGCGGACCAGCACCGACATCGCACTGATGCTGGCCGAGGGGCGCGGCGATCTGGGCATTGCGGCCAGCACCGCCGATCTCTCGGCGCTCGATACAAGGGTTCTCGCAGAGGACAGGCTCGTCGCGATCCTGCCCGAGCGACATCCGCGCGCAGCAACAGATGCGATTGCCTTCGCCGATCTGCTCGGTGACAGTTTCGTCGGCCTCGCTCACGGCGCGCTTCACGATCATCTGCGTGCGCAGGCGGCACGCCTGGGCAGGCAGATGGACTTCCGCGTCCGCGTTGCCGGCTTCGACAATGTGCTCGCCCTGGTCGCGGCCGGCGCAGGCGTTGCCGTGGCGCCAGAGGTCGCGGCACGGCGCTGGCCGAAGGAATCCTGTGCGATCGTGCCGCTGGCCGATCCCTGGGCTCGACGCCAGCTTGTCGTTTGCGCGCAATCCCTGGATGCGCTGAACCGGCGCTCGCGCCTGTTGCTGGATGCGCTGCTGGGATAGCCGGTGACCACCCGAGGACATGCATCCACCCTGCATCAATGTCTTGGCGTCCCTCGACGGGCAGCTATCGGATACCGCGATCGACCCGGCCATGATCCGTCAGGTAATCGAGAAAGACGCGCACCCGCGCAGGAAGCTGGGCGGAACGGCCGACATAGACCACGTGGAAGGGTTCGCTGCTGCCCGCATCATCGCCTATGGCAAGCGGGATCAGGCGCCCTGCGGCGATATCCGGCCTTATGGTGAAACCCGCAAGGCGCGCTGGCGCGACGCCAGCGAGCGCGAGGCGGCGGATACCTTCACCATCACTGACACGGATGCGCTCGGGTGCGCCCCCATGCGGCACCAGCCAATCATCGATGCTGCGGCTGTAGGCGAAGCCGAGGCGGTCATGAGCGAGCAGACTGGCCATCGTAACGGGGGCGCCGTGACGGGCGATCCAGGCCGGTGCCGCGACCGGCACCAACGGCGTCTCGCCGAGCGAGCGGGCCGTCAGTGACGATGACGGCAAGGCGCCAGCACGGATCGCAACGTCGCTGCCCTCCTTGACCAGATCGGCCACCGCGTCGGTCTGGATGATGTCGATGGCGATGTCGGGGTAACTCGCGAGGAAATCCGGAAGGATGTCGGCGAGCACATGCGCCACATAGCTCGCCGAGCTGTTGACGCGGATGCGCCCGGCGGGAAGCGCCGCGCCTGCCGCCTCGCGCTCGGCGGCCTCGATCTCCGCCAGGATCGCCACGGCGCGGGCGTGAAACAGCGCCCCCTCGGGGGTCAGCGCAATGTGCCGGGTAGATCGGCGTAGCAGCTTCGTGCCGAGCCGCGCCTCCAGCCGACTGATAAGCTTGCTCACCGCCGAGGAAGACAGGCCGACAAGGCGGGCGGCGGGCGCGAAGCCGCCGGCCTCCACCACGCGCACGAAGATGGCCATCTCACCGGCCCGGTTCGGTTCCTGACGCATTACCAATCTTCATTTCATCAATGCTTTTCCTGATCACTCTCTAATTCATTATTTGTGGCTCTGCCATATCCGCGGCCATGAGCACTCAATTTCCTACACTCCCGCTCGCGCTGCTGGCGCTAACGGTCGGCGCTTTCGGCATCGGCGTGACCGAGTTCATGCCCATGGGGCTACTGATTCCGATCGGCACCGATCTGCATGTGTCGACCAGCGCCGCGGGGTTGCTGATCTCGGGTTACGCCCTCGGCGTGGTCATTGGCGCACCGATCCTGACCGTCGCCACCGCGCGCTGGCCGCACAAGTGGGTTTTGCTGGCGATGATGGCGATTTTCACCATCGGCAACGCCGCCTGCGCGCTGGCCCCGAGCTACGCGCTGATGATGGCGGCGCGCATCATCACGGGCTTCGCGCATGGCACCTTCTTCGGCGTGGGCTCGGTCGTGGCGACGCGCCTCGTAACTCCAAAGCGGCGTGCGTCGGCGATCGCGATCATGTTCACCGGCCTCACCGTCGCCAACGTGCTGGGTGTGCCGATGGGCACGTGGATCGGGCTGCATGTCGGCTGGCGCGCGACGTTCTGGGCGGTCACTCTGGTCGGAGCGCTGGCCTTGGCAGTGATCGGGAGGGCGGTTCCTCTCGACGGGTACGACGACGCACCGAACAACTGGCGCGCCGACGTGGCCGCCCTGTCTCGCCGCCCCGTCCTGCTCGGGCTGGCCACGACGGTTCTGGGTTATGCCGGTGTCTTCGCGATCTTCACCTACATCGCGCCGCTGCTCATCCACCTCTCGGGCTATGGCGAGGCGAGCATCTCACCGATCCTGCTGCTGTTCGGCGCCGGGCTGGTGGTGGGCAACATGGCGGGCGGTCGCTGGGCCGACCGGGCGCTGGTGCCGGCGATCTTCGCGACGCTCCTGCTTCTGCTGGTTGTCATGCTCGTCGCTGGCCCCCTCCTTTCCGGCAAGGTCGGCGCCCTCACCATGGTCACGGCGCTGGGCTTCGCGGCTTTCTCGACCGTGGCGCCGCTCCAGAGCTGGGTGTTGCGCAATGCCGATGGTGCCGGCGAGAGCCTCGCCTCGAGCCTCAACATCGCCGCCTTCAACCTTGGCAATGCGATCGGTGCGTGGGCGGGTGGTGTCGCGCTCGACCGCCTGGGCCTCGGGGCTATCAGTTGGGTCGCGGCGATCTTTCCCGCCGCCGCGCTCGTCCTGGCGCTGTTTGCAACGCGGACACCCGCCGTCGCCAGGCCGGAGCGGATCGCATGACCCGCTGGGTGCCCGCCTGGACGGCCAGCCCCCAGCCGGTCTGGTCGAGCGACTTCTTTTTCTCGGCCGATCTCCCGACCGACCTTGCCGACGCGACGATCCGGCAAGTCGTGCGACTGGGCTATGGCGGAGCCAGAGTCCGTCTGCTGCTGAGCAATCGTTATGGAACGAGCGCCGTCCATCTGGCTGGCGTCAGCATCGCACGGACGCTGGGTGGCGCGCTGATCGATCCAAGCAGTGGGCGATCGCTGTCCTTCGCCGGGAAGCCCGAGGTCGATATCCCACCCGGCGCGATCATCGCAAGCGATGCCGTCGACCTCTCCGTCGTGGCGGGAGAAAATTGGGCGATATCGATCCACCTTCGCCACCCGCCCGACATCGGCGACTTCCACTGGGATGGGCGCCGCACCGGCTATATCCTTGCTGGCGATCAATGCACCACCGCTGCCCCTCTGGTGCGCTCGACCACCGAGCGGCGTCTGTTCCTCGCCGCCATTCTGGTCGAGGCGGCCGCCCCGGCATCGGCGGTGGTGCTGTTCGGCGATTCGATCACCGATGGTGCCGGCGCCCGCGTCAATGCGGAGGAGCGCTGGCCCGACTTTCTGGCGATGCGGGCTGCACCACAGCAAATTGCGATCGCCAATGCCGGAATATCCGGCGCGCGCCTGCTCGGCGACCGGATGGGTGCCAATGCGCTGGCGCGGTTCGATCATGACGTGATCGCCCAGCCCGGCGTCCGCGCCGTCATCGTCCTGCTCGGCATCAATGACATCGCCTGGCCCGGCACGGTGTTCGCACCGGACGAACCGGCGATGACGCTCGACCGCATGGTGACCGGCTATCGCGCACTGATCGAGCGGGCGCGGGCGGCCAATCTGCGCGTGATCGGCGCTACCCTGACGCCCTTTGCCGAGGCGCTGCCGGATACGCCGATGGCCGGCACTTATTGGAGCCCAGCGAAGGATGCGCTGCGCCGGCAAGTCAACGACTGGATACGAAGCGCCAGCGTCTTCGATGCGATCCTCGATGTCGACCGGCTGCTCGAGGATCCCGACCGTCCCGGCCACTTGCTGCCGCGCTTCGACAGCGGCGACCACCTCCACCCCGGCGGCGAGGGCCATCGCGCCATGGCCGAGGCCGTCGATCTGGCCCATCTCTGAAAAGGACATCATCATGGACTATCGCTATCTGGGTGCCTCCGGCCTCAAGGTTTCGGTGCTGAGCTTCGGCGCGGGCACATTCGGCGGCAGCGGGCCGCTGTTCGGCGCCTGGGGCACCACCGAGGGCGCCGAAGCGCGCCGAATGGTCGACATCTGCATCGAGGCCGGCATCAATCTGTTCGACACCGCCGACGTCTATTCCAACGGGGCCTCGGAAACGGTGCTGGGCGCGGCGATCAAGGGGCGCCGCCACGACATCCTCCTCTCCACCAAGATGAGCCTGCCGATGGGCGACGGGCCGAATGACGCAGGGTCGTCCCGCGCGCGCATCATCCGCTGCGTGGACGAGGCGCTGAAACGTCTGGGCACCGATTATATCGATCTGCTGCAACTCCACGCCTTCGACGCACATACCCCGGTCGAGGAGGTGGTGGGCACGCTTGACCAGCTCGTGACGGCGGGCAAGCTGCGCTATACCGGTGTCTCGAACTTCTCGGGCTGGCAGGTGATGAAGTCGCTCGCCGTCGCCGACCGCCATGGCTGGACCCGCTATGTCGCGCATCAGGTCTATTATTCGCTGCTTGGTCGTGATTACGAGTGGGAACTGATGCCGCTGGCGGCCGACCAAGGCCTCGGCGCGCTGGTCTGGAGCCCGCTGGGCTGGGGGCGCCTGACCGGCAAGATCAGGCGCGACACGGGCATTCCGGCTGGCAGCCGCCTCCACGACACCGCTTCGTTCGGACCGCCTGTCGATGACGAGCATCTCTACCGCGTCGTCGATGCAATTGAGGTGGTTGCCGCCGAAACGGGCAAGACGGTGCCACAGGTGACGCTCAACTGGCTCCTCCAGCGCCCGACCGTATCATCAGTCATCATCGGCGCGCGCAACGAGGAGCAGTTGCGCCAGAACCTCGGCGCTGTCGGCTGGTCTCTCACCCAAGAGCAGATCGCATCGCTCGACGCCGCCAGCCTCGTCTCGGCGCCATACCCCTACTTCCCTTACCGGCGCCAAGAGGGCTTTGCTCGCCTTGATCCGCCGATGTGCCGATGACCGCTATCATTGGAATCGAGCCGCTCAGGCGAGCCAAGTCGAACACCGTGTCAGGCGCAGTCGCGTGAGACTGATACTGCCAGACATAGCATGACAGATGCTTCACCCACTATTCAACGGACGACGGGTTGAAGGTCGCCGCCATATGGTCGGCGAAGGCCCTGACCCGCGGCACCATGTCGGCACGCGTCGGAAAGGCCATGACGAGCCGCGTGCGTTCGCGGATCGTGGTCGCCAGAACGGTCTTGGCCTCCCCCGACGACAGCATATCCGCGACCAGGCCTGTCGGGAGGAGCCCCACGCCAAAACCAGCGCGGATCAGATCTCGAGCCATCGCGTGGCTGTCGACCACGATGGCCGGAGGTGGAAGAGACTGGCCTCCCAGAATATTCCGTTCGAGATAAAGGCGCAAACGGCGCTGTGGCGACACAAAGGCGCTCAAACCTTCGAGTGTGGATGGCTCGCCATGCTGCGCGATCCATGATTCATGCGCGCAAAAACACCATTCGACATCGGTCAGCCGCCTCTCGACCGTTTCAATACCCCCACTGCCGATCCGGATTGCGACGTCGATATTCTCGGCGACCAGATCAAGCATGGCATTGGAAAACATGACCTCGAACCGAACATCGGGATGGTTGCGGGCGAAGGCTGCCACGGCTTCGGCCAAAGGCTGTGTCGGGAAATCGGCGGGCGCAGTCATCCTGATGAGGCCGCCCAGAACGCCCGTCGGCCGGCGCAAGGTATCGACGGCTTCCGAAAGCACCGCGATAGCAGGCGCAGCCTGATCATAAAGGCGGCGGCCCTCATCAGTAAGGGTAACGACGCGCGTCGAACGCTTGAGCACCCGCACCCCCAGGGAGGCTTCCAGTGATTGAACCTGCAAGCTGATCGTGGAACGCGGCACGCTCAGGCGGCGCGCCGCCGCCGCAAAACCTCCGGCGCGGACGACCTCGACGAAAGCATGCAGTGGATCGAGCTTGATCATTGTCCAGAATACCGGATTGTGTTGCCAGTATTGGACGGATAATCTCTCTATACCTTTGATGCTACCTCTCCTGTGAAGAGCAAGGAGAGAGCATTCATGATACCGGAGCAGAGCACCCCATCCGCAAGCGGCAAGCTAGCCATCAACGGCACAGCCGCCTTTTCCGGCATCGAGGCGAACATTCTCCTTGGCGGTGAGGCAACTCCGATGACCGTCATGGACATGCACGTCGCGCCCGGCCAGGGCGCGCCGGCGCACATCAGCTTCGAGGAGGACAAGGTCTTCCACATCGCGCAAGGCGCGTTTGTCTTCCTCATCGGCGATGACCGGATCGAAGCCTCTGCAGGAGACCACCTCTTCGTTGAGCGTGGGACCATCCACGGCTTTGCCGCTCTGGGCGATTCGCCAGCACGAATGACCCTGGTCTCGACGCCCTCCGGTCACGATGCCTTTTTCACCGCGATGAGTGATCTGCCGGTGCCGCATGATCCTGATCGGGTCGCAGCCGTCTGCCATCGTTACCGGCAGGCGATCATCGGGCCTATGATTGCGCCAGAGCAATAGATCGGACCGCAAACGTCAGGAAGTGACCCGTGCGTTGTGGAGCCGGAGCAACCTCATGCTGCCGGCCCCACATATGTTCAGGTCAGCCTCCGAGGATACGCATCGCCTGTTTCTCCAACGCGGAAAGAACTGCCTTGATGCGCGGCGCCACCGATCGGCCAGCCGCATAAAGCGCATGAAGGTCAAATCCGGGGACCGTGAAGTCCGGCAAAAGCTGTTTGAGGCGGCCCAACGCCAGATCATCGGCGCAAACAGGCCTTTGCAGCACGCCGATAGCGCCCCCGCCGAGCAGAACCGCGTGGAGAGGCCGCCAGTGGCCAAAGGTGAGTGCAACGTCGAGCGACGCGGTCACCGTTCGGCCGTCCTGAGACAGCAAAGCAAGCTTGTCACCGCCGAAGAGGCCGGACACGCGGGCAAAGGCATGATGGGCGAGGTCTGCCGGCCCGCTTGGCGTACCATGCCGCTCCAGATACTCCGGTGCCGCGACCAGCATGCGGTTTACATGGCCAAGGCGGCGCACGACGAAGCTGCCCTGGCCTGGGTCGCCAAGGCGTAGCGAGATATCCACGCCCTCCGTCACCGGATCGACAATCCGGTCATTCAGGACGAGGTCGATTCGCAGCGCCGGATGGTCTTCGCGCAGGCGCAGCAGGACCGGTGTCAACAACGTTTCACCAAGACTATGCGGCGCGGCGATGCGGATCGTTCCTCTCAACGCGCTGCCGGTCTGGGTCACGGCTAACGCGTCGTCTGCGGCTTCGATGACCAACTTTGCCCGCTCGTAAAATGCGGCGCCTGTGTCGGTCGTCGAGAGTGCCCGGGTGCTGCGTCGTAACAGGCGTGTGCCCAGTTCGCCCTCAAGGCGTTCGATCCGCTCGCTGACCGCCGGCTGGCCGATACCAAGGTCTCGCGCCGCCGCCGACATGCTGCCGCGCTCCACCACCCTTACGAAAAGCCGCATGGCTGCCAGATGATCCATGCACCTTATCTATCGGACTGGCCGATGAATGAAAGCGGATCATGCGCCTTCCGATCGGATATATTTCGAGAGACAACGGCTGGGCCGCTTCGCTGCGGCATCATTCCAACCCTGCGGAGAGATCGATGGTCGATGATGTTCGCCTCTACATGTTCCAGTCGGGGAGCCAGTGCTGCAAGCTGCACCACATCAAGATGAACCAGGGCAATGACGCCAATGTCGAGATTCCCGTTCCCTGGTTCCTGCTGACTCACCCGAAAGGTCACGTCGTCATCGACGGAGGGCTCGCCGTGGAAGGGCTCGCCGATCCGCGTGGCTGGTGGGGTGCCGCGATCGATGCCTATCGGCCCGTCATGACGAAGGACCAAGGCTGCCTGGCGCAACTCGCGGCGCTGGGGATCACGCCGGAGCAGGTTCGTTTCGTTGCTTTGTCCCACCTCCATTCCGATCATAGCGGCGCGGTCGGCCGGTTCCCGAACGCGACGCATGTCGTCCAGCGGCGAGAATATGAATATGCCTTCACGCCGGACTGGTTCGCGGCTGCCGCTTATGTCCGCCGGGATTTCGACCGGCCCAGGCTCGCCTGGCACTTCCTCGATGGCGAGGCCACCGACGGGTATGACCTTTACGGCGATGGCGTGCTGCGCATGATCTTCACGCCCGGCCATACGGTCGGCCACCAGTCATTCCTCGTCACATTGCCCGAAACGGGGGCGATCTTGCTGACTGGCGATGCCGTCTACACGCAAGACCATTGGGAGGAACGGGCTCTACCGGGTTTCATGGCCTCGACAGTTGACGTGGTGCGCTCGGTGCAGAAACTGCGTGTGCTGGCGCAGCGCGAAGGCGCGCTGGTCGTCGCCGGCCACGATCCCGAAGCTTGGCCGCAATTCAGGCACGCGCCGCATTTTTATGCCTGACGCCGACTGGCTTCGACCAAATTAAGGCGTCCGGGCGCACCTCATCGAACGTCAACAACTGCAGTTCAAAGGGCGATGGATCACGACCGCACGGAGCCTGGGGCAAAGCTAGTCGCCAGCAAGCATATGCGTCATCGCGGCAGCGCCAGCGGCACGTCTATTCCCCTGCGAAAAGCGGGTCTTTTCCACATTTGAATCATTCAGGGGTTTTCAATTACGTTAGTTGGTTACATCACCGTCATGACGGTGATGGAATGTCCTGGGGAGCCAAGAACAGGGGCCTCGTGTAGTGTCTGAAGTATCGGGGGCGTCGGATCGGCAGAGTGCGGTTAGGTTGCTCGCATGCATTGACGCAGCGGGGACTACGGCGGACGCGGAGCAATGGGGCGAGGATATCGTTGCTTCGCTCCACGCGCAGTCACGGCTACAGGCGCTCGACTTCTGGATGCGCAACCCGGACTATCTTGCGAACGAGCTTCTGACCGTCTTCGAGGAAACGGGGGACGCTTTACTCATCCAACTAGCGCAGCGTATATTTGAGGATCGTGAGCCTGATCTGCGGCGCCTGCCGATGATCCGCTATCATTTCGGGGCCTTCGAGCCACTCGATAATGCGCTGTCGATCCTGGTCGCGGCAGGCCTCCTGAAGATCAAGCGGCAGGGATCCCCCAGCCAAGTGCGCGAGCATATCTATCTGCTGACCAGTAAGGGGCGCGCCGCGATGGCGTCGCTGGCTGCGGCCGCGCCGGAACTGGCCTGGTACCGCGATCGCGCGACGATCGTTACTCGCATTGCCGGCGACAAGGGCGGTAAGGCGCTGAAGGACCGGCAATATCTCCAAGCTGAATATGCCGGGACCGAGCTCAACCATATTATCGCGCCAATCACCGAGCGCGTGCGCAAAAGACTGGACTCCATTCTGGAAAGGGCCGGACGATGACGGCAAGCTGGCTCGAGACTGTGGCAGAAAAGGCGGGCATGAGCCCGGCAGAGGCCGAAATAGCGCTTCGCAGGCGGGGCATCATTGCGGACCGTCCGATGCGCCCGGCGCGGACGCTGACTATCACGGCCATCGCATTCAAGGGCGAGAAGGGCGGCAAGGCGCAGGGTGCGATCGATTTCTGCTGGGAAGGCTTGAAGCCAGGCATCTGGGCTGTCACGAGTGAGAAGAATTTCGCTGGCAAGTCGAGCGTCATCGAGATCATCCTGTGGTGCCTGCGTGGTACGCCCAAGAACCTTCAGGGCGATGTGCGGAAGTGGCTGAACTGGGTCGCCCTAGACTTTCTTGTCGACGCACAGCCCTATCGCATCGAGTTCGCGGTCGAGGCTGGTGTTCCGACCGGAACGCTGATGCTCATTCGGCCGGGCGGCACGCCCACCATCGTCGATCACTTCTCGTCAGATGAGGGCTTTGCGGCCGCCATGTCGCAATTCATGATGAACACGCTCGACCTCGATCCCATCCCTGCAATGCAGGGCAAGGAAGGCGACAAGATGGCCGTCGAACATGGTTGGACGGCATTATCTGGCGGACTCTATTTTGGCGGCGATCACAAGCTGCTACTGGGCGATGTCCAGATGGGCGGACTGCCCGCCCGTATGCTGCAGATGTATGTCGGGCTTCCCTGGGCGCTGACGGTGATGCAGGCGCGCACCGTCAAGAAAGAGGTCGAGCAGGAACAAGAGCAAAGCAACAAGGCCGCGACCAAGGCAGCTGCGGATGCGGCAAAGGCACGAACACGCCTCGAGACCGATCTCGCGGCCGCGCAAAAAACGCTGGCGGGGCTGAGTTCCACCCAAGCAACGGCGGAAGAGCTTGAGCGCCTGGCAGGTGAGGTGGCGCGGCTTTCCGCAATCGCGATCGACCAAGCGACGCGCCACGCCGCAGCCCAGGCCGAGTTCAACGCGCTGAAGGTCGTTGCCGACACCGACGAGCGGGCTCTGCGTAATTTGCGCGAGAATATCGTCGCCGAGCAATTCTTCAACGGGCTCGAGCCGGTCTGCTGCCCTCGCTGCGAGGCGAAGGTGTCGGGCGAGCGCATGAAACGGGAGAGCGTCGACCTCAACTGCTCGCTGTGCGCCGAGCATATTCCGGTCGAAACGATGGAGGGAGTGAGCGAGACCATAGAGGAGAGCGAACGACGGGCGCAAGCTTCTAGTGCCGCCGTCAAGCGCGCCGTCGCGCATGCGGCTTCGCTGCGCCGGATTGCCGATGACGCGAGCAAAGCGGTCGATGCTGCGCGCAAGGCGCTGGAGAAAGCCGCGGCGGGCACAACCTTTCAGCAGCGGCGGGACGCGGAGCTCTCCGTCGCGCGCCTTGAGGGAGCGCTCAAGGAACGCCAGACCGACGGGGCCCCTCCCTCGCCTTCCGCCGATCTTGCGCTCGTACGGGCTGCTACCAAGGAAGCTGAGACAGCCTATGACGAGAGTCGCGGCGACATATTGCAACGGCTGAGCGAGGAAATCCTGTCTTTGGCACAGCGCTTGGGCGTCAGAATGCTCGAGGCTGTAAAACTCGGATCGAACGCAACGCTGGCCCTGACCAAGGGCGGTGAGAGCACCAGTTTCAGCAAGGTCACCGCGGGCGAACGGCTGCGGTTGCGGCTCGCGACAGCGGTCGCCTTGCTGCGCATCGGCCAAGAGCGCGGCCTCGGACGCCATCCGGGGCTGTTGATCATCGACTCGCCGGGCGCCGAGGAGGTCAGCGATATTGATCTGGCCGCGCTGCTGGGTGAGTTGAAGACGATCGCGAAAGATACGCCGGGCCTTCAGATTCTTGTCGCGAGCGCCAACCCTCCGGCGATCGTCAAGCAACTCGGCAAGGACTGGTGTCGGATCGCGGAGAAGGATGCCTATCTGTGGTGATCGCGGACGTGAGCGCTGCGAAATGACGGTCATGGACGCGATATCCAGCTGCCTTGCGCACGGAGAGATCGTGACGTTGGAGCACATCGGAGGTGCCGATCGCCTCGAAGCTGAGCGGGATGCACTTTTGCAAGCTCCCTTTCTCGACGTGCTAGTGGCGATGACGGTTACGGCGCCAGAGGCCGACCAGACAATACTCGATGCCTTGTTGACCGATGGCTTCGCAGCAGCGGCCTCTCCCACAGTCTTGCGCGACGCGGCCCATCTGCTGATCGAGGCCCCGCAACTGCGGAGCCGCCTCGCACGAGCACTGACGCCGATACTCGTTGCCAAGGTCGCCGATCGGTCCGATCCCCGGACCGACCTTATGGCGGCCTATGCCCTCGAAGCACTGTTCCGCCTGGCGCTAACCGACGCCGTGAACCGGCACCGACTGCTCACGCTTCTCACGGAAATTGACGGAACGCCGAGCGAACTGTTCGCAGCTCATGCAGCAAAGCTGCTAGGCGCAGCTTTCACACAATGGGGCGGCGACGATCTCATCCAAGCGCTCGAGCGGCTGCTCCCGGCAGCTGAAGCCGAAGCCGCGTTCGAGCTAGGACTGATCACGCTGGGTGACGGCCTCGAGCAGACGTCCATGCCCGACATCCTCAGTCGGCTTGAAGCAGCGCAGCTGCGGTTTAGGCAAGCAGCCCGAGCCGGCGAGGACCGCGCCGATGCCGTCGCCTATGACGCGATCATCGAGATCATCCGCGGCTTCTGGAGCGAGACAGGCGCGACCAATCTGCATGCGACGCTCTCCCGGCTGGAGCAGACCATTGCCGATCGGCAGGCTCTTCTGCAGGTAGGATCCCTGCCGCCGTGGCTCGCGCCACGGGCGGATCGCGAGATCACCTGGGTCCGACTAGCCCGGCGCGCGCGGCGAGCAGTCGACGATCTCTCACGCCCCAGTTGGCTGAACGCTGCCGCGACACTCAACTCGGTGCTGGCAGTCTATGACGCGGAGCGGACCGTAAAGGTCGGGCCCGGTTTGTCGCTGCTTATGCGACCGCGCATCGAGGCAGCCTTTGTCCGCGAGCGAGGACTCGCCGAGCATCTCGACCAGTTGTTGCTTGAGCCGGAAGTCTATGGGATTGAAGCCGGCCTTGCAGCGCAACTTCGTACCGGTGTCCAGCGACACAGCGAGGAGACAGAAGCCTCGCGAAAAGTTGAGGAGAACGCTTCGTATCCCCTGCTCACGAGCGTTCTCCATGGCCTCCCGGGGGCTGACCAGTTGCCTAAGACCGCCGCCGCAGCGCTTGAATCCGCTCTTGGCCAGCAGGCGAAGCAGGCGGAGCGATTCACCAACCCAGTCATAAATCAGCTCTTTCGCGAACTCACCGCTGCAGTTGCATCGTGCGCGGACTATCAGGGGGAAACGAAAGATGGCTTTGACAACTTGCTGGCTCAGATACTTATGTTCTGTGCGGACCGGCAGGACACCGGACGCAAGCAACTTGGCCCACGGACCGATTACCTACGGACCGATGACGCGAAGGAGGGCGATCTCCAGTCTGACTTGAGGCAGTTTGTCAAAGGCAATCTCACCACCGCAGAGGTGCTGACCGAGGTTGATGGTATCGCGACCGGCCGCAGCGATCTTTATGTTGGGTTTGGGGGCGTGCGGTTCATCGCGGAACTCAAACGTCATTTCGGCTCGGTCGACCAGGAAGTGGCAAAAACCTATTTTGGACAGGCTGGCTCTTATCAAGCTACCAACGTGCGTCTCGGCTTTCTGGGCATCCTCGAGCTTGTCGACCGTCCGGGCCCACCTCCTGCGCTCGCGGAATGCCTCTGGCATACCGATTATATTCCGGCATACTCCACACTGGCGCGGCACATCATCGTGTTCCGTGTGCCAGGCATGCTGAAAACTCCATCCTCCCTTTAACTACACCCTAAGCGTCGCTTTCAAAGCAATTCCAGCAAGAGCGGACCGATCCAAAGTCCCACTCCAAACCATTCCTGGTCGACGAGAGGATAGCTGCCAGCCCCGCCCAGCAGCATCCCGCTTTCAGTGATGATGCTGCCTGAACTGGGCAGGCGCTTCGCCCACCAGCGCTGTGAAGGCCTTTGCGAAAGCGCTCATGGAGCTATAGCCGACATCCGCGGCGACGCCCGTGACGCGATGACCGTCAACCAAGAGGGACATCGCCTTTAGCATCCGCGCCTGGGTCAGCCAGGCCTGCCAGCCCAACCCAACCTCCTTCACAAAAGACCGTCGGAACGTCCGCTCTGACAGCAGCGCCGCGCCGGCGGCGGCGCTCAACGTCGCGGTGCCGGGATTGGCCATCGCATAGTCCATGGCGCGCCGGATAGCTGGATGGGCCGAACTGGGCAGGAAAAGAGGAAGTTCGCTTTCCAGCCATCGGGCGCATAGCAGTGAAAGAGCGGTCAAGAAGCTCGCCGCCAGTGGATCGGAATCTGTCGCGCCCTTTTTCCAACGGGTAGCAAACAGGATCATCTCGCGCATCAGGGGATCAGCGATCAGGATGCGCACCCGACCCGTGCTGTCCGCCACCGTATCCGGCGAGAAGAAGATCGACGCGGCCTCCTTGCCAGTCTGGAGGCTGCGATGGCGGATACCGGCTGGTATCCAGCCCGCTCGAGCCTTGGGGACGACATAGCGCCCAGCCTCGGTTTCGATCAGCGCAGTGCCGTCGGCCGCATAAAGCAATTGATGATAGGAGTGGACATGCCAGTCATAAAGGTGATCTGGCATCGCATCGAGAAACGAAAATCCGATACCCGCCGGACTATCGAGGCCATGCGACCGGATCGCATCTTCCGTTTCTTCACCTGTCAACGCACGCATGGCCGTCATTCGCTCAAAATTGGCCTCCAGACGTTAGCCGGCCAGATCCGCTTAGGCTAGGACGAAGGCGAAGGAGGAGCGCAAAATGAGTTACACCGCGCATCAGAAAAAGATCGTCGACCAGTTCACCCGTTGGGCGAAGCCCTTTGCGGAACTGCCGCTGCACGCAGAAGCCGAAGCGATGGCGACGACGCTTGCTGCGTGCATTCCCGATCACGCGGGCAAGGTGCTCGACGTCGCCTGCGGGCCGGGCATCCTCGCCTGCGCGCTGGCCGAAAGATCGGATCATGTGACGGGGATCGATCTCACCCCCGCCATGATCGAGCAGGCGCGGATCCGCCAGAATGCTTCAGCTCTCACGAATCTGGACTGGCATGTCGGCGACGCGACTGCCCTCCCCTTCGCGGATGCCTCATTCGATGTCGTGACCACCCGCTACAGCTTCCATCACATGCCCGATCCCGCCGCAGTCCTCGCTGAAATGAAGCGGGTCTGTCGGCCGGATGGCCGCATCGTTGTGATCGATGCGACCCCCTCCGCCGCGACGCAAGCCGCCTATGATGCCATGGAGACGCTGCGCGATCCGTCGCACACCAGCGCACTGACGCTCAGCCAGTTGCGGGCACTCGGCCTTGCAACCGGCCTCCGGGAACTGCTGATCGAAAGCTATCAACTGGCAGCCCGTCTCCAGACGCTGTCGGACGCGAAGAACATGGCCGCGCTGGAAGCGATGTTCGATGCCGACATCGCAAGCAGACACGACTGGATCGGTGTCGGGGCGTGGCGCGATGTCGATGGCATCGGCTTCCGCTTCCCGATTTCGATCGTCGCATGGACGCCGGCCGCAGCGTGAGCCTCCGGATCCATACGCGCTGGGCGACTGCGGAAGATCTGCCGGAGATCGGCCGCCTGACCACCCTGGCCATCGAGACATTGCAGGCAGCATTCCTGACGCCCGCCCAGATCGCGGCCAGCCATGCCATCATGGGCGTCGATACGCAGCTTGTCGCAGACGGGACCTATCTGCTGGCCGAGCGCGCTGGCGTGCTCATCGGCTGCGGCGGATGGAGCCGCCGCGCCACCCTCTACGGCGGCGACCATAGCGGAGAGCTCCGTGATGCCACCCTGCTCGATCCGGCCGTAGATCCGGCAAAGATCCGCGCGATGTACACCCATCCCGATCATGCCCGGCAGGGCGTGGGGCGCGTCATCCTCGATGGCTGTGAGGCCGCCGCAAGGGACGCAGGTTTCGCGGCCGTCGAACTTATGGCAACGGCCAGTGGGCAGCCATTCTATGGCGCCTGCGGCTATCAGGCCATTGCTGACGCCGATACAGAGGTGGCAGGTGTCATAATTCCCCTGGTAAGAATGCGTAAGCCCCTTCGGTAGGATCAGCCAATCGCCCAGGCATCCAGTTGGCCTACCCCGCCACAGCGCGCGCTTATCTCGACGTCATCAGAGAATGGAGTTTCTACATTCCCCTTGTCCGGATCGATCTCGACAAATCCGCCCCTGCAGAACGCGCCGGTATCGTGGGCGATGTCATCTATGATGCCATGCGCGCCGTCGCCGGTGTTCCCGAGGACGACAAGTTCCAGATCATCACGCGACGCGAATCCGGCGAGATCGTCTACCCGGCGAACGGCTATCTCGGCGTCCAATACAGCCCTGACCTCATGATCATCCAGATCACCTGGAACCTTGGCCGGTCGATCGAGGTGAAGAAGCAGTTGTATCGCATGATCGCCGAAGGCATCGCAGCAAAGGCTGGCATCAGCCAGCAGGACGTCTTCATCAATATCGTCGAGGTCGTGAAGGAGAACTGGTCCTTCGGCAACGGCGAGATGCAGTATGCCAAGGCCTGACGGGTCAATAAAGGCGGCTCGGCATGGGTTTGGCGCGCCACCACTGCGGCGCCACCCCTGTGGGGTTCCACAAACTGGCCATCGCGCGAGGCCAACACTGCCTGAACGACGGATTGAAGATGGCCGCCGTCAGGTTTCCGGGCTTGAACTTGTGTCCAGCACCAAGGTCATGAAGGCAAGATCGAGCCACTTGCCAAATTTCATACCGACCTGCCGCAGCACGCCTGCATTCTCAAACCCCAGCTTTGCGTGAAGGCGGATCGAGGCGGCGTTCTGTGCCTCGATACCGGCCACCATGACGTGCTTGCCGATTGCCCGTGCCCGCTCGATCAGGGCGGCCATCATCTGCTCGCCAATGCCGGCGCCGCGCTGATCGGCGCGGACATAGATCGAATGCTCGACGGTGTGGCGATAACCGTCCCACGCGCGCCAGTCTCCAAACGAGGCGTAGCCGACCACTGTGCCAGCCGCGTCGACCGCCACCAGGACAGGATAGCCCTGCTTCGCACGATCGGCGAGCCAGGCAAGCCGATTGGCCGGCTCGATCAGTGTGTCGTTCCAGATCGCCGTCGTGTTGGCGACGGCATCGTTATAAATGGCAGTGATCGCCTCGGCATCGGCCGGAACTGCATCGCGGATAGTCATGCTGGAAATCGTCCATCACCGCGGGGAGAAATTTTTGATCATGAGAAGCTTCAGCCTAAACCAGATGACCGACCTTCAGAAGCTTACCCTGTTGCAATCCTGGGATAACTTCCAGGGCATTGTCAGCATCGCGACCAGTCCATACTGTCGATAGAAGCGCTTCCGCTTTGCCGGGCGGCAAACACCGCTTTCCAATTTGCAGATAGTCGCAGGCACGCAACATCTTACTGATGGTGCGAAGCTTTTACCCCCGCTGGCCAAACCACATCAGCGGCGAACTGAAAGGTTTGGCAATGGGCATCACCCTCTATGAACTGGCCGGGAAAAACCCGGATCTCCGCTTCAGCCCTTATTGCTGGAAGACCCGCATGGCCCTGGCCCACAAGGGACTAGAAGCCGACCGCCAGCCATGGCGGTTCATGGACAAGGATGCCATCGCGTTTTCCGGTCAGGGCCGCGTGCCCGTGCTTGTCGATGACGGCGCCCCGATCCACGATTCCTGGGCAATAGCGCTCCATCTCGAGAAGCGCTATTCGAGCCGAGCATCCCTGTTCCCCGGTGAAGGAGCCGTGGGCCTCTCGCATTTCGTCAATGCCTGGGCGGACAGAGCGCTGTTGCCGGTGATCGCCCGCATCATCCTGCCGGACATCTACAACTGCCTGGCTCCGACGGACAGGAATTACTTTCACAGCACGCGGGAGGTGAAATTAGGGAAGCCGTTCGACGAGCTCGCGAAGGAGCGCGCATCGAATCTCGAAATACTTCGCAAAGAGCTCGAGCCGTTACGTGACGTGCTCAGGGCCCGTCAATTCGTCTCCGGTGAAACGCCCGCTTATGCGGATTACTGCATTTTCGGGATGTTTATGTGGTCACGATGTACAAGCTCGGTTGAGCTGCTCGCATCAGACGATCCTGTCTTCCTTTGGCGGGAGAAATTGCTGGACGCTTTCGACGGCCTTGGACGCACAGCACCATCGGCAGAGTCTGAAGCCGAGGAGTGATGTGCCTCTCGTTGCAACGAAGCCGGTTCGTCACGCGACATCCGACAGGACGACAGTTCCGTCTTCGCAATACGGCTGAATGCCAGTCGCGCTCCAGAGGCTTGCGGAGGCGCATAATCCCTTTGCCAAACACCAATTATTGCCAAAAACCCGCACGAGCTATCGTCCCAAAGACAACATCGGGAAGGACGACAGGCATGAAACTTTATTATGCGACCGGAGCATGTTCCCTGGCATCGATCATCGCTGCCGAGGATGCGAAGATTCCTCTCGGGCTGACAAGGGTCGATATCAAATCCTCCCCGCACCTTGCGGAAGACGGCACGGATTTTCAGGCCATCAATCCGAAGGGCTATGTGCCAGCGCTCGAACTCAATGATGGAACGATCCTCACCGAGGGTGTCGCCATCCTCCAATTTCTGAATGATTATCGAGCGAGCCCAGTGCCCGTGAACGACGTTATGAGCCGATATCGCCTGCTCGAATGGCTCACATTCATCGCCACGGAACTCCATAAAAGCTTCAGTCCATGGCTCTTTCACCCCGAATACGGACAGCAGGCGGCCGAGGTTGCGCGCTCGAGAATAGCCGGTCGCTTCAGTTTTCTGGACCGGAGCCTGAAAGGCAGCGACTTCCTGCTGGGCCCGGACTTCTGCGTGGCGGATGCCTATTGCTTCTCCATCGCGCGCTGGGCTCCCGGTAAGGGCATTGATCTGAGCGCCTGGCCGACGCTCGCGACCTATCTGGCCAGAGTTGAGGCCCTCCCTGCGGTGCGGGAAGCTCTGCTCCGGCATGGCTGAACTCGCGCCCATGTCCCCAAGCCATCACGACATCTGGAGCCAATGGAATGACGATGCAGCTTTATGGGTTCTGGCGCTCCAATGCCGCCTTTCGGGTCCGGGTCGCGCTCGCATTGAAGGGCCTTGCCTATGAGGAAATCGACGTCGATCTTCTCTCCGGCGATCAATTTCTTCCTGGCTATGACGAGGTGAATGCCGAGCGTGTTGTCCCGACCCTTGTCCACGAGGGGCGGCGGTTTTCCCAGTCCATGGCGATCATCGAATATCTCGACGATGTGCATCCGGCGCCTCGTTTACTGCCTGTCGATCCGATAGAGCGTGCATATGCACGGTCCCTTGCCCTGGTGTCGGCGGCGGACGCCCACTCGCTGACCGTTCCGCGTGTTCGCAGCTATCTTGCCGGGACGATCGGCGCGGCCCCCGCCGCGATCGAAACCTGGTGCCGACACTGGACCGCTGAAGGGCTGGCGGCCTATGAAAGACTTCTCTCGCGCCGGCCTGCCGCCCCCTTCGCATTGGGTGAGGAGCCGACCATCGCGGACATTTCCATTACGGGCCAGATCGCCCTGGCAGACGTCTACCGGATGGACCTCGCCGACTTCCCCCTTGTGGCGGCTCTGGGCAAGCGCTGCTTCGACAAGCCCGCTTTCGCGCAGGCGCATCCTTTCCGGCAGCCGGGATACCCCGGCAATCCGTCATCAATCATTGCTTCCTAGGATTTTTAGTCGGCTGCCATGAATGCGAACGCGTGGGATGGCATCGAGATCAAGCGCGTCGATACAGCGCGCATTGACGGACCATCCCTCGAACCGGAACGCGCCTGCCACCACTTCCTCATGTGTGGGCATGCTCGGCCGTCGAAACGGCAAGATGCCACAGTTCGGGCAGAAATAGTCAGCGCCGGTCCCCGTTCCCCAACGATAAACGGTAAGGCCTTCAAGTGGACTGAGGAAACGGATCGCTTCCGAATGAGTAGCCCCTAGTTTTCTAGACGCCTTCTGCTTTCAAAATCTGCTGCCGTTCGAACTGGGCGGGTGACAGCATCCCGTTTCTGACCTGCTTGCGCACCGGGTTGTAGAACATCTCGATGTAATCGAACACGTCCTGCCGGGCTTCCTCGCGTGTTTTGTAGGTCCGGCGCCGGATGCGCTCCCGCTTGAGCGAGGAGAAGAAGCTCTCGGCGACAGCGTTGTCATGGCAGTTGCCGCGCCGGCTCATTGAATGCTCAAGATTGTGAGCCCGGATGAAGGCAGCCCAGTCCATGCTGGTGAACTGCGAGCCCTGATCCGAATGGATCAGCACCCGCTGCTTCGGCTTGCGCCGCCATACCGCCATGTGCAGCGCTTGCAGCACCGCATCGGTGGTCTGCCTGCTCTGCATCGACCAGCCCACCACGCGGCGGGAATAGAGATCAATCACAACGGCCAGATAAGCAAAGCCCTCTAGGGTGCGGATGTAGGTGATGTCGGTCACCCAGGCCCTGTCGGGGGCAGCGACGTCGAACTGCCGGTCCAGAGTATTGTCGACCGCCAGGGATGGCTTGCCGCCATAGCTCCCCGGCCGACGCTTGTAGCCGATCTGCGCCTTGATACCTGCCAGCCTGGTCAACCGGGCAACACGGTTCGGGCAGCAGGTCTCGCCCTGATCCAGCAGGTCGTCGTGCAACTTGCGGTAGCCATAGACTTTGCCGCTGTCGTTCCAGGCTTGCCGGATCAACTTCGTCTGCCGAACATCTTCCCGGGCCCGTTGGCTCAGCGGGTTCTTCTGCCAGGCATAGAAGCCGCTGGGCTGGATGCGCAGGCACCGACACATCGATCGAACCCGGAACTGGTCACGATGCTCGGCAACAAATGCGTATCTCACTTTGCATCCCTGGCGAAATACGCAGTGGCTTTTTTTAGTATATCGCGCTCCTCGGTCACCCGGGCCAGCTCGCGCTTCAACTGGCGGATCTCGGCATCCTTGCTGGCATCGCCAGACACCACCTTCGCCAATTGCCGCTTCCATGCGTACAGCGAATGCTGACTGACGCCGAGCCGTTCAGAAACCTCCGCTACCGGATACCCGCGCTCGGTGATCTGGGCCACCGCATCACGCTTGAACTCATCGCTGAAATTGGGCTTCCCCATCGTCGTCTCCTGTCCTCAAAATTAGGATAGAAGGCGTCCAGAAATCTAGGGGCTACTCAGAAGGAACTCGAAAGATCAACGCGCCTCTGCGTCGGCAAACCGAACAATCGCACTCCCGGAGGTAGTCGACATCAGCCTCGATCTCGAACTTCACGTGGCCACAATGACAAGTTCCGCTATATATCGTCACACATGATCTCCCGAGGCGGGCGTGGCAGTCCGGCACTCTTCCCAATCCAGATCAGGATTGGAAAACCGATCAGATCGCGCCCCGTCGCTGATCCTCACTCAATTTCAAAATCCGCCGGTTGGCGATCGTCCCGGGCTGGACACGCTCCCAGAGCGTCTCCGTGCCCTCCTCCTGGGCGCATTGCTCGTGGCGCCTGATCCAGTCTTCCGCGCTCCGGATCCGTCCGGGGTGGATTTCGTCCAGGAGCGCGTAATCACGGGTGATGATATTGTGCTTCCACTGATTCCAGAAGCCCGTGAAATTTTCGCGGAAACTCATCGTGCTCTTGTCCGCCGGGTCGGCATTATAGCCGGCGGGCTGGGCCGCGATGGTGGGGATCGGCGCGAAATAGCTGTCCAGATCGGTGTCGATATAGCGCGCCGGATGGCCGGTTACCCGCTCGAAAGCAGCGGCCAGATCGGCATAGCGGACATGCTCGATCGCAACCTCCAGATCCATCCCGTTGGCGCGCTCGGGATGGTCGAACAGCCAGCGGACATAATAGGCGCAATCATCGAGCGCGACATGGACCACGGCCCCCTCGCCCAGCGGCACGCGCCATGTCAGGACGCCATCCTCCATCCGCGGCGTTATCGGGGTTCCGGCCGAAAATGCCATTTCGATATAAGGGCTGCGGATTCCGAATTGATGCCGCCCGCCATTCCGAGGAATTCCCGCCCGGGATTCCGATCTGATCCCGCCCACCATTCCGATTAATTTCCGCCCACCTGTGCGGTGGTGTTGAGCCTGATCGTTTGAGGCCATCCTTCTGGGCTGTTCAGCAGTCTGGAGGATGGGATGCCGACGAG
>NZ_JBYNTR010000005.1:0-197163 GCF_057784955.1 Novosphingobium sp. BAM6 | reverse complement strand
TGACCTCGCGTTGATCATCGCTTGGCCGGTCGAGAACGGTGTGAAGCGTAGTGACCAGCGGCACCTTCAACGCCGCAATGAAGTCGAGAATGAGCTTGCCGGCTTCCCCGCCGAATATTCCGAACTCGTGCTGCAGGCAGACGAGGTCGAAACCCTCCTGATTTATGAATTTGGCTGCGTTGCGATATTGCTCCGGATCATCCTGGTCGATCCCGAGCCGAACTGAGAGAGGGTAGTCATGGACGCTTCCGGGGTCGCGCATGACGATAATGGCGGTTTCGGCAACTCCGGCCGAGGATCGGAGCGCCAGTTCAAGGTCAGTCGTGAATGTCGCTATGCCGCAGCGACGCGGCAGGGCGTTACCGACAAATGCAATCCGGAGTGAGCGCGCTGAAAAATCGTCTCACAGCTTTCCTTTCGGCTTCTTCATCAACTCACTGACGGGAGATACCGGCGGTTTGGGGCCAGTTTTAGGCTTTTCGGCCTTGGGTTTGCGTATCTCACGATTGCTGCGCTTCTGCGATTTGGCCATCTCGACATGCCCGCCTTCGTTTTCCCAAGCGGCCAGGCCGGGGATCAATCCAGACGGCTCGTTCGCTTCCGACGCCATCTGGCCATCAGAACTGTTGACAGGGGTATAGGGACGGTGAGCGTAAGGATGTTCTTTGAGCAGTTTTTGAAACAAGTTCAGCTTCCGCCGCAGGGGTTTGATCTTTGCCGCATCGTTAGCTGCAGCGTGCTGCATGAGCGTAACTTGTTCAATTTCTAGGATTTGATTGAGGCACATGGTGCGCACTCCCACATCAAGCGGGGGCGCGGTCGGTCCCTCGGTCACACATGGCTCGGAAGATTTTTATGTGATGGATGCTTGTAGCATACTTCGCGCGGACCGCTTCACGAATTCGTGAGCGGGCATCAGTTCTCGTCTGGAACGAAAGCTTGAGGGTGGCCAAAAAACATTTTCCGCTTTCCGGCGCATCAGCCGCCCGCCCAATGACCGTCTCTAAGGCGCGAAGCTGACATACCTGTTCGCCGTCCGGAACGTCCGCTATCCCAGTGAGCGCTCCCGTAAGGAGACATTCCGGAGCGTCCAACAAAGCGGTCGTCACAGCGTGTCGTCGAGAATGTCCGCATTCCTCGGGCGGCTTCCCCGAACCTGACTGTCGCGGATGTCCCACTTTACGCCGTATTTAACGTCAGGTCCCAGGCTAAAAGCCTGCCCGGCAGCAGGCTACGCTCAATTCTGGCCTGACCGTTGACCTGCGAGCGCCGAAAGTTCGTCGATCCGCTCGGAACCCATGGCATGGACGACCCGGCCCAGTTCCTCGGCCTGCTCGCCGAGCCAGACCAGTTCCTCTTTGGTGATCCGATAATGCTTGGAGTACCGTGCTTTGACGTAGGCCTCCTTCAGCTTTTCGAACATCGCCCTCTGGGCGTGGTTATCACGCGGCCAGACGTAAGTCAGACGAATGTCGAGCAACTCTGCCTGTGAGCGCAGGAACGCCAGATTATGAACATGAGGCGTGTAGAAAGTGCGGACCAACAATATGCAATGGTAGAGTCGCTCAACACCTTGATGGAGTTGAAAAGCAGCATTATTATAACGACCTCGGCCTAAATTAAAGCGATAGTTATCAAGAAAATCTACCGCACTCGGCATCCACTCCTCGAAATAATCCTTTGCCATGTCGAGCGCTGCCTGCGGAGTCTTGGGCTTAGGCTGTGCCAGTTCGGTATCATCGCTTTCATAAAGGGCGATACCGTCGCGCACGATGTCCATGAAGAAATACCGTCCATGGGCCAGACCATCGTTCACTTCCTGCAGCGTGTGAACGATGAAATTGACCGGCGTGCGGATGGTGCCGGTGATACCGTACTCACGCATCAAACGGTCATCGACTTTCGACCAGTATTTGACCCGATCCGTCAGCCGCTTATCGTTGACGATGATCAGCAGGTCATAATCCGACTGATAGCCCTTTGCGGTATGCGGCTCATCCACCCAACCGCCGCGCGCATAGCTGCCGTAAAGCACGATTTTGGCGATGCGGCCCTTCTTCTTCCACTCGTGCGTCGACAGCGCGAAGACATCCTCGAATTCCTCGAAGACGATCTGAACAACACGCTGGATTTCCCGCTGCTTGAGCGACGGCAGATGATCGAGGTCGTGACGCATGGCAATAGCACCCTGTCTGCCCGGGCGCCGGATGGCAAGCCATGGACGCCCGGGGCCTGTTGATCACCAACCCTTGCGCTCCTGTCGCTCAACGGACCGCCACAGGATTTCAAGAGCAAGGGTCAGATGGTTTCCCACTTGCTGGCAGGTCAAATTGAGGCGTGCAGCCACCTCTGCGAAAGAGAGGTTTTCATGGCGGACGAGGCGCAACACCTCGTACTGGAGTTCGGGTAGAGATTCCATGGCACGGACCATGCGGCGCCGAAATGCCGGTTCGATGTCCCGAAAATGCTTTCTGAGACACAGTTCGCGAAACCTTGCATGGAAGTGCACGATGGTCCTGTTCATGCTTCCGCCTCCTCGTATGCGAGAAGAAAGTCGCAGGCCTTGCTGCTTGCGCTGGCGGCCCGGAAGATGGCTCGGTCATCGCTTTTGAGGATTTCCAGCCAAGCACCAATATAGTCGGCATGTCGTACGCTAGGCGTTACGCCCAGCGAAGCGCAGGCAAAGGCGCTGGCGAGCTCGGCAACAAGTTCCTCCCGGCCATAGAGTGCAGACCCGAAGGCTCCTGTCTGATCGCGGGCAAGTCTTGACTTGTGGCCTGTCCAGTGTCCCAGTTCGTGCAACACAGTGCGATACCAGTTCACCGGCTCATGAAACGCCGCCTGCGGCGGAACCTGCACGTAATCGAGATCGGGCGCATAAAAAGCCTGCGAACCGCCAATTCTCATTTGTGCGCCACAAGCGCGGATGATCCGGTCAGCCCGGGCAATCGGGAGCACTTGTCCAGGAGAAGCCGTGTCCTCAACCATGGCTTCTGGCAGGTCTTCGCACTGGTCCACGTTGAACACCACGAAACGCTTGAGGAAAGCAACCGTCCGCGCGTCACGCTCCTCGCGCTGTGCCGTTTCGCGTTCGTCCCGGGGGGTGAAGCGATCCGCGTAGCAAACAATGGTGCCCTTCTCTCCGCGTCGGATATGACCGCCGGCCTGCTCTGCCTGACGGAATGTCAGCCAGCGCTGCCGGGTAAACCCGGATTCGATGGCGCTCGCCCAGAGCAGAAGAATGTTAATCCCGGAATAGCGGCGACCGGACTGGGCATTAGCCGGCATCGCACAGATACAGGCAGATGCGTCCCATGGCTGAACCCAGGGCAGCCTCCCCTGTTCAAGTTCGGAAATGATGCGATCCGTAACGTCACTGTAAAGCGACTGGCGTTCGTTCCTGTTCATCGTCAGCACTCCATGTCTGCCGCCGAAAACCAGCACCGGGTTGGCGCGGGGCGGCAGGAGTGGTCGAAAGCCCCGCCCGCAACTGGCAGGGCGCACCTGCAAGGCCGCAATGGAATGGAGGACCCGTCGCCGAAGGCACAGGTTGCGCCCTGCCAAGGCGGGGCTAACCGACAACGACGCCCCGTGCTTTTCCCGATGCATGCTCTGGCGAATGCATAGGACGTCCTTGCGAACAGGCTTCCCGACGCCTTGCGTTTTGCCCGTAGACGAATTGCGTGTCCTCAGTATCGGGAGATCGGATTGACCGATCTTGTCGCCTCTCACCGACCGCTTCTGCAATCTGGTGGCGAAGCCCCGGCAACGTCGATCCGCTGCCGGGACATCTTTTACGCAGACAGGGTCGATAACGTCATATCGTCCGGAGTTGCACCATCGGCGTGCGTCAGACTATCGAAGTCATCCTCGGTCTCTTCCGGAGCAGGCGCCAGAAGACCTGCCCGTTCGACGCTGCCAACGCCCCCCCCGCGAAGTGTAGGCACCAGGCGGGAATGCCATCCAGCGAGGAAGCCAGTGCTCGACCTTTTCGCGTCCATTGGCTCCGGTCAGACAATCCCGGAGGATACCGCGCTGGACCTTCGTCGTGGTCGTGGCATTTTGCTGCGCGACCGTCTCTCCAGCCACATCGACCAGCAGTTGCACCATCACGTCACGGTCGCGAACAGCCTCGAGCAGCGCATCGTCTGCGTGCCAGACCCGCGTCATGTCGAGGTGCAGGTGACATCCGAGCCACTCGATGAGGCTGGTTCCAAGATCGAGAGTTTCGGCCATGACTAGAGCAAGGGTGGCCATGACATCGGCATCGTCCAGCTCCAGCAACCGGGAAAGCAACTCGCAGATGCTATGCCTTCCCAGGTCCTTTCCGGTTACGCTGGGCTTCTCCGCATCGAAGCCCAGCAGCGACAGCACATGACGGCGGCGGGTATCGAACATCGCCTCCGAAGCGCTCTCTTCGACGCTTTGCGCCAGCGCATCGTTGGGGTAGCGCCGGCTTTCTGCCCGGACGTTCCACAAACCCGATCCGATAATAGCATGAGCGACCATCAGCCGCAGCGACAAACCGTTTTCTTCGGCCACCCGGGCCCGCACGGCCGCATGGCGGTGCAGATCAATGTAGGCGTTGAGCGTACCCGAGACTTCGGGACGTACAGGCTTTTCCACGCTGCCGCCGCGTTCGAGCCTGCTGGCTTCCTTTTGCGTGACGTAGCCTTCATGAAACAAGACATCGCCGCGATGGCCGATGGCGACATAGACCCTGCCCCCCTTGACCTTCGACCAAGGCGCTTAAGCGCAGCACCTGTCGGTGCATACGCAGCTTCGTCGTCGTGCAGCGCCAGCCATTCACGCTGTCGCCCTTTCGAAGCCATCGTCAGATGCCGCAGTGAAACGGCATCGATGCCATCCGCGCGATAGAGACTGCGCAGCGGGGGGACGAGATTGCCGAGTGCCAGCGTGCGCTTCACCTGCAAGGCGGTAAGCCCGAAGGTTTGGGCAATGGCTTCGACATCGCGACCTTCGCGTACGAGACGGGTGAAGGTTTCGCATCGGGTCATTTCGTCGGGATCGAGCCGCGCGATGTTCTCGATCAGCGATGCTTCCAAAGCGGCAGCATCATCGCCCGGCGCAATGACAACACAGGGCAGGTCCTCGATCCCCCCACCCTCCTCACGCACCGCCATCGCGGCATGATAGCGCCGCTTGCCCGCAAGGATTTCGTAGGCGGGCAGTTGATCGACGGTACTTGCACCAATCACCGCGCCGCCGTCTCCTTCCGGATGCTGATTGGAGCAGACAGGCTCGCGGGCCGTTTCCCGCACGATCAATGGCACCAATACCCCGCGCGTTCGAACGGACGGCAGGATGTTGGCAATGTCGCATGTCTTCCTTGTGCCGCGCATGTTGAGATTCGAGATTGACAGACGGGTGATGTCGATATGCTTGAGTTTCATATCCTTCACTCCATTTTCATCGCACACATTGGCCTGCCTCAGGGCGGGGTGGGCGACAGGAGCGAACCGGCAGGCCCGCAGGATAAGGCGGGGCGCACCTGACAAGGCCGTAACGAATGTGTGGACGGCTTTTGCAAGACACCGCACATTTCCTTCCTCTTCGCTTCCGCACACCTGACCCCCGGAGCGGGGTGGGCGGCGAATTGCGACCGAAGAGGCCTGCCGGTTAGGCCAGGCGCACCCGAAGGGCCGGAACAGCGTGGAGGACCCCTCGCATAGCGAGGGGTTGCGGCTGACCGAGGCAGGCCTAGCAGGGAGTGCGCCTACCTCGCTCTGGAGGTCAGGCACAACCAACGCCATCTCGCGTAGCGAGATGTCCGCTAACCTATTTCGTTGCGCGAGGTAACGCCGAGCATGCTTTCGAGCGGTCGGGTGCGGTCATGTGTCCGGCCTGTTTGTGCGGTACGCGGACCGCTGGCCCTGATGAAATCCGCGGATCGAACCTTCCATCAGTGGAACGGGCTCAAAGGCTCCCTTCGTTTTCCGAACTGAGCGATCCCCGGCTCAACCGGTTCGTCATCATGGCTCAAGCACCACCTCGCGCTTCCTTTGGAGCAGGCTCCTCGGGAAACGCTTAAACTCGCATCAGCACGCCGGGGCCGGCGCGCGATAGGTGCCGCCTCGCGTGAGGATCGCCCAAATGATGCGGGCTATCTTGTTAGCCCACGCCACGGCCGCGACTAGTGGTGGCCTCCTCGAGAGGATGGCGAGGAGCCATGGCGATGCTTTGGCCGGATCGATCCTCGCTCGCCGGATGATGGTGAAGGAACCCAGAACAAGCAGGGTTCGCAGCGTCTGGTCCCCCGCCTTCGTGATCCGGCCGAGCCGCGCCTTGCCGCCGCTCGAGTTCTGACGCGGGGTCAACCCGAGCCAGGCGGCGAAATCGCGACCTGTTGAAAAGCGCGAGACATCACCGGCCAGGGCGATGATCGTGCTGGAGGTGACCGGGCCGATGCCAGGTATAGTGCTTAGGCGGCGGCAGGCGTCATCGACCTTCACATTGGCAGCAATCTCGCGATCGAGATCTGCAAGTCGCAGCTCGACCGATCGGATTGTGTCGGCGATCATCGCGTAGGTGTTGCGGATGATCTCGGGCATGCGCTCATCACCAGCGGCGGCAAGCCTGAGAACCTCGTTTGCTCCACCCTGACCGGTTGTAGTGATGATGCCGAACTCTGCGAGGCCGGCTCGCAGTCCGTTCAGCATCGCCGTTCGCTGACCGACCAACTGGGTGCGCATCCTGTGCATCAATACGAGCGCCTGCGTTTCCGGCGCTTTGACAGGAACAAAGCGCATATTGGGTCGAGCCACTGCTTCGCAAATCGCCTCGGCGTCGGCCGCGTCGTTCTTCGAGCGCTTCACATAAGGTTTCACGTAATGGGCTGGCATCAACCGAACATCATGACCGAACGCTGATAGCTCACGAGCCCAGTGATGAGCAGTCGCGCAGGCTTCGATGCCGATCAGGCAAGGTGGCAGCTTCTCGAAGAACGGAATGACTTGCCCGCGCGGCAGCCGCTTGCGAGCTACAATCGCGCCATCCGCATCGACGCCGTGCACCTGGAAGACCAATTTTGCGATATCGAGCCCAATCGTCGTAATTTGCACTGTTTCCTCCTCTGACTTTCATCGGCGAATCATCCCGACTGACAGAAGATGCAGCAGCCTGGGCCGTCCCACCTCATCAGTGGAGGACCTGAGCCCCGGCTCAGGTTGCGCGCCGCCGCGGCGGGCCTAGAGGCTGAGCGACGCCCACCCCGCCTGTCGGCAGGCCAACAAACGAAGCGCCAGCGCGTGGATACCACGCGATGTCCGCCGCCCATCGTTCCATGGATATGTCTCCAGTTTACGCCAGGGTACGCCAGCGCCGCTTTTTCTGCGCCGCCCTACCCCCGTTTCAGAAATCCGGCGCGGCCTTCATATCGAAGGTGATATGTACGGATTGACCCAGCCGCCTTTCGCAGCCGGTGAACAACGATCGCTTTTGATCTGATGTTGCGGCTCAATAAACCTCAAAGGAGGTATCCCATGACCAAGTTCGAACCTCGAAAACTGCCTGCTTGCAGAACGAAAAACTTGGCCGGCACGCTACGAGCCTTTCTCGAGGGTGACCGTGCGTACGCCCGAGCCCCGGCAGCGCAGAAGAGCCGCAACCGGTCGGATCGAGACCGTGGCTAATACAACAGGAGGGCAGGACAAGCTGCTGAGCCTCAAGCAGGCTGCGGATTTCCTGGGCGTCCATCCCAATACATTACGAGCCTATGTTCGCGAAGGCCTCGTTCGCGGCGCCAAGCTGGGACGGGATTGGCGCTTTCAGCAGGCCGACCTTGTCGCCGATGTGCAGGCGCGATATTCTGCCAGTGCGCGGATGCGACTGGGTGCCGACCGAAAGGAGGCACAATGGCACTCTGGAAGCGTGCAAACATATACTACGTCAAACTCACAGCACCGGACGGAACGCTCCTTAGACATTCTACTGGAACGACCGACCGGAAAAAGGCCCGGGAATACCACGACAAGCTGAAAGCCCAGCTGTGGGATCTTGCCAAGCTCAAGCAGAAGCCAAAGCGAACATGGGACGAAGCGGCTTTACGGTGGTTGCAGGAAAAGAAGCACAAGAAGTCATACGCTGACGACGTGTTTCGGATCCGGTTCTTCACCCGTTTCCTGCGCGGCAAGACATTGGACCAGGTGAGCCGGGACACGATCGATGGGATCATCACGCGCCATCTCGCAAAGACTGCGCCGCGAACAAGGGATCTTTATGTGGCGCTCATTCGCGCCATTTTCCGGATCGCGATGCGGGAATGGGAATGGATCGAGACGATGCCTGCGTTCAAGACCTATGTCAGAAACGAGCAGCCTCGTGTGCGCTGGTTGACGCATGCACAGGCTGAGCGGCTTCTGGCCGAGTTACCGGAGCACCAGCAGGACATGATGTTGTTCGCGCTCGCAACTGGATTGCGACAAGGCAACATCAGGCGCCTGACCTGGGACCAGGTCGATCTTCGTCGCCGGATCGTGATGATCGCGCACGGCGAGACGAAGAACGGCAATGCGTTGGGCGTCCCGCTCAACGACCTGGCCATGGCGGTTCTGACGAGGCGTAAGGAAAAACAGACGGACCACGTTTTCACCTATCGGGGAATGCCGATCAACCAGGTGAACACCAAGGCGTGGAAGGATGCGCTCAAACGGGCCGGGATCGCCAATTTTCGTTGGCACGATCTGCGGCACACCTGGGCGAGTTGGCTCCGGCAGAATGATGTCCCCACATGGGTACTTCAGGAGCTGGGAGGTTGGAAATCGGACACGATGGTGCGTCGTTATGCGCACATGTCGGTCAAGCATTTACAGCCCTTTGCCGACCAACTGATTTTCGAGGGCACAAAGCCGATTGGCCAAGTGTTTGAAAAGTCAGAGGGGCAAGGTCACAAAAATGGTCACACCGCGAGCCGTCCCCGGCTCTATCTGGTGGAATGACCCAATACAAGTCATTGAAATGACTGGGGTTCCAATGGTGAGCCCTGCTGGGTTCGAACCAGCGACCTACTGATTAAAAGTCAGTTGCTCTACCGACTGAGCTAAGGGCCCCCTCTCGGCCATGGCCGGGTGGAAGGGCGTCACCTAGGCAGCTTGCGACGCTTGGTCAAGCGGGCATGATGATGTCTGGGGGTAAGTCCGCTCAACGGGTCGCGCCAGTGGGGGGCGATGCGGCGTGCCGGGGCCAGCACGAAGTCGCGACGACGGTAGAGTGGGTGCGGAATCACGAGATTATCGCCCGCATAAGCACCGCCGCTCCACAGCACGACGTCGAGATCGAGCACGCGGCTGCTCCACGCCTGCCCGCGCCGCTTGCGACCGAATTGCGCCTCGATCTCCAGCAGCAGATCGAGAAAAGGCTCCGGCTCCAGATCGCTGGCGACGACCGCCGCACCATTCGCGTAACGGCGCAACGACGGACCGATGGGCGCACTTTCCAGCAGTGGCGAGGCAGCCTCAATGCGCAGACCTGCTGTCGACAGCGCCTCGAGCGCCGCAGTCAGCACCCGGCGCGGGGGGCCGTACCGGGGATGCCGCCGGTTCGAACCGAGCGCGATCAGATAGTGGTGCATCGGCTCCGGTCCACCCGCCTGTTCGCTCAGATGTCCTGTGCGATGCGGGTGTAGAGTTGCGGGCGTCGGTCGCGGAAGAACCCCATGCCGGCGCGATGCTTGGCAGCACGGGCGAGATCAAGGCTGGTCACCAGCACGCCGGTCTCCTCGCGTCCGAATTCGGTAATGTAATCGCCCCACTCGTCGGTGATGAACGAGTGACCGTAGAACGTCTGTTCGGTATTGCACTCGCGCTCGATGCCGATGCGGTTGGCGGCGATCACCGGCATGCAATTGGACACCGAATGGCCCACCATCGCCCGGCGCCACATGCGCGAGGTGTCGAGAGCGGCGTCGTAGGGCTCCGATCCGATCGCGGTGGGATAGAGCAGCAGTTCGGCGCCCATCAAGGCCATCACCCGCGCGCACTCGGGATACCACTGGTCCCAGCACACGCCGACGCCGATACGGGTGACGCCGCCCGCATGGGGCACGTCCCAGACCTTGAACCCGTCGTTGCCGGGGCGGAAATAGTACTTTTCCTCATAGCCCGGACCATCCGGGATATGGCTCTTGCGATAGGTACCCATGATCTCGCCATCGGGACCGATCATGGCGAGGGTGTTGTAATAGTGGTGCCCGTCGCGCTCGAAGAAGCTGGTCGGGATGGTGATCTCCAGCTTTGCGGCCAGTGCGCGCATCGCGATCACCGAGGGGTGCTCCAGCGTCGGGCGCGCCGTCGCGAACAGCTCCTCTTCCTCGGTCTTGCAGAAATAGGGGCCGGAGAACAGTTCGGGCGGCAGCACCAGCGAGGCGCCCTTGGCCGCAGCCTCCTCGACCAGCGCCGAGACGGCCGCGATGTTCTCGGCCTCATCGGCAGAGCCAAGGGCCAGTTGCAGGGCAGCGACGGTAATCTGGGTCATGATCGGGCGGTCTCCTTGCGAGGCCCCTTATCAGTCCCGTCGCCGGAACAGAAGCGTCATGCGGTCGCTCTCGCCGATGGCCCGATACACGTCCTCGTGCTGGGGATCGCAGGCAAGTGTGGGCAGCAGCGACCAGACGCCGCCGGGATGGCCAGCACGGTCGAGCGGATTGGCGTTGATCTCGCTGGCGTCGAGAAAATCGAACCCGTGCGCAGCGACAAAGGCGATGGTCAGATCCTCTGGCAGATAGCCGTTCGCGCCATCGGCATGGTCCGGACCGGCGCCGGGCGGCGCGCGGTGCTGTTCGATTCCGAGCAGACCGTCAGGCTTGAGCAGATCGCGCAGGCGCAGCAGTTCGCGGCGCCCTTCCTCGCCCATCAGCAGGCGGTGCATGACCCGCAGGACCAGAACATGGTCGAAGCGCTCCTCCTCCTCGTGCGGCCAGTCGCGACACAGACGCGATCCCGGATCGAGCGGAAGCACCCGGTGGCAGCCCTGTGCGGAAAGGTAAGGTGCGAGCAGGCGCGAATACCAGCCGTCACCGGGCGCATATTCGGCCACGCGCATGTCGGGACGAACGCCGAAGAAGGCCAGCGTCTCTGCCGGATGACGATAGCGGTCGCGGCTCCGGTCGGCATGGCGCGAGGGATGTGCGACGGCCAGTTCCAGCAGGGCTTCAAATTCCAGCGCAAGACCCGAGGTCGATGGCGAGGGGCCGGGCGCCTGCGCATAGACGCCGCGCGGGGTATTGAGACCAAGGCCGAGGCCCAGGCCTACGGAAACCGATTCCAGGAATCGCTGCATGGCATTCTCCGTCTCTACCCCCGTTTGGTTTCGACGAACATTCGGACGTCGGCAGTGCCCCCTTCCGCTGACGGGGCCATCTGCTAACGGGTCAAATGTGAACGTAGGCCTGCTGCTCTGGCAACCCGGAAAAGTTTACCTATCTTGTCGCAAGACTCAGCGAATTCGAGGATTTTCATTACAATGCAAACGGCCATCATCGCAGGCGGATGCTTCTGGTGCACCGAGGCGGTGTTCCGCGACGTCGTGGGCGTCGACACCGTCGAAAGCGGCTATATCGGCGGCTCCGTGCCGAACCCGACCTACAAGCAGGTATGCGGCGGCGACACCGGCCATGCCGAGGCGATCCGCGTGACGTTCGACGAGACGGCACTGTCCTACGGCGATCTGCTCGACGTATTTCTGGGCACGCATGACCCGACGCAGCTCAACCGTCAGGGCAACGATGTGGGCACGCAGTACCGCTCGGCGATCTTCCCGATCGACGATGCGCAGCGCACCGAATCCGAGGCCGCGATCGGCCGCTGGAACGCGGACAACGGCGCGATGGCCGTCACCACCATCGAGGGCTTTTCGGACGGCGGACAGACCGCGCCGTGGTATCCCGCCGAGGACTATCATCAGGAATACTGGGACGGCGAAGGCCAGCGTAATCCCTATTGCCTCGCGGTGATCCCGCCCAAGCTGATGAAGCTGCGCAAGAGCTTCCAGAACAAGGTGAAGGGCTGACGCGACGGAGGTACACTCGTACCAACGCCCCTTTACTTGCAGGAGCACGCGGCCTGCGGTGTCCAACGACGGCACCGCAGGCCATTTTTATGCGCTACGGATACCAGAGTTTACAAGACGACGCGTGCAGCTTCACGGGACTTCCGACAGGAAATCCTTGTTCGTTAACCCCTTAGCGTAAAATATGTAATTATTACCTGAAAGTTAAGCGTCATAAGGCCGCAGTACCCCGTCTCGCTTCGAGACAATGGTAAACGTGCTCTCGTAACGTTTGCAAAAAATCCGTAATGAAGCGGCACACCACTTCGAGAGTTTCCCCGCAATGTCGTTCCTGAAGTCCGCCTCCGCGCGCCGGATGGCTACCCTTTCTGCAACCTGCGCACTGGCTGCCGGCCTGATGAGCGCGCCGCTGTTCGCGGATACCTCCGCCAGCCTGATCTCGGGCACGGACATCCTGCGCACGTGGAACCTCGTGGTGCTGGGCGACCTCAATTCGACGTCCGAGGTCGAGGGCAAGACCTTCGTCGGCGGCAACCTGACCGGCAGCTCGTCGAACTACCAGATCTCCTCGAGCGTGGCGAACGACAGCACCACACCCGGCCTGACCGTGGTGGGCGATGTCACCGGCAGCACCAAGAACCTCAACAACGGTTCCGGTGCGGTGATCGGCGGCAACGTCACCAGCGGGTTCAACCTCAACGGCGCGGCACAGACCGTCGAGGTGGGCGGGACGATCAGCAACACCAACGTCAACCAGAACACGGTCAACTCCGGGCTGGCCACCAGCGACCCCGACTTCGTGCAGAACCTGCAGCAACAGTCGAGCCTGATCCAGACCTCGATGACCGACCTGTCGCACCAACTCGGCACGCTGGCGACCAACAGCACTTTCGCGATCAGCGGCAACACCGGCACGTTCACCGCGCAGCCCGATTCCAGCGGCGTTGCGGTGTTCAACATCACCTCGGCCGACCTCGACAAGATCGGCGAGATTTCCTTCAATCTCAACGGCGCGGACACCGCGATCGTCAACGTCTCGGGCACGTCGATCACGTTGAACGACAACTTCCTCGGCGGCACCCAGAACCTGGGCGAGCATGTGATCTGGAACTTCGAGGATGCGACCTCGCTGACCGCCACGACCGCTTGGGGCGGCTCGGTGCTGGCGCCCGAAGCGGCGGCCACGACCTACAACTACATTCAGGGTTCGGCGGTGTTCGCCAGCCTGAACCAGTATGGCGAAATGCATGTCGGCACGTATGCCGGCACGTACGAGACGCCGTCAGGTGACAGCACACCGACCGATCCGGGCAGCACCTCGTCCTCCTCGGGCGGTGCGACTGCCGTGCCGGAGCCCGGCATGCTGGCGCTGATGGGCCTCGGTTTCAGCGCAATCGCGCTGCGCTTCCGCCGCCGCCCGCGCAAAGTGGCCTGAATAAAAAGGGCGCCGGATCGACTGGCGCCCTTTTTGCTTCTACTTCGTCCAGCGCGCGACGAAGAAACCGTCCAGCCCGCCCGCTTCGGGCAGCATGCCGGGATCGGTGCGTAGCCAGCCCTCGGCAGTCGGAGCCAGTCCTTCGGGCAGTTCGTCGGTGCGGATCGGCGCAGGCGTCAGTGTCGATTTTGCCGCCACGTCCTCGCCCTCTTCGGGCTCCATCGAACAGACCGCATAGACCAGCGTACCGCCCGGCTTGAGCCAGCCCGAAGCGCGTTCGAGCAGCTTGCCCTGCAAGTCCTGCATCTCGGCGATCTGGCGCGCGGTGATACGGTGGAGCACGTCCGGGTGGCGACGGCAGGTGCCGGTCGCCGTACACGGCGCATCGAGCAGGATCGCCTCGAACGGCGCTTCCGGCTCCCAGCCCAGCGCATCGCCGACCACGACTTCTGCGGACAGGCCCGTGCGCTCAAGGTTCTCGCGCAGGCGTTCCATGCGACGCTTGGCGATATCGAGCGCAGTGACCTGCCATCCCGCTGCCGCCAGTTGCAGCGTCTTGCCGCCCGGCGCGGCGCACAGATCGAGCACGCGGCGTCCCTCCCCGGCTCCCAGCAGGCGGGCAGGGATACCGGCCGCCAGATCCTGCACCCACCAGCCACCGTCGCGGAAACCTTCGAGATGCTCTACCGCCGAGCCGCGCGGCAGGCGCACATGGCCCGGCATCAGCGAGACGCCGCCGAGGCGCTCGGCCCAGCTGGTAGTCTCGGCGGGATCGCGCAGTGCAAGGTCGAGCGGTGGCGGAACCGCAAGGCCTGCCGCGATCTGCGCCCCGCGCGCGATCCAGCGGCCGGAAACGGTCTCGGGCAACGTCGGCATTTCGGGCAGCTTGGCCTCACGGCGCGTCAGCGTTGAGAACACCCCGTGCGCCAGACGGCGCGGACCGCCGGTGAGCAGTTCGAGACCCGTGGCGATCACCGCGTGAGGGGGCGTTTCGAGGCGCAGAACTTGTGCCAGCATGATCTCCAGCACCGCGCGCACCTTGGCATCGTCGGCCAAAGGCAGGCGCGTCGCCGAATCGATCAGGGCATCGAGATCGGTCTTCCAGCGCAGGACTTCGCCGGCGATGGCACGGGCGAGCGCACGGTCGGCATCGCCGCGCACGCGCGAGAGGGCAACGCCTGCCGCCTGGTCGAGCGTCTCGCCCCGGCGCAGCACGGCATCGAGAAGGGTCAGCGCGGCACGGCGCGCGGGTAAGCCGGGAATATCCATCCGCCCCCCTAACCCCGATTGCGTTTTCGCGCCAGCACCCCCACATGGAGCAAATGATCGAGCGCGCAACCTCCCGCTCCACCAGCCGCCCCAGCGACGGCTTCGTGAAGCCCGCCCACTGGACCTCCGAGCCCGCCCCTGCCCCGCAGACGGGCAGCGCGGTATCGACATCGGAGGAAGACCCCGACGGCCTCTCGCCCACCCGCTACGGCGACTGGGTGCGCAACGGCATCGCCGTCGATTTCTGAGACGCCGCAGGCGAACATCGACAGCCTGCTCGAAAGCCGCGAATGGCACAAGGTTGCCGGCGCCACCGAGGAGGCGATCGCCTTATTCCAATCCGTCGCTCCGTTTGAACTGCCAAAAAGCTATCTCTCGTTGCTACGCTTCAGCAATGGCAGAGAGGGGCCGTTGGCCGTTCAGCCTCTATGGTTATGCCCCGATCCCGTGGAAGTCGTCATCGAAACCGAACGACGGGGCACCTTTCACGAGTTTTTCGCAGGCCTGTTCGTAATAGGCGGCAATGGTGCAAGCGAGGCAATCGCCTTCGATCTGCGCGGTGGCTCTGCGCGGTGGTAGCGCGCCCTACCCGCTGGTGACGTTCGACATGGCTAACATCAACCTGGCCTCAAGCATTTGGCCGATCGCTCCCTGCTTCGATGACGCTCTCGACTTCATCGGTCGCGACGAGGCCTGATCCCTACGAATCAGATCGTATGCGCCGCCGTCCCTTTCGCAGGCGGCAGCGCGAAATGGACCATAACGCCCACGTGATCGGACAGCATGCGCCCGTCCGGATCCTTGCCGAAGCCCTGCACATCGCCGACCGGGGCGAAGGCCGCATTGCCTGCTGCGCGATAAGCCATCAGTGTCTTGGTAGACGTCAGCGAGGTGGAATTGAGGTCGTCCATCACCGGCTCGCGGCAATGTGCTCCACAGGTGTTTTCCTTGGCGGCCATCTGCAAGCCTGCTCCATCGAGCAGAGCCCCGCCCAGCATCGCACCGCGCTGGGGATAGTGGCCGATGTTGAAATCGCCCCCCAGCACCACCGCCGAGGCATCCGCCTCCAGCCCCTGCACGAACTGCGCAAGAACCGCCACTTCGCCATCGTAGGCCGCAAGCTGACGCTTCGCCTTCACGTCGGAATCGCCCGCCGCATTCAGGTGCGTATCGACAACGACGACCGGGCGATCCTGCCCCGGCACGGCCAGCGCCACCGCAAGAGCGCCCTTGTTGGCAAGACAGTCCCACCCCGCACAGCGTGACGGCCCGAAGGCGACTTTCTTGGTCCACAGGATCGGGTAGTCGGAGAAGACAGCGAGGCCGCTATTCTCGAACTTGCCGATGCCCTCGCCATGCCAGAAATGGCTGTGGCTGAGGTATTCGCGCTCCGCTGCCTCATCCACGGCGGCACCGTCCATGTGCTTGCCGGGGCCGTAGGCGGCATAGTGATAGCCCGCCATCATGCCGATCTGGCGCTGCGCGGTGCCGAAAGCCTCCTGCACCAGCACCACCTGCGGCTGCGTGCCCTCCGCCCGCATCTCCCCCAGACGTTCCGTGATCTTATGTGCCGCCGCGCCCCGGTTCCACGCGAACGGCCAGGGCAAACCTTCGACATTGTAGGACAGGATCGCGATCTGCGAGGGACGCGCGTCGGGATCTACGGTCGGCCAGCGCTCCGCCGGATCGCGCGCAATTTCCGCCGACAGACTGGTCGACATCAGGGCAACAAGGGCAAAGGCAAGCGTAAGCGGCTTCATCAAGAAACTCCGGCGCCCGAATCTTCCGTCGGGACACTCACATGCGACACGGGCCCGATGCACCCGGCCACATGAACGACACGAAAACGTCATGCGACAGTAACGTGACACCCGCCAACTTACCAGTCCCTCGCCGCTTGTGGAATATGCATCGCCAGATGTGCGACGAAGGCCCGCGTGCGTGCGGCGGGCCTTCGTGCCGGATGGGTCACGGTGTGTATCGCGCCAAGATCGAGCAGCGGCTCGCCAAGCTCGATCTCTTCCAGCGCTCCGCGCTCCAGATGCCCAGCCACGAAGAAGCGCGGACCGTAGACCAGCCCCTGCCCCGCCAGCGCAGCACGGACCAGCACCTCTCCGTTGTTGGCATGAAGCGATCCGTTCACCGGCACCTGCCGCTCCCCGCGCGGACCGAAGCCCCAATGCACCGGCCCGGTCAGCGCGCCAAGCGTATAGCCGAGGCAGTCATGCGCGGCGAGATCGTCAAGCCCTGCAGGCCGTCCTCGCCGGACAAGATAGTCTGGCGAGGCGCAGATGCTCATCCGCACCGGCGCGAGACGGCGGGCAAGCAGGGTCGAATCCGCCAGATGCCCGATCCGCACCGCCACGTCCCAGCGCTCCGCCAGCAGATCGACGAAGCGGTCGTCCAGTCCCAGTTCCACCGTCACCGCCGGATGCGCGCGGGCGAACGAGGCGACGAGCGGGGCCATGTGCAGCACACCGAAGGCGGCGGGCGCGGAAACCCGCAGCAGCCCGCGGACTTCACCCGAGCGCGCCGCTGCCTCGGCCTCGGCCTCCTCGAAATCGGCAAGCAGGCGCTCGGCACGGTCGAGATAGGCCTCACCCTCTGCGGTCAGGGAGAGCTTGCGGGTAGAGCGATGCAGCAGCGTAACGCCAAGCCGGGCCTCCAGAGCATTGAGATGCTTGGAAGCCATCGCCGGCGACATGCGCATCTCGCGCGCAGCAGCGGACAGCCCGCCCTTGCGCACCGCACGCACGAAAACCTCGATCCCGGTCAACCGATCGCTCGCCATTCAACACCTACAGTTGAAACTAATTCAATATCCAACACGATTATCATGCATAAGCGAAAAATCCATATGCGGGGCATCAGCCATCGTCCCCCATGAGGAAATGCACATGACAACGCCTACCCCCACTCTCTCTACGGCCCTCACGCCCAACACCGCCTATGCCCTGACGCTTCAGCGCGTAGTGCTCGGCGGCCTGTTTCTTGCCCACGCCGGGCTCAAGCTCTTCGTCTTCACGCCTGCAGGCACGGCCGCCTACTTCCAGAGCATCGGCCTGCCCGGACCGCTTGCCTATGTGACCATGGCGGTGGAAATCCTCGGCGGCCTCGCACTGATCCTGGGAATCTACGCCCGCATCGTCGCGCTGCCGCTGGCCGTGCTGCTGCTCGGCACCATCGCCACCGTCCATGCCGCCAACGGTTTCTTCTTCAACAACACCGGCGGCGGCTGGGAATACCCGGCGTTCTGGGCGCTTTCCCTGATCGTGCTGGCCATCGGCGGCGACGGCGCGCTGGCGCTTCGCCCCACGCCGACCAACCGCTAACAAACCGGCCGCTAACAAGCCAGCCGCCAACAAGGACGTCCGCGATGCCCCATACCTCAGCCACCCTTCCCGCCTTCTATATCCCGCACGGCGGCGGCCCCTGCTTCTTCATGGCAGATCCCGCCGGTGTCTGGACCGGCATGGCGGACTTCCTGCGCTCGCTGCCCGAACGCCTGCCCGGGCCCCCGCGCGCCATTCTGCTCGTCTCGGGGCACTGGGAGACCGACGGCTTCGCCTTCACCGGTGCCGAGCGCCCCGGCCTGATCTACGACTACTACGGCTTCCCGGCGCATACTTACGAGATCACCTATCCTGCGCCGGGCGCGCCGGGACTCGCCTCGGAGGCGGCAGGGCTGCTGCGCGCGGCGGGGCTCAAGGCCGGTGTCGACGCCCAGCGCGGCTGGGACCACGGGGTGTTCATCCCGCTCGCCGTGGCCTGGCCCGAGGCGAATGTGCCGGTTGTCGAGATGTCGCTCGACCGTTCGCTCGATCCCGCGCTCCACGCCGCCGCCGGACGCGCACTGGCGCCCTTGCGCGATCAGGGCGTGCTCATCCTGGGCTCGGGAATGAGCTTCCACAACATGCGCGCCTATCGCAACCCGCAGGCGACCGCCCCCTCACAGGTCTTCGATGCCTGGCTGGGGGAGGCCATCGCACAGCCTCCGCTCCAGCGCGAGGATGCCCTGTCGCGCTGGGCGGACGCGCCGAACGGCCGCTTCTCCCACCCGCGCGAGGAGCACCTGCTGCCGCTGATGGTCGCCGCTGCGGCCAGCGAGGCGCAAGGCGAACCTGTCTATGGTGAGCTGGTGATGGAAACCGCGATCTCGGGGTATCAGTTCGCGTGAGGTGCTGGGAACGCCCATACGGATTTCAAGCAAGCCGCAGACGCGTTCCATGCACCTGATATATCGCTAAATTCGACTGCGCCCCCGGTTTTCAGATACCGCGAAAAGGCGTAGCCCGAAAGTGCGTTGCCGGTCCTTGGCATCCCTCCCCCATCCCTCACGGGGGCCGGCGACGCGCTGTTCCTTCAGATTCAGATCACATCCGGCAATTCAGGGCAGGATATCGATCGGCGTGCCATCGGGCACCGCACGATAGACCGCATCCATCTGCGCATTCGACAGCGCGATGCAGCCGTCTGTCCAGTCCCCCTTCGCCCGCACGCCGCTGTTCGCACCGGGCAGATCGTTGGGCTGGCCATGGACCATAATCATCCCGCCCGCCGAACGTCCCTGCCCCGCCGCGTAGGCAGAATCCTGCGCGCTCGGATACGAGACATGCAGCGAGAGGTGGTAGGCGCTGTTCGGGTTGCCCCAATCGATCGTGTACTGGCCTTCGGGGGTCTTCTGGTCGCCCTCGAAGTGCTTGGGGCCAAGCGGATCACCGCCCAGTTGCAGGCCCTCGATCACGTGGACCTGCCCATCCACATCGACCAGTTCCATGCGCCGCTCAGCCTTGTGGACGCGGATCAGGGTGATCGGCGGCAGTGCCTCAACGCCCTGACCATCACCCTGCGCATCCTGCGCGGATACCGGCGCCCAGGGCAGCAGCAGCGCGGCGGCCAGCGCCGGAAGCAAAGTTCCAAGCCAGCCGCCGCGTGCCATCATCATCAATCCTGGAACGGATCGCGCACGAGGATGGTATCCTCGCGCTCGGGGCTGGTGGAGACCAGCGCCACCGGGGTCTCGATCAGTTCCTGCACGCGCTGGATGTACTTGATCGCCTGCGCGGGCAGGTCCGCCCACGAGCGGGCGCCCGCGGTGGTGCCCTGCCAGCCGTCCATCTCTTCATAGATCGGCTCGACATTGGCCTGATCTGCGGCATGGCTTGGGAAGTAGTCGAGAATCTTGCCGTTCAGGCGATAGCCGGTGCAGATCTTCACCTTCTCGAAACCGTCGAGTACATCGAGCTTGGTCAGCGCGATGCCGGTCACGCCCGAGATCGCGCAGGACTGACGCGTCAACACCGCATCGAACCAGCCGCAGCGGCGCTTGCGACCGGTGACGGTGCCGAATTCGTGGCCGCGCTCACCCAGACGCTGGCCGGTCTCATCTTCCAGCTCGGTCGGGAACGGGCCCGAGCCGACACGGGTGGTATAGGCCTTGACGATGCCCAGCACGAAGCCCGTCGCCGAAGGGCCAAGGCCCGAACCGCTCGCCGCCGTGCCCGAGACGGTGTTCGAGCTGGTGACAAAAGGATAAGTGCCGTGATCGACATCGAGCAGCACGCCCTGCGCGCCTTCGAACAGGATGCGGGCGCCAGCCTTCTTCACCTTGTTCAGGCGGCGCCAGACGGGCTGGGCGAACTGCAGCACGAAGGGCGCGATCTCTCGCAGGTCGGCAATCAGCTGGGCGCGATCAATCGGCTCCTGCCCGAAGCCCGCACGCAGCGCATCATGGTGCGCGCACAGACGGTCGAGCTGCGGCTCCAGATCGTCAAGGTGGGCCAGATCGCAGACGCGGATCGCGCGGCGGCCGACCTTGTCCTCGTAAGCCGGGCCGATCCCGCGACCGGTGGTGCCGATCTTGCCAGCCCCCGCAGCCGCTTCGCGCAGGCCGTCCAACTCGCGGTGGACGGGCAGGATCAACGGGCAGTTGTCGGCAATCGCAAAGTTCTCGGGGTTGATCTCGACGCCCTGACCGCGCAGCTTTTCCACCTCGGACTTGAGGTGCCAGGGATCGAGCACCACACCGTTGCCGATGATCGACAGCGTACCGGTGACGATGCCCGAAGGCAGCAGGCTCAGCTTGTAGACCTGATCGCCCACGACCAGTGTGTGACCGGCATTGTGGCCGCCCTGAAAGCGCACCACGGCATCGGCGCGGCTGGCCAGCCAGTCGACGATCTTGCCTTTGCCTTCGTCACCCCACTGGGCGCCGATCACGGTTACATTGGCCACGGATACACTCCTCCACCTGCCCGGTGATCCAGAAACGCCCTTCGACAGGACTCGGCGTAGCGGATGGAGCGGAGGGGGCGCAAGAGCGCTCCCGAATGTGCGGTGCGCGCCCTAGCGGATCGGGCGGGTGAGTCAAGGGTGGATGGGGCCGATGGGATGGACTGCCCGATCATTAAATTTCTGACGTCATCCCAGCGCAGGCTGGGATGATCTTTTCGAGCGGCTTTTATAGCGACCAGCGATCCCAGCTTTCGCTGGGATGACGAAGGAGAGGACGAGGTGACAAACCTCGGAACACGCCCCTCCCTCACCCACGCATAAGCGCCAGCGCCGGGAGACGTAACGGGGTCCGGGGCCCATGGCCCCGGAATCAGCCCTTAACCTCCAAAAAACCGTCAGAGCGCGACGGCATCTCCGCCTTCGAGGCGATGCGTGCAGCCCAGCGCAAGCGCATCGTCCTCGCCCCCCAGCGCAGCGACCGTCGTCCAGCCGACCGCGCGCAGGCGGGCAGCGACATCGGCATCGTGGTCCAGCGGCAGGAACAGCCGGTCCTTGGGCGCGGCGTCGGCGGCGAGCGCGTCGATCAGCTTGTCGGGATAGAGCGAGAAGCCGCAGGCCGCTTCACCTTCCCCGCCCTCGCTGTCGAGGATGCGGTAGGTGCCGCCGCGACCGAGGCTACCCGGCACGTTCTCGGCATAGATCATGAAGCCGAACCACGACTGGTATTCGAAGCCGTGACGCTCGGACGGGTCGAGCGTGAGGCGTGCCTTGCCGCCAACGCGCGCGGCGATCTCGCGAAGGCCCGCGATGCGGCTGGCCAAGACACCGCCGACGTCAAATTTCGCGAGCCGCTCGATTGCGGCATCGAACGGGCCGACGGCATAGAGCAACGGCAGATACGCCTGTCCGCCCACATCGACCAGACCGCCCGCGTCCTTGGAATCGAGCATCTGGCGCACTTTCTCAACCCGCGAAGCAGCCAGCGGCAGCGCCTCGCGAGAGAGGGTGTCGACCAGATCGGGCAACGTGAAATCGACCGATATGCCGGTGGCCCCGGCAGCGGCCAGCGCCTCGATAGCGACTTCGACGATTTCGGCAGCGGCGGCCACGCTATCGGTGCCGACCAGTTCGACGCCCAGTTGGAGGCGTTCGCGCACCGGATCGAGGCCATCGCCCTTCACGGTGACGACCTGCCCGCCATAGCATAAGCGCAGCGGACGGGCGGCGCGGGCAAGCCCGGTCGCGGCGATGCGGCCCACCTGCACGGTGATATCCGAGCGCATCGCCAGCGTGCGCAGCGAGAGTGGATCGACGAAGCGGAACATGCGTCGCACGCTAACGTTCGCCATACGGCTGGCGAGCGACTTCTCGAACTCGATCATCGGCGTCTCGACGCGGGCGTAGCCATGGCGCGCCATGACGTCGAGCGCCTCGCGGCGCACGCGCTGGGCGGCAGTGGCCTGTGTCGGAAGACGGTCGCCCAGTCCCTCGGGCAGCAGATCGCGGTCGGTGTCGTGCATAATGAGGCGGGCCTTAGCGCCATGTTGCGCGCTTGTCGAACGAGTCTGGGGCATTTCGGGCAAGGAAAGCGAAGGCGCTGGGCAAGCGTGCGCAACAACCGTTTTCCTACAGGAACGCGATGAGGGTATCGGACAGGAATGCCCTCCCACCTCCGGCCCCCTCCATCCCCTTTCAGCCTGTCACTCTGCCTGCCGGTAAAGTGCCACAGGCGTCCTTCAAGATGCCGGAAAGGCAAAGTGACACTTCCCCTCTGGACCGTGTCAACTGTGTCAACCAGAGTGTCACCTTGCGTGTGAACACCCCGCCACCCGGACGCGAAAAAGGGCGGTGCCCTGCGGCACCGCCCTTCCCTGTTTCGTTAATTCAACCTGTTGAACAATCAGGCGAACTTGAGCGCCTTGACCGTCTTCACGCCGGGCAGCGCCGTTGCCGCCTTGAGCACGTCTTCCGACACGGCTGTATCGACCGAGAGCAGCAGCACTGCCTCGCCACCCGCCGCACGGCGACCGAGGTTGAACGTGCCGATGTTGATCGCGTTCTCGCCCAGCAGCGTGCCGATGCGACCGATGAAGCCGGGCGCGTCCTCGTTGACGATGTACATCATCGGGCCCGTCAGTTCGGCCTCGACCTTGATGCCGAACATCTCGACAAGGCGCGGCTCGACGTTGTTGAACAGCGTGCCCGCAACCGAGCGCTCGCCCGCCTCGGTCTTCACCGAAACGCGCACCAGCGTGTGGTAGTCGCCCTCGCGCTCGGTCTTGACCTCGCGCACTTCAAGACCGCGCTCCTTGGCGAGGTACGGCGCGTTGACCATGTTCACCGTGTCCGACTGGACGCGCAGGAAGCCTGCGAGAACCGCCGCGACGATCGGCTTGATGTTGAGTTCTGCCGCAGCGCCCTCGACGTGGATCGAGATGCGCGGCACCGAGTCCACGGTCAGCTGACCGACCATCGAACCCAGCTCTTCGGCCAGCTTCATGTAGGGCTTGAGCTTGGGCGCTTCCTCGGCGGAGAGCGAGGGCACGTTCAGCGCGTTGGTGACGCCGCCCGAAACGAGGTAGTCGGCCATCTGCTCGGCCACCTGCAGCGCCACATTGACCTGCGCTTCAGTAGTCGAGGCGCCAAGGTGCGGCGTGCAGATGAAGTTCTTGGTACCGAACAGCGGCGAGTCCTTGGCGGGCTCGGTCTGGAACACGTCGAGCGCGGCGCCGGCGATGTGGCCGGAATCGAGCAGATCCTTGAGCGCGGCTTCGTCGACCAGACCGCCACGCGCGCAGTTGACGATGCGCACGCCCTTCTTGGTCTTGGCGAGGTTCTCTGCCGAGAGGATGTTGCGGGTCTGGTCGGTCAGCGGCGTGTGCAGCGTGATGAAGTCCGCACGGGCGAGCAGCGTGTCGAGATCGGCCTTCTCGACGCCCATTTCCACGGCGCGCTCGGGCGTCAGGAACGGGTCGAAGGCGACGACCTTCATGCGCAGGCCCAGCGCACGGCTGGCGACGATCGAGCCGATGTTGCCCGCACCGATCAGGCCCAGCGTCTTGCCGGTGACTTCAACGCCCATGAAGCCGTTCTTCGGCCACAGGCCCGCCTGGGTCTGGGCATTGGCTTCGGGAAGCTGGCGCGCGAGGGCAAAGATCAGCGCGATGGCGTGCTCTGCCGTAGTGATCGAGTTGCCGAACGGCGTATTCATCACCACGACGCCCTTGGCCGATGCCGCCGGGATATCCACGTTATCCACGCCGATACCGGCACGACCGATGACCTTCAGATTGGTCGCGGCTTCGAGAATGGCAGGCGTCACCTTGGTCGACGAGCGGATGGCGAGGCCATCGTACTCACCGATGCGGGCGATCAGCTGTTCGGGAGTTTCACCGGTGATGACGTCAACGTCGCAGCCCATCTCCTCGAAGATACGGGCGGCGTTGGGGTCCATCTTGTCGGAAATGAGAACTTTGGGCTTGGTCATGGAATGTATCCTTGCGCACCTTGCCGCGACACGGACGCAATTCAGGCGTCGGCGCGGCATTGGAAAGAAGCGGAACCCCTGCGACCTTGCAGGGGCTTCGCCAGTATCGGATCGGTAGTTGGGTCAGACCGCCTTGACAGTGGCGTAGGCCCAGTCGAGCCAGGGACCGAGCGCCTCGATGTCGGCGGTGTCGACCGTGGCGCCGCACCAGATGCGCAAGCCTGCCGGAGCATCGCGGTATCCGGCGATGTCGAAGGCCGCGCCTTCCTTTTCGAGGAGAGCGGCGAACTTCTTGATGAAGTCGGCATCCGCGCCTTCGACGGTCAGGCAGACCGAGGTCTTCGAACGGGTGCCCGAATCCACCGCGAGGTGGCCCAGCCAGTCACGCTCAGCGACGATCTTGTCGAGCGCGTGCGCGTTGGCGTTCGAGCGGGCCATCAGCCCTTCGAGACCGCCCAGACCCTTGGCCCATTCGAGCGCGAAGATCGCATCCTCGACGGCGAGCATCGAGGGAGTGTTGATGGTCTCGCCCTTGAAAACGCCCTCGGCCAGCTTACCCTTCGAGACAAGGCGGAACACCTTGGGAAGCGGCCAGTTGGGGGTGTAGTTCTCAAGCCGTTCGACCGCGCGGGGGCCGAGGATCAGCACGCCGTGGCCGCCCTCGCCGCCCAGAACCTTCTGCCACGAGAACGTGGCAACATCGATCTTGGTCCAGTCGATGTCATAGGCGAACACCGCCGAGGTGGCGTCGGCGAAGGCAAGGCCCTCGCGGTCGGCCGGGATCCAGTTGGCATCGGGAACGCGCACGCCCGAGGTGGTGCCGTTCCAGGTGAACAGCACATCGTCCGACCAGTCGATCTTGTCGAGGTCGGGCAGCTGGCCATAGTCGGCGCGCACGACGGTCGGTTCGAGCTGAAGCTGCTTGACGGCGTCCGTCACCCAGCCCTCGCCGAAGCTTTCCCAGGCAAGGGCGGTGACGCCGCGGGCGCCGAGCATGGTCCACATGGCCATCTCGAAGGCGCCGGTGTCCGAACCGGGGACGATACCGATGCGGTGCGTATCGGGCAGGCGCAGCACTTCGCGCATCAGGTCGATGCAGTAGGCGAGGCGCGTCTTGCCGATCTTCGCACGATGCGAACGACCCAGCGATTCGGTAAAAAGCTTTTCGGGGGAATAGCCGGGCGGCTTGGCGCAGGGGCCCGACGAGAAGTGCGGACGCGCAGGCTTGCGCGCCGGAATCATAATATCAGTCATTTCTGACTCTCCTTACAGAGAGCACGCGCGGCGTTGGGACCGCGTGGCCCGGAGCCGCGTTTAAAGTGCGCTGGCGGCATGTCAATCGCACTTTGTCGAAACTGGAGGCCGGGGCGACGAAACGATGTTGTTTTCCACGCGTTGGCAAGCTGCAGTTAAGCCTTGGGGGGCACACTCAAGTCCATGCGTATAAACACGAAGATCCTGCTCGGAATCCTGCCGGTGGTCCTGACACTGGCCTTGCTGAGCGGGTGCATCGGCGGTCAGGGAGCGCGTGATCGCGCCGAGTCGCGGCGCCCGCCGGGGCGGATGCAGTCACGCCCCGCACCGGTTCCGCGCGTAATCAGCGACCAGCAGTGCATCGCTGATCTCAGCGCCCGCAGCGCGCAGTTCACACCCCTGCCCGATCGCTATTACGGATCGGGCTGCACGACGCTGGGAACGGTCCGACTGGTCAGTCTGGCGAGCGATTCGTCGCGGATGGAAGTGACCAACCTCGGCCCCGTCACCTGTTCGATGTCCGAAGGCTTTGCCGGATGGGCGCGATTCGGCGTGGACCGCGCCGCGCGGCAGATCCTCGGCAGCCCGGTGGTGAAGATCGAGACCTTCGGCAGCTACAACTGCCGCAATGTCGCGGGCACCAACCGCCTTTCCGGCCACTCCACGGCCAATGCGATCGACGTCTCCGGTTTTGTACTCGCAGACGGACGCCGGGTGACGGTGCTGGGCGACTGGAGCGGCGGCACGGCGGACGAGCGCGAGTTCCTGCGCGTGGTTCACGACAGCGCCTGCAAGCGCTTCGGCACGGTGCTTGGCCCCGGCTACAACAGCGCGCACCAGAATCACTTCCATCTGGAGGCCACGCCAGGGCGCTTCTGCCGCTAAGCCGCTCGACAAATACAAGGAAGCCACGATGCACGTATTCATCGTCGGCGGCACCGGCAAGGCCGCAACGGACGTGGCCCTGCCCTACGGCAGCGTGACCCGAGACGGCGTTGCCGCCGTGCTGGCCGCGCTGCTGGAGACGCCGCAGATACGCCTCCGGATCATCGAGCCGACCGAAGGTGCAGAACCGGTGCCGATTGCCGTCCAGCGGCTGGCGCACGAATGGGGCTGGCAGGCGCTCAGCGCTTGCTGTCGCGCTCCATCACGTAGTCCGGCAGGCCATCGAGCGCTTTCTTCAACGCCTCGCCCCAGCTGTTGGACAGGGTGGCGAAGTATGGATCGTCGCCGTCGATGCGCCGCTCCTGCAAGGGCTCGAAGGTATCGCGCTCGACCACCAGCAGGTCGAGCGGCAGACCGACCGAGAGATTCGCCTTCAGGGTCGAATCGAAGCTGACGATCATCAGCTTCACCGCCTCCTCGAAGCTCATGTCCTTTTCATAGGCACGGATCAGGATCGGGCGGCCGTACTTGGTCTCGCCGATCTGGAAGAAAGGCGTATCGAAGCTCGCCTCGATGAAGTTGCCTTCGGGGTAGATCAGGAACAGGCGCGGCTCCATGCCCTTGATCTGGCCCGCCACGATGATCGAGGCATTGAAAGTGCCCGCCGCCGCGTGCTGGCCGTTGTCCTGCGCGGAGTTGGCGATCGTATCGCGCAACAGCTCGCCCACCGCCGTCGCCACCTGGAACATGGTCGGCGCTTCGAGCAGCGAATTATGCCGCTCGGCAGGTGCCTTGTTGCGCTCTTCCAACTGGCTGATCACCGCCTGCGTCGTGGCGAGATTGCCCGCCGTCATCACCGCGATCAGTCGCTCCCCCGGCACCGACCAGTGGAACATCTTGCGGAACGTGGAAATGTTGTCGACGCCGGAGTTGGTGCGCGTGTCGCTCATCAGAACGAGCCCGCGATCCAGCACCATGCCCACACAATAGGTCATGTCGTATCTTAGTCCTGCAACCCTTATGAACGCCCCACCCCGGAAGCGCGGACGATCAGCCGCCCTGCACCTGCTGCCCCGACGACGCGGATTGGGATTGGGACTGGCCCGAATCCGACCCCGAATCCGACTGGGACTGCTGCTGCGCCTGGCTTCCTAGCATCTTCTCACCCACCGATAAATGAACGGAGAGGCTGGTATCCCCCGCACCTACGGCAAGCCCGGTGACAGGCGCCGCTTCGGCATAGTCGCATCCGGTGGCGACACGGATATAACGCTCGTCCGGGCAGATGGCGTTGGACACGTCGAAGCCCACCCAGCCCAGCCCCGGCACATGGGCCTCGGCCCAGCCATGCCCGGCCTCCTGCTCGTCCTGCCCTTCCATGCGCAGATAACCACCGACATAGCGCATCGGGATGTCCAGCAGGCGCCCCGCCGCGATCAGCACATGGGCGTGATCCTGACAGACGCCTTCGCCGCGCACCAGCGCTTCCTCCGCCGTGGTCGCCGCATCGCTGGCGCCCTTGGTGTAGGCGATCCGCTCCCCCACAGCCTGCGAAAGGTGGTGCAGCATGTCGAGCGGATTGGCACGGTCGAGCGCGGTATCGCTCACCAGATCGCGGATCGCCGGGCCGGGGCGCGTCAGCGCGGTGGGTCGCAGGAAACACCACAGCGGCATCAATCCCGAGTGCGACCCGGTAACGCCGTTGTTGTCCACCGTCTCCACCTCGCCCCGGCAGGTGATGACGACTTCCTCCACGCCCGGATCGATGGAGACGAGCACGGTGCGATTGTCGTTCTGATCGACATATTCCGCCTCGGGCTTGGCACCGAGATAGCCCACCGACCAGTCGATCACGCGCTGGCCGTGCGTGGACTTGGGCCGCAGCCGCAGGCGTTGCAGGCCGTGCGAGACGCCCTGCGAGAAGCCGTAGCGAGTGGTATGGGCAACGCTGAGCAGCATGGTCCCGGCTCCTATTCGACGAAACGGTAATCGGCGGCGATGGCCGTGCCGATGCGGATATTGCGGGCAATGAAGTCCTGCAGGAATTCGTGCAGGCCATGGTCGAAGATATCGTCGATCGAGGTCTGGTGCAGCCGCGCCCCGGCATCGCGCAGCAGTTCGTGCGCTGCCGTTTCGCGCCCGTACTGCTTGGCGAGCCCGGCCATATTGCTGCGCACCTTCTCGTAACAGAAGGTCAGACTGCGCGGGAACTGGCCGTCGAGGATCAGGAAGCGGGCGATGTCGCGCGGGTCCATGGTGCCTGCGTTGAGCCAGGAATAGGCCCGGTTGCCCGCCACCGAGCGCAGCAGCGTATCCCACTGCACGTTGTCGAGACTGGAGCCGACCCACGCCACCGACGGCAGCAGCACGTAGTACTTCACGTCCAGGATGCGCGCGGTGTTGTCCGCCCGCTCGATGAACGTGCCAATCCGCGCGAAGTTGAAGACATCGTTACGCAGCATCGTGCCTTCCAGTGCGCCGCGAACCAGCGTCCCCTGCCGCCGGATGGTGGTGAGCACGTCTCCCAGATCCGCCTCGCGCACGGGGCGGGCCAGCAGCGCACGGATGGTCATCCAGCTTTCGTTGGTGGCTTCCCATACCGAGTTGGTGATGCTGGTGCGCACCATGCGTGCGTTGGTGCGCGCATTCTCGATCATCTGCAGCACCGAGCCGGGATTATCCCGGTCGCGCAGCAGGAAGTTGAACACCTGCGCCCCGGAGAAATCGTCATGCCGTGCAGTGTATTCGTCGAGCAGGCCGGTGGTGGTGAGCACCGACTTCCACTCCTCGTCCGCCGACTTGCGCGTCAGCGCGAGGTGGAAGCCGACGTCGATCAGCCGCGCGGTATTCTCCGCCCGTTCGAGATAGCGGCTCATCCAGTAGAGCCCGTTGGCAGCGCGTCCCAGCATCTTATTCGTCCAGCACCCAGCTGTCCTTGGTCCCGCCCCCTTGCGAGGAATTGACCACAAGAGAGCCCTTCTTCAGCGCCACGCGGGTCAGGCCGCCGGGCGTAATCTCGATACCGTTCGGGCTGACCAGCACGAAGGGCCGCAGATCGACATGGCGCGGCGCGAGGCCTTCCTTGGCGAAGATCGGCACGGTCGAGAGCGAGAGCGTGGGCTGCGCGATGTAGTTCGACGGCTTGGCTCGCAGCTTCGCCTCGAACTCGGCCAGTTCCTTCTTCGAGGAGGTCGGCCCGATCAGCATGCCGTAGCCGCCCGATCCGTGGACTTCCTTGACGACGAGATCGGCCAGATTGTCGAGCACATAGGCCAGCGCCTCCGGCTCGGAACAGCGCCAGGTCGGCACATTGGGCAGCAAGGGCTTCTCACCGGTGTAGAACTCGACGATCTCGGGCATGTAGCTGTAGATCGCCTTGTCGTCGGCGATGCCCGTGCCCGGCGCATTGGCGATGGTGACGCCGCCCGCACGGTAGACGTCCATGATGCCTGCGATCCCCAGTACCGAGTTCGGATTGAAGCTGAGCGGATCGAGATAATCGTCGTCCACCCGGCGATAGATCACGTCGATCGCCTTGTAGCCGGTGGTCGTGCGCATGCACACGCGCCCGTCGACGACGCGAAGATCGCTGCCCTCGACCAGTTCGGCGCCCATCTGGTCCGCCAGAAACGCATGCTCGAAATAGGCCGAGTTGTAGATACCCGGCGTCAGCACCGCCACCACCGGACGATGTCCGCGAAACGCCGGCGGCGCGCAGGCTCGCAGCGAATGCGCCAGACGGCGCGGATAGTCGGAGACGGGCCGCACCGGAACCTTGGTGAACAGCTCGGGGAACATCGACATCATCGTCTCGCGGTTCTCGAGCATGTATGAGACCCCGGACGGCGTGCGGGCGTTATCTTCCAGCACCATGAACTCGTCAGGGCCGGTGCGGACAAGATCGATGCCGACGATATGCGTGAAGACGCCGCCCGGCGGCGTCATCCCGATCATCTGCGTCAGGAACGCCTCGTTGTTGCGCAGCGCCTCGATCGGCAGACGGCCCGAACGGATGATCTCCTGCCGGTGATAGAGATCCTGCAGAAAGGCGTTGAGCGCGCGCACCCGCTGCTCGATGCCCTTGGTCAGCTTGCGCCATTCCTGCGCCGTGATGATCCGGGGGATCATGTCGAACGGGATCAGGCGCTCCTCACCCGCATCCTCGCCATAGACGTTGAAGGTGATGCCGATGCGGCGGAAGAAATGCTCGGCCTCGGCGTCCTTGCGCTTCAGCCAGGCGCGATCCTGGGCATCGTACCAGTTCCGGAAATCTGCATAGGCAGGGCGGACCGAACCGTCCGCATTCAACATTTCGTCGAAGTTCTGTACCTTGGTGCCGCTCACTCGTGACTCCCGTTTGACCTTGTGATGCAACAAGGAAACGGGCTTGCCAAGCGGTTCCACCGCGCCTGCGAAATAAAAATGCAGAAATTGCGAAGGCGGAATTACGACTATTTCAGTCGTTAATTGCCTCTAAGACACGTCATTACCGACAGGAGCCTCGGCAGCCAGCAATCCCCGCGCGGTCAGGTCGGCACGAAGCCCTTGTGCATCCGCGAAATGATGCACCTGCCAGCCCAGCTTCGCCGCCGACGCAATGTTCGCCGCATTGTCATCGATGAACAGCATGCGCTGCGGGGCATGGCCAAAGCGGCGCGCGGCAAGATCGAAGATCGCCGGGGCGGGTTTGGCGAGCTTTTCGTCGCCCGAGACGACGATATCGCCGAACAGGTCGAACAGCGATTCGCTGGCCCGGTATTCGCGCCAGAAGGGCGTCGCGAAGTTGGTAATGGCAAACAGCGGCGTGCCGCGCGAGGCCAGTTCGCGCACGATCTCGTGACTGCCGGGCACATTGCCGGGGATCGTTTCGAGGAACCGGGTCGCGTAGGCGTCGATCGCCGCGTCATTGCCGGGATAGAGCGCCTTTCGCTCGGCCACAAGATCGGCAAGTTCCTCGCCCGCGTCGTGGCGCGCGTGCCATTCCTCGGTGATCACCGTCGAGCAGAACCAGTCGAGGTGCGCCGGATCGTCGATCACCCGCGCGAACAGGCGGCGCATGTCCCACTGGACCAGCACCCGGCCCACATCGAACACCACCGCATCGACCTGAAGGGCCTCGCCCCCGGTGAAATCGGCAACAGCAGACATGACAAGACCCCCGCGCTCAGGCGGGGGCCTCCTGTCGTCGGAACGGAGCCGTCCGCCGAAATGCCCCCGCGTGGTCACGCAGGAGCAGGCAGACTGGATCAGCCCTGACGCGCCTTGAAGCGGCGGTTGGTCTTGTTGATCACGTAGGTACGGCCACGACGGCGGATCACGCGGTTATCGCGATGGCGGCCCTTGAGCGACTTGAGGCTGTTACGAATCTTCATGGGTCTATCTCGTCTGCGTTGGTCGGGCGGTTACCGACCGCCGGAAAATCGAAGCCGCGCCGTTACCGGTGCCGCCCGGCAAAGTCAAGCACAGCACCGCTTTTCCATCGCGGCTCCGGCACAACTTGCGACAGGCGTTCATTTGTCGGCAAGGCACGCTTGCCCTATATGCACAAACACGCTCGTAACCAAGCCGGTCTTTTTCGTCTCAACCAGCCCACAACCAGCAAAGCCTTCCAGCCATGTCCAAAACTGCCTCTTCCAGACTGACGCGCGTGGCCCTGCTGGCCGGCCTTGCCGCCACGATCGCCACGATTCCCGTCGCTGCACAGGCGCAGCGGGGCCGCTGGGGCGGTGGTTGGGGTGGCGGCTGGGGCGCCGGTGGCTGGAACGATCCGTGGGGCTACGACGGCTGGGGCGCAGGCCCCTTCGATTCGCCGGGCATCCCCACCCGCACGTTCGATCCGCGCGAGGGCAAGATTTCGGTCAGCCGCTTCCTGGCCTCGCCCGATGCCGCACAGGAGTTGGGCCACGGCATGGCGACGATCGCCTCGGATGCAGCCAAGGACGGCGCAGGCGGCGAATCGGACAGCGCCAACTGGGTGGCGCAGGACGACCGCAAGACCTTCGAGGCCGCCGTGATCGATTCGCTGGTCGGCGCCGGCTACGACACCACCCACCCGCATGCCGACACCGGCCAGTCGGTGGAAGTGCGCGTCAGCCGGCACGAACTGGCCCCTGCAGAACAGAAGAAGAGCCCGATCAGCGGCAGCGCCGCGATGGGCGTGAGCAACTATGGCTCCGCCTACGGCCTTGCGATCAATGTCGATCTGAGCAAACCGCGCTCCGCCCTCGTCTCCACGCGCCTCGACGTGCGCATTCTCGACAAGGCCACCGGCAAGCCCTTGTGGGAAGGCTATGCCACCATCGCCACGCGCGATGGCGACGACGGCTGGACCGACACCAAGATCGCCAACCGCCTCTCCGAAGCCCTGTTCGACAACTTCCCCAAGGCGGATACACCCGGCAAGCCTTAACCCATACGCGGGCGACACCGCTTGCCTCCGGCACGCAGGCGCCCCACATCGGCGTTTCAATTCAGGAGAGGTTCGATGCGGCAAGGCATTCTGGTGGCAACCACGGCAGCACTGGTCGCAACCCTGCTGGCAGGCGGATGCGCGGCGCCCGTCGGGCCGGTTTCGGTCACACGCTTTCATGTGACGCCCGCGCCGATCGCGCGCGGTACGATCCGGGTCGTTCCCGGTCCCGGCATGGATGCGCAATCCATCGAGTACCGGGACTATGCCGCCGCGCTCGCCCGTGAGCTGAACGCTGTCGGCTATACCAGCGGCGACGGAGGACAGGTGGCGATCCTCACGCTGGAGCGGGAAACCGCCCTTCCGGCGCCACGACGCAGCCCCGTTTCCGTAGGCCTCGGCGGCAGCACAGGCAGTTATGGCTCGGGCATGGGAATGGGCATCGGCATCAACCTTGCCGGACGCCCCAAGCCCGCCGTGGCGACGCGCCTGCACGTCTTCATCCGTCAGAACGCGGATGGCCCTACTGTATGGGAAGGCCGCGCCAGCTTTGTCGTGCGCGGCGATTCGCCGCTCGCCACCACCTCACTGGGGGCAGCGAAGATGGCACAGGCCCTGCTCAAGGGCTTCCCCGGCAACTCCGGCGAGACTATCGACGTCAAATGACCCAGATCCAGATCACCTCCGCTTTCGATTCCGGCAATATCGAAGTCCTCTCCATCGACGGCACCGAGGCGCGCCTTGCGGTGCGCCACGATCACCAGAGCGAGTTCTACCAGTGGTTCCACTTTCGCGTCGCAGGCGCAAAGGGGCAGGATCTGACGCTGCGGATCACCGATCTTGGCAAGTCCGCCTATCCGCTGGGCTGGCCCGCCTTCAAGGCCCGCGTCTCGGAAGACCGCCAGTTCTGGGGCCTTGCCGAAACCAGCTATGACGCCACTGTCGAGGGCGGCACGCTGACGATCCGTTATCGCCCGGAAGGCGATCTTGCGTGGTTCGCCTACTTCGCTCCCTATTCGCTGGAGCGCCATGACGATCTGATCGCCGAAGTTGCCGCCGCGCCCGGCGTCTCGCACCGCATGCTCGGCACCACGCTTGACGGACGCGCGATCGACTGCCTCGAAATGGGCGAGGGTCCGACGCAGATCTGGCTCTATGCCCGCCAGCATCCCGGCGAATCGATGGCCGAATGGTGGATGGAAGGCGCGCTCGACGTGCTGGCCGATCCGGCGAACTCGGTGGGGCGCGAGCTGCGCCGCCGCTGCTCGTTCCATGTCGTGCCTAATGCCAATCCGGACGGCTCGTTCCGCGGCCACTTGCGCACCAATGCGGCAGGCGTGAACCTCAACCGCGAATGGGCCGAGCCCACGCCCGAACGCTCGCCCGAAGTGCTGGCGATCCGCAACGCGATGGATGCGACCGGCGTCGACTTTGCGATGGACGTCCACGGCGACGAGGCGATCCCGGCGGTATTCCTCGCAGGGTTCCACGGCATCCCGTCGCACAAGGACACTCAACAGGCGGGCTATGATCGCTACGCCGAGCTGCTCGACCGCCGCACGCCCGATTTTCAGCGCAAGCTCGGCTATCCCGAAGCACGCGCAGGTGCGGCCAACCTCACCATGTCGACGAACCAGCTGGCGGAGCGTTTCGGCGCCGTCTCGATGACGCTGGAAATGCCCTTCAAGGACCACGACGACGCCCCCGATGCGGCGCAGGCGTGGAGCCCGGAGCGCTCCGCGCAACTGGGTCGCGACTGCATGGCGACGCTGCTGGAATGGCTGGTCGGCTACGAAAACTGAGGTTTCGCGCGGTTCGGCGGTCTATCGGCCGAACCGCGCCTATCCTTTTGGCGCATCGCCTCTTCGGATCGCCGCAAGCCTATTGTCTACTATATCAGTTATGATAACTTTGCTCTCACTCGGGACGTAAACAGAGTCGACCGGGCCCATTTCCGCAAAGCATGTGGAGAGAGCCGATGACGATCTACCGTTACCCTGAAGAACATGCCCACCAACCGCTGATCCTGATGGTGCCAGGAGCCCCGCTCACCGAAGGTCACTGGATGACGCGCTGGAGCCGCTGGAGCGCCAATGCGCAGATCCTTGAGCTGGGGCTGTGGGACGAACCGCACCGCAATACCTGGGTGAACAAGCTGAACCTCGCGATCCAGCGGGCTGACCGGCCTGTGGTGATCGTGACCGAAGATATCGCCGCGCTGGCGCTGGCCTGGTGGGTGGAGTTCGAGGCCGTAGGCCCAGAGAATGCTGTGACCGGCGCCATCATCGTCAACCCGCCGGACCTCGACCTGCCCGGTGCCGACGAACGCCTTGCCCGCTTCGGCGCGGTACCGCGCCGCGAACTGCCGTTCCGCTCGTTTCTGGTCAGCGATTTGGAAGGTTCGGTCGGTCGCCAGCGCTCCTTGGCTCGCCTTGCGCGGGATTGGGGCGCCTGCCCGGTCTGCGACGACACCCGGCGCGGGTTCACTTCGGGCTGGATGCTGTTGCAGACGGTGCTGGGGCTGGAGACGAAGCAGGCCGCCCCTGATGCGCCCTTCGTGGGCGTGCTGCCGGGCAATGCGCCGGGATCGTCCCTGCGTCAGTGAGATAGGGGGAGGCTTCCTTTGCGAAGGGGCCTCCCCCTTATCGTCATCCCAGCGAAGGCTGGGATCGTTATGAACTTGGCGCGATATCGAGAGCGATCCCAGCTTTCGCTGGGATGACGAAATTGCCTGTGACATCCTGCTCCCAAAGCAGGCGCGCTATCAATCCCGCCCCGTAATCCCCAGATGGGCCGGACCAAAGGCATGGGGCAGCATGTCCGACAGGCGCATTTCCAGCGGCCCTTCGGCGCCGTCGCTCCACACCACCGGGTCGGTGGCGCCCAGTTGGGCAAGCTCGTTCAGCACCTGACGGCAGCGCCCGCACGGCGTCACCGTATCGCCGGCGCCCGGCGCCCCGGCCATGCCGCCGGTGACGGCAACCGCCTCCAGCTTCGGCGTTTTGCCGGTCGAGAGAATCTTGGCGATCGCTACCGTCTCGGCACAGAGCGAAAGGCCGTAGCTGGCATTCTCGACATTCGCGCCGGTGACGACAGTGCCGTCATCCAGCAGCAGCGCCGCGCCGACATGGAACTTCGAATAAGGTGCATAGGCCCCACGCGCGGCCTCACGGGCGGTTGCCAGCAGGGCGTCGCGTTGCAGGCGGGCGGTCTCTTCGCTCATAATCTGATCCCTCAGGGCTGGACGACCACCCAACGCAGACCGTGCTCGGTCACTTCGTTGAGGTAGTCGGAATTGGCCGTCCACATCGTCCAGGGACGACCGGCATAGTCGGGCTGCACGCGGTCGCGCACCAGCCACAGGTTGCGATCGAGCTTGGCGGCGATGTCGTAGCGGGACTGGAAGCGCGGCGTGACTTTCAGGATCACGGGCTTGCCGGTGTGCGTCTCGATCTGGTTGAGGAAGGTCATCAGCTCGCTCTCGACCTTGGCCTCGCTGACGTGCACCGGGCAATCGTCCGCAAGGCGGTCCAGCTCGACCGCAGGCGGCAGCATGGTGAGATCGCGCGGCACGGTGACGACGAAGTTCGCCGCCTGGTTCTGCGCGGGCTGGCACGGGTCGTAAAGATGCACCGCCCCCACCTGCAAGCCGGCTACTCGTGCGTGCTCCAGATTGGCGACAAAGCGCGGATCGCGCGCAAAAGCGCTGGCGCTCGCATCGATATAGGCGAACTTCACACCGATGGCCTTGAGCGAATCCCAGGCGATATCGCCATCGGTATCGCTCACTTCCACGCCCTGCATCGGATAGACATCATGCGGCGGCGTCCAGTGGCGTAGATGCCACCAGGCAATACCGCTGCCGACCGCTGCCAGCAGCGCCAGCACGATGACGACGATCAGGATCAGTCGGGCCTGCCCGACCCGGCGCTTCTTGCGAGCCATCGGTATTCTTCAGCCCCGGATATGAAGGACGCAGATCAGCGTGAACAGCCGCCGCGCAGTAACGAAATCGGTCTCGATCTTGCCGTCGAGACGCTCGATCAGGATTTCCGCCGCCTCGTTGTGGATCGAGCGGCGGGCCATGTCGATCGTCTCGATCTCCTGCGGCGTCGCCTTGCGGATGGCCTGATAGTAACTCTCGCAGATCGCGAAATATTCGCGGATCGAGCGACGGAACCGCGCAAGGCCGAGCAACAGCGATTCGACTTCCACGCCCGCCTCGTCGGCGATCTTCATCGACAGCCGCCCGTCGCGGACCGAAAGGTGCAGGCGATAAGGGCCTTCATGGCCGCTTTCGAACGCACGCAAGGGCTTGAAAACGCTGTCTTCGATCAGGTCGAAGATGGCGATACGCCGCTCCTGCTCGATATCGGCGTTGCGCCACAAAATGGTCGCCTCGTCGAGTTCGATGTGGGAGATGCGCGGATCGGCCATGATCCTCGAAGCCTTACGCGGTCACAGGGGTATGCGGCAAGGGAGCGGCGCCTGAAAAAGCGGAACGGACGATTGGCCGGCAGGCGGACCTGTCCCTCTCCGTCCACACCCTGTGGAAACAAATCGCCCCGATAGCAGCTTGAAGCCAGGCCGCTTCGCGCGCATGGTCACAACCCTTATGGCATCCGAAAGCACTCTCGTCCGCGCCGTCCCTTCGGCAGCGGCAACCCCCGGCGATTCCGGCAGTTCCGCGGGCGAGCAGGCCCGCACCCTGCCCTCCAACGTTGAGGCCGAGGCCGCGTTTCTGGGCGCGGTGCTGATCGACAATCGGGTGATCGAGGAACTGCAGACGCAGCTGACGCCCGCGCACTTCTTCGAGCCGGTCCATGCCCGCATCTACGAGCGCGTGCTCAACCTGCTCGATCGCAAGGCGGTGGTGACGCCGGTCACGCTGCGCCCCTACTTCGAATCGGACGAGGCGTTGAAGGCGCTGGGCGGCGTGGGCTATCTCGCGCGCCTGACCGCCGACGGACAGGGCCTGCTGGCGCCGCGTGAACTGGCCGACCAGATCTACGACCTCGCCCTGCTGCGCGAGCTGATCTCGGTGGGACGCAATCTCGTCGAAAGCGCGATGGACACCTCGGAATCGGTCGAGCCGCTGGAGCAGGTCGAACGCGCCGAAGCCGCGCTCTACAAAGTGGCCGAGGGCGCTGCGACGCAGAGCGAGGCACAGAGCTTCGGCGTTGCCACGCGCACCGCGATCCAGGCAATCGAGAAGGCGTTCAATTCGGGCGGCCATGTCTCGGGCAAGACCACTGGCCTCAACTCGGTGAACGAGAAAATCGGCGGACTGCACGATTCCGACCTTATCATCCTTGCCGGACGTCCGGGCATGGGCAAGACCTCGCTCGTCACCAACATCGCCTTCAACGCGGCAGACCGCCTCCAGCGCGACCATGCCGATGGTATCACCACCGAGAAGTCGGTTGGCTCGGCCGTCGCCTTCTTCAGCCTCGAAATGAGCGCCGACCAGCTGGCGACGCGTATCCTTGCCGAACAGTCAGGCATCAGTTCCGAAGCGCTGCGCATGGGCAAGATCAGCCGCGAGGACTTCCAGCAGCTCTCGTTCGCCAGCCAGCGCCTTGCCGAGCTGCCGCTCTATATCGACGATACGCCGGGCCTGACCATTGCGGGCCTGCGCACCCGCGCACGTCGTTTGAAGCGCCGTCACGATATCGGGCTGGTGGTGATCGACTATCTCCAGCTGTTGCAAGGCTCGGGCCGCGCCACCGACAACCGCGTGAACGAGATTTCCGAAATCTCGCGCGGCTTGAAGACGCTGGCCAAGGAACTGCACGTTCCGGTGATTGCGCTCTCGCAGCTCAGCCGTGCGGTGGAACAGCGCGAGGACAAGCGCCCGATGCTGTCCGACCTTCGTGAATCGGGCTCTATCGAGCAGGACGCCGACATGGTCTGGTTCGTGTTCCGCGAAGATTACTATGTGAAGGCGACCGAGCCGAAGTTCCCCAGCGATACCGACACGCCCGACGTGAAGGACAAGTGGGAAAGCTGGCGGGCGAAGATGGAGGAAGTGACCGGACTTTCCGAACTCATCATCGCCAAGCAGCGTCACGGTGCCACCGGCAAGGTGCGCCTGCGTTTCGAGGCGCGGATTACCAAGTTCTCGGATCTCGCCCACGACGATCTGCGCGCCAACCAGTACGGCTCGGACGACTAGAGCATTTTCCAATCAGGCAGGATCGCCTGATGGCTCGGAAAATGCGACAAACCAAAAACTTAGAGCGATTGATCCGATGCAACCGGATCGGAAATCGCTCTAATCACGGTCTTCAGGCCAGGTGCCCGCATACAAAAAGGCCCGCGTGGAGCGATCCGCACGGGCCTTTTTGTATGCAGCGGCCTGTTGCGATCAGCCTGCCGAAGACGCCGTGTCCGCATCGTTGCTGGCGATGGCAGTGTCTGCTGCCGGAGCGTCTGTCTCTTCCGGACCGTAGATGAAGCCGAAGGCCGCGTTCGGGCGCAGGCCGAGCGAGTGCGTCGGGCTGTACCACACGCGCACGTCCGACCAGTCGCCCGCTGCCGAGACATCCTCAGCCATCGCGTCACGCTCGACCATGCCGGGGCGCGACCAGTTGGCGTGGTTGAGGATGACGTGGCGCGCATCGACGACCTTCTCGATCACCGCAACGTGGCCGTAGGGCATGGAGCCGGTGGCCTTGAACACCAGCACGGCACCGGTACGCGGATCGTGGCCGCGCTCGTACGTGCCGGCGGCCTGCGTCCACCACGTGGCGGCATTGCCGTGCAGGTCGACGTCGGAATGTTCGCGGGCATAGGGCGCGCACTGCAGCGGCGAGGCCATAACGGGAGTCGCGAAGAGCGACGCGATCAGAGCTGCTGCGGGAACCCACTTCATGGGAGAAAGTTATAGGCAGGAGAGTGTAACCGGGACACCTGCCGACCCGGAAGGCTGCCGTTCGTCCTGCACGGTTCGTCGCGCGGTGAACGGTGGGCTGTGCACAATTCATCGCCCATACACCGCCATGCAGCATGATCAGGCATAAGGCGATCCCTCTGCCCGCTGCGCGCTCACTCGACTGATTCGAGAACTTTTTCTGTCGTACGGCTTGCGCAAAGTTGCCGGATGCGCTCGCGATCCACCGGATCGACGGGGTTATAAACGATCATCGCCAGATCGGTCCGACCATCCACCGCAAACCCTGAAAACTCCAGTGCCAGCTCGCCCAGTTCGGCATGGCGGATACGCTTGATCCCGCCGCCGAAAGCACTGACATCGCGATCGTGCCACAGGCGACGAAACTCCGCGCTGGTCTCGCACATCTCGTCGACCAGCGCCTGAGCGCGGTCCTGCGCCCCGGCACGCGCCACATCGGCGCGAAACACCGCAACCACCATGCGCGCCACGCTTTCCCAGTTCTCCTGATGACCGCGCACCCGGTCATCGCGGAACATCATGCGCAGCACATTGCGATCGCGCGGCGGGATGGTTGCGTAATCCGTCAGAACGACGCTCGCCGCGCGGTTCCACGCGATGATATCCCACAAGGCGTTCTTGATCATGGCCGGAGCGGGATCGAGCGCATCGAGCACGCCCTGCAGGCGCTGCGTCACGCCTTGCGGATCTTCGACAGCCTTGGCCCTCACGTCCGGTGCATGGCCGAGTGCCAGGAGGAACAGATGCTCGCGCTCTATATCCGTCAACAGCATCGCGCGCGCCAACCGGTCGAGCACATCTGCAGACGGCGCGCCCCCGCGTCCCTGCTCAAGCCATGTGTACCAGGTGGCACTGATGCTCGCGAGTTGCGCCAGCTCCTCGCGCCGCAGCCCCGGCGTACGGCGGCGGCCTGCCGGAAAGCCGAAATCCTGCGGATCCATGCGCTCACGACGATCGCGCAGGAACGTTCCCAGAGATGTGCTGTCGGGCATGTGTGGCCTTTCAGTTATACCTGTTTAGAAGGTATACATTACCCCGATACTGCGCAAGACAGGTAGCGACGGAACAAAACGCCACGCCGACCGTCTTTTCGGTTGAAAAACGGTCGCCGTCTGCCCGACTGACATGAAAGCACCGCAAGGACGGGCGATGTCCGCTTCCGGCCACGGCTGAAGGGAGCAACGATTGGGTCAGCACCCGACCTTGATAGAACGCTTGCCGCTGCTGCCACACATGCCAGCTGCCGGATATGCCTTTGCAGTCGTGCTCAGCCTTGTCGCACTCGCTCTGCGCTGGCAGCTCGATGCGGCCTTCCCGCCGGGCTACCCCTACCTGACCTTCTTCCCCGCCGTAATCCTGACATCGTTCCTGTTCGGACCGCGCCCCGGCATCGCCGCCGCACTGGTTTGCGGCATTTTCGCATGGTACTTTTTCATTGCTCCACGCTGGAGCTTCACGTTCGACGCCCGGACGCAGGTCGCCCTAAGCTTCTACGGTTTCGTCGTGGGGGTCGATATCGCCCTCGTCCATTTGATGCAGGCCGCGAACCGTCGGCTCAGCGCGGCGCGCCAGACCGTACACGACCTTGCGGAAGAGCGTGGGCGGCTGGCGACCCGTGCCGAAGTCCTGTTTCAGGAACTCCAGCACCGCGTCGGCAACAACCTGCAGATGATCGGCAGCATCCAGCGCGAACTCTATCGTCACCATGGCGACGACGTGCCGCTGGATACCTTCATTACCGATCTTGCGACGAAACTTGCCGTCGCCACGGCCCATGCGCAAGTGACCATCCACGTCGAGGCCAATTCGAACCGGGCCTTGCGACAGGCTGCTGCGATCCCGGTGGCGCTGATCGTCGCCGAAGCGATCGCCAACGCAGTCGAGCATGGCTGCCCAGGTCATGTCGGCACGATCCACGTCCATTGCCTGCACGATACGGCCTCGCGCGCAATCCGCATCCGCGTACGGGATGAAGGGCCGGGCCTACCGTCGACGTTTAATGCGCAAGCTGCCACCAGCGTCGGCTTGCGCCTGTCCCATGTCATGGCACACCAGCTAGGCGCAGAACTGCTGCTCGAAAATGGTCGATCCGAAAGCGATATCCCCTGCGGCGCGGTCTCCACGCTCACCTTGCCTCACGAACACTTGCTCCCGCATACATGAGCCCCGTGCCGCTTCCAGAACTCGCTCCTGCCCTGCGCAAAACCCTGCTTGATGTCGCCGCGATCATGGCCGGCGCACGCGAGCGCTGGTGGATCATCTCCAGCGCAGCCGCTGCATTGCACGGTGCCGCGCCGATCGAGGTGGCCGATGTCGATGTCTTGCTTTCGGTCCCAGACGCCAACTCGATCCTACCGGGCCTCGGGCTCGCCGTAGGCCCCGGCACGGCGAACAAGCGCTTCCGTTCGGCCTGCTTCGCCACCTGGCGATCCGCCGCCCTGCCTGTCGATTTCATGGCAGACTTTCTAGCTTGGGATTCCCAAAGGCCAGAGGGACCCAAATGGAATCGCGTAATGCCGCAAACGCGCGTGTCGATCGATCTTTCCGGTGCAAGGCTCTACATCCCCTCACACGTTGAACTTCACACGCTTTTTCTGCGCTTCGGGCGCCCGAAAGACCTTGCGCGGGCACGGCTACTGGCCGCTCTTCACGTGCCGGATCCGGGACAAGCGCATCTTGGTGACGCCCGCTAACTTGCAGTTCACTCCAAGGCGCCTACATTGGCGAGGAGAAAGGACGGATTCCCTCCAAGATGAACAACGACGACCAGCCTAACGGCAATCCCTGGGTGAAGAGCCTCTTTGTATGGGGCGGTATCTTCCTGGCCCTGCTTCTGGTGGTATCGATGTTCGGATCGCGCGCCGAAAGCGGCCCGCTGATCCCTTACTCGGACTTCCGCGCCAAAGTCGCACAGGACACCGTCGCGTCCGTCGATATCGGCGACGATCGCATCGACGGCAAGCTGAAGAACGGCGAGAATTTCTCGACTATTCCTGTCGCCAACGACACCTCGCTGGTTCAGCTGCTGCAGGACCATGACGTGCGTTATGCTGGCAAGTCGCCCGAGCAAGGCAGCATGCTACTGTATGTGCTCGCCAATTTCCTGCCGTTCCTGCTGCTTCTGGGCATTGCCGTGTTCGCACTGCGACAGGTCCAGAAAGGCGGCGGTTCGGGGGCGATGGGCTTCGGCAAATCCAAGGCCAAGCTGCTGACCGAACGCGCCGGTCGCGTCACCTTCGACGACGTGGCCGGTATCGACGAGGCGCGCGAGGAACTGGAGGAAATCGTCGAGTTCCTGCGTGATCCGGGTCGCTTCTCCAAGCTCGGCGGCCAGATCCCCAAGGGCGCACTGCTGGTCGGCTCGCCCGGCACCGGCAAGACCTTGCTCGCCCGCGCCATCGCCGGCGAAGCAGGCGTGCCGTTCTTCACCATCTCGGGTTCGGACTTTGTCGAGATGTTCGTCGGCGTCGGCGCAAGCCGCGTGCGCGACATGTTCGAGCAGGCCAAGAAGAACGCCCCGTGCATCGTCTTCATCGACGAAATCGACGCCGTGGGCCGCCATCGCGGCTCGGGTCTCGGCAACTCGAACGACGAGCGCGAGCAGACGCTCAACCAGTTGCTCGTCGAGATGGATGGCTTCGAGGCGAACGAGGGCATCATTATCATCGCGGCGACCAACCGCCCCGACGTGCTCGACCCCGCACTGCTGCGTCCCGGCCGCTTCGACCGCCAGGTCGTAGTGCCGGTGCCCGACATCGATGGACGCGAGAAGATCCTGGCTGTTCACATGAAGAAGGTGCCGCTGGCGCCCGACGTGAACCCGCGTGTAATCGCACGCGGCACGCCCGGTTTCTCGGGCGCGGACCTTGCCAACCTCGTCAACGAAGCCGCCCTGCTGGCCGCACGCCGCAGCAAGCGCCTCGTCGCCATGCAGGAGTTCGAGGACGCCAAGGACAAGGTGATGATGGGCGCGGAACGCCGCTCGATGGTCATGACCGAAGACGAGAAGAAGATGACCGCCTATCACGAAGCGGGCCATGCGCTCGTCTCGGTGCATGAACCGGCGTCGGATCCGATCCACAAGGCCACGATCATTCCGCGCGGTCGCGCGCTGGGCATGGTCATGCGCCTGCCCGAGCGTGACAGCTATTCGTATCACCGCGACAAGATGCTGGCGAACCTCTCCGTCGCCATGGGTGGCCGTGTCGCCGAGGAACTGATCTTCGGTTACGACAAGGTATCCTCGGGCGCTTCGGGCGATATCCAGTACGCAACCGGGCTGGCCCGCTCGATGGTCACGAAATGGGGCATGTCCGACAAGCTCGGCCCGCTCCAGTATGAAGACCAGCAGGAAGGCTATCTTGGCATGGGTGCCTCGCAGCGCATCATGGGTTCGGACGAGACCAACAAGCTGATCGACAGCGAGATCCGCGAATTGGTCGACAATGCCCATGCCCGCGCAACGCAGATCCTCACCGATCGCAACGAGGAACTCCACACGCTGGCGCAGGCGATGCTGGAATACGAAACGCTGACCGGCGATGACATCAAGCAGTTGCTGGAAACCGGCAAGCTCGACCGCCCCGGCGACATGACGCTGGCTGCGGGCAAGCCTGTGGCCGTGCGCGGCTCGTCGATCCCCAAGGCAGGCAAGCGCTTCTCCGGCGGTCCGGCAGCGCAGGGTATCTAACGGTGAAATTTTCCGGTCCGTTTCACCAAACGGGAACCGGATGAACAAACTACGGTTCTCCTTCATGGAGAATGCAGGAAGGGGCGTTGAACCAAGGGTTTGGCGCCCCTTTGCTTTGGGCAATCGGCTCGCGAAAGTGACAGCCGGATCGGCTAACCATGGCGGACATGTACTCTGCCCTGCCGGACGCGCCTTTAGTGCGTTCTCTACCCGCTCAAAAGCTGGTCTGGGCCATGATCATCACGAAAAACAGCGTCAGGGCCATCGCCGCGAACCACACCAGCATGACCGTTCGCCAGAGCGCGCCCCAGCGGCTGACCAGATAAGCACCGCGCAACTGTCGATACATATGCAGCGGCGGCAGGAAGGCGAGCACGCCGACCAGTCCTCCCCAACCAATGGCTGAACAGAGCATCGCCACAATCACCAGAAGTGTCATGAAGCATAGTGAATATGTCACGAAAACGGTATGATCGTACATGTGGTATCGTCGGGAGAACGGGAAAAGCAGCCACAGGAAAGGCACCGAAATCGGAATTAGTGCCCAGCTGTATTTATAGGCATAGGTCTGTATCTTGTAGATCGCGAGATCGGGATTGCTCTGGAATTTCCGGATCGCGCCGACAATTCGCGGGCGCAAGGTCTTGTCGAGCTGCGAAATCGACGTCCCGCTCGCCACCAGATTTCCGCCCTTGTCCGACAGGGCGTCGCGTGTGCCATGGAGGACATCGAGGCCATCCTCGGCATTGTCGATCTGCTTGTCGATCTGATCTGTATCGCGCCCGGCGACGACCAGACGGGCGCGAGCAGCCTTCAACTGATCTACTTTCAACTCACTGGCAGATATGGCTTTCTGGATGGCAGAAGGGTCGGACACCGCCGCTGTGGTGTGCCCGCCCTCGCGGTCTTCCACCGCATGGAACACGGCAAACATCACGAAGACGAAGAACAGGAACAGCGCGATCGGCGACACGTAACTCGCCCGTTTTCCCGCGATATATTGCCGCGTCAGTCGCCCCGGATGCAACACCAGCAAGGGCAGCGTCCGCCAGACCCGTCCCTCGAAATGGAAGACCCCGTGCAGCAGGTCGTGGAAAAACGCTCCCAGGGTCCGGTGAATATGCGCTGCCTGGCCGCAGACATGACAGTGAGAGCCAATCAGGCCCGTCCCGCAATTGAGGCAGGCGGTTTCATGGGTGTGACCGTCATTTTGAAGCCCCTGCGGCTTGACGCCGCCGCCGTCCACCGCCGCCGAAAGCGACACCCCCTGCCCCAGTTCCGCCAGCCCTTCCCCTGCACTCATCATCGCCCCCCAGCAATCCAGTGCAGTAAGTGTGCCGTACTGATCGCCACTACGCAATGCAGGTTAGATTCCGGCGAAGCCTCCGGCACGGCCACCCTGCAACTTGCGCTCGATCGCCGACCACAGACCGGCAAACGCCTGCGCCGCTGCGCTTTTCGGCGATAGTACGCCTACTGGCTGACGCTGCACGGCACCTTGTTCAACCACGCTGGCATAAGGCACCGAGGGCCAGTCCGGCTGCGCGGCGCGCACATCCCGGTGGAGACCGCGACGTAAGTCTAGCATCGAGAGAACAGGAAGGATCGGCGGGTGTCGCTTTCCGGCTCCGACGATCTCGCGGACCACCAGATCCAGCGCCCGTGCCGAAAGCGGCGAAGGCGGCAGTGGTACGATCACAAGATCGGCCGCGCGAATGATCTGGGCGGACAGTTCGTTCATCACCGGCGGGCAGTCCAGCACCACGCGGGGATAATGCTGCGTCAGTTCCTCGGTCAACCGCGCCAGGCGCTTGCGCTTGCCGATCTGCAAAAGCCGAGAATCGAGCGCTCGAATGCTGTCATCGGCAGGCAACACATCCAGCCCGGCATAAGAGGTGTGCTGGATCAGCTTCGCAACGGCACGGCCGCGCGTGAAGACCTCTTCGACAAGATGCGTTGATTGTGGCTGAAGATCGTAGAGAAATCCCGATCCGCCTGCAGCATCGAGATCCCACAATAATGTACGATACCTCGTCATTGCACTGGAGCACCAGGCAAGGTTGGCGGCGAAGGTCGTCTTCCCGACGCCACCCTTCACGCTGTAGACGGCAATCGTCGCACCAGCAGGTGCAGACATGCCATCAGCGTTTTGCTCACCAGAATGTCTGGCCGCCTCATCCGGCTTTCGCACGCCACCCATGGCGAACCCTGCGATCCGGGGAAGTTTTCGGTTTTTGTCCTTCACCGGGAGGAGACTTGCGCCTCATCCCGGCAAGGTCAAGTGCCGGGGATCAACCGTCGTAATCGGCGCCCAGCGAGGTATTGCGCGTCGGCGCCGAAGCGGTGATGCGCAGCGCTTCGGCCGACTGGCTCAGCGAGCCGACATCGTCCATCTCATCATCATCTTCCGGCAGGTAGCGCTGCATCGATGTGACCAGCGTTTCCTTGAGGATCTTGGGCGTCACGGTCTCTTCTGCGATCTCGCGAAGAGCGACGACAGGGTTCTTGTCACGATCGCGCTCGAGCGTGAGTTCCGCACCACCCGAGATCTCGCGCGCACGCTGCGCAGCCAGCAGGACCAGGTCGAAACGGTTGGGGATCTTGTCGACGCAATCTTCGACAGTAACGCGCGCCATGGGCACTCCGTGAAAATTCGAGAGTTCGGAAAGGACGGCAACTAGGCATCGATTGCCGAAAAGTCAAGAAAAGCCGCATCCGCACCGGAACGCCGCCGCGCACGACATCAAACGAATGACGTCGGAGGGAACCTGTAGCTCCTTCAACCGCTTGACCCGAGGGCGTATCCTGCCCTGCCTGCCACTCGAGGGATTTTCATCATGGCCAATATCGCCATAACCGGCGCGGGGCGCGGCATCGCGCTCGAAATTGTGAAGCTGCATCTTGCCAAGGGCGATCGCATCTTCGCCCTGCTCCGCGATCCTGACCGCGCGACCGAACTGAACGCGCTGGGCGCCAATAGCGATGGCCGGATCACGCTTCATGCCATGGATGTTTCCGAAGACGAATCGGTCCGCCAAGGCGCTGCCGATACCGGTGACGCACCGATCGACATCCTGTATAACGTGGCAGGTGTCCTGGGTTCGCGCTCGTCGCAGGTCGAGCATGCGGATTTCGACGAATGGCTGGGCGTTCTCAACGTCAATGTCATTGGCCCGATGCGCGTGCTTCAGGCGTTCCTGCCCCGGCTCCACGAAGGCAGCAGGGTCATCAATTTCGGAAGCCAGATGGGCGCATCGACGTGGACACATCCGGGTGCGGAAATCTACTGCACATCCAAAGCCGCATTGCACAAGCTGACGCAGCAGATTGCGGCCGGCACGACGGGTCGCGGCATCATCGCCATCAGCGTCCACCCCGGCTGGGTGCAGACCGACATGGGCGGCCCCGGCGCCGACATCACGCCGCAGGAGAGCGCGGGCGGCATCTTCAATCTTGCCGGGCAGCTTACGCCCGACATGTCGGGCGGCCTCTACAAATGGACCGGCGAGCCCCACGCCTGGTAAGACGAGCCCCACGCCTGGTAAGAAAAGAACGTGCGGACGACGGGAGCGCCCGTTCGCCCGCACGCTTTCTTCCTCAAGCTTGCGCCAGGCCCTCGCGCACCGCGGCGAGCATCCCGCGCAGCCATTCATCGTGACCATTGATCATCGGGTTTGGCACAGCTGCCGCCAGCGCCTTCGCAGGGGTGCCGTTCTGGGTTTCCTGCGTGAGGATGCGCACCCGGCCGCCTTCGATATCTTCAATCAGCCAGGCATGATGCACGTCAAGACGCTCATCGCCCTCACCCGACCAGCCATGCCACGCGACACGCCCCGGCGCTCCAGCCTGCGGTGCAACATATTCGGTCACTTCGCAATCGACCGGAAAGCCAAAAGTGCGGAAAAAGAAACGAGTACCTTCTGCGAGTACCGGACCATTCCCATCGGGGAAGGCAATGTCAGCGCAATTCGCGTAGTAGCTCGGCCACACTTCAGCGTTGGCCAGCAGCGGCCACACCTGCCCGGCGGTGAGCCCAGCCACGATCATCTCGTTCGAGGCAAAATTGTCGGCAAAGCCGGGAATGTAACCTTCCGGCCAGAAAATGGCATTCATCTCAGGATCTCACTCGAAATTTTACGGTGAACACCCTCTGCGTTCACCTTACGGCTGTTCATTTGCGCCTCACTCAGCCATTATTCCAATTATGACTCTGGATGATCGTCATCGCCATGGCTGATATCAGAACTTTCGACCTCAATCTGCTCAAAGCGCTCGACGCCCTGCTGGTCGAACGCAGCGTGACGCGAGCTGCCAATCGGCTCAACTTGTCGCAGCCGGCGGTCAGCGGCATGCTCGCACGGCTAAGGGAAGCGTTTGCCGACCCACTGTTCGTCCGGGGACAGCGCGGCATCGTGCCGACCGAGCGCGCACTGCAATTGACCGCGCCACTCCGGCAGGCTCTGGGCGAGTTGGACAGCCTGTTCCAGCCCCCGATTTTCGACCCGTCGAGCGCCCGGGGTACATGGCGTATTGCAGCGACCGATTATGCGCTTCACACCCTTGCCCTGCCCTGTCTCTCGCGCCTTCGCTCGCTGGCTCCGGGAATACGCGTTTCGGTCCAACCCGTACCCGAGGTGGAACTGGGAACGTGGTTTGACAATGGCGACCTCGATCTGGCGCTGACCACGCCGCAGATGGCACCGGGGTCGCTGCGCTCCCGCCACCTGTTCGACGAGCATTACGTTGTCGCGATGCGGGCCGATCATCCGGCCTCCGGGACGTCGCCCGACCTCGACACGTTCTGCGCGCTCGATCATGCGCTGGTTTCCCTTGGTGGCGACGATTTCTCCGGGGTGACCGACATAGCCCTGGCCACGATCGGTCGCTCGCGACGGGTACAGGCATCTCTTGGCAGCTTTCAGGCGCTCGCCGATCTGCTGCGAACGACCGATCTGGTAACGGTCGCCCCTTCACGGCTTTTCCGGCATGCTCCAGGCATCGTGGCATATCCGCCGCCGATCGACGTCCCCGGCTTCAGCAAGATCGCCGTATGGCATGAGCGCAGCCACCGCGATCCCACGCAAGGCTGGCTACGCGCATTGCTTTTCCAGCAGGCAGCCGGAGATGCCCCACCCTCATCCCCACTTGCGGACAACGCATGAAACCTTACCCTCTCCCGGGACTTGCTTGGCCGACCCCCAAGGAGTTTCCCGCATGTCCCAGACCGTCGCAGATGTCATCGTTGAAACGCTGGAACAGGCCGGTGTACGCCGCTGTTACGGCGTCCCGGGTGACACGCTGAACCATGTTACCGATTCGATCCGCCGCTCGCAGATCCGCTGGGTTCACATGCGCCATGAGGAAGCCGGTGGGTTTGCCGCAGGAGCCGATGCCATGGTGACAGGCGATCTCACCGCCTGCGCCGGTTCATGTGGCCCCGGCAGCCTGCACTTTATAAACGGTCTGTTCGACAGTCATCGCAACCGGGCGCCGGTGGTCCTTATCGCCAGCCAGATCGTGCGCGACGAACTCGGCTTCGATTTCCCGCAGGAAGTGGACTACAAACCGATCTACCAGAGCTGTTCGGTATTCTGCGAGGAGATCCGCACACCCGGACAGGCCCGCCGCATGACCGCTATGGCTGCGCAGGCCGCGATCGCGAAGAAAGGCGTTGCGGTGCTGATCGTTCCTGCCGACGTCTCCAGTGCCAAGGCGCCCGACGAGCCTGCCTTCCGCGTCCATCGCACGACACCGCGGACGCTTCCTGCCCAGACAGAACTGGAACAACTGGCAGCAGCCCTGAACACCGGCAGGAAAGTCGCGATCTATGGCGGTTCGGGAACGCATGAGGCCCATGATCAGGTGATCGCGCTGGCCGAAAAGCTGAAGGCGCCCGTGGCACATACCTCGCGCGCCAAGGATTTTCTGGAGCATGACAACCCCTACCTCGTGGGCATGACCGGTGTGTTCGGCTCCGAGGCGGGTTATCACGCGCTGACCGCGTGCGATACGCTGTTGCTGCTCGGCTGCGACTTCGCGTGGCGCCAGTTCTATCCCGAAAAAGCGACGATCCTGCAAATCGACCTGGATGGCACCCACCTTGGCCGCCGCCACCCGGTAGACATAGCTGCAGTCGGCGATGTGCGCTCGACACTCGATGCGCTCCTGCCGATGATAACCCCAAAGGATGATCGCGCCTTCCTCGACCAGTGCCTGAAACATCACGCCAAGGCAAAGGGCGAACAATCAAAGCATGCCGTAGCCAATGACAAGGTGCCGATCCATCCGCAGTATCTGACCGAGACCATCGCCAAACACGCACAGCCTGACGCAGTGTGGACGGCCGACGGTGGCTCCCCGATGGTCTGGTGCCTGCGCCATGTCCCTGCGACCGGCCAAAACCGCACGGTGATCTCACTGACCCACGGAACCATGGCCAATGCCATGCCCAATGCACTGGGCGCGCAGGCGGCCTGCCCCGGCCGTCAGGTCATCTCGCTTTCGGGCGACGGCGGCATTGCCATGCTGCTGGGCGACCTGCTGACAGCCATTCAGGAAGACCTGCCGATCAAGGTCTGCGTGTTCGACAACAGTTCGCTGGGCTTCGTGGAGCTTGAACAAAAGGTCGAAGGGCTTCTCGATTCCTACACCAACCTCAAGAATCCCGACTTCGCACGGGTTGCCGAGGCCATCGGCTTCTGGGCTCGGCGCGTGGAGAAAGCCAGCGATCTGGACAATGCCGTGCGGGACTGGTTGGCAACGCCTGGCCCCGCACTGCTCGATGTCGTTACCGATCGCATGGAACTGGTGATGCCGCCCAAGGTACAGGCCAGTCAGGTATTCGGCACCGCGCTCTATTCGGCCAAGGCTGTGCTTGCGGGCAGGGCCGAGGATGTGAAGGGGCTACTGCGCGGTGCCCTTACCTGATTGCGCCTGTGCCGCGCGAAGGGGAGCCGCACCTGCTTGCACTCCCCTTCGCGCGATACATCCGCCCGGCCGGTTCGTGCCCTCAGAACGGGTATGCTGGCCGTCATGACAAGGGCTACTGCGCAAAAAACAAGGATTAGGGATACAGCGTATCGTCTCCGCTGTTATCGGCCTAGTGCATACACGCATCAAGCGACGGCATGGACTGGCGAAGCTGGAGCGGCCGATTATCGAACCGCCACTCCCGAACAAGCCGCACGATATGGCGAGACAACCAGCGAAACCTCGTCAATTCATCCGCGCTCTAACGCGTCATAAGATCATCCGCTAACGCCAATCCAGTTGGCACTGGAAAATGACGACACTACCGATGTCATCATACGAATGGCAGCAGAGCGCCCTTGATTTCACGTGTCACACCACGCCTGGGCAACCGATCGCTAATATTGTCATCACCCCTTCGAAACGACAGCACAGTTAATCACCTGGTGCTTGGCCCAAGCATGCTGATCACCGTGCGGCCAGTGCTGCCCGCAGACCTGCAGGCGTTACAACCAGTGCTAGCATGGCACCGAAGAGCAGTTTGCCGCTCAACGCAAACCACCAGTTCATCTCTTGCAGACCCGAGACAGCGAAGATCGCCAGTGCGATCAACGAGCAGGCCAGCGCAGAGAGCACGGCCATCCCGATCGCCCGAATCCAGGGCGAATACGGCAGAACAGACTTTCCGACGAATGCCCCCACCTTGCCTGAACGCCGCTTCGCGCGCGCTATCAAACCTGGAACCAGTACCCCCATCAGTGTGATCATGAAGCTTTGCGGCAAAGTGTCGAAAACGAGGTTGCCAAGCCCCCAGATCGGCACTCGTGGCTCGATACGAAACACCGCGAGAAAAAAGGCCAGACTGAGTGCCGTGTTGATTACCACACTGGTCATCGTTTCACGGCGAATGAAATCCGCCGCAGACATCGCGCCTGGCTCGATAGGCAGACCACTCGTCTCGATCACTTCCCTTCCTCCCACAGCCGCACCGGACCGATCAGGCCAGAAGGACGCAGCGGCGCGTCGGCACGGTAGGTCGGCATTGCCGTCCAGGTAATGGCTTTCGCACCCGGCTGAGCATCGCCGATCAGGCGATTGACCCAGGTATCGGCGACCTGCACCTCGAGCGTGTTGGCGCCCGCCTTCACCACCTTGCCTATCTCCAGGCGGTAAGGCGCATGCCAGACTGTGCCGACCGCGACACCGTTCACCCGAACCGCAGCCAGGTCGCCGACCTGCCCAAGGTCAAGCCACAAGGGCGTACCGGCCTTGTGTGAAGCCGGGACTGTGAAGCGCCGCGAATACGTCGCCACGCCGGAGAAGTATTTGATCCCGGGATCGACGCTTTCGCTCAACGAACCCAGCTTCGGCAGGTTCGCTGATGCCGGAGCGCCGCGATCCGGCTGGAAGGCAACCCTCCAGCCACTGGTGAGATCGCCAGCCACCGCACGTGGCACCGGCTTGGGCACGGTGAAGTCAGCCTGCGTGGTCGGTTCGCGGAACACCACGAAGACGGCGTCGTCGGCCGTGAGCGAGAGCGGCACGATCGTCTCGCCCTCGACGATCCGGTAACTCACCGGCTCGGACGTTCCGGTCTCGGGATGCCACAGTTCGGGGCGCTTGCCGGTCACACGAAAATGCGCCTCGATGGTCTGCGCGGTGTCTGCCGGGTTCGAGAGATAATAGATGTCGCCCTTGCCGTCACGCCGATGGACGAAGGGGATCGCCACACCCGATGCTGCCCCGGTGAAGCGGAAATCGGGCGCGACACCCATCCCCGCAAGCGTGCCTTCCACATCGTCCGAGGCGATCACCCGGCCCTTGCCAATCATGGCCTGCCCGCCAGCCGGCCACAGCCGGTCGACAAGACTCGTCCACTGCGCCACCTCGCCCTGCTCACTTGCGACGAGGCTGGGTGAAAACTGCGGCTTCTCGCCGATGACCGTGGCCCCGCCTTCGACCAGAGCGGACAAGCGACGGAGCGCCGCCAGCGTCATCCGGCTGGACGAACCTCCGAGATAGATCGCGCGATAGCGCGCGCCTGCGGGCGACACCACATCGGCCCCGTCATTGGTCAGCAGTGTGTTCAAGGCATCGAAGTTCAGGAAATCATAGGCATGGGTCACGGGCGCATCGGCGACGGGCTTGTCGCCATACAGCGATGTCAGCGGTGCTTCCTCGCCATGGAAATAGGCCAGATCGGCCACGTTGCGCCCTTGCTGCAACATCAGCGAAGAGCGCGAGATATAGTCCACCCACGGCTTCGCCATACCGGACCAGCTCTCCATCCGGTTGAAGTACTGGCCGAAGATGAACAGCGAGAGGCCCGGCTTCTTGTCATCGACCGGGACATGGACCGAGGTGTGCACCACCGGGCGGTTGACGCCGGTCACGAACTCCAGATCGATGACGTGCTTCAGATCCTTCGGCGCAAAAGCCCAGGGCGCCATCTGCGAGGTCATCGATTCCGCCGCGACAAGGTTCTGCCCGTAAAGGTGCGCGACCGAAGCCGCGCCCTTGATGTCGGCAACCAGCGACTGGCGCGGCCCCTCGGCCTTGTTGAATGCCCACATCGCCGCCATCGGCACGTCGGTGTGACTGCGCATGGTCATGTCATCGCCCAGCATCGGGCGGTGATCCTCCAGCGCCTCACCATAGAGCTTGAGGCCGTTGGCATGGGCAACGCGTGCAATGGTGCCATAGTGCTCGCTCGCCAGCAGATCGGCCATGGTCCGGCGATAATCATAAAGGAAGCGATCGCTATCCTCGCGCGAGCCGACGAGCACACCGGTCAGCGCCGGCAGCCAAGGCGTCGGATCATAGCCGCGCAAAGATCGGAACTTCGCGATCATCTGCGGCGTCCAGTTCGCCTCGCCTGCCTCGATGGAATCGGTCAGCAGCGCACGGATGCCGTGCTGACCGATCAGGCCATCGCCTACCGTCTCGCGATACATGCCCAGATAATGGTCGAGATAGGCCTCCACCGCCTTGCCATCGTACTTGTCGACTTCCAGACCGGTCGCCTCGGGTGTCGCCGGGTGATTGGTCGTGCCCAGCAGCGACCAGCCGAGCCGCAGCACTTCCCAGTGCTGTCCCTTGGGGAGCTTTGGCGCGATCCAGTCGAGCGAGCCGTCCAGCTTCACCCGGCTCGACAGATCGACCACTTTCGCCGCATCGATACCGCGCGTGGCATCGTTCACCGATCCCAGCGCATAATAATCCGGGCTCATCACGAAACCGGCCTTGGTTTCGAACCGGTCCACCCGCGCCTGCGACGCGAGCGCGAAAGTGCCGACGACCAGCGGCTTCTTCGCCATGGCCGCGCCGATGCCGTCGAACAGCCCCCCCATCGCCACACCCGGGGCGGGAGCGCCAAGGCCGCCATGGAGCGGCGCGGGATTCAGGACCAACCGATAATGCGAAGCCGTAACCGCCGGGAAGCTGGCCGTCGTGGGTACGCCGCTAAGCGTAAGGTCGGTGATCTTCGTCCAGTTCGTGCCATCTTCGCTCGCCTCCACGGCAGCCAGAAATGGCGAACCGGAGAATGGAATAACGACGTCCGGCAGGAACAGCGTGACGCTGCGCATCGTCACCGCACCGGGATAGTCCAGCCGCAGCACCGGTGCGGCGCCGTCCTTACGCGCAAGCGTCACACCCGCGCCCAGATCGCCATCTCCCAGCGCAGAGGCGTCGAGCGTGTTGCCCAGCCCATCCTGTGCGTGCGGAACCGGCAGTGCGGCTGCATCCTCGACTGGATAGGCGAGCACTGGACCGTCGCCTGTAAAATGCGGCCCTTCCGGTGCAGCATGCCCCGAAATCATCTCCTCGATGCTGAGCGCAGGATGCAGGCCCTGATAGGGACCAGTCGTAACCGGGAGAGTTGGCAGCGTACCGGTCAGTCGCTGCCCCGGCGCGAGCGAGAGGCTCGACCAGATCAGCTTCTTCATACCGTCCTTCGGCGCCACCCAGGGCCCACCGGTTTCGGACCACCCCGGCGAGGAAGCGATGGCGAACTCCAGTCCCAGCCGGTCCGCTTCCTGCACCGCGAAGCGAAAGGCATCCTTCCATTCGGGCGTCATGTAGGCGAGGCGCTTGGCCACCACCTGCGGGGTCTGGAGGTTTGCGTCAAAGTTCTGGACCCCGCCGATGCCGACCGACTTCATCCACGCCAGATCCTTGGCGATGCCGTCCTTGGTGATATTGCCGTTCATCCAATGCCACCACACGCGCGGGCGGGCAGAGGCCGGAGGATCGCGGAACTCCTGCGCCAGTGCGCTGTCGGTGGCGGCAGGTGCCGGCGCGCTCCCCGGCGTAGCGGGTTCTTCTGCCAGAACGGGCGCGGCGACAAGGCCGCTGGCAAGACACAGCATGATCCGAAAGCGCTTGCGCGACATTCCCAACTCCCGATTTTCCAGCCCTGCCTGTTGGGGCCTCTGGCTGATGTTTTCTTTTGCAATCATCAGGCTGGCGCAACCGCCAGCCCGCTACAATGCCTAGATTGATCCGCGAGAAGCTATGGCCCCCAGCACACGCGCGCTGGGCTTGGGCGTACGCACAAAAGTCTCACGATCGACGCTGCACAGGCCGAAATGCGGCTTGTATCCGAAGATCCACTCGTAGTTGTCGAGCAGCGACCAGTGGACATAACCCAGCACCGGCACGCCATCGGCCATCACCTGCCGCAAATCGCGCAGCGCTGCCGGAATGAAGCGCGCACGCAGAGTGTCGTCGTCGGTGCCGACGCCATGCTCCGAGACCAGGATCGGCACGCCGGTTGCTTCATGGGCATACTTCACAGCCCCGGTGAGCGAGGGTGCATAGACCTCGGTTCCCGACCAGTTGCGATCCGCGCCGTCCGGTGCCGGAAGCCGTCCCTTGTCGTTCCAGACGGCGCGCTCGTAGTTCTGCACGCCGATGAAATCGTCGCCCTTCGCGATCTCCAGCCACATGCCATACAGCTCTTGGCGAACGGCATCGCGCAGCGAGTTTTTGCCCGCCGCCTCTTCATCGATAATCGAGAGCGTGAAGCCCACCGGCAGATCGCTACGCACCGCCTTGATCGCCGCGCGCGCCGCCTTGTGCCCAGCGGCAAGGCCATGTTCGATGGCATCGATATCTTCAGGGCCAGCCACATTGGCGCAGACAAATTTCTCGACCCCCAAGCGCTTTGCGGCGGCCTGCACGGTGGCACGCTGTGCATCCCACACCGGCGGCGGCAGGATCTTGCGCAGCAGCAGCAGGATGTTCGGCTCGTTCAGCGTCATCGCCACGCCGATATCGGCGCCGATCGCGCGGGCGATCTTGTCGCAATAGTTCGCGAACAGCGCAGGCGCGTCGGGATTGGTCCAGCCGCCCATCGCGCTGAACCAGCGCGGCGCGGTGAAGTGGTTGAAAGTAACCAGCGGCGTGATCCCGCGATCCCGGCAACCGGCCACCATCGCCTTGTAGTGATCGAGCATCGCGCGCGAGATCAAGCCCTTCTCCGGCTCGATCCGCGCCCATTCGATGCCGAAGCGATAACTGTTGAGGCCCAGCCCCTTCACGATGTCGAGATCGGTCGGCCACAGTTCCAGACTGTTCACCGCATCGCCCGAAGGCTCGGCAAAGACGGTCGGCTTCTGGTTCTCCAGAAACCACAGGTCGGAGGCGATATTGTTCCCCTCGACCTGATGCGGTGCCGTCGCGGCGCCCCAGAAGAAGCCCTTGGGAAATGGCGCAGACGCTTTCGTGACAGCCGCCTTCGCCGCAGCCCTTGCGCTCAAGGGCGCAAGCCCTGCAAGCGCCCCTGCTCCTGCGCCGACGGCCAGCAACGCGCGGCGGTCCATCCGGAAACTCTCGGTCATATCGGCCTCTTACACAGGGTGTCAGAAAGGAAGGTGAGAAGATCATCGGACAGACGCGTGTCCGAAGTGCCGAGGTGCATCGGCAATGTGTAGTGCGTATGCCCGCTGGCAAGATAACCGCGCGGCAGAATGCCGTGGCGCTCCAAACGCGCCTGCATCAGCCCGGTCCACTCCCGCTGGAAGCGCGGCGGGTCATACTGCGCCCCGGCAATGTAGAGCGGCAGATCGGTCGCGACGACAGCCTCCAGCGGCATGCGCGATGCGTAATCCGCCTGAGGTCCATAATAGCGCTCGTCCCGGTCATCGAGCGGCGTGAATCCGTAAAGCCCGGAAAGCAGGATCGCCGCCTGGACAAGATCGGCGTGATGCGGATCGTCGCGCAGAAAGCCCGCGACATGCACCGCCCCCGCCGAAGTGCCCATCACCGCGATCCGCCCCGGATCGCCGCCATGCTGCGCAGCATTTTCGCGCAGCCATGCCAGTGCGGCACCGACGTCCTGCGCCCCGGCGGGCCATTGGTGATCGGGCGCAAGGCGGTAGTTCATCACCGCGCCCAGCATGCCGTTGGCTGCGGCCCAGCGCCCGACATGGGCGTTCGACCATCCGCTCTGCGAACCCTCGCCCCCCTTGTCGCCCATCAGGAAACCGCCGCCATGGACGAATAGCAGAACGGGAAGGTCCTCCTGCTCACCATCGCGATAGAGGTCCAGCCTATGACGCGCATCATCGCCATAGGCGCAATCGAGCGCCACCGGAGCGACCTTCTCGGCCAGACCCTGCTGCTCGGCGGCGAACAGGTCGCGGCACGCCGCCACGACCTGCGGCCCCATCCCGCTGCCCATCGCCATGATAGCATCGCGGATTTCGGCGGGTTGGGGTCCGGTCATCGTCGTTTTCTCTCCGGTCGTTACAGGCAGTGGCTTCAGAACTTGGCATCGAGGCTGATGCCGACATTGCGGAACGACTGCGGGCCATAGATCGCCCCGACATTCGCCTCACCGCTGTCCGTCGTATAGGGGAAGCTGCTCTGCATCAGCGACGGCTCATGCACGTTGAACAGGTTTCGCACGAAGACCGAGACCTGATAGCGCTGATCCTCCGTCCGCAGCCCCATCCGGCCACCCACCATCCAGTGCGGACGGAAGGTCGTTCCCGAATACGAGTTCTCCTCGTATCGGATGCGCGACTTCCACACGGTGTCGACCGCCAGGAAGGCGCCCAGACGCTCGCTGACAGGCACGTTGTATTCACCCGAAAGCGTGAACTTGTAGCGCGGCGAATAGGCCAGCTGGCTGCCGCCGATGTCCGTGCCATCGGTGCCGAGATAGCCCTTGGGATAGGTCGCCTTGGCATAGATGAAGCCGGTGTTGAGCGAGAGGTTCGGCGTGATGTTGCCGAAGAAGTTCACCTCGACGCCGCGCGTTTTCACACCGTTCACGTTCTTCTGATCGCACGAGATCACGCCGGTCCCATCCACCGTGCAGCTCTGCGCCTGGAAGTTGTCGATCTTCATGTAGAACGCGCTGACATCGGCCACCCAACCGCCGAACAGCGTGGACTTGAAGCCCACTTCGTAGCTGGTCGGGATTTCCGGCAGGACGACATAGGGCGTGCGGCCATCGGTCGGCACCGCGATCTGGCCGCCCTTGAACCCGCGCGAGACGGTGGCATAGGCCATCGTGTTGCGCGCCAGATCGTACTGCGCGCCCAGACGCCACGACCATTCCTCGGCATTGAGCACGGTATCGGCAGTGCTGGGCATCTGCAGCGAGAGGCGATCGGTGGTGTAGCGCGCGCCGGTGATGAGGCGCAGCGAATCTCCGATATGGGTGGTCGCCTGCCCAAAGAAGGCCAGCGATTCATCGCGGATCGTTAGATCGGGCACCGTCGTCGAGGCGATCGGAACCACCACGCCCGGCACCGGGACCAGCGTGACGTTCACCGTCTCGGGATCGCGGGTCTGCTTCTGGTTCGAATAGAAGGCACCCACGGTATATTCGATGGTGTTGGTGGCTGCCGAACTGACGCGGAATTCCTGCGTGAACAGGTTCAGGTTGCGATCGACCGGTTCGTTTTCCACCTGCAGTTCGAGCGGATCGCCACGGAACACGTTGGCCGATGCGCCAGAGCCCAGTTCGCCCGACTTGCGATAGGCAGTGATCGAGGTGAGCGTGAAGGGATCGGCGGCATAGTCCACCTGCACCGATCCGCCGTAGTTGCTGGTCGTGCCCTTGTAGTGCGAACTGGTGCAGTAGTCGCGGTTGCCCTCCTTCACGGTCACGCCGCAGCTGGCAAGGCGATCGGTGATGCCCACCGCGTCATAGCCCGCGCCACCGAAGAACGAGCCGGGGCCGCTGGTCTTGACGAAGGTGAAGAAGTCGCCGCCGTTCTCCGCGCTCGAATGCGCGTAGTCGCCGATCAGGTTCACGGTCAGGCGGTCGGTCGGCTCCCACAGCAGACGGCCGCGCACCGAATAGCGGTTGTTGTCGTTGAGATCGCCGGTCGTGGCATTGCGGTCTACGCCCTGACGCAAGTTGGCAACGCCGGAAATGCGCGCGGCCATGTTGGACGAGATCGGAATATTGACGACGCCCTGCACCACCTGATTGCCGTACTTGGCACCGGCGGTTCCGGCGTTCGACAACTCGGTGCGCACGCGGGCGGAGAACTCGCCGAACTTGGGCGCATTGGTGGTGATGTTGATGACGCCCGCAGAGGTCGTCAGGCCGAACAGCGTGCCCTGAGGGCCTTTCAGCACCTCGACACGGGCAACATCGAACAGATCGGAAATATTTGCGTTGCCCTGGCTGACCTGATCGACGACCACGCCCACCGAAGCCACCGCGCCCGGCGAAAAGGTCATCGTGCCGATGCCGCGGATCGAACCGCCGCCGCCAGTGTTCTGGCCCGGCGCCGCCTGAATTTCGAGGCTCGGCGCAATGCGGGCAAGGTCGTTCACGGTATTCACCTGCTGGCGCTCAAGCTGCGCGGCGCTGGCGACGGTGATCGAGATCGGAACTTCCGTCACCTTTTCGGCGCGGCGTTGCGCGGTGACAATGATTTCCGACGGCGGCGGTGCTGCGGGGGCGGGTTCGGCGCTGGTGGCGTCCTGCGCCATGGCAGGAACGGCGAAAGCCGAAACCGCAACACCGCACAGCAGAGCGAATTGCCTGGTCTTTTGCCCGATCTTTTGCATGGTCTGTTCTCCCTGACAGGTATTTGGTTTGTTTTTTAGATTCTGAGTATTGAAGGAATAAAATTCAGATTTCGTCGATTACGGGGTTGCTCAAAGTCCCGATCGCCCCGACCGATATTTCCACGGTGTCACCCGCCTTCATGTAAAGCGGCGGCTTTCGCTTGTCGCCGACACCGCCCGGTGTTCCGGTGGCGATCACGTCACCGGGATTAAGCGTGGTAAAGATGGAGCAGTATTCGATCACCGTCGGGATATCCCAGATCAGGTCGGAGATCGGCTGGTCCTGCAACAGTTCGCCGTTGAGGCGCGTCTGCACCCGCAAAGAAGCGAGATCGGACACCTCGTGCGCCGGGATCATTGCAGGACCGAACGCGCCGGTGCCGGGCCAGGTCTTGCCGGGGGTGAACTGGATGTTGTGGCGCTGCCAGTCGCGGATCGAGCCGTCGTTGAACACCGCGTAACCGGCGATGTGGTCCATTGCATCGGCCCTGGCAATGCGGCGCCCCGGCTTGCCGATCACGATGGCGAGTTCGCCCTCGTAGTCGAAACGCTCGCTTTCGGGCGGACGGACCATCGGTTCGCCATCGGCGATCAGGCTGTCGGCCCAGCGGGTGAAGATCGCGGGATGATCCTTCTGCTCGCGTCCGGTCTCGGCGACGTGGGTGGCGTAGTTCAGACCCACGCACAGGATCTTCTCGGGGTTGGGCACCACCGGAAGAAGCGTGACCTCGGCGCGCGCATGCTCGCCGGTGACAGCCAGAACCGCCAGATCGCCACCAAGCGCGTCCTTCAACCACGCATCGCCACCGGGCGCGCCCAGATCGTGTACCGTCTCACCATCGAAACGACCGAAGCTGGCGGTGCCGTCAGGGCGCTTGAAGCTGATGTACTGCGTCATGTCCGTCTCTCTTTCCGCAAATGCTGCATTCAGGCGCCCAGCGGCGCAGGCTCCCAGTCGCGCCGGAAGCGGAAGCGCTCCTCGGCACGGCGCAAGCCCTCGAAATCCTTGTCCGACATGCCCCACTGGTCGATCCGGCCTTCCGGCCAGGTCCAGTCGTCGGGAGCGCCGACCCGATAGTCCTCGGCCACCTTGTTCACGGCGGTAGAGAACTCGATCACCGGGCCGAACGGCGCGATGTAGTAGGCATAGACATTGGCACCCGGCCCATGGCGGCCCGGCCCCCAGGCGGGCACTTGCGCATGATCGCGCAAGCGGCCGATGCCGCGCATCACCGCGTCGATATCCTCCATCTCGAACGCGACGTGGTTGAGCGAGGTGAACCCGGCGCGAGCGAAGGCGGTGGAATGGTGGCTGTCGTTGCAGCGCACGAAAACCATGCCCTTGGTACGGTCCGACACCTTGAAGCCGAGTACCTGCTCCACGGCATCGCCGCAGCTTTCCGCATCCGCTGCGTTGAACACGACATGCGTGAGCTTAACCGGCAGATCCTTGCCCGCGATCGGCGCGACTTCAACGGCATCTACCAGAAAGCGCAGCAGCACGCCCTCGGGCAGTTCGACCAGCAGACCATGGCCTCCGCCCGGATCGGACGAGGTGACAGGCGCCGCCGTCCACCCCGCCGCACTCACCCGCGCGGCCAGCGCGGCAAGGTCCGCCGCGTCGCACACGAAAGTCGTCGTACGCACGAACTCGCTTTCCGAAGGCTCCAGCGCGACGAGGTAGGGGAACGGGCCGGAACCGCGCAGATAACGCGTGCCGCCCTGCTCTCCGGCCTCGGCCATGCCCCAGATACCAGTCATGAACGCCGCCGCCGCTGCCGGATCGGGCAGTGCCAGTTCGATGCTGCGCAGACGGATGGTCATGAGCAGATTCCCTGCCTGATAAAGGCGGCCGCGAGCCCCGCTGCCGCGCATTCGGCATCGCATTCCCCGGTGTCGCCGCTGACCCCCACCGCGCCGATGACGGTGCCGCTATCGTCGCGCACCAGCACACCGCCGGGCGAGAACGCCATCTGGCCGCCGACCGCTGTGGCCAGGCTCTGGAAGAACACCGGATTGCCCCTGGCCCGCTCTGCCAGCACCGCCGTATCCGCGCCCATGCCAAGCGCACCTGCGGCCTTGGCGCGGGCAATGTCGAAACGGAACAGGCTGGCCCCGTCCTCCCGTGCGAAAGCCACGGGATGCGCACCTTCGTCGAGCACGATCACTGCAAGCGGCTGTGCCCCCCTGTCGCGCGCGGCGGCAAGCGTATCGTCGACGATGGCCCGCGCATTTTTCAGCGTCAGTTTCATGCAGCCTGCTCCTGATGTTCTGTTGCGTTCCCGAAGAGCATTTTGCGCCGGGCGGCCAGCAGTGCTGCGCCGCGCCCTTTTTCCGTGCCGAAAACGTAGTGGTCGGGGCGCACGAGCACCGCATCGGCTTCGTGATCGTCAAGCCAGCGCGTCACCGCGCCGCCATCCGGCAGGTGCGCAGCGCCGATCACCGCGACACCGCAGGCAGGCAGCCCACCACCCGATCCGCGTACGAACAGCCGCCAGCCGCCCCCGGCCAGATCGTCGAGGCGCCCGCCGTTCTGCAATAGCGGCTGGACAAAGCGAGCCCCCGCGCCGGTGCTGGGCATCACCAGCCCAGCGCCGATGGCAGGGATCAGATCGTGCGCGGTTTCGCCGCTCCTGGCCCGCTCGCGAATTTCCGCATCACGCACTGCCGCTTTCGCCGGATCGAGTTCGCAGATGTAGCGCCCGGCATTCACCGCAGCACCGATCACCGCGCGAACATGCGGGTCGCGCTCGGGCTGGTAGGTTTCAAGGATCGTCTCCTCGGCGCCCTCATTGGCGATCCCCGCCATCTTCCAGGCAAGGTTCGCCACGTCACGCAGGCCATGGCACATGCCCTGCCCGAAGAACGGCGGCGTCTGGTGCGCGGCATCCCCTGCCAGAAACGCCCGGCCCACCTGCCAGCGCTCGGCCACGAGGCCATGGAAGCGGTAGGTCGCCGCCCGCACGATGGTGTGCGGCACGTCCTTCATCCACGCGCCGACCAGTTCGCGCACCTTTTCCGGGCGCATCATCTCGGCATCGTCCTCGCCGGGCAGCAGCATGAACTCCCAGCGACGATGGTCACGACGTCCCGGAACGACGGTCGCCGGGCGCGCGGGATCGCACATCATCACCGACAGGCGCTGTAAATCGGCATCGGCAGGCACGCCCGAAATCGGTGGAAAGCTGACGCCGCCCTCGACCTCGGCATCGACCACCAGCCACGGCTCCTCGAAGCGCAGATCGTCGAGCGCGACGCCCAGCGCCTTGCGCACCGCACTGCGCGCGCCGTCACAGGCAATCACCCAGCGCGTGCGCACCGTATATTCGTTGCCGTCCTGAAAATAACGCACCGTAGCGCCGCAGGCATCCTGATCGAGACCTGCAAAGGTCGCACCCAGCTGGAGCGAGACGCTATCCAACCGCGCCATGCCTTCGCGCAGATGCGTTTCCAGTTCGGGCTGGTAAAAGAAGTAGTCGTTCGCCCAGCCGAACGGACGCGGACGGCCGACCGTCCCCATATAGCGGATGACGCCGTGATCGGCACCAATGTGCAGGTGCCCATCGGTCGCTACCATGTCGGGCTCCACTGCGTCGATGACGCCGGCGGACTGGAACAGGCGCATCATCTCATGATCGAGATGCACCGCACGCGGCAGCGGGTAATGCTCCAGCTCCTTTTCCAGCACCAGAACGTTCAGTCCGTTCAGGCCGAGAAGGTTCGCGGCCAGCGCACCGACAGGTCCGCAGCCAATGATGACCACATCATGTTGCATCGGATCAGCTCGCGGTTTGAGGCTCGGCCAGCGCCTTGTGCAGCGCGCCGTCCTTCATGATCATATGGATGTTGGCAGGGTTCTGGAGGATGGTGACATCCTGCGTCGGATCGCCATCAACCAGAAGCAGATCGGCAAGATAGCCCTCCTTTACCAGTCCGGTCTCGATCCCCATCAGCTCGCCACCGTACTGGGTTGCGGCGCGGAGCGCCTCTGCCGGGGTGAAGCCGTAATAGGTCACGAAATGCTCAAGATCACGGGCATTGCGGCCATGCGGATTGAACGGGAAACCGTAATCGCCACCGATCAGAATACGCACGCCGCGCTTCTTCAGTTCGGGCACCAGCTTGGCCTCGATGTCGAGGCGCTTCCGCGCGCTGGCCTTCATGTGCGTCATGTCGACATGCGGCGGCGGATTGGCTTCGAGCGCGGCAACCGACACACCCGGCCCCGGCGCATAGAAGAACGTGTCCCTGTCAGCCGCCATACGATCGAGCGCGGCTTCGTCTGCGAACGAGCAGTGATAGAGGATGCGCGCACCGGCATCGAGCGCCAGGCCGATCGCTTCGCCCGAATAGACGTGGCAGGCGATCCACAGGCCCGCCGCGCGGGTTGCCTCGCCCGCCGCCATCATCTCGTCGCGGGTATAGAGAACGTCCATCGCCGAATTGGGCTTGAGCGCATCCTCGCCCGAAACCACGAGCTTGATCGACTTCACCCCTTCATCCGCACAGTAACCGACGAAAGCGCGCATCGCATCGGGTCCGCGACCGTTGAACACGCCGCCGGTCTCGACCCCTTCGCCCCCTTCCGGGCTGCGCTCCAGCGTGGAGGGCACCAGACGCGGCCCCGGCGTCTCGCCCCGCTCTATCGCACGGGCCAGATCCGGCTCGATGCCGTCCCCCAGCGCACCGGCGGAATAGAGGCTAGTATAGCCATGGTCGAGCAGCACGCGCGCATTGCGCCAGGCAGCGACCTTCAACTCGTCCGGCGGCAGAATGAACTGGTGATAGACCTTCTCGATCGAGGATGCCCAGGTTAGGTGCGTATGCGCATCGATCAGGCCGGGCATCAGGGTCATGCCGCGCCCGTCGATCACGATATCCGCCGCAATGTCTGGCATGGCACTCTCGCCCAGCGAGACATCGGCGATGCGCTCATCCTCGATCAATACCCGGCCGCGCTGCAGCGGCGCTCCCGTGCCGTCGAAAATGGCGATGTCACGGATCAGTGTCCGCATGGTTCCTCTACCCCAATCGTTTGTGTTCTGGGTTCTGATTCGGTGTAAAACCTCACGGATACCATGTAAAATAATGAATATTTCGATCTCCATAGTTTTTAACTATGGAATGCCGGCCCGGATCACTCCAGCCTCGGCAAGGCCTCGAACAGCACTCGCGCAAGCGGTGAGAGCGACTGGTTGGCGAGGTGTAACACACCGACATTCCTGTCGAATTCCGCCTCGCGGATAGTGATCGCGCGCAACGAACCATTGGCGATATCCTCGCCCACCACCGTGCGCGGGAGTACCGTCACCCGGTCAGTTTCGCGCACAATGGCACGGGTGGTCAGCAGCGAATCACAGCGGATCGCCGTCAATGGCACGCTCACTCCCGCCGAAAGGAACAGCGCATCGACCTGCCGGCGGAATGCTCCCCGCGCCTCCGGAAGTACCCAGTTCCACGCAGCAGCATCTCGCAAGGATATCTCGTTGCCCAGATCAAAGTGCTGCGCGCCTACAACCAGCGAAAACGGATCGCTCGCGCATGTGACTTCCGCCATATCATCCGGGCGCTGCTCGATCCGGGTGGTGACAAATGCCAACTCGATCACCCCCTTTCGCAGCATGTCGAGCAATTGGGCATCATCACGCTCCAGCACGCTGAGGGAAAACTTGCCGACTTGCGCTTCCACCTCAGGAATCACGCCAGGCAACAGTGTCAGCAATGCACCGGGCGTTCCAGCAACGCGTAACGGCCCAGCGATACCGAGACGTGCATTATCAATATCAAGAGCAGCGTCGACCAGCAGTGTTGACAAGGCTTCTGCCCGGCGTTGCAGCGCTTCGCCCTCTGACGTCAGCGCAATTCCTCCGCGCCCACGCGCAAAAAGACTGGCACCGAGACTACGTTCAAGCAGAGCGATGGTGTTCGAGACCGACGGCTGAGAAATATTGAGATCCCGTGCGGCTCCGCTGATCGAGCCCGCCTGACAAACTGCGCGAAAGGTCATCAATGCCCGCGGATCAATCGCGAGGCGCCGTCCATTCACTTCATTACCCGGCCTTTCCTTCGTAAATGCGTTCCGTTCGCTCACATCTGACCTCATTGCTTGCGTCGACACCCCTACCTAGCGGTCCGGCAGATTCTTCCTGCAGTGAGACCCGCTTCATCTACAAGAGCCATAACGCCCGGCACCGGCAGAAACTGACACCCTTTTAGCCGATGCGGTCTAGGCGCTGCTCAGTCTCAGGCCCGATCGGAGTGAACTGCCCCCGGGGAAACTCTCAAAGCCTATCAACGATTTTCGCGATTCCATCTGCGGCACACTTTTCCTCTTCGTGGGCACTGGCACAACTTGTGGCGATCGCACCCAGGAACCGACCGTCCTTGATGATCGGCAGGCCGCCGGGCAGGAGCGACATATGCGGCTTCACCTGATCCATGAGCGATGGATCCTTCTCGATTCTGGCCCGCAGCTGCAGTGTCGACATGCGGAAACCTACGACCGTCAGGGTCTTGTGCATGGCCATGTGAATGCCATTGGGCATGGTGCCCTCGCCCGCCAGCGCTGCCTTGAGGTTGCCTGCGGAGTCCGACACGGCGACTGTCACGCTGTACCCGTCCTTCGTACACGAATGAAGCGTAGCCAATGCCGCTTCGGCGGCCAGTTCTCCGTTCGGCCCCAGAATCGAAGCCGGGATTGGGCGGTGCGGCAAGTCCTTGGGGCGCGGCCCGGCGGGAGGACCAAGCGGCACCTTCAACTGCGCACTTTGCGGAATGTCGAAGTAGTCGCCCGTCATCGATTGCGGGCTTGGGGGTGTCGTGTTCCGCTCCGGGTGCCCGTCCTGCGCCTGTAGCGCAACGGCACCGAACAACATGGTGGTGCCCAGCACGGCGCTCGTGAGGCTAAGGGGTCGGTTGGCCATGGGTAAATGCTCCATCTCTCTATCGGCGATCAGCGTGTTGGGAGGAAGCGGCCCGGCTTCGACAGCCAGCCGTCGAGGTAATCAAACAGTGTCTTGACGGTGTCGCCGAATTCACCGGGCTCCCGTTCGCACTCCGTGCAAGGCACGTACATGTGCGAGGCGCCCTCGACGAAGGCGATCTGCTTGTCAGCGCTGGCGGCATGCTCATAGATCGTCTCGGCGGCCAGGCCTTCCCAGTGGCCCGTCATGCCCATGGCGATCAGCGGCACATGAATATACGCAACATTGCCCGGCGGGTTGGCGTAACTGGAATCCCAGTCGATCCCGTGGATCGAGGTGGCATCGTAATAGAAATCGGGCGCGACCCGGATGGCGAAACCGGACAGGAAATCGCGCACCGTGGTATTCATGGCGCCCATCCGGAAGTTCGCCGCAGGGATGCCATGCCCTTGCCCGACGCGCAGCGAATAGATCACTTCGGTGGTCTGGGCGCCGCCCTTGTGGAGCAGCGGATAAGGCTTGCTCGATGTCGAGAGCAAGGCGGTATCCTGCGAGAAAAGCTTGTTGTTCGGTCCCAGACTGCTGCCGCCGGGAATAACCATCGAGGCATCGCCGATGAATGCAGCGGTGCCGGCATCGAGACGTGCGGCACGGGCCTGCGCTGCGGCGACCAGACGGTTGTAGCGCGCGGCCTCGGCCGCCAGAAACTTGCGGCGAAAGTCTTCGCTGTAATGGCTGCCCCCGGCGAGAATCCGATCTTGGCGGAATACATGTCGAGACCTTCGTCGACCGCGGTTCCATCGCTTTCGTCGACTACCGCAGGGTCGATGCTGAACAGCGTCATTTCCGCATCCCCCCAGTTGGCATCCGGCAGGACGACACCATCCGCCGGGGTCAGCCCGGCAAGGCCCGAGGGACAGGCATGGACCATGCGCGCATCCTGGCAAAAACCGAGGCCGCTTTCCGCCATCGCCTGATAGGCGCTGACGATCGTCGCCCCTCCGCTGAGCCCCAGCAAGACAACCTTGCGCACGCCCGTAAGGCGCTTGAGAAAATCGACCGCCAGCCCTGTCTCCGCAAGCGTCTTGTCGAGGTTCCCGCTGCTCGGGCTCTCACACAGGACGCGATAGCCGCGACGGGCAAGCTCGGGACAGGCGATGAAGCGGGTATAATCGCCATAGTGCGTGACGACGATGCCAATGGTCGCCCTGTCTCGCGGCTTTGTCGGTTCATACAGCACGCCGTAGTCATCGTCGGCATGATGCACGAAAGTCGTCCTCACACCGGCGGGGACCGAAGTCGGCGCCGTATCCGCATGCAGACCCATCGGCTCGTCCGCGCGTACCGGACCGGCAGAAGCGACTGTCAACGCAGCGGAAACAAGCAAGGCATGGCGCAGTAAGGGCATCGTTCTTTCCGTTGATCCAGGCTCCCGAGAGCCGCCATAGCCCATCATCCTGAACCGAAATCAAACGAGCCGCAGCGCGCGGCGAAGGCGCGGTTTCGCACCCGTATCGCCACCAGATCCGCCTCTCCCCGAAGCGCAATCGACGCCCCGCACCGCATTCAGATTCAGTTTAATCCGACCCCGCATAGCGACCTGAAAAACAATCGGCACTCGGGGAGAGAGCGATGATGGGACGCCTGGTGTTTCGCAGGGGCAAGGCAATGCTTGGCCGCGTATCGTGAATCGAACATCTCATGACGGGGCTCGACAACGACCGGCACCGCTGGTTCCGCATGGCCGTCCTCCCGCTCGAATCCGACCTGAAACGCCATGCCCGGCGGTTGTGCCACGGCATCACCATCGACCCCGAAGACCTGTTGCAGGATACGATGGAACAGCTCTTCCGGTACGAAAACTGGCACGGGATCGACAATGTTCGGGCCTTCAGCATCGCCACAATGCGCAATCTCGCGTTGCAGGTCGCGCGCCGTGACAGGGTCCTGACGATCCAGACCATCGACAATCTGGAGAATTTCGACATCGCTTGCGAAGCGCCCTCAGCTGAGCGGATCGTGGTCGCGCGCGATGACTGGGCAACAGTGACAAAATGCATCTCGTCACTGCCCCCACAGTGCGGCAAGGTCTTTTCGATGCGCAAGATCGACGGATTGTCCCAAAGCGAAATCGCAAGGCAACTCGGCCTCAGTATTTCCACGATCGAAAAGCATGTGATCAAGGGATTGCGCCGGTGTTCGGATGCCATCGCCTGGCCCTCCGAGAGGGCGAGCAGGACCAGCCCCCAGCGACCACGCAACCTCTCTCGTGATAATTCCGGTGCAGTTCCATGCCCGCCACTAACGACAGTCAACGCGCTCGCTTACGGGGCCGTCGATTGCACTCATTTCTGAAACCTGAGCACAATTGCCGACGGGTTGGCGGGCATTCCAGCAGGCGCCTGCATCAAGATACGTTCCCTTAAGGAAAAAATCGGGCCGCCTTCCCGAAAAGGGGAAACGCGGCCCGAAATCCATGGTCAGTAACGCACTGTCAGGCGTACACCGAACAGGCGCGGGTCAGAGACCCGGACTGTCGTGCGATCGGCCGCGCCCGATGTCGGGTTGTCGATCGGACCAGGATTGATGCTCTGCGGCGCGCCCAGCAATTGCATCTTGTTCTCGATGTTGTGCACGAAGGCGTCGATGCTGAACTTGCACGATGCAGTCGTATAGCTGATCATCAGGTCACTGCGCGTAAAGGACTTCTGGGTGAACTGGGCCAGAAGAACAGTATAGACGCCGGTGAATGGGTTGCCGTCACCGGCATAATTGCTCACCTTGTAGCCGCTGTTGTAAGTCATGTTCACGTGAGCCGTGATGTTGCCACCACCGGCAAGGTCGAAGCGGTGCTCGTAAGAGCCGCGGATCGTGGTCCGCGCCAGCAGATCCAGCTCCTTGCCCTTGAAGTTCTGCTGGTTAGAATAGATGAACCCGGCAGCGCTTCCCGCTCGATTTCGACGGGATCGGCGCAGGCTGCCCGCCTATCAACACCACCGTCAACAACGGCTTGTTCACCGCGTGGAACGTGATGACCAACACCGCGCCCGATGGCGGGCCAATCCTGACCGCCGACAAGCTGCCCATCCTGCACAAGGCAGTGCTGGACCAGTGCGATGCGGCGGATGGTGCCAGGGACGGTATCGTCTCGCTGCCCTATGCCTGCCACCCCGACATTACCGTGGTGGAGTGCAGGCCGGGTCAGGATCCCGCCACCTGCCCGACCCCGGCACAGATCCATGTCGCACAGGAAATCTATCGCGGCGCACATGAGAAGGCGGGCCGCAAGCTGATCCTGTGGATGGCATTGGCCGATACCAACGTCATGGTTCACCAGTCCGTCCTCTATTATCAGGCGCTGCAAAGCCAGATGGGCGAGAAGACGGTCGATGTTTTCGTCCGCTTCTACGTTTTGCCCGGCGTGTACCATTGCGGAGGCGGCGATGGCCCTGTGATTAGCGACCTGCTCGAACCGCTTATGCTGTGGGTCGAGCGCGGGATCGCGCCGGGAGCGCTTGCCGGGGTTCACCGCCGCGCGGACCGGGAATGGAGCAGGGGGCCGGGCCGCGTCAGGCTACCCTCGCCGCGCCCGACCTGACCCGGCCGATCTACCCCTACCCCTACATCGCGCAATACACCGGAAAAGGCGATGTCCGGGTCGCCGCCAATTTCGTGAAGGCGCCGCACATCCAGCCCCGGCCGGTCTCGGAAATTGGCCCGGTGCCGGATTCTACAAGCCCGGATACATGCGCTGGTGCACCGCCACGCCCACGTCGATCGATTGCACCACCACCCGCCAGTAATTTCAGTCTCAGCCCCTGAGCGGTGCGCCCCGTCCGTCGCGCCGCTCAGGGCAAAGGGAGTGCCCACCTTTGCCAGACATCAATCCTGCCCCGCCCGCGCCCTTCCGGAAGGCCGCTGCCCCGCCCGTCGCCAGACGAAGCGGCAAATCGATCGAGATGCGCACGGTGCACCGGGTGCTCTCGCTGATCGCCTGCCTGTTCCTGCTCTATATCGGCGTGACCGGAACCCTGATCCAGACGCTGGACCTGACGGCGCTGCTCACCGGCAAGCCCGAGAGCGACCCGACGATGCAGTCGATCAATGAAGGTAGGTTCGGCAACGGCTTCTACTCTGCTGTCACGCTCGCAGACTGGAGCGCAGGCTCGCTACCAGCGAATGTCAACGTCGCGCGCGGCTTTTCCCTCGCGCTGACCCGCTTTCACGAGGTCCGACCCGACATGACCCCGGCCTTCGCCGAACTGCGCATGGTTGACGGGCGCGTCGTCGGCCAAGTCGCCTATGCCGATCCCGGCCCCCGCCCCACCCACGCCGCATCGGCACACCGGTTTCGGCGCTCGCGTTCGACATCGCGACCGGCCGGCCGGTCGCGTCCATCGACATGCGCGGCGCCTACCCGGCCCCGTCGCTGCGCCAGACGCTCAAGCAATGGCACCGTTTCTGGGGGCCCAACTTCTTCGGTCTGCGCGACGTGCCCGGCGTCTATATCGAGCTGCTGTCCGGCCTTGCCATGTCTGCTCTGATCGTCACCGGGCTGATCATGTATTTCCGCCTGCTCAAGCAGCGTCGCAAGATCAAGCGTCCCGACATGTTCTGGATGATTTCGGACAAATGGCGCTCCCTGCATCGCGGCGTTTCGGTAGCTGCATCGATACTGCTCATCCTTGTCGCCTTCAACGGCACCTGGATCGGGTTCGAGAGCACCTATGCCACCTTCAACCGGCACCGCCCCCGCCCGAAACACTGGCGATCAGCGATGCGCAAGTCGCCACCGTCGCACGAAGCACAATGCATGCGTTCAGAGCGCAAGAGCCCGACACACCGATCCGCACCATCCACGCCCGCGTCTGGTACGGCCAGGCCGAAGGCGCGGTCGTCACCGCAAGCGATCCGACGCGCCAGCTCGTTTACAACGCCGCCAGCGGCCAGAAACAAGGTCTCAGTTCTCCGCTTCATCCCAGATCGGCGTTCCCCTTTGGAACCAATGTGCATGAATGGATGAAGCATTTCCATTCCGGCGAACTGCTCGGTTTGCCAGCGCGAATGCTCGATCTGCTGGCAGGGATTTCACTCGCCTTTCTATCTGCTTCGGAGCTGTGGATGTACATCGACCTGTGGAGAAAGCGTGCAAGATCAGGCCGCAAGGCGTTGCTTTGGAAATAGTCAATTTCCATCATCAAGGAAACTTCTGAACCGCCAGAAGTAATATTATGATTAATAAAATCGAATATCATCTTGTCCTATGATCTTCGCGACATTTTTCAAGCGAATAAATACAAATATTTCATAACGAAACCGGACCGTAACAGCGCCCTTCTGACTCTGGCAGAGATCATCAAATTTTCCCCACTGCCACGCCACGCCGTCGCCGATTGCAGATATACGCACAGCCAGCTCAGGAAAACACGCCGACATCGGCAAACCGGCCATTGAAATCGTCAAACTGAACTGCGCCGGGTGTACCGGAGGCTGCTTGGTTTAAGTTACTCCGCCGTGGAGAAGTCATCCAGCATGGCATAATAGAGTTCTTCAGCCTCGGCAGGAGGTAAGCTGCCGACAGGTTCGAGCAGGCGACGAAGGTTGAACCAGTTCAATGTACCCGCGACATTTGCGGCAAGCATCATCAGCGGTCGGCTGGGAGGTTTGTACGAGACCATGATTCCCCAGAAATTCTAGTTCCTACATGCTGCGGTCGTCGGCGCGGGAAGACGCGCCCTGATGGTGCTGAGCAGACCGATCAGGCGATTGCTGGAAGCATGATCAGCTCTAAAGGCGGAAATTTTAAAAGAAGAAGGCATCCAGAAATCAAAGTGCGCTCAGATCCTACCACGGATGTATTCTCACCAGAATCCTCAATGAACTTCTATCAGAATATTGCCAACCAACCTGCGGCGTTGACGAGCACGTACTATCGTTCATATTCAACACTCTCAGCCAACCGGAAGCGCAGGTACTGACAAGCCGCGCCGCCGGACTATCAGACAGGGGATCTCGATGCGGCGACGTTTTTTCGCGTGTGGGCTTGCGTTCCTGATGGGCACGACTTCGGCTCTGGCGGCCAGTCCTTCGACCGCTCCCACTGACAATGCCCCGGCCCAGCCGCCGCTCCTGCTACAGCACCCCTCGCTGTCAGCGACGGCAATCGCGTTCGAGTACGCGGGCGAAATCTGGATTGTCCCTCGCGCAGGCGGCCGGGCCGCCCGGCTGGTCACCGGACAGGGGCAGTTGCGCGCGCCGATCTTCTCGCCCGATGGTAGCCAGATCGCCTTCACCGGTCGCTATGACGGGAATACCGATGTCTATGTCGTGCCTGCCAGTGGAGGCGAGCCGCGTCGGCTGACCTGGCACCCCAGCGCCGATGTTGCGCTGGCCTGGACGCCGGATGGCAAGTCCATCCTGTTTCGCAGCCCGCGCGCTGCCGCGCGTGATCTCGACCAACTCTATCTCGTCGATGCCGCAGGCGGCCCGCCGCGCATAGTGCCGCTGCCATCGGGCGAGGCGGGCAGCTTCTCACCCGATGGCACTCGCCTTGCCTACGATCCCTATCCGCAGTGGCAGCCGGCGTGGAAGCAGTATCGCGGCGGGCAGACCGCACGCATCTGGATCGCGGATCTCGCCACCTCGCACATCACCCCCATCCCGCGCCCGAACAGCAACGATCGCGCCCCGATGTGGGTGGGCGACACGCTCTATTTCCTGTCCGACCGCGACGGACCAACCACGCTTTATGCCTATGACGTGAAGACCGGCACTGTTCGCCGCCTGATCGACAACGCGCAAGGTTTCGACATGGCCTCTGCCTCGGCCGGTCCCGGCGGCATTGTAATCGACGCGTTCGGCAAGCTGGAGATCTACGATACGGCCAGTGGCACGGTCAGCGTGGTGCCGGTCACAATCGACGCCGACCTGCCGCAGGTCCGCCCCCATTTCGAGACGATCCAGCCGGACTCGATCGAACATGCCGCAATCACCCCATCGGGCAAGCGCGCAATCATCGAGGCGCACGGCGAGATCCTCTCAGCCCCTGCGGAAAAGGGCGAGATCCGCAACCTCACGCAATCTCCCGGCGTCGCGGATCGGGACCCGGCACCCTCGCCCGACGGCAAGTCGGTCGCCTATTTCTCCGACGAATCGGGCGAATACGCGTTGCACATCCGCCCCGCCGAAGGGGTCGGCCCGGTCCGCAAGATCGCGCTGGGGACGCCCGGCTCGTTCTTCTACAGCCCGCACTGGTCGCCCGACAGCCGAAAGATCGTGTTCCACGACAAGCGACTGAACCTGTGGATGATCGATCTCGATCACGACGGCGCAATCACCAAGATAGATACCGATCGGTACGACACGCCCAATTTCGATTTCGATCCGGCCTGGTCTGCGGACAGCCGCTGGATCGTCTACACCAAGCAGTTGCCCAACCACCTGCATGCCGCCTGGGCCTATTCTCTGGCCACCGGCAAGGCGACGCAGCTGACCGACGGCACCAGCGACGTGTCATCGCCCCGCTTCGATGCCAGCGGCAAGTACCTCTACTTCACCGCCAGCACCGATCACGGCCCCGGCGCGGGCTGGCTGGACATGTCGAGCATGGGCCGGGCGGTGGATGGTGCAGTCTACGTCATGGTGCTGCGCAAGGACATTCCCTCGCCGGTGCTCCCGCAGAGCGACGAGGAAAGCGCCGCCGAAGAACCGCACCCCGGCCCGCCGATGAAGCGAACCGCGCACGGCAAACACACCTCCGCTACACCTGACGCCGCGACCACCGACACCGCGCCCGACGGTACGAAGGACGACGGGGCGGCGGGCAAAGGGCCGCCTCCGCCGGTCACTATCGATTTCGCCGATCTCGACCAGCGCATCCTGGCCCTGCCGATCCCGCGCGCCAATTTCGCCGACCTCGAAGTCGGCAAGAGTGGTGTGGTCTATACCCTCACCTTGCGCCCCGCGCAGACCGATGCGGACTACGAAGGGGACGATGACACCGGCACCGCGACGCTGTTCCGTTTCGACTTCAAGGACCGCAAGAACACGAAACTCGCGGACGAAGTTGCGCCGGGCAGCTTCTCGCTCTCGGCCGATGGCTCGAAGATGCTGCTTGCGCGCAAGGACAGCTGGGTGATCGCGCCCGCTGACGCCCCGCTAAAGGACGGCGACGGCGAACTGGCGCTTTCCACGATGAGCGTGTGGGTTAATCCACGCGCCGAGTGGAAGCAGATGTATTACGAGACCTGGCGGATCGAGCGCGATTTCTTCTACGATCCGCACTACCATGGTCTCGACCTGCCGCGCGCCAGGGCGCTTTATGCCCGCTTCCTGCCGGGCATCGCGGCGCGGCAGGATCTCAACACGCTGTTCGAGGAAATGACCGGCCAGATCGAGGTCGGCCACACCTTTATCAACGGCGGCGACATGCCCGAACAGGGCAAGGCGCAAGTCGGTCTGCTCGGCGCCGATTTCGATCTGGCAGACGGCCACTGGCGTATCGCAAGAATCTTGCAAGGTGAGAACTGGAACCCCAAGCTGGTCGCCCCGCTCAGCCAGCCGGGTATCGACGTGAAGGCAGGCGAATTCCTGCTTGCAGTCAACGGCCAGCCGGTTTCGGGCGATGCGCCGATAGAAAAGGCGCTCGACGGCACAGCAGGCAAGCACACCGTGCTGACGGTCAGCCCACATGCCGACGGCACGGGCTCGCACGAAGTTACTGTGGTGCCCGTCGCCAGCGAGACGCAACTGCGCTTGCGCGACTGGATGGAACACAACCGCCACACGGTGGATCGCCTTTCCGGAGGCAAGCTCGCCTATGTCTACCTGCCCGATACCGCTAACGGGGGCTTTGCGAACTTCAACCGGTATTACTATTCGCAGGTAGGTAAGCAGGGGGCGATCATAGACGAGCGTTTCAATCACGGTGGCGACATCGCCGACTACATCATCCAGCAGTTGCAACACACGCCGCAGATGGTCAACTCAACGCGCGAGGGCGACCCCATGGTCGAACCCGCGCAGTCGATCTTCGGGCCAAAGGTGATGATCATCAACGAGATGTCCGGTTCAGGCGGCGACGCCCTGCCCTGGTTGTTCAAGAAGAACCATGTCGGCACGCTCGTCGGCACACGGACCTGGGGCGGGCTGGTGGGCATCGGCGACTATCCCTCGCTGATCGACGGCGGCACGGTAACTGCGCCGCGCTGGGCTATCTATGGCACGCAAGGGGAATGGGAAGTCGAAGGCATCGGCATCACGCCCGACGTCGAAGTGATCGAGAACCCCGAACTAATTCGCCAGGGCCGTGATCCGCAGTTGGAGCGCGCGGTGCAGGAAGGGCTCGCACAGCTGGCAAAGAGCCCGCCGCAGACCTTCCCCGCCCCGCCTGCGCCTGACAAACACCAGGTTCTGCCGCAATAAGGGGGCCTGGGCACAGATATGCGCTGTCATCTGCAGGTTGGACCGCACTAGCCGTATTCATCGCTGTACTTGTCCTCCGCCTGGAGCAAATTCCGATCAGTCCGGATCATATCTGCAAGATCTGAAGTAATTGGAGCATTCGGCGGGCCGGCAGATGTCGACGAGCTTGCCGATGAGGCTCCACAGGCCGCTGACCATTCGCCCGCCGATCTTCCCGAACAATGCCAAAAGCCGGGAGCACGAATCCATCAAAAGCGGGCGCCCCATCCATACCAGCCTCATTTACCGGCCGGGATTATGAGTTACAAAGCGACATCGTACGGGATCTCTACCGCCTCACACTGGTCGAAACCCGCTCTAAGCGAGATGTCCCGAAGCGAAGCGCGCCGGCGAATAGGGCACCGGGTCGATGTCACCTCCGCCTTCGCCCAGCAGCAGACGGGCGCCGAGCTGCGCGGCGGCAGGCGCGGTCTGGATGCCGAAGCCGCCCTGCCCGGCGAACCAGAAGAACGCCGGGTCGCGCGGATCGAAACCGTAGACGGCCATCCGGTCCGGCGCGAACGAGCGCAGGCCCGCCCAGCGCCGCTCCACCCGCTCGACCCGCCAGTCCACCACGCGAGAGAGACGGTCCAGCGCCAGCGAGACGTCGGCCTTGTCGGGCGCCGCATCGCAGGGTACGCTCGGCGTCTCGTCGTGCGGGCTGAGCCAGATGCCACCGCTCTCGGGCTTGAAGTAGAAGCTGCCGTCGAGGTCGAGCACCAGCGGCAGCGCCGCCGTCGTCGCAGGCGCGACGGCGACTTGCGCCATCGTCCGGCGCAACGGCACGATCCCGAGCGGACGTACGCCTGCCAGCCCCGCCACCGGGTCCGCCCAGGCGCCTGCGGCATTGACCAGCACCGCTGCCCGCGCCTCGCGTCCATCCTCGAACGTCAACGCCCAGCCGCCGGTCAGGCGCTCGGCAGACGCAAGACGGGCGCGCGTCCACAGATCCACGCCATCGCGGCGCGCCTGCGAAAGGTAGTGCTGATGCACCCGCGCCACGTCGATATCGCAGCAACTGGGTTCGAGCACGCCGCAGGTCCAGTCGGCGTGCAGACCCGGCACGCGCGCGGCGATCTCCGCCCGGTAGAGATCCGGCATCTCGACACCCAACGCCCGGAACGGTGCGGCGAAGGCCTGAAGCGCTGTCTCCTGTCCCGCCTTCGCCAGCGTCAGCGCGGCACGCGGGGTCAGCGCGCCAAGCGCGTCGAGCGGTGCGCGCGAGGCAAGCGTGAGCGGCTGCATTCCAGCGCCGCCGTAGCTCTCCATCCAAAACGCAGCCGAACGCCCCGTGGTGTGATAGCCGGGCACGCCCTCCGCCTCGGCCAGCAACACGCGCGCCTTGCCATCGAGCCCAGCGGCCAGCGAGGCGCCTGCCATCCCCGCGCCGATGATCGCGATATCGTAACGGCCTTCCATGCCCGCAGCCCCTAACGGGCGGGAGCCACCTCGTCCAGAAAGGCAGTGACCGCCTGCATCGCCCGGTCGCGCACGGGATCGACCTCGCGCAGGATTTCGTGCCGGGCCTCACTCCCGAACGACAGCAGCCGCGCGTTCGGCAAGCGCTTCGCCGCGCGTTCGATCGCGGGCCAGGACACCAGTCCATCGGCAGATGTGCCGAACAGCAGCACCGGCACCCTCACGCTTTCGGGCACGCCGCGTTTTTCGAGGCCGTGGATCGAGGAGAGCGCGCGTTCGATCCAGCCCCAGCTTGCCGCGCCCATGGCGAGCCCCGGACGCTGCTGGCGCCACCACGCCTCGTCGGCATAGCGCGCTTCGTCATGGGTCAGCAATTTCGCGCGATCGACGGGCGGGAACTGGGGTTTCTCGCTGTGCTTCCAGCCGGGGCGACGACGGTCGCCCAGCGCGGCGATCACCTTAGCGACGGGTAGCAGCACACGGCTTGGTACAGCGGCGGGATGGATGCCCAGCATCGGCGCGGAGAGTACGAGGGCGTCAGGCATCACGCGCTTTTCGGCAACGGCGCGCAAACTGAGGTGTCCGCCCATCGAATGTCCGATCAACACATGCGGCCCCGGCGTGCGCGCGACCCAGTCTGCCCAGATCGCGGCGAAGTCGTCGATCCAGATCGCGAAGTCAGGAATATGCCCGGTCAGCGCATCCTTGCCGAGCCGCCCGCTGAGCGCCTGCCCGCGCCAGTCGAACGAGGCGACGTTCCATCCGGCATCCGACCAGTCGATAAGCGATTCGAGCCACTTCTCGTAAGCGTCCCCACGTCCGGGCACGAACATCAGCGAGCCGCGCGCCACCTCGCCTTCGGCCAGCGCGGGCGACCACTCGATCCGGCGCAACTCCTGCCCGTCAGGCCCTCCTCCCGGCGCCGCCCAGCGCCATTCGCGAGCGCGGGAAGGAATCGTGCGGGTGCGGGCGCGGTCCGTGACGACAGTTTCGCCAGCGCGCTCGGGGGACAGGTCGGGAATGGGAGCCTCTCGGGTTTGGTTACTATTTGCTAAGCGGTGCGCGCGTACATGCAGTCTCGAATTGGGAATGTATGTCATGCCGCTCGGACTAATTTCGTACGCATTGCCGGGAGCGCTGGCAACCGCGCTTGTCGTGGCAGCCTTTACCGACATTCGCCGTCGCGAGATCGACAACGGCCTGAACCTCGCCATCGCCCTCGCCGCGCCGCTGTGGTGGCTGGTGAGCGCCTATAGCTGGGCCGCAGTGGCGATCCAGATCGCCCTTGCGGCGGGGACGTTCGCTCTCGGCTGCCTGCTCTTCGCTCTGCGCCAGATGGGTGGCGGCGACGTCAAGCTGCTGACCGCGCTGGCGCTGTGGTTCGTGCCGGAAAGCTTCCTGCAACTGGTGGTGCTGATGGCGATCCTGGGCGGCGGCGCTTCGGTGGCGATGGCCGCCTTCAACATGCGCCGCGTTCCGGGCGAAACCCTGCGTGACGGGCTGGCGGTGCTGGCCGCGCTCGTCTGGGTGGGAGCCATCGCTTCTGTGGTCATCTCGCTAATCACCCATCGCCCACTGGTGCCAGCGTCGCGAATCGAAACGGTTCTCACCGCGATTCCGTCGATATGGATGCTGTTTGCGCTGCTGCTTACGGCGTTTGCCGTAATCGGAGCGGGCCTGATGCACATCATGCGGCGACAGAAATCACGCCTCCCGATCCCTTACGGCGTGGCCATTTCTGCGGCTGGGCTGTGGATTCTGGGCGAGCATGCGCTGCACACCGCCGGGCAACTCACGGGAAACGTGGGCGGCTTGGGGTGAACCCGATTTTAACCATTTTACTCCAGATTCGTACGGACGATGACAGGGATTCTAGGGGGCTTGCATAGCCATGGACAGAAATAAGCTGCTGCTTCTGGTGCTGGCGCTGGTCGTCGCGGCGGGGACCGCGATGGCCGCACGCTCGCTCTTTGCGGGCAGTGCCGCACCGCGCGCCGGAGCCGTGGTCGAGACCGTGCAGCCCAAGGGCCCCAAGGTTCTGGTCGCCCAGCGCCAGTTGCCGGTCGGCACGATCATCACTGCCGACGCCCTGTCATTTCAGGACTGGCCCAAGGGACTGGTCAAGGACGCCTATTTCCTCGACGGCCAGACCGACATGAACAAGCTGCTCGGCACCGTCGTGCGCTTTCCGATCACGGCTGGCCAGCCGCTGACGCAGGGCGCGCTGGTCAAACCGGGCGACCGCGGATTTCTGGCAGCAGCACTCGGGCCGGGCATGCGCGCTGTCACGATCCCGGTCAACGCCAAGACCGCCGTGGGCGGCTTCGTGTTCCCCGGCGACCGCGTAGACCTCGTGCTGACGCAGGAGGTCAAGGGTGACGGTCAGGGTCAGGATCTGGCCGCTGCAGAAACGATCCTACGCAACGTGCGCGTTCTCGCCACCGACCAGTCGACCGAAAACGAAACCGAAGACGGCAAGACCGTGGTCCATGCCTTCCAGACCGTCACGCTCGAAGTCACGCCCCGCATCGCCGAAAAGGTCGCCGTGGCGCAGGAACTGGGCCAGCTGAGCCTTTCGCTGCGTTCGATCCAGGACAGCAGCGGCGAATTCGAGAAGATGCTGGCCGACGGCGACGTCAAGGTCCCCGACGGCGCCTCGCCCAAGCAGGAAGACGCGCTGATGCGCAACGCAATGAGCCAGCCGATGGACAGCAAATCGTCCTACGTCACCGGCGGCGATGTTTCGCGGTTCCAGCGCTCGTCGATGCCGCGAATGGCGCCGCGCCAGCAAATGGCAGTGGCAGGTCCGGCAGTCGCTGGCACGGCCGCTCCGACACGTCCGGCAGGCCCCGTCGTCCACGTCACCCGCGGCAAGACCACGACCGACGAACCGGTGAGCAAGTAAGATCGCCATGTCGCATCACACGCACCTGCGCAACGCGCTCCGCTCCACGAAGAACCCGCTCATCAAGGGTTCTTCCTCCAAGGGCAAGGTCATGAAATCGCACCTTATCAAGTCCCTGCTGATCTCCGCCTGTGTGCTTGCGCCACTTGGCCTGGGTATGGCGAGCGCCGCCCCCGCCAATGCACAGGCAGTCACCAAGCCCGCGCACGACATCGCCCTGTCGATCGGCAATGGCGAACTGATCACCGTCCCCGGCACGATGAACGACGTCTTCGTCGCCAACGACGCCGTTGCCGATGTGCAGGTCAAGTCGAAGAGCCAGCTCTACGTCTTCGGCAAGGCGGGCGGCACCACCACCGTCTATGCCAGCAACGCGGCAGGGGCGGTGGTATGGTCGGCAACGGTCCGCGTCGGCTCCAACATCGACAGCGTGGACCAGATGCTGCGCCTTGCCATGCCAGAGGCGCAGATCGCGGTCTCCACCATCGGTTCAAGCACCGTGCTGCTGACCGGCACCGTGCGACAGCCCGAGGACGCGGCGGAAGCCGAGCGCCTCGTTACGGCCTATATGGGCAAGGACAGCAACGTCATCAGCCGTCTTCGCGTGGCGACGCCCCTGCAGGTCAACCTCCAGGTTCGCATCGCCGAAGTGACGCGCTCGCTGGTGCGTTCGCTGGGCGTGCGCCTGGCATCGGCAGACACCTCAAGCGGCTTCAAGTTCGGCATCGGCCAGGGCAGTGCTGTTAACACACAGTACGTTGCCGGGGGATCTCTCGGTGTCGGCGTCACCGCCACGAGCGGAGCCAACCAGTCGGACATCGCAGTGACAAGCGGCGCGACGACGATCGGCGCGGCAGGAAAGCTGCTCGGACTCAATCTGATCGGTGCGCTCGATGCCGGTGAAACCGTTGGCCTCGTGCATACGCTGGCGCAGCCCAACCTCACGGCGCTATCGGGTGAGACGGCCGACTTCCTCGCCGGCGGTGAGTACCCGATCCCGGTTTCGCAAGGCTCCAGCGGCGGCACCAGCGTCACAATCCAGTACAAAAACTATGGCGTCAGCCTGTCTTATACGCCCACCGTACTGGCCAACGGTCGCATTTCGCTGCGCGTGCGTCCCGAGGTTTCCGAACTGTCGAGCGACGGCGAAGTGACGCTGAATGGCTATTCGGTACCTGCCCTTACCGTGCGACGCACCGAAACCACTGTCGAACTCGGCTCGGGCCAGAGCTTCATGATTGCTGGCCTGCTCAGCACCAGCGAGCAGAACTCGATCCAGAAGATGCCGGGCGCCGGCGACATTCCGGTACTGGGCTCGCTTTTCCGTTCGACCAGCTATCAGCGCGGAGAAACCGAGCTGGTGATCGTCGTCACGCCCTATCTGGTCAATCCCGTCACCGGTGCGCAGATCGCGCTTCCGACCGATGGGTTCCAGAGCGCCAACGAACTCCAGCAGATCCTCGGCAATGCCGCACATGACGGCCAAAGTGGCGCGCCCCGCACCGGCGCGACGATGGCGCCCGGCAACGCCTCTGCCAGCCCCGGCGTCGGTCAGGCTGACACTGCAATGCCTGCCGCCGCCGCCAAGAAGCGCAGCACTTCGGCGGACGATGCCGCCGCCGCACGCCCCGGCTTCGGCTCGAACTGAGAAAGACACCGGACATGACAACCGCTTCTCCTTTGCGCTCTTCCGGCCCCCGCCGGTCGTTGCGGATCGCAGCCGGAACACTCGCTCTGTCGCTGGCGCTTACGCTTGGCGCCTGCGGCGGGGTTCCGACCAACCGCTCGCTTGATTCGATTCACCAGCCCGAAGTCTCGCGCAACGACTACACGCTCGACATCGCCACGACGCCCGACGGTCTGGCGCCGGGCGAGGGACGCCGTCTTAACGATTGGCTGGGGGCCATGAGCGTCAAGTACGGCGATCATCTCTATCTCGACGACCCCGCAGCCGTTCCGGCAGTTCGCGATGCCGTCGCGGCGATCAGCCAGCGCGCGGGCATCGCGCTTGACGGTGCCGCGCCGGTGACGACCGGCTACGTCACGGCAGGCACCGCCCGTGTCATAATCACGCGCTACAAGGCTTCGGTCCCCGGCTGTCCGGACTGGAAGGGCAAGTCGGACTTCAACCCGAACAACGCCACCAGCGCGAACTTCGGCTGCGCGGTCAATTCCAACCTGGCCGCGATGGTCGCCAATCCACAGGATCTGGTGCAGGGTCAAACCGACACCGGCAGCACACAGGCGATGACCACCTCCAAGGCCATCGACGCCTACCGCAAGGCCGACACGACCGGCTCTAAGGGCCTGTCGAGCAGTTCATCGACCAGCAGCAGCAGCGGTTCAAGCGGAGGGAGCAACTGACATGAACGCACCCTGGAAAGGCTCGGGCCAGGCCCGGGATCAGTTCTGCGCCTACATGTGCGACGAAACCTCGCTCGACGTAATTCGCCAGATCTCCATCGAGATGGGCTGGCCGCCGGAGAAGTGTCATCGCGGCGGCCTGCGCAGCGCCGTGCAGTCTCTGTCCGTCTCGGCGAGCCCGAACATCCTGATGATCGACCTGTCCGAAAGCGGCGATCCGCTGAGTGACATCAACGCGCTCGCCGAAGTGTGCGAGCCGGGGACGATCGTGATCGCGGTGGGACAGGTCAACGACGTACGCCTATACCGTGACCTGCTGGCCAGCGGCATCCACGACTATCTGCTCAAGCCGCTGTCGCAGGGGCAGGTGCGCGATGCCATCAGCCAGGCGCAGGCGGTCTTCTCGGCCCCGCGGCATGGCGACGGCGATGTACGACGCCACCTCTCGACTGCCGTCATCGGCACCCGAGGCGGTATCGGCGCTTCGACGATCGCCACTTCGCTCGCCTGGCTGATGAGCATCGAGGACAAGTTCCCGACGGCACTGCTCGATCTCGACATTCACTTCGGCACCGGCGCACTGTGCCTCGACCTCGAACCGGGGCGCGGGCTTGCCGATGCGATCGAGACACCCAGCCGCATCGACGGCCTGTTCATCGAGCGTGCTATGATCCGCGCGAATGACAACCTCGCGATCCTTTCCGCTGAAGCGCCGATTACCGCGCCGGTGCTCACGGATGGCAGTGCATTCCTGCAACTGCTCGAAGAGTTCAAGCAGGCGTTCGACATGTCGGTAATCGACCTGCCGCGCAATATCCTCATCAACTTCCCGCAACTGCTGGCCGAAGTGAACGTGATCGTGCTGGTGGTCGAAATGACGCTGGCCTCGGCGCGCGACACGATCCGTATCCTCTCCTGGCTGCGCAGCAACGCCAGCCATACACAGATCCTGATCGTGGCGAACAAGGTCCAGCCCGCGATGGCCGAGATCAGCAAGAGCGATTTCGAAGCTTCGATCGAGACCCGGATCGACCACCTGATCCCCTATGACCTGAAAGCAACCTCGACCGCAGCAAAACTGGGGCAGACGCTGGTAGATGCGGCGAAGACAAGCAAGGCGACCGCTGCCATCCACGATCTCGAACGCGCCGTAGTGGCCACCAGCGCAGAGCTTTCCGGGAAGACCGAAGCGACGCCCAAGACCTCGTTGCTGGGCAAGTTCGACCTCAAGTCGCTGATGCCCAAAGCCACCGCCAAGAAGGCCGGGGTTCCGGCCCGATGATCCACGCCGCCACCGTCATGCCCCGGCAACGCCCGCCCATTTGCGAACGGGCCGGTGACGCATGCGGGTGGCCATGCCCCGTCTGGACAGCGCGATGAACACGCTTCCGCTCCTGATCGTAGCCGCCGGTATCACCACGTTGATCGTGTTGGTCTTCATGGCGTTTTCCGGCCCTTCGACCAGCAAAGAATCGACGCGCCGCCTGAAAGCCGTGCGCTTTCGCCATTCCGGCTCGGCAATGGACCGTGCAGAAGCCCAGATGCGCAAGGCTGTTGCCGCCCGTCGTCGCCCTGCCCGGCGCGGTCCCGCCGGATCCACGTCGCGCATCGATGCGCTGGCCCTGCGGCTGGAACGCTCGGGCAAGAAGTGGACGATCCAGCAGTACCTCTACGCCTCGGCCGGCGTCGGCGCGCTGGTTTTCCTGTTCATGCTGGTCAAGACCCATGCCCCGATCCTGGCGCTGATGCTGGGCCTGTTCGCTGGAGCCGGCCTGCCTCACATGGTGCTGGGCATGGCGATCAAGCGGCGAGGCAATCAGTTCACCTCAAAATTCCCGGACGCAATCGAATTGCTTGTGCGCGGTCTTCGCTCGGGCCTTCCGGTTACCGAAACGCTGGGCATCGTGTCCGCAGAAGTCCCCGGACCGGTGGGGCAGGAATTCAAGCTCGTGACAGAGCGCATGAAGATCGGCCGGGCCATGGAGGATGCGCTTCAGGATACCGCCGATCGCCTGCAGATGCCGGAGTTCAACTTCTTCTGCATCACCCTCGCCATTCAGCGGGAAACGGGTGGCAATCTTGCCGAAACACTGGCCAACCTTGCCGATGTGCTGCGAAAGCGCGCGCAGATGAAGCTCAAGATCCGCGCCATGAGTTCGGAATCCAAGGCATCGGCCTACATCGTCGGCTCGCTGCCGTTCATCGTCTTCGGGCTGATCTACATGGTGAACCCCAAGTACATCGGCAATTTCTTCGTCGATCCGCGCCTGATGGTCGCCGGGATCGGCGGTTTCATCTGGATGTCCATCGGCGCCTTCGCAATGGCCAAGATGTGCAACTTCGAGATCTGATGCGCGGACCGGAAAAAAGAGAGACGCCATGCTGAGCCAGCCTGCCGGCCCCACCCTTCTCGGTATCAACGTGATCTTCGTCGCCTCGATTCTCGCGGCTGTTGCTGCCGCGGCGGTGATGTTGGCGATCTATGCCGCCGTGACCGTGCGCGATCCGATGAGCAAGCGCGTGAAAACGCTCACCGCGCGCCGCGAGGAACTCAAGGCCGGGATCACCACCGGCGCACGCAAGCGACAGTCTGTCATCCGTCGCAATGACACTACCGATCGCATGGGCGCCTTTCTCGCCAAGCTGAAAGTCCTGCAGGACAGCCAGATCAAGGAAATCCAGCAGAAGCTTGCCTTTGCCGGAATCCGCGAGAAGGAATGGGCCGTCGCCGTCATCTTCGGCCGACTGGTGCTGCCGATCGCCCTGGGCCTGTTCGCAGCAGCCGTGATCTACTGGGCGAACTATTTCCCGGCCTGGGGGCCGATGAAGAAGTTCGGCGCCTTCGCGATCCTCGTGCTCGCCGGTTACAAGGGGCCGGACCTTTTCATCCAGAATCTGGCAACCAAGCGCACCGCCGCGATCCGCAAGGGCCTGCCCGACGCGCTCGATCTACTGGTGATCTGTGCCGAGGCCGGTCTCACCGTCGATGCCGCGTTCGAGCGCGTCGCGCGTGAACTGGGTCGCGCCTACCCCGAACTGGGTGAAGAGTTTTCGCTCACCTCGATCGAACTGTCGTTCCTGACCGAGCGCCGAATGGCCTTCGAGAACCTGTCCTGGCGCGTCAATCTCGACTCGGTGCGCGGCGTCGTTACCACGATGATCCAGACCGAGCGCTACGGCACCCCGCTGGCCTCGGCCCTGCGCGTTCTTTCCGCCGAATTCCGCAACGAGCGCATGATGCGGGCCGAAGAAAAGGCAGCGCGACTGCCCGCAATCATGACGGTGCCGCTGATCCTGTTCATCCTTCCCACCCTGTTCGTCGTCATCCTCGGCCCGGCAGCCTGCTCGATCGCCGATGCTTTTTCGAATGGGGGCCCCGGCCACGCCTAAGGGAGTTTGGTATAAGAGACCGGCAATCAGGCCGGTCCGTCCCAGAAGGCGCTTGCGACGACATTCTCCCGCGCTCCGGCCAATGCGACGCGAAGTTCGGCGACGTCCCGCTTGGGCGCTGCGCCGAACAGGCGGCTGTAATCGCGACTGAACTGCGAGGGGCTTTCGTAGCCAACCTCGAAACAGGCCGTCTCGACATTGAAGGCCCGCGCCACCATCAACCGCCTTGCTTCCAGCAGCCGCAGGCGCTTCTGGTATTGCAACGGGCTCATCGCCGTCAGCGCCTTGAAATGGCGATGGAACGCCGATGCGCTCATACGGGCGACCGCCGCCATGTCCTCCACGCGAACCGTCTCGCGAAATCGTTCACGCAGCCAGTGCAGCGCCTCGATTACCGGTCGGGATGGACTTCCAGCCAAAGTCAGCCGCGCGATTTCCCCGCCACGAGGCCCGGTAAGGAGGCGATAGGCAATCTCTCGCAGGATCAGAGGTTGCAGAACCGGCACGGCCTCTGGCGTATCGCATAGCTCGACCAGCCGCAGCGCACAGGCAGCGAGAGGGCCGTCGAAATCAGTAACGTGAACGCCCCGCGTCGGCTCTCCCGCGAATCCCGGCAGATCCGGCAGATCCTGAGCGACGCTGCGCATAATCGCCGGGTCCAGTTCGAAAGCCAGAACTAGACAGGGTTCGGCAGGACAGGCCTCGACCACACGCCCGATCGACGGGGTCTCCACGCCGATCACCAGCGCCTGTCCGGCCCGGTATTCCAGCCGCTCGCCCCCGAACGTCGCCCACTTCGCCCCTTGGGCCACCACGCAAAGGGAAGGACGGAACAACAGATGCCCCGATGGCTTGGGATGGTCCGAGCGCATCACGATCATGCCGTCTACCGGCGTGGCGTAAGGGCTCTCCCCGGACTGGCGGGCAACGAAGCGCTCTATGGCGGCGATCAGGTCCTGCATCCCCGCAAACTGCGCTGCAAAGCAGGATCGGACAAGTTCTTCCGAGCGCTCAGGGCGCCTCGTCGCTTTCAACGAGTTCGGCTATTTCGAAGCGCCAACCGGCCCAGCCGCGCATCTTCGCCGCTTCCGCCGTGGCAGCACGCTTGCCCTTCGCCTCTACCAAAGAGCCCGCATGCCCCCAGAACACCTCGGTCTTGCCGTTTTCGAGTTCGGCAACGATCCGCCAGTAATGGGTGAACGGGTCGGCGGTCGGCCCAATGGTTTTCACATAGCCATCGGGCATTGTCGCCGTCAGCCAGCGCTTGCGACGGCGCGCCATGCCTTCCTTTCCTGCCGACAGCGCGTCAGTATCGCTCGCCGAACAGGCGGCGGGCGATGGCATCGAGCTTCATGACAAGAGCAGGATCGCGCAAGTTCTGGGGTGTCACCAGCGCATTGTCGAGCGTGGTGTCAATCGGGCTGGCCTCGCGCTCCGCAGGCAGGCGCAGGGCGAATTCCTCCACTGCCGCGCGGGCCAACTGCGCGTTGTGCTCCATCACTTCAAGAACATGGCTGACTTCCACCGCCGCGCCAAAATCGCGCCACGAATCGTAGTCCGTCACCATGCCAAGCACCGCGTAAGGCAGTTCCGCCTCCCGGGCGAGCCGGGCCTCTGGCATCGCGGTCATGCCGATCACATCAGCACCCCAACTCCGGTACATCCGGCTTTCGGCCCGGGTCGAGAACTGCGGCCCTTCGATGGCAACATAGGTCGCCGCCGGATGGACGGTCGCGCCGGTCGCGCGTGCGGCCTCCATCGCCAGTTGCGACAGGCGCGGACAGACCGGATCGGCCAGGCTGACATGCGCGACGAGGCCCGTGCCGAAGAAGCTGTTCTCACGCCCATGGGTACGATCGATGAACTGGTCGACCATCGTGAAATGCCCCGGCGCCATCTCCTCGCGCAGCGAACCGATCGCCGAGAGCGAGAGCACGTCCGTCACCCCGCAGCGCTTGAGGGCATCGATATTCGCGCGATAGTTGAGGTTCGAGGGCGGGATACGATGCCCGGCCCCGTGCCTTGCGAGGAAACTGAAACGCACCCCGTGCAGCGTGCCCGTCGTCACCATGCCCGAAGGCAGGCCGAAGGGACTGTTGACCTGGATCGCCTGCGCATTTTCCAGTTCGATTCCGGCGGAGAGGCCCGAGCCTCCGATCACGCCGATGTGCCATTGGGTGCTTTTGTCAGCCTGCAAGGATACCTGCCATGATTAGGTCGATGCTGTGTTCGCGATAACGATCGCGGAGCGACTCGGTCAAGGAATCCTCGCCGAAGCAATGGCGTAGCACGAGCCGCGCGGAAAAGAAGCGGTCCACCGCCCCGGTCACGGTGAAGAAGAACAGTTGCGGGTCGACGGGCCGGAATGCCCCCGAACGGACCCCATCGCCGATCAGCGCTGCATAGGCGCGATAGATCGGCGTCAAATAGCTGTCGGCAATGCGTTGCGCTTCAGCGGGCGAACTCTCCCGAATGAGGCGCATCGTCAGGCGCATCAGGTAAGGCACCTCGTAGAAGGTATCGACCACCTTCGAAAGATGCCGCCGCAACTTGGCCTCGCTGGACCAGTCATCCCTGGCGACCAGCGCATCGACGCTGGCGACGATGGCCTGCCAGTCCCGGTCGAGCAGCGCACCAAGCAGCCCGGCCTTGTTGCCGAAGTAGTATTTCACCAGAGCAGAGTTGAGGCCGGAACGCTGCGCAAGATCCGACAGCGAAATGTCGATCACATCACCTTCGCGCATGATCGCATGCGCAGTATCCAGCAGGTGCTCGCTGGCACCCGGCGGCGGCGTGAGGCTGGGAGCGGTCATGAAAGGCCTACTTCGCCGCCATGCGCACCGCGCCATCGAGACGCAGGCACTCACCATTCATATAATCGCTCTCCAGCAGGAACAGCGCGGCCCGAGCATATTCGTCGGGCCGCCCGAGACGCGCCGGGAAAGGTACCATCGCGCCCAGCGAATCCTGCACCGTCTGCGGCATCGCGGCCACCATCGGGGTCTGGAAAATGCCCGGCAGAATCGTGTTCACGCGGATACCGTCTGCCATCAGATCGCGCGCCAGCGGCAGCGTCATCGCCGCGACTCCCCCTTTGGACGCAGCGTAAGCGACCTGTCCGACCTGCCCGTCCTGTGCCGCGATCGAGGCGGTCGCGACAATGGCGCCCCGGCTACCCTCGCTGTCCAGCGGATCCAGCCCCCCCATGCCCGCTGCCGCACGGGCCATGCAGCGAAACGTGCCTGACAGATTTACGGCCAGAACCTGCGCGAACAGTGCCATGTCGTGCGGCGAACGCACGCCCGTTTCACGATCGCGACGCACAGTGCGGGCAGCGGGCGCGATCCCGGCGCAGGTCACGAGAATCCGCTCCTGCCCATGTGCCGCACGGGCAGCGGCAAAACCTGCATCGACGCTTTCGTCACTGGTTACATCAACCGCAAAGAACAGCGCGCCGGTCTCTGCCGCCAGCACCTCGCCAGAGGTCACGTCGCGATCGAACACGGCCACAGCGACATCACGCGCCCGCAGTGCGCGGACGGTAGCGGCACCGAGTCCCGATGCCCCGCCTGTCACCACTGCCGCTATCGTCGAATCCAGCTTCATTGCGCCTCACACCCGCTTCGGCGCGCTCCCGCACGCCGTTTAACCAGTCGATTAATTGGCGTTCAGGGTAAGGTCAATGGCGAGATGGCGCCCGGATGTCCCTTGGACAGCAGCAAAACAACTGACATATCGCATTACAAATATGAAATTTGCATCTGCACATTGCAACATATCCGACACATCTTCCAGAAATATAGCTATCTTCTTGAGATACCTTTTCATTGTGGAATCGCTGTGGCGTTAAAAACACACTGTATGCACGTTTTTTGACAGCTCCATTGAATGCCATTGCAAGCGTAGACACGTCGGCGCAACAAGCTGACCCATCGCGGCATCGAGCCGCCCGCCTGCCTTTCGGAAGTTGCCGCAATGGCGCAGCAATCTTTCAAAGGCAGCGGAACAACACACAAGGGAACGCCATCTTGAAGACATCAACCGCCAAGGCTGCGCTGAGGGGCGCGACCTGCCTTTCGGTGTTTGCGCTGAGCATGGGCGCCACCAGCGCCTTCGCACAGGACGCGGCCACGACGACCGCCGCAGCGCCCGCCGCCGATGCCGCCGACACTTCGGCGAACACCATCATCGTCACCGGCTCGATCTCGCGCAACCCGGCAGCCCAGACGGCATCGCCGGTCACGGTGATCACATCCGAGGACATGCAGAAGAAGGGCATGAAGACGGTTGCGGATCTGGTGCAGAACCTGGCCGCCAACAACGCCGGCACGCTGAATTCGAGCTGGTCGTCTTACGGCTTCGCGACCGGCGCCAGCGCACCCTCGCTGCGCGGCCTGAATGACGGCTACACCCTGACGCTGTTCAACGGCATGCGCAGCGCCTACTACCCGCTGGCGGATGACGGCGAGCGTAACTTCGTCGACATGAACTCCATGCCTTCGGACATCCTCGACCGCGTCGATGTCCTTCAGGACGGTGCTTCGGCGACCTATGGCTCGGACGCCATCGCCGGCGTGGTCAACGTGATCGTCAAGCGCCAGATCCAGGGCCTGCACATGGATGCATCGGCCGGTATCTCGCAGCGCGGTGACGGTGGCGAGAAGCGCATCTCGGCAACCTACGGCTATGGCGATCTCGACCGTCAGGGCTTCAACATCTTCGCCAACGTGATGTACCAGAAGAACGACGCGCTGCCGCTTTCGGCACGCAAGGGTCTTTCGGGCACCGCCGACCAGAGCAGCGTCTGCGACAGCCAGGGCAACTGCCTGACCAACGCCATCCGCAACGGCGTTCAGGCCGACGGCAGCTACAACGGCTTCCAATCGACCACCACGCCATTCGTGCGCCCGGTTGATGGCGATCTGAACCCCACCGGCACCGGCACTTATGCGCTGGCAAACCCGTCCGCCGGCTGCGGCAGCCTGACCGCCGCGACGCTGACCAGCGCCCAGCAGGCCGGCACCACCGCACCGTCGACGGTCTGCCAGCAGGATCTGGTCAACCAGTACGGCATGATGGACTCGCAGATCGTGCGCAAGGGCTTCACGGTCAAGGGCACCGCGAAGGTCGGGTCGAACGCCGAAGCCTTCCTGCTGTTCAACTACTACAACGTGAAGACGGCAAACTCGATCAGCCCGCTCAGCCTCACTGGCACGACGGCGGCAGGCGGAACTACCGAAACCGCCAACGCAATCTACCTGCCGGTCTACGTCTGCTCGGAAGGCGTTGGCTCGATCGATGCCAACGGCAACCTGACGGCCAGCGGCTGCAACGCCAGCAACGGCACGCTCAATTCCAGCAACCCCTACGCCGCACAGGGCGAGCAGGCACAGCTCTCCTCGCTCTACAACGAGCCGCGTGAAACCCTCACGGATGCCAAGACCTATCGCATCCAGGGTGGCATCGACGGCACCTTCGGCGCGAACAATGACTGGCACTATAACGTGCAGGGCCAGACTTCGTGGGTGACGCTGGGCATCACCAACAAGAACTACATCAACCTCGAAGGTCTGATGAATGCCGTCGCGCAGGGCACATACAACTTCGCGGACCCCTCTGCCAACACCGAAGCGCAGCGCCAGCTGATCGCGCCGGACAACTACACCCGCTCGGTGTCGAAGTCCTCGCAGCTGCAGGCCAGCCTCGACCACGACTTCTTCCAGCTGCCCGGCGGCATGCTGAACGTCGCCGTCACGGGCCAGTGGCGCTACGAAGGCGTCGACAACCCCAGCGCCAACGCCCCGAACGAGGAAGATCCGTACGATCGTTACTACTCGATCAACGCTGTGGGCGTGGACGCCAGCCGCCACGTCTGGTCGGCCGGTTATCAGGTGACGGCGCCGATCGTCGACATGCTGACGGTCACTGCGTCGGGTTCATATGACCACTACTCGACCGGCATGAAGCACTTCTCGCCAAAGTTCGAAGCCAAGTTCAAGCCGATCCGCCAGGTGACGCTGCGTGGCACCTTCTCGAAGGGCTTCCGCGTTCCCAGCTTCATGGAAGCCTACGCCGAGCCGACCACCGGCTATGTATCGACTTCGATCAACTGCAACAGCGCCGTCTACACGCAGTTCTGCGCCGATCACAACGCTTCGTACTATGGCAACAGCTACTCGTACGGCGTGACCTCGCAGGGCAACCCGGACCTAAAGCCGGAAACCTCGACGTCGTACACCTTCGGCACGGTGATCCAGCCGATCCACAACGTCACGCTGACGGTCGACTACTGGCACACCAAGATCAAGAACGTGATCATTCCGGTCTCTGTCACGACCGACATGATCAACGAATACTACCAGAACAACGGTGTCGTGAACGTCCCCGGCGTGACCGTGACCCCGGGCGTCGCCGATCCGAACAACCCCTCGGCACTGCCGCTGCTGGGCACGATTTCGGGCAGCTATACCAACGCCGACTCGTACCTCGCTGAAGGCATCGACGTAGGCGCCGAGGCGACCATCCCGCTGACCAAGAACCTGACCTGGGACACCAACTTCCAGGGCTCGTACCTGATGAAGCTGCAGCAGACCCTCGCCGACGGCACCGTGCAGCGGTACGACGGCACCCTGGGGCCGTGCAACGTGACCTCGTGCTCGGGTGCTCCGAAGTGGCGCCTGAACTGGACCAACACGCTGGACTTCAACGGCCAGGGCAGCATCTCGCTGACCGCGTACTACACCAGCGGCTACTCGGAAGTGGCGACCGATTCGGGCGGCGTCTATGGCAACTGCCAAGCCAGCGCCGACAACGGCCAGGTCCTTTCCTTCTCGGATGGCTCGCCGGTCCAGTGCCGTGCGAAGGCCACCTTCGACCTCGACGCCCACGCCGAAGTCAAGGTTGCCGACAAGTTCACGCTCTACACCGACATCGAGAACCTTCTCGACACCAAGCCGGATTACGAGCCGAACGCGGCCTACGGTCTCTACGAGTACAACCCTGCCTGGCAGGAGAAGCTGTTCATGGGTCGCTGGATGCGCGTTGGCGTCAAGATCGATATCTGATCGCCGGTTGCAACATCTGCAAAATGAAGAAGGGCGGCCTCTCGCGAGGTCGCCCTTTTCTCGTTTCCGATAGTCTCATTTATTGCGACGCCACACCGGCCCGACTCTCTATAACCGCTAACAACGAAGAGATTTCGGATGAACTTTTCGTCAAGTTACAAATGTGTTGCCTTACGATTACGCTCTCCGGGCAAATTGCGGCCAAGGCAATCCTCCGGTTGCAAAAAACATGAACCTGAAACAATCTTCCAAGCATTGGTAAGGGAGCATCATCGGCGCAAGCCGCAAATAGAAGCCCCTCGCCGTCATGCGTTGAACAGGGGACGCTACCGAGATGCAAAAGATCGTTCGCAAGGCCGCCTTGTGCGGAGCCACCTATCTGACCGCTGCCATACTGATGGGCTCACCCGCCTTCGCGCAGGATAGCAACCAACCTGAATCGGCCGAAACGCCCAGCTCCGCCGAAAACAACACAGCATCGGATGCGATTATCGTCACTGGCTCGCGCCTTGGCAAAGCAGCCGTCACCGCGCAGCCGACGATGACCTTGCAGGGGTCCACGCTGGCCGATCTGGGCTATACCAACATTGGTCAGGCCCTTACCGACAGCCCCCTGTTCGGCGTGCCGGGCAACAGCAACGCAGGGTCACAAGGCTCGTTCGGCGCTGGTCAAACCTTCGTGAACATGTACGATCTCGGTGCCCAGCGCACGCTGACCCTGGTCAACGGCAACCGCTTCGTCAGTGCAGGCAGTTCCTCGATTTTCGGTGCTGTGCAGGGCTCTCCTGTGGACCTTGGTCAGATTGCACCGGGCCTTGTCGACCACATCGATACCGTCTCTGTCGGCGGCGCGCCGATCTACGGTTCGGATGCCATCGCGGGCACCGTCAACGTAGTCCTCAAGAAAGACTATGATGGCTTCTCGGCCACCGGTTCCTATGGTCTTGCCGAAAAAGGCGATGCGCCGGATTACAACCTGTCGGTTCTGGCGGGCAAGAACTTCGCCGATGGTCGCGGCAACATCACTGTAAACGTCTATTACGATCATCAGAAGGGCCTGGCCACGTCGGCCCGCAGCGCGACCGACGGCAACAAGACCTTCTTCGGCACTGACCCGACCGGCACTTATTCCTATGCCCGTTACACTGGCGGGCAGCACTATTCGATCTTCACCAACACCGGCATGCCGATGGTGGAAGACTATCTTCCAATTGTTGGTGGACAGGCCGCGTCTGGCATCACCAATGCTGCCGGTCAGGCGCTGTACTTCAACAAGGCTGGTCAGTTGACTCCGTTTAACGACGGGATCGCTTTGGCCAATGGCATCACGGAAGCGGGTGGCGACGGCTTTGCGATCAACGACTACGGCAACCTGCTGACCAACAACCAGCGCTTCCAGGGCACGCTGCTGGCGAACTACGAGTTCTCTGACGCGCTGCGCTTCCACGGCGAATTCTGGCTGGGCCGCAGCAAGGCCTCGAACATCGCGGATCAGCCGTTCTACAATACCTATCTGTTCGCTGACGCAGGCGACACCAACGGCAACCTGATCCTTTCGACCAGCAATCCCTATCTGAGCGCGGCAGACCAGGCGACGATCAAGGCGAACCTTGCCGCAGCCGGCCTGCCGACTGACGAGTTCTACCTCGCCCGCGCCAATACCGACCTTTCGACCGGCGGCTTTACCACCACCACCACGCTCGTGCGCGGAGTTGGCGGCTTCGACGGCGATTTCCACGTCGGCAGCCACAACTTCACGTGGGAAGCCACGCTGAACTACGGTCGCATCAGCTCGAACACCAAAACGCGTGAAATCGTCACGCAGAACTACAACAATGCGCTCGACGCGGTGCTCGACGGCAGCGGCAACATCGTCTGCAATCCGGGCTACACCAGCGCCTCGATCCCGACGCTCAACAGCACCTGCGCCCCGCTTGACATATTCGGCAACGGCAATGCCAGCCAGGCCGCACTCGACTACATCACCGCGCTGGCCAAGACCCGTCAGGTCAACACCCAGCTCGACATTGTAGCCGACGTGAAGGGCGATATCGTCACCCTGCCTGCCGGCAAGGTGCAGTTCGTGCTCGGTTACGAGCACCGCCGCGAAAGCCAGAGCTTCAATCCGGGCGATTTCTATCGCGGCGAACTGCAGGATGACGGCACGTATGTGCAATACGGCAATTCGATCCCGATCACTCCGGTTTCCGGCGCCTATCACACCGACGAAGGCTTCGGCGAGCTCACCATCCCGCTGATTTCGCGTGATATGGATGTACCGCTTATCCATGCGGCGGACTTCCACGGCGCGGCACGCTATACCAAGAACAGCTATACTGGCGGCTCGTGGTCTTACACCGCAGGCGGCACGATCGAGACCGTTGCCGACCTGACAGTGCGCGGCAACTACACCCAATCGTTCCGCTCACCTTCAGTTACTGAATTGTTCGCGCCCACAGGCTCGGTCTACGAAACTGCGGACGATCCGTGCGACTCGCGCTTCATCGACAGCGGACCGAACCCGACAACGCGCGCGGCCAACTGCGCGGCAGCCGGTCTGCCGGCAGACTTCCAGTCGAACATCGTCGATTACACCGCCAAGGGTACTTCGGGCGGTAACACCAACCTGAAGAACGAACTGGCCAAGAGCTGGACCGCAGGCGTTTCGTACGCACCGGAATACATTCCCGGCCTGTCGATCACGGCGGATTATGTCAGCATCAACATCTCGAACGAGATTTCGTCGCCGGGCGTGACCTCGCTGATGAACGCCTGCTACGATTCGACGGCTTACCCCAATGTCTCGGCTTGCGATTCGTTCACGCGCGACTCCGACGGACAGGTCGTCGATTTCAAGGACGATTACTTCAACATCGCCATCGAGAAGTTCCGTGCCGTTCAGGCGTCGCTGAACTACGTGTTCCCGCTCAGCAACGTCGGCCTGCCCGACAAGGCCGGAATGCTCAAACTCTCGGCCAACTGGCTGCACACGACCAAGCATTTCTACAAGGTCGGCTCCGACGATCAGACCCTGGTCAAGGGAGCCTATACGGATCCGGTGGATTCGGTGCAGGGCAATATCGACTGGGCGACCAAGAGCTTCGACTGGCTCTGGCAGGTCACCTACTACGGCCCGAGCAAGATCGATCCCAACGCTGGCGAAGGCACTTATGAATACCCGCGTATGGGTGCGTACTGGATGATCAACACGTCGGTCGGCGTGAAGGTGAGCGACAACTTCAAGCTTCGCCTGATCGTCGACAACGTGTTCAACATGGGCATCCCCAGCCCCTACACTACGGCCAGCGCCAACAAGTACTACGACGCGATCATGGGCCGCTACATGCGCCTCAACGCCAGCGTGGACTTCTGATCCGACCAGAACCGCAGCATCACATTACCAAAAGGCCCCGGGGAACCGGGGCCTTTTTTTGTTGGATCGTGGGAAAAGCGACGCGAAGATGCGCGTAAAATCCCTCAAACTTCCACTCTCCAAGCCCTGCTCACACATCAGGAACACGTTTTTTCGGGCATCACCATATTGCTGCCATTCGGAAGTTTCATCGCATTCGAGAAAAAATGCGTTTGCATGTTTTTTGCCACTCTACGTCCCGTTCGTGACATACTATTACGCAAATTTCACTCATAAGGCATGAGTGTTGCAAATGAACAACAACCGACGCGACACTTTGTGTCCGAACCGGAAAAGATATTGAACCCGTTCATCGCTGTGTCATCAATTGGCGCATGGCCGGGGGGGCTTATGGTCACGCTCGCTCTTCCAGCCGCAAAAAACGCAACATGTACCGGGATTGGTCACGCGCCCGGTGTGTGGAACGATTGCAACAAGGGACACACCTGTGAAGACATCGAAGACGAAGGCGGCCCTGCGGGGCGCCACGTGCATCGCGGCATTCGCGATCAGCGCGACCAGCGCCTATGCGCAGGACACCGCGACACCTGCGGACGATGCCGCAACCGCCGACAACACCATCGTTGTCACCGGCACCATCCTTAAGTCGGCCGTCACCCCCTCGCCGGTCGTCACCATCCAGGCCGACGATCTGGACAAGCGCGGCATCAGCACCGTGCAGGGCATGATCCAGACGCTGGCCGCCAACAACGGTCCTGCGCTGACCAACTCGTTCTCGGCCAACGGTGCGTTCGCGGCGGGTGCCTCGGCCGTGTCGCTGCGCGGCATGAGCACGAACTCGACGCTGGTGCTGTTCGACGGCATGCGCGCCGCATACTACCCGCTGGCGGATGACGGCTCGCGCAACTTCGTCGATCTCAACACGATCCCTGACGACATCGTCGAGCGCGTCGATACGCTGCTGGACGGCGCCTCGGCTTCCTACGGCGCAGACGCCATCGCCGGCGTGGTGAACATTGTCACCAAGCGTGAGATCAAGGGCCTGCACATGCGCGCCGAAAGCGGCATCTCCAGCCGTGGCGACGCTTCGCAGTACCGCATCAGCGTGACCGGCGGCGTGGGCGACCTCGACCGTGACGGCTACAACGCCTACCTCAGCGGCTTCTACTACAAGTCGAACAAGCTGATGAACAGCCAGCGCGGCTACCCCTACAACACCGATGACGCCACCGGCATCTGCAACAGCGAAGGCAGCTGCGGCCCAAACAACGTCATCGGCGGCCTCGATGCCGATGGTATCTATCGCAAGGGCACGCCGACCGCTTCGGCCTATACCGTGCGCCCATACGATGCCACCAACACCACGGCACAGTCCTCGCGCTATTCCCTGCTCAACACCGACAGCTGCAACGGCTCGCTCTACAACCTGACCCCGACCGATCTGGCCCAGGTCAGCAGCACCGGCGCCCTGGTCAACGGCACTGCGCCGACGACGGTCTGCCAGGTCGACTATGCCAACAAGTACTACACGATCCAGCCGGAGATCGAGCGCTATGGCCTTTCGGGCCGCTTCACCGGCAAGGTGAACGATTCGATCGAGGCTTACGCCGAGTTCAACTTCCAGCAGTCGACGGTCAGCTACACTGGTTCGCCGGCCGCCATCTACGGCGCGGCACCGACCGGCATCTACTACCCGCAGTTCCGCACCTCGGGCACCGGCGGCACCGGCACCAACTATGCCGCTGGTTCGGGCATCCTTGCCCTGCCGGTCTACGTCTGCGACCTCAACGGTCAGAACGCGACGCTCGTCAACGGCGTGGCGACGGCTCCGGGCTGTAACGCCTCGAACGGCACGCTCAACCCGAACAACCCCTACGCCGCCAACGGCCAGGTTGCCCGTATCTTCGGTCGTGACCTGAACCACGTCACCTACAACGAAACCCGCAACCGCGTGTACCGCGCCGCGTTCGGCATCAAGGGTGACATCACCGACAAGCTGTCGTTCGATGTCGGCGCCACCGCGATGCACAGCGACCTGCGCCGCACGCAGGACGGCTATGTCTATATCCAGCACCTGCTGAACGCGATCGCAGACGGTTCGTACAACTTCGTCGATCCCTCCCAGAACACGGCAGAGGTGAACGATTACCTCTACCCGAGCAACATCTCGAACGCGACTTCGGACGAAGACCAGATCCAGGGAACCCTGAACTGGGAAGCGGCCCAGCTGCCCGGCGGTCCGCTTGAAATCGGCGTCGGCGGATCGGTTCGCTACGAGGCGGTCAACGCACCCAGCGCAAACTCGGACATCAACGGCCCGACCGAGCGCTACTTTACCCTGAACGCGTTCGGCACCAAGGGCAGCCGCTACGTCTACTCGGCCTTCGGCGAAATCAACGCGCCGGTGCTCGACATGCTGACGCTGAACGCAGCTGGTCGCTACGACAAGTACTCGTCAGGCCAGAATGCCTTCTCGCCGAAGTTCGGTGCGGTGTTCACCCCGATCCGCCAGATCGCGATCAGCGGCACCTACTCGCGCGGTTTCCGTATTCCTTCGTTTGGCGAAGCCAATGCGTTGCCGGTCACGGGATACGTGAACAATGGCGCCGGTCTGTTCAACGATGCCTATCTGGCCCAGTACGGTTGTAATACCCGTGCTACCTCGAGCACCAATACCAACGGTTATTCGACCTGCCCGACCTATATCAACGCTGCCTCCTACGGCTCGACCACGCTGGCCAGCCCGAACCTGAAGCCTGAAAAGTCGCGCAGCTTCACCGCCAAGGTCGACTTCATGCCGATCCGCAACGTGAAGTTCACGGTCGATTACTACAACATCAAGAAGACCGGCGCGATCACCACCCCGGACACGGGTGCAGCTCTGCAGGCGTACTATGCCGGTGAAGCTTACGATCCGTCGATCACGATCATCACCAACTCGCCGGACGTGAACTATCCTAACGCGAAGCCGACCGTGGCCTTCGTGCAGGCCCAGCTGATCAACGCGGACACCATCCGTTCGTCCGGTCTCGATTTCAATCTCAACGCCAGCCACGACTTCTCGGACAAGTTCTCGCTGTCGACCAACGTTTCGGCGACTTACGTCATCGAGCTGTCGACGACCGTGGACGGTGTGAAGCAGCGCTATGACGGTACGCTGGGCAACTACAACCTGACCGCCGGCTCGGGCACGCCGAAGTGGCGCGGCACCTGGTCGACCACGGCCACCTACGACAACTATCAGCTGACCGGTACGCTCAACATGACCGACGGCTATGACCTGTCGGCCATGGATCAGGGCGGCGACTACAAGGACTGCAGCCTCGATCCGGGTTACTCGCCCACCGGCTGCCGCGTGCCTTCGTACTGGACGTTCGACCTGAACTTCCAGACCAAGGTTGCCGACAAGTACACCCTGTACTTCACCATGAACAACGTGTTCGACAAGATGCCTCCCATCGACGTCGTCACTTATGGTGCGCAGTTCTACAACCCGGTCGCAGGTGGCGACGGCATTCTCGGCCGTTACTTCAAGGCCGGTATCAAGGCCGACTTCTAAGGCTTGCGCCTCGGATTTCATGCCGAACGAACAAAGGGGCGGCCTCGCAAGAGGTCGCCCTTTTCTTTTCCCTTCAATCCGGCGGACAAAGAAAAAGGGCGGGAACGTCACCGCTCCCGCCCTCTTCAGCCCTGATCGGTAGAGGCTTACTCGACCGTCATCACCAGCGCGCCATCGCCATCCTCGATGTGGACATGCGAGCCATCGGGCACATCGCCTGCCAGCAGCTTTTCGGCCAGCGGATCCTGCAGGTAGCGCTGCACCGCGCGTTTCAGAGGTCGCGCGCCGTAGATCGGATCATAACCGACCCGGCCCAGCCAGCGCTTGGCCGCCTCGGTCAGATCGAGCAGGATCTTGCGATCCTTGAGCAGCTTCTGCACCCGGTTGACCTGGATATCGACAATCGGGCCCATGTGGCTCTGCCCCAGCCGGTGGAACAGCACGATCTCGTCCAGACGGTTGAGGAACTCGGGCCGGAAATGCCCCCGTACCACTTCCATCACCTGCGGCTCGACCGCCTCGACATCCTGATCGTCGTCCAGGCTGGCGAGGTACTGGCTGCCCAGGTTGCTGGTCAGGATGATGATCGTGTTGGTGAAGTCCACCTGACGCCCCTGCCCATCGGTCAGCCGCCCGTCGTCGAGTACCTGAAGAAGGACGTTGAAGACATCGGGGTGCGCCTTTTCCACCTCGTCGAACAGCACGACCTGATAGGGCCTGCGCCGCACAGCCTCGGTCAGCACACCGCCCTCGTCGTACCCGACATAGCCCGGAGGCGCGCCGATCAGGCGGGACACCGCATGCTTTTCCATGAACTCCGACATGTCGATGCGCACCATCGCCGTGTCATCGTCGAACAGGAATTCGGCAAGCGCCTTGGTCAGCTCGGTCTTGCCGACGCCCGTGGGGCCGAGGAACAGGAATGAGCCGAGCGGGCGGTTCGGGTCCTGAAGTCCCGCCCGCGCGCGACGTACCGCCTTCGACACGGCAGCCACCGCCTGCTCCTGCCCGATGACGCGCGCGCCGATCACCTGCTCCATGTTGAGCAGCTTCTCGCGCTCACCCTGCAGCATCCGGTCGACCGGAACGCCAGTCCAGCGGCTGACGACCCCGGCAATATCATCCTCGGTCACTTCCTCGCGCAGCAGCGCATTGCTCGACTGCGCCTGTGCCTCGGAAAGCTGCTTTTCCAGCGCGGGAATCTTCGAGTACGAAAGCTCGCCCGCCTTGGCATAGTCGCCCTGACGCTGCGCCTGCTCCAGTTCGATCCGCGCGGCATCGAGCTGCTCCTTCACGCGGCCCTCGGCAGCGATCTTGTCGCGCTCGTTCTGCCAGCGGGTGGTCAGTTCGCTCGACTGCTGTTCAAGGTTTGCCAGTTCCTCACGCAGCGCCACCAGCCGGTCCTTCGAGGCCGTATCGTTCTCCTTCGAGAGCGCCATTTCCTCGATCTTGAGCTGGATGATGCGGCGGTCGAGTTTCTCGATCTCCTCGGGCTTGCTCTCCACTTCCATGCGGATGCGGCTGGCGGCCTCGTCCATCAGGTCGATCGCCTTGTCGGGCAGGAAGCGGTTGGTGATGTAGCGGTTCGACAGCGTCGCCGCGGCCACCAGCGCGCCATCGGTAATCCGCACGCCGTGGTGCAGCTCGTACTTCTCCTTGAGCCCGCGCAGGATCGAGATGGTGTCCTCAACCGTGGGTTCGCCGACGAAGACCGGCTGGAAACGGCGCTGCAGGGCCGCGTCCTTCTCGACGTACTTCTGGTACTCGTCGAGCGTTGTCGCGCCGATGCAGTGCAGTTCGCCGCGTGCGAGCGCGGGCTTGAGCAGGTTGCCCGCATCCATCGAGCCTTCCGACGCGCCCGCGCCGATCAGCGTGTGCATCTCGTCGATGAACAGGATGATCTGGCCGTCCGCGCCCTTCACCTCGTCGAGCACGGCTTTCAGGCGCTCCTCGAACTCGCCGCGATACTTCGCGCCCGCGATCAGCGAACCCATGTCGAGCGCCATCAGCTGGCGATCCTTGAGCGAATCGGGCACGTCGCCATTGGCGATGCGCAGCGCGAGGCCCTCGGCGATGGCAGTCTTGCCGACGCCGGGATCGCCGATGAGCACGGGGTTGTTCTTGGTGCGGCGCGCGAGGATCTGCACGGTGCGGCGGATTTCCTCGTCGCGGCCGATCACCGGATCGAGCTTGCCGTCCTTCGCGGCCTGCGTCAGATCGCGCGCATACTTCTTCATCGCATCGTAGGCGTTTTCGGCGCCCGCGCTGTCGGCGGTACGACCGCCGCGCAGCTGGGTGATCGCGGCTTCCAGCGCCTGCGGGGTGAGATTGCCCGCCTCCAGCGCCTTGCCCGCCGCCGTGGTCTTGGCCAGCGCCAGGGCCAGCAGCAGCCGCTCGACGGTGACGAAACTGTCGCCCGACTTGGCGGACAGCTGCTCGGCCTGATCGAGCACGCGCACCGCGTCGTTATCGAGGCCGGGCGCACCTTGCGCGCCGCTGCCCGAAACGGACGGCAGCTTGGCCAGCGCCGCGTCCAGCTCCTGCACGGCGAATGCAGCATTGCCGCCCGCGCGCTGGATCAGCCCGGCGGCCATACCTTCGGGATCGTCGAGCAGGGCCTTGAGGATATGTTCGGGCGCAATGCGCTGATGGCTCAGCCGGATCGCCACGGTCTGCGCTGCCTGAAGAAAGCCCTCGGCGCGGTCGGTAAACTTTTCGAGATTCATGGAACGAGTTGCCTCCTGATCCCTCAGATATAGTGTTGCATTATTGCCACACAAGGGGCCGGATCGCCTCAAATCCGCAAGCACGCCCGGCCCCCCGATCATGTGGGCGCAAGGCGAGCGATTTCAATCGCATCACCGCGAAAATGGCTCGGATGACCCTTCCCCAATCCCAAGGCCGTGTTACACATTGCCTATGCGACACTCCCCCCTTTCGCGCACGCTCGCGCTGACCGCCGCCCTTGCCCTGCCGCTCGCCGCGCTGTCGATCAGCGCCCCGGCGCTCGCGAAGGCCAGGCCGCCCGCTCCCGACGCGACAGCACCCAGTACGCAGAGCACCGCCCCGGCAGCCAGCCCCGCGCAGCTCGCCGCGCAGATCGATATCCCCTATCAGACCTTCACGCTGCCCAATGGCCTCACCACCATCATCCATACCGACCGCAAGGCGCCCATCGTCGGCGTGACGGTCTACTACCGCGTCGGCTCCAAGAACGAGCCGCGCGGCCACACCGGCTTTGCGCACCTCTACGAGCACCTGTTCTTCGGCGGCTCGGCCAATGTGCCCAACTTCGACATTCCGCTGGAGGCGGCAGGCTCCACCGCCACCAATGGCTCGACCTGGTACGATCGCACCAATTACGTCGAGACCGTGCCGACCGGCGCGCTCGATCTGGCGCTGTTCATGGAAAGCGACCGCATGGGCGACCTGCTCCCGGCGGTGACGCAGGACAAGCTCGACAAGCAGCGCGGCGTTGTCCAGAACGAAAAGCGTCAGGGTGACAACCAGCCCTATGGCCTCGTCCAGTACGCCGAAGCCGAAGGGCTGCTGCCGATCGGCCACCCCTATCGGCATACCACCATCGGCTCGATGGCCGACCTCGATGCCGCAACGCTGACCGACGTGCGCAAGTGGTTCACCGACCACTATGGCCCCAACAACGTGGTCCTTGTACTCTCCGGCGATATCGACGCAGCGACGGCCAGGCCCAAGGTTGAGAAGTGGTTCGGCTGGATTCCGCGCGGCCCCGCAGTGCAACCGGTGAATGCCGGGCCGGTGACACTGGCCGCGCCCAAGTCGCTCGACATCACCGATCAGGTGCCGGTGCTGCGCCTGATGCGCGAATGGACCGGGCCGGGTGTCAACGATCCCGAAACGCCGGCACTTCAGGTGGGCCTCTACATTCTCGGCGGCCTTGGCAGTTCTCGCCTCGACAACGCGCTGGTGCGCGGCTCGCAGCAGGCCGTCAGCGTTACGGCCAGTGACGAGGTGCAGCAGGAGCTGAGCTATCTGCAGGCGCAGATGGACGTGAAGCCCGGCGTCGATCGCGCCGCTGCCGAAGCCGCGCTCGACAAGGTGATCGCCGATTTCATCACCAAGGGGCCGACCGCCGACGAGGTGCAACGCGCCGTCGTCAGCATCATGTCCAGCCAGATCGACGGACTGGAAATGGTCGGCGGCTTCTCCGGCAAGGGCGCCACATTGGCCGAAGGCGAAGTCTATTCAGGGGATCCGGCGAAGTACAAGAAAGACCTCGAAGCGATGGCCGCACTCACCCCCGAGGCGGTGCGTGCAGCGGTGGCCAAGTGGATGGGCCGTCCGGTGTTCAAGCTGGCGATCGTGCCGGGTGAGCGCACGATGAGCGGCGACCAGCTTGGCGGCTGGGGTGACGAAAAGGACCACCCGGCCCCGCCGAAGGACCCGCACGCCAAGGCTCCGCCGCTGCCCGAAGGCCCCAAGCGCACTGCGCCTGCGGTACAGCCGGTCGAAGCGCTCAAGTTCCCCACGCTGGAACGCGCAACGCTGTCCAACGGCATTCCGGTGGTGCTGGCGCGCCGCACCGCGATCCCCAAGGTCGAGATCGCCATCGACTTCGACGCCGGTTACGCTGCCGACGCGCTCGACACGCCGGGCACGCAGGGGCTGATGCTGGGCATGCTCGACGAGGGCACGACCAGCCGCAGCGCCACCCAGATCGCCGAAGAGCAGGAGCGTCTGGGCGCGCAGATCCAGACAGGGGCCTCGCTCGACCAGAGCACCATCGGCCTCAGTGCGCTGACCGCCAACCTCGCCCCCTCGCTGGCGCTGGCCGCCGACGTGCTGCTGCACCCGGCCTTCAAGCCCGAAGACGTGGAGCGCGTGAAGGGGCAGACCGAAGCCAAGCTGGCGCAAGTGCTGTCCTCGCCCAACTACCTTGCCAACCGCACGCTGGCGGCCGAGCTTTTCGGCAAGCATCCCTATGCCCAGCCTTCGGACGGCCTCGGCAATGCAACCTCGCTCGCCGCGCTGACGCCCGCCGACCTCAAGGCCGCGCACGACAAGTGGCTGCGCCCCGATCTCGCGAAGATCACCGTGGTCGGCGATATTACGATGGCGCAGTTGAAGCCCCTGCTCGAACAGGCGTTCGGTGGCTGGAAGGCTCCGGCAGGCGCCAAGCCGGTCAAGCCGATCACCGCCGCCACGCCCGCACCCACCGCGCGGATCGTGCTGATCGACCGCCCGCATTCGCCGCAGTCGGTCATCATGGCCGGGCGCGTGGAGGGCCTTACCGGCCGCACGCAGGGCATGGAGCCGCTGATGCTGGCGAACGACGTGCTCGGCGGCGACTTCCTCTCGCGCCTCAACAGCGACATTCGCGAGGAGAAGGGCTGGAGCTATGGCGTCGCCTCGGGCGTCACCCAGCCGATGGGGCCGCGAGCGCTCACCTTGCGCGCGCCGGTGCAGTCCGACAAGACCGGCGCCTCCATCGCCGCGATGATCGCCGACATGAAGGCATTCCCGGCGACCCAGCCCGTCACCCCGGTCGAACTCCAGCGCGTGACCGATGGCACCATCCGGGGCCTGCCGAACGAGTTCGAGACCAACAGCGACGTCCTGTCGGCCATCCGCAAGGACGAACTGCTCGGCCGCCCGGACGACTACTACGCCAAGCTCCCCGCCACCCTGCGCGCCATTGATGGCAAGGCGATCGGGCAGGCTGCCGCCCAGTGGTTGCAGCCCGGCGGTATGACGTTCGTTATCGTGGGTGACAAATCGGTGGTCGAACCCCAACTCAAGGGTCTTGGCCTGCCGGTCGAAGTCCGCGAGGCTCCCAAGGTCGGCGGCGCCAGCGCCGACGGGGACGATACAGGAGAGAACTGATGGGAATTGCCGGAACCTACGACTTTGCAGTCGCCACCCCGATGGGTGAACAGAAAGGCACGCTGAGCGTGGTTCCGGACGCCACCGGCGCCTCGTTCACCGGCAAGGTCGCGGGCGCGCTCGGCGCGCTCTCGATCACCGGGACGGTCTCGGGCGAGACCCTCGAATGGACGATGAAGACGCCGGTGCCGATCCCGCTGGAGATCGAATGCTCCGCGACGATTTCCGGCGACACGCTTTCGGGCACCGCCAAGGCCGGGTTCATGGGCAGCTATCCGATGACGGGCACGCGCACTGGGTGATTTTTGGCGGCCGACCTAGGCCCCAAGGCCCGCGCTCCTCACCGGAACGCGGGCCTTTTTCATGTCAGTCGCAGACCTCGATCAGCCGAGCTTGGCCTTCAGGATCTCGTTGACCACCTGCGGGTTGGCCTTGCCCTGCATCGCCTTCATCGTCTGACCGACGAAGAAACCGAACAGCGCGACCTTGCCCTCCTTGTACTGGGCAACCTTCTCGCCATTGGCAGCCAGAATCTCGTCCACCTTCGCTTCGATAGCGCCGGTGTCGCTCTCCTGCTTCAGGCCCTCGCGCTCGACGATTGCACCAGCGCCGTCGCCGGTTTCGAGCATGATCTCCAGCACCTGCTTGGCGATCGATCCGGAAATCGTACCCTTGCTGACCAGCGCCAGCAGTTCGGCGCCCTTCACCGGCGTAATCGACGATTCGGTCAGCGAGGTGCCCGACTTGTTGAGCGCGCCGAACAGTTCCGAGATCAGCCAGTTCGCCGCCTGCTTGGCAACGTCCGCCGGGCTCTTGTCCGATGCCGCCGCTGTCTCGGCCAGCAGCACCTCGAACCAGCGCGCGGTATCGACGTCCGCCGTCAGCACCTGCGCGTTGTAGGCCGAAAGGCCCAGCTCACCGGTGTAGCGTGCGCGCTTGGCGTCGGGCAGTTCGGGCAGCGAGTTGCGGCAGTCTTCCAGAAACGCGTCGTCCAGCTCCAGCGGCAGCAGGTCCGGATCGGGGAAGTAGCGATAGTCGTGCGCGTCTTCCTTCGAACGCATCGAGCGCGTGGTGCCGGTGGTCGGATCGAACAGGCGGGTTTCCTGCACGATCTTGCCGCCGCTCTCCAGCACGTCGACCTGACGCGAGGCCTCGTGCTCGATCGTCTGCATGACGAAGCGCACCGAGTTGACGTTCTTGGTTTCGGTGCGCGTGCCGAACGGCTCACCCGCCTTGCGCACCGAGACGTTGACGTCGCAGCGCATCGAGCCCTGATCCATGTTGCCGTCGCACGAGCCGACATAGCGCAGGATCTGGCGCAGCTTGGCGACGTATGCCCCGGCCTCGGCGGGCGAGGTCATGTCCGGACGACTGACGATTTCCATCAGTGCCACGCCCACACGGTTGAGATCGACATAGGACATCGTCGGGTGCTGATCGTGCATCAGCTTGCCCGCATCCTGCTCGACGTGAATACGCTCGATCCCGATGACCTTGTCTTCGGGGATACCGGCCTTCTCGTCCGCCTCGATGGTCAGCGAGCCTTCGCCCACCAGCGGATGGTAGAGCTGGCTGATCTGATAGCCCTGCGGGAGATCCGCATAGAAGTAGTTCTTGCGGTCGAAGCGCGACCACTTGTTGATCTGCGCCTCGATGGCCATGCCGGTGCGCACCGCCTGACGGATGCACTCGCGGTTCGGCACCGGCAACATGCCCGGCATCGCCGCGTCGATCAGCGAGACCTGCGTGTTCGGCTCGGCGCCGAACGCGGTCGCCGCGCTGGAGAACAGCTTGGAGTTCGACGTGACCTGCGCGTGGACTTCGAGGCCGATGACGACCTCCCACTCACCCGTGGCGCCCTGGATACGATAGTTGCTCATATTACCACCACTTCTCCGGCTTGGCCGCGAACTGCGCGCGCGCCTCGATGGCGAGGCCGGCGTTGAGGACACCCTGTTCGTCGAAGGCCTTGCCGATCACCTGCAGGCCGAGCGGCAGGCCCTCGCGGTTGAGGCCTGCTGGCACCGACATGGCGGGCAGACCCGCCAGCGAGGCCGGGACCGCGAACACGTCGTTCAGGTACATCTTGAGCGGATCGTCGACATTCTCGCCAAGGCCGAAGGCGGCGCTGGGCGCGGTCGGGGCGAGGATAACGTCGCAGTGCTCGAACGCCTTGGCGAAGTCCTGCGCGATCAGCGTGCGGACCTTCTGCGCCTGCGTGTAATACGCATCGTAGAAGCCCGCCGAGAGCACATAGGTGCCAATCAGGATGCGGCGCTTGACCTCGGGGCCGAACCCGGCGGCGCGGGTGGCGGCGTACATGTCCTGAAGGTTAGCCCCTTCGGGCAGGTCGCGCAGGCCGTAACGCACGCCGTCATAGCGCGCGAGGTTCGATGAGGCTTCGGCAGGGGCGATGATGTAGTAGGTCGGCAGCGCGTACTTGGTATGCGGCAGCGAGATCTCGACGATCTCGGCCCCTGCATCCTTCAGCCAGGCGATGCCGTCGTCCCACGACTTGGCCACGTCCTCGTCCAGACCCTCGACGCGGTATTCCTTCGGAATACCGACCTTCTTGCCCTTGAGGTCGCCCGAGAGCGCGGCTTCCCAGTCGGGCACCGGCATGTCGAGGCTGGTCGCATCCTTGGGATCGAAACCGGCCATGGCTTCGAGCATGATCGCGCAGTCCTGCACCGAGCGCGCCATCGGTCCCGCCTGATCGAGCGAGGAGGCGAACGCAACGACGCCCCAGCGCGAGCAGCGGCCATAGGTCGGCTTGATGCCGGTGGTGCCGGTGAAGGCGGCGGGCTGGCGGATCGAGCCGCCGGTGTCGGTGCCGGTCGCGGCCGGGCACAGGCGTGCGGCAAGCGCGGCGGACGAACCGCCCGAGGAACCGCCCGGTGCCAGCGGCGCATTGCCGCCGTCATTGCGCTTCCACGGCGAGATCACGTTGCCGAAATAGCTGGTCTCGTTCGACGAACCCATCGCGAACTGGTCAAGGTTGAGCTTGCCCAGCATGCCGCAGCCTGCATTCCACAGCTTCTGCGAGACGGTCGATTCGTACTGTGGCTTGAAGCCTTCCAGCATATGGCTGGCGGCGGTGGTCTGGACGTCGAAGGTCGCGAACAGATCCTTCATGCCGATGGGCACGCCGCCCATCTTGCCCAGAGCCTCGCCCCTGGCGCGCTTGGCGTCGATCGCCTGCGCGGACGCAACAGCGGCTTCGGGGGTGGCGACGATGAAGGCGTTCAGCGCTTCCTGCGCCGCAGCGACATTGGCGTTGAACGCCTCCGCCACTTCGACGGCAGAAAAGTCGCCCTTGGCAACGCCGTCGCGGATGTCGGCTACGCCGAGTTCGGTAAGGTCAGTCATGCTGTGTTCCAGCTCTTGTGCTCCGCGTCCGTAGAGGAACGAGGAAAAATCGTCCGGGTCTTCGATCACGCAATTGCGCCGAATTCGAAGGACTTACTCGATTACCTTGGGCACGCCAAAGAAGCCATGCTCGGGCGCGGGCGCATTGGCGAGCACTGCATCACGGCGACCACCGGCGGTCAGCGGATCGGCATCGATCACGTCGTCGCGCAGGCGCAGCGTGTTGGGGATGACGGCGGTCATCGGCTCGACCGCGCTGGTGTCCACCTCGCCCAGTTGCTCCACCCAGGCCAGAATGCCGTTGAGTTCGGGCACCATCGCGCCCAGTTCGTCCTCACCCAGCTTGATGCGGGCCAGACTGGCGATCTTCGCCACCGTTGCGGTATCGACCGACATGGCTTTGCTTGCTTCCTTCGGATGGTTCTTGCGTCGGATAAATCGAATGGCCCGGCAAGCACGCGACACGTCGCGGCCACCAAGCCTCTTGCCCGCGCTAGCAGGCACCGGGTGCGGCATCAAGCGGGAGCCCCCGCGGATACGCGCGATCAGTGTTGTTGGGGTTGGGCCTGCGTTCCCGTGGCGTCCGGCGTCGCAGTGTCCGACGGCGTATCGGAAGGCGTGGCGTCCTGCCCTGCCTCCTTCTCGCGATCGGCCTCGGCAGCCTGCATCTGCGACATCATCGCCTGAAGCTCGGCCTGCGTCTTGAAGTCGAGCAGCGTGACTTCGAAGGTCAGATCGGTATTCGGCGGGATCGGCCCACCGCCCTCGGCGCCGTAGCCAAGCTCCGAAGGGATCACCATGCGATAGGTGCCGCCGCGCTGCATCTGCACGAGCCCTTGCGCGAAGCCGGGAACGACCTCCGCCAGCGGCATCACCGCGTTCTCGTTCTGGTCGAACACGGTGCCGTCGGGCAGCATGCCCTTGTAGTTCACCAGCACGTAGTCGTCGGCGGCAGGCTTGGCGCCTTCCCCCGGCGTCAGCACCGTGACCGTCACGGCACGCGCAGGCTTTGCCGGAGCCGGGGGCGCTGCGGGAGCCGCTGCTGCCGCAGGTGCGGCTTTCGCCACGGGTGCTGTCTTCGCCGCAGGCGCAGCGAGAACAGGCGCTGCCACGAAGGCAGCACCGGCAAGAAGAGCCGCACCGAGGCCGCGCGCGATCGTCGTCAACGAAAGGCCCGCCGCGATCAGGGCTGGGTCGCCGGCGCGGCGCCTGCCGCGTCGGGAGCACCGACCGGAGCACCGGCAGCAGCACCGCCTGCTGCGCCACCCTGCATCTGCATCTGCATTTGCTGCATCTGCTGGATCTGCTGGATTTCGGCGCGGGTCTTGTAATCGATCAGGTCGATATCGAAGGTGAGGTCAGTGTTCGCCGGGATCTTGCCGACGGCCTTGTCGCCATAGGCCAGCGACGAGGGTATCTTCACCTCGTACTTGCCGCCGCGCTGCATCTGCACCAGCGCCTTGGCGAAGCCGGGGATCACGCCGTTCAGTTCCATCGGCACCTGGTTGGCCTGATCGAACACCTGACCGTCGGGCAGCATGCCCTTGTAGTTGATCAGCACGACATCATCGACCGTCGGCGAATCGCCAGCACCAGCCTTGAGCGTGGAAACCTTCACCGAAGCCGGAACGGTGGCGTAGGCGATTCCCGCCGCAGCAATCGCGAGGACGACGACGCCGCCCCAGATCTTGCCCAGCGAGCCCTTGGCGACAGGCTGGAGCGGAACGCGGGTGATCTCGGTCATGGTCAGGGGCCTCGTTGGGATATCGCGTTGATAATGTCGCGGTTGTTATGTCTGCGCCGACCGGCTGCATGCCCCGAGGACCGGAGCGCACAAATGCAAGAAGGCGCGGATGGTTCGTCCGCGCCCTCATGGCTCAAGCAGGTCCGGCGTTCAAGCGTGAACGCCGTATGGCCTGTCGTTTCCCCGCTCTAAAAATGCATCCGCAGATGCAGCGGGGAACAACGACTTACTTGACGCCGTCGCGCTCCATGCGCTTGCGCTCCAGCTTGCGGGCGCGACGAACGGCAGCAGCCTTTTCGCGAGCGCGCTTTTCCGAGGGCTTCTCGAAGTGACGACGCAGCTTCATTTCGCGATAGACGCCTTCGCGCTGCAGCTTCTTCTTGAGCGCACGAAGGGCCTGGTCAACGTTGTTGTCGCGAACGAGAATCTGCATAAACTGACACACCTCACTGGTAGGGCCCAAACTCCGCATGCCGACGCGGCGGACCCTGAAAATGAAAACCGATACCGTGCCCGATTCCCTTACAGGATGGCACGAAGTTGGGCGCCGCTAGCACTGCATGGCGACAAAGGCAAGCAATCTTGCCGGGAGAACCGCTTAAATACGCCCGGCAAGGCCCTGCTTCAACCCTCGCACACCACGGAATTACCCGCGATGAACCCGAATCGACGCTCGCGCCATATAGATCGCCTGCACACGATTGGAAATCCGCCGATTCCCGGCTAAGGGCCAACGATGCCCATTCCCAATTTCCTTAGCGCATCGCTGCTAGTGGCAGCCGGTGGCGCGCTCGGCTCGTGGCTGCGCTATGTCGTCGGCCTTGGCTGGAGCGCCCTGCTCGGCCCTGTTCGTGCCGCGACATTCCCGGCTTCGACCCTGACCGTCAACGTGCTTGGCTCGCTCGTCATGGGCGTAATCGTGGGGCTATTCGCGCGTCAGGGAACCCACAGCGAATCGGCACGCCTGTTCCTGATGGTCGGCGTGATGGGCGGTTTCACCACTTTCTCCTCGTTCTCTCTCGACGTGATCTCGCTGGCCCAACGCGGCCAACCGGGCCTTGGCATGTTCTATGCCGGGCTTTCGGTACTGACCGGGATCGTCGCGCTGGTAGCGGGACTTTCTGTTGCGAGAGCGATCTGATGACGTACGATCCCCATACTCCCTCCTCCGATAGCGACAGCGTTCGCCAGTTCACCGTCGGCCATGACGACGATGGCGTGCGGCTCGACCGCTGGTTCAAGCGCCACCTGCCGCAGGTCGGCTTCGCCACCGTCTCGCGCTGGGCGCGCACCGGACAGATTCGTGTCGACGGCAAGCGCGCCGATGTCGACACCCGACTGACCCCGGGGCAAGTGCTGCGCGTGCCGCCGGGTGGTGATCCGCGCACCAATGCCAGCGGTGAACGCGTGCGCCGCGAACTGACCGAGGCCGAGCTGGAACTCGCCGATTCGATGGTCATCACGCAGGACCGCGCCGCGATCGTGCTCAACAAGCCGCCGGGCCTTGCAACGCAAGGCGGCAGCGGCACGCACCAGCATGTCGACGGCCTGCTCGATGCCTATGCCGACCGTGGACCGCGCCCGCGTCTGGTCCACCGTCTCGACAAGGATACCTCGGGCGTCCTGCTGATCGCCCGCACGCCGGGCAGCGCCTCGTTCTTCTCGAAGCGCTTTTCGGGGCGCACCGCCAAGAAGATCTACTGGGCGCTTGTGATCGGCGTGCCCTCGATCTCGGACGGGATGATCGAACTGCCGCTCGCCAAGCAGCCGGGTACCGGCGGCGAGAAGATGCATGTCGACGAGGAAGGCGGCCAGTCGGCGCGTACACGCTATCGCGTGATCGACCGCGCGGGCAACCGCGCCGCCTGGGTCGAGCTGCACCCGCTGACCGGACGCACGCACCAGTTGCGCGTCCACATGGCCGCGATCGGCCACCCGATCGTGGGTGACGGCAAGTACGGCGGACAGGATGCGTTCCTGTCGGGCACGATCAGCCGCAAGATGCACCTGCACGCCCGTCGCCTGATTATCGATCACCCGGACGGCACGCCGCTGGACGTCACCGCCGAGTTGCCCGAACACTTCGCCACCTCGCTCGCCGCACTCGGCTTCGAGGAAAGCGAGGCGCCCGATCTGCCCGAAGGTCCGGCCGAATTCACCAAGGAAGACCAGAAGCGCGCCGCCAAGCAGCACGCCAAGGAATACCGCAAGGAACGTCGCGGCGAGCGTCGCAAGCGTATCGATGGCCAGTCGGGCCAAAGCCGCCCCTCGCGTCCCGGCAGCAAGCCTGCCGGGAAACCGGGCGGCAAGCCCGGCACCAAGAGCGCCCCTCGCGGTACAGGTAAGCCTGCAGGCAAGCCCGGCGCCCGTTCGGGTGCGAGCCGTCCGGCCAGCGGCGGACGCCCCTCAGGCGGCGGTCGTCCGGCAGGCGGCAAGCCCTCGGGCCGTCCATCGGCACCGCGCGGAAAGCGTTGAGATGAAGCTGGCGGTCTTCGACTGCGACGGCACGCTTGTCGACGGGCAGGCCCCGATCTGCGAGGCGATGGAAGGTGCCTTCGCGCAGTTCGGCCTGTCCGCGCCCGACCGTAATCGCATTCGCCGCGCGGTCGGCCTCTCGCTGCCGCAGGCGATGCGGCAGCTGCTGCCAGACGAAACTGCCGAGATCCATCACGGCCTCGCCGATGCCTACAAGCAGCTGTTCCGGCAGGCGCGCACCGAAGGGCGCGTCTCGCAGCCGCTGTTTCCGGGCATTGCCGACCTGCTGCATGCGCTGGTCGATGCCGGGTGGACGCTCGGCGTCGCGACCGGCATGTCCGACCGTGGGCTCACGCACTGTCTGGTCGAGAACGGCGTCGCGGGCCTGTTCCACACACTCCAGACCGCCGACCGGCATCCCTCCAAGCCCCATCCGGCCATGCTGGAGGCCGCCCTGTTCGAGGCGGGAGCACAGCCCGAAGAGACCGTGATGCTGGGCGATACCGTGTACGACATGCATATGGCGGTGAACGCCGGTGCCCGCGCCGTGGGCGTCGACTGGGGCTATCACCAGCCGCAGGAACTGGCCGAGGCCGGCGCCGAATGGGTCGCCCACAGCCCCGAGGCGCTGCGCGCGCATCTGCTGGGATGAATCCGAAAGACCCGGCAAAGGCGCGATTTTTCGCCCTTCAGGCCTTGCGTCTGGGCGGCGTGGCGCTGGTCATCCTCGGCCTGCTGCTCACTGAAGGCCGTCTCGGCGCGGTGGCGGGTGACTCCGCGCGATACGGCGGCTATGCGCTGCTCCTTCTCGGGCTGGTGGCGATCTTCGTCCTGCCTGCCCTGCTGATCCGTCGCTGGAAGTCCCCCGAATGAAGCGTTTCTACACCGCCGCCGCCATCGAACAGATTTCCGAAGGCTGGCGCATCGTGCTCGACGGGCGACCGATCCGCACTGCCGGCGGTCGCGCACAGGTGGTGCCGAGCGCGGCGCTGGCCGAGGCGCTGGCCGCCGAATGGAATGCGCAAGGCGAGACGATCGATCCGGCCTCGTTCCGGCTGCGCGATCTCGCCGACTTCGCGCTCGATGTCGTCGCCGACGACCGCGCCGCGCTCGCCCAAGGTCTGCTGCCTTACGCCGAAACCGATACGCTGTGTTATCGCGCCGATCCCGAGGATGCCCTCTACGCGCACCAGCAGGCGGTGTGGGAGCCCTTGCTCGCCCGGATCGAGGCGGACCTTGGCGTTCGCTACACGCGCATTTCGGGGATCATCCACCGCCCGCAGCCCGAGCAAACCCTCGCAACCCTGCGCGCGAAAATCGAGAGCGAAGATGCCTTCACCCTCGCCGCGCTGAACATGCTGGCCAGCCTTGCCGCCTCGCTGTCGATAGCCCTGGCTGCGATCACGCCGGATGCCGAGGCTGAAAGCCTGTGGAACGCGGCCAATCTGGAAGAGGACTGGCAGGTCGAGCTGTGGGGTGAGGATCACGAGGCAACGCAGCGCCGCGCGATCCGCTTCGAGGCGTTCAAGCTGGCGATGGACTTCGCCCGCCTCTCGCGAAACTGACGGCTATGCGCGGCGGGGGATTACCCCGCCCGCTCACCCTTGAGTCTTCATCCAGTCGGCGACCTGTTGGGCGACCTGATTGGCCGCCGTGTTGAGCGCCGGGCCGACGGCAGCGGCCTTGGCCTCGACATTGGGCACGCTCGCCTCGAAACGGCGGGTCACGACCTTGGCGCCGGGCTGGTTGAGGATCGCATCAAACCGCACCACCACGGTGTGCGTCGCGGCGACATAGCCCATATCGAGCAGGCGACCGCTGAGCACGGTCTGGCCCGGCTCCTCGAAATCGCTGTCGACCACCACCAGCTTGCCGGAATTGGCTCGGATGGTTTCGGCCAGCAGATCGCGGAACTCGCGCGTCGGCTTCTCCATCCAGCTCGCATTTTTGAGATAGGCGATGCTGGAATTGTCGACACGTACCGGCACGCGCATAACATCGAGGCTGCGGTCGGCATCGGGCTCGGTGATGACAAGCGCGTCCTTGAGCGAGGCTGAGGCCAGATCGCCGCTGGGAGCGCTATGCGCGGGCGTCAGCGAGAGCAACTGGTTGGGCACCTTGGGCGCCAGCGAGATGCAGCCCGACAGCGCCGCGCAGGCCGCGCCCGCCAGCAACAGTCCCTGCGTCAGGCGAGCCATGCGGCTAAGGGAAATGGCGTTCATCGCTCTGGTCCTCATGGCTTGTAGTCGGGCAGCTTCTGCCCCTTGAACAGCGCGCCCGCGCCCTGCTCATCGATCTTTTCGGTGACGGAACGCAGCGCCTTGCTGGTCGCGCGAAGATCGCGGATCGCGGCGTTGGCGGCCGGAAGCGTCTGGTCGGAAACTTCCTTGAACGCGGGCTGCGCGGTTTGCAGCGTAACATTCAGCTGGTCCATCGAGGCCTGCGCCGAGGCCAGTGTCTTGCGCAGCTGATCGGCCAGCGAGTTGCCCTTGCTGCCCAGCAGATCGTCGGCCTTGCCTGCCACGCCTTGGAACGCGGCCAACGTCTGCGTCGCCTGATTGAGCGTGCCCTGCAATTCCACCAGCGTCTTCTGGACCTGCGGCGAGGCATCAGCCAGCTGCTTGGTCATGACATTGGTATTCTGCAGGATGCCGCCGATCGCCTTGCGGTTATCGGCAGAGAGCAGCTGGTTGAGGTTCTCGGTCAGCGTGGCGAGGCGCTCCATCAGCAACGGCGCATTGGCCAGCACTTCGCTGAAGGCGCCCGGCGTCGTCGGGATCACCGGCACGCCGTCCGGTCCCGGCTCGGTAATCGGGGCCGCGCCCTTCACCGCGCCTTCCAGCTGGATATCCGAAACGCCGGTGAAGCTCGACTGGATCGTCGCGGTGGTGCCGATGGTGATCGGCACGTTCTCTTCCACCTTGATGCGCACGCGGATGAAGCTGGGGTCCTTGGGCCACAGCTCGATCTGCTTCACCTGCCCGACCGGCACGCCCGAATAGGCAACTTCCGATCCCTTCGCGAGGCCGTCAACCGACTGCTTGAAGAAGATGTCGTACTGCTTCTGCTCGTGCTGGTTAAGCCGCGCGATCCACAGGACGAAGACCGCCAGCGCCGCCACCAGCACCAGCGTGACCGCGCCGACCCACAGATTGTTGGACCGAGTTTCCATGCCGTGTTCCTAGGTTTCCTGCGCTGTAGGTGTGGTGTCGTCGAACGAAAGCGAGGTATCCGGCTCGTCCGTGCCTTCGGCCTCGTTGTGGAGTTCGGTCGCCTGCGCCGCGCGTCCGCGCGGCCCCTTGAAGTATTCCTCGATCCACGGATGGTCGAGCGCCAGCAGTTCCGGGATCGTGCCGACCGCGATCACCTTCTTTTCGGCCAGCACCGCCACCCGGTCGCAGATCGCATAGAGCGTATCGAGATCGTGGGTGATGAGGAAGACGGTGAGGCCCAGCGTTTCCTTCAGCTCCTTGATGAGACTGTCGAACGCAGCGGCGCCGATCGGATCGAGACCGGCGGTAGGCTCGTCGAGGAACAGCAGCTCGGGGTCGAGCGCCAGCGCGCGGGCGAGCCCCGCACGCTTCTTCATGCCGCCCGAAAGCTCGCTCGGGTACTTGAACGAGGCCTCGTCCGGCAGGCCGGAGAGGCGCACCTTGAAGCGGGCGACCTCCTCCAGCAGCTGGTCCGAAAGCTCGGGATAGAACTGCTTGAGCGGCACCTGCACGTTCTCGCCCACGGTCAGCGTCGAGAACAGCGCGCCGCCCTGGAACAAAACGCCCCAGCGCGAGCGGATATCGAGGTCTTCCTCCTCGTTCGCGCCGGTCATCGAATGGCCCAGCACGGTGATCTCGCCGTGGCTGGGATGCTGCAGCCCGATGATCGAGCGCATCAGCACCGACTTGCCGGTGCCCGATCCGCCGACAACGCCCAGAATCTCGCCCTTGCGCACCTTGAACGAAAGGTCGTCATGCACGAGATGGCTGCCGAAGGCATTGGTCAGCCCTTCGACGACGATGGGATATTCCCCGTAGTCCTCGGAGTGCGCCGTATCGACCGCCTCGGCTTCGGCCACCTCGGTTTCCGAATACGCGCTCATTTCCAGCCGATCTTGGTGAAGAACACCGCGAAGAACGCATCGAGCACGATCACCGTGAAGATCGCGGTGACGACCGCCTGCGTAGTGCGCGCGCCGACTTCCTCGGCGTTGGTGTCCACCTGCATGCCCTGATAGCAGCCCGCCAGCGCGATGATCAACGCGAAGAACGGCGCCTTGATCAGGCTGATCCACACGTCGCTGATCGGCACCACTTCCTGCGTGCGCTGGAGGAAGGTGAGGAAGGGAATGTCGAGCGCGAAGTTCGAGATGAAGGCGCCGCCGATGATCGCCAGCACCGAGGAATAGAAGCCCAGCAGCGGCATCATGATCATCGCCGCCAGCACGCGCGGCACGACCAGCGATTCCATCGGATCAACGCCGATGGTGCGCATCGCGTCGACCTCCTCGGTCAGCTTCATCGTGCCGATCTGCGCCGCGAAGGCCGAGCCCGAGCGGCCCGCGACCATGATCGCGGTCATCAGCACGCCCAATTCGCGCAGCGAGAGACGGCCGGTCAGGTTGATGGTGTAGATCTCAGCACCGAACTGCTGCAGCTGCACCGCGCCCTGCTGGGCGATGACGATGCCGATCAGAAAGCTCATCAACCCCACGATCCACAGCGAGTTCACGCCCACATGCTGCATGTGGTGGACCAGCGCCGTCCCGCGAAGGCGCGAGGGGCGGCGGATCGTGCGACCGAATGCACTGACCAGCGCGCCGAAGAACGCCACCGAGCGCAGGAAACCATGGCCCCAGTTGATCACCAGTTCGCCCAGTTCAGCCACACTGCGGGTGATGATGTTCGAGCGCGGAAGCGGCTCTGCCTTTTCGGTGTGATCCTCGATCCGGCCGATGGCCGTGAACAGGCGCTTGGCCATGTCGCTTTCGCCGACGATCTCCAGCCCGTGCTCGCGCGCATGGCTCATCACGATCCAGGCGCCACTGGTGTCGATGTCAGTGACGCCCGACATGTCGATTCGGGTAAACTGCCCGCGTCGCTGGGAAATCCTGCGATCGAGATCGCCCAACGCGTGGACGCGTAGAGACCCCTTGAGCGCCAGCGTGGTGGCACCATCGTCGTTTTCCGACAGAGAGAAGTCAGCCCAGTCCCGCATGTACGCTCGTATTGGGCGAAAATGCGTGCACCGGCAAGAGGTTCCCGGCCGTCGACGAAATGCTGCGCAAATTACACAAGCCCGTTGCCGTCAGCCTCAGCGCCGCTTCGCGCTTGCACGCATGCGTCCGCGCTGGCATGGCCCCGCGCCATGACCGACAACTCTGGTGAAATGCTCGACAAGACCTTCGATCCGGCGGGGATCGAGACCCGCTGGTACGCCCATTGGGAAGCGAACGGCCTGTTCCGGCCCGAGCGCCCCGATGCCGCGCCCTTCACCATCGTCAATCCGCCGCCGAACGTCACCGGCTCGCTCCACATCGGCCACGCGCTCGACAATACCCTCCAGGACATCGTGATCCGTCACGAGCGCCTGAAGGGCAAGGATGCGCTGTGGGTGGTCGGCACCGATCATGCGGGCATCGCCACGCAGATGGTCGTCGAGCGCCAGATGGAAGCCGCCGGCGACAAGCGCACGAACTATTCGCGCGAAGGCTTCATCGACAAGGTGTGGGACTGGAAGCGCGAGAGCGGCGGCACCATCACCGGCCAGTTGCGTCGCCTCGGCTGCTCGATGGACTGGTCGCGCGAGCAGTTCACCATGGACCCGCACTTCACCAGGGCGGTGGTCAAGGTCTTCGTCGACCTGCACAAGCAGGGCCTCATCTATCGCGACAAGCGGCTGGTGAACTGGGACCCGAAGCTGAAGACCGCTATTTCCGACCTTGAGGTCGAAACGCGCGAGATCAACGGTTCGTTCTGGCACCTAAAGTACCCGCTCTCGGACGGCTCGGGCTATATTCACGTCGCCACCACCCGTCCCGAGACGATGCTGGCGGACATGGCCGTCGCCGTGAATCCGGAAGACGAACGCTACAAAGATCTCGTCGCGCGCGGCGCCACCGTGACGCTGCCGATCACCGGACGCGAGATTCCCATCGTCGCCGACGAGCACGCCGATCCGGAACTGGGCTCGGGCGCGGTGAAGATCACGCCGGGGCATGACTTCAACGACTTCGAGGTCGGCCGCCGCGCCGGGATCGAGGCGCGCGACATGCTCAACATGCTCGATGCCGAAGCGAAGGTCTGCCAGACCGCCGACGGCCTCGTGCCGTCCGAGTTCATCGGCATGGACCGCTTCGAGGCCCGCAAGCTGGTGGTCGAGATGCTCGACGCCGATGGCCTGCTCGAAAAGGTTGAGGACCGCGTGATCCAGACACCTTACGGCGATCGCGGCGGCGTGGTGATCGAGCCCTGGCTGACCGACCAGTGGTACGTCGATGCGGCAACGCTCGCCGGGCCGCCGATGGAAGCGGTGCGCTCGGGCGCGATCGAGATCGTCCCCAAGTCGTGGGAGAAGACCTTCTTCAACTGGATGGAGAACATCCAGCCCTGGTGCGTCTCGCGCCAGCTGTGGTGGGGCCACCGGATTCCGGCGTGGTACTCGGAAGACGGCGAAATTTTTGTCGCCGAGACCGAGGAAGAGGCGCAGGCACTCGCCGGCAACAAGGCGCTCACCCGCGACAACGACGTGCTCGACACCTGGTTCTCCTCGGCGCTGTGGCCTTTCGCCACGCTCGGCTGGCCCGATGAGGATGCGCCGCTGGTCAAGAAGCACTATCCCAACGACCTGCTTGTCTCGGGCTTCGACATCCTGTTCTTCTGGGATGCGCGCATGGCCATGCAGGGCATCCACTTCATGAAGGAAGTACCGTGGAAGCGGCTCTATCTGCATGGACTGGTGCGCGCGGCAGACGGCGCCAAGATGTCGAAGTCGAAGGGCAACGTCGTCGATCCGCTCGGCCTCATCGACCAGTACGGCGCCGATGCGCTGCGCTTCTTCATGGCCGCCATGGAAAGCCAGGGCCGCGACGTGAAGATGGACGAGAAGCGCGTCGAGGGATACCGCAACTTCGCCACCAAGCTGTGGAACGCCGCGCGCTTCTGCCAGTCGAACGGCATCACCGCCAGCACCTCGGTCAAAGCACCGGCGGCGACCACGGCGGTCAACCGCTGGATCATCGGCGAAGTGGTCGAAACCGTCACCGCACTCGACAAGGCGATGGCCGACCTGCGCTTCGATGCCGCTGCCAACGCGATCTATCACTTCGTGTGGAACCAGTTCTGCGACTGGTACATCGAACTGATCAAGGGTTCGTTCGACGACGAGACCAAGGCCGTCGCCGGCTGGGTGCTCGACCAGATCCTCGTCATGCTGCACCCGTTCATGCCCTTCGTCACCGAAGAGCTGTGGAGCAAGATGGGCACGCGCGAAGGCGAACTGATCGTCGCCCAGTGGCCCGCCCCGGAGGCTGAGGTCGATGCTACCGCCAAGGCCGAGGTCGAATGGCTGATCGCGCTCGTCGGCAACCTGCGCGGCGCGAAGGCGGAGCTGGGTATTGCTCCCGGCGCGCGCCTCACCGCCTATCTCGGCAATCCTTCAGAGGCGACCCGCGCGATCATCGAGCGCAACGGTAGCGCCATCGACCGCCTCGCCCGTCTGGAAGCGATCCGCTTCGAGGCCGCGCCCGCTGGCCCGGCCATGCAGATCGGCGCGGGCGACGCGACGCTCGTTCTCCCGCTCGAAGGCGTGATCGACATCGCGGCGGAGAAGGCCCGTCTGGAGAAGGCGCTCGCCGCTTCGCAGAAGGAAGCCAAGTCGCTCGAAGGCCGCCTGTCGAACCCCAAGTTCGTCGAGAAGGCCAAGCCCGAGGCGATCGAAAAGGCCCGCGCCGACCACGCACACCACGCCGCCGAGGCCGAGCGCCTCGCCGCCGCCCTCGCTCGTCTGGGCTGAGGATAGACCGATACGCAAAAAGGGCGGCCTTTCCAGTTGGAAGGGCCGCCCTTTTTGATTCCTCTAGCGATTCACTTAGAGCTTCTCCAAAAGCCGATCCGCCTGGGCGCGGGCCTCGTCGGTCACTTCGGCACCCGAGAGCATGCGCGCGATCTCTTCCTTGCGCCCGGCATCGCTGAGCGGCGTCACCGACGTACGCGTGACCGTCCCCTGCGAGGACTTGGCGATCATGTAATGGCGATCTCCGCGCGCGGCGACCTGCGGGCTGTGCGTCACCGCCAGCAGTTGGCCAGTCGAGGCAAGGCGCGAGAGCCGCTCGCCGATAGCATCGGCCACGGCACCGCCGACACCGCGATCGATCTCGTCGAAGATCACCGTCGCAGCGCCGCCCTCTTCGGCCAGCGCGACTTTCAGCGCGAGGATGAAGCGCGAGAGTTCGCCACCCGAAGCTATCTTCGCCAATGGGGCGAAGTCCGTGCCGGGGTTGGTCGAGATCAGGAATTCGACGGCGTCCATGCCGCTCGCGCTCCAGCGCTCTTCGGGCAGGCGGACGACCGACGTCTGGAAGCGCGCGGCATCGAGCTTGAGCGGCGCCAGTTCGCTGGCCACCGCCACATCGAGCCGCTTGGCCGCCGCGCGGCGCAGGTCATGCAAGGCGCCTGCCATTTCGCGATAGTCGAGTGCGGCCTTCTGCGCCGCTTTCTCCAACGCGATGAGATGCTCCTCACCACCCTCGATCACCGCCAGCGCCTCGCGAAATTCGGCGAGCTTGGCGGGCAGATCGTCGACCTGACAGCCGTGCTTGCGGGCAGCTGCGCGCAGATCGAACAGGCGGGTTTCCACCCGGTCCAGTTCGGCGGGATCGAAGGCCAGCGCCTCGACCGCCGCGTCGATCTTCTCCTCGGCCTCGCCTGCCTCGATCAGTGCGCGGTCGAGCGCGGCGAGCGCTTCCTCCAGCAGCGGATGCTCCCCGGCGATCCGGTCCAGCCGTCGCGAGGCGCCGCGCAGGTTCGCCACCGCCGAATCGGAGCCGGTCCAGACGTGCGCCAGCGCAGCAAGGTCATCGGCCAGCCGCTCGCCCTTCTGCATGTCGGCGCGGGCATGGGCGAGTTGCTCTTCCTCACCCTCGTCGGGCGCCAGCACTTCGAGTTCGGCTAGGTAGGAGGCGATCAGGTCCTGCTCTTCGGCAGCGCGCGAAACCCGCTCGCGCGCCTCGTCGAGCAGCCCTTGCGCGGCGCGCCACGCCCGCCACGCGGCACCGACCTCGGACACGTCACCGCCTGCGAAGCGATCGAGCAGCACACGATGGCCACGCGCGTTGACGAGCCCGCGATCGTCGTGCTGGCCATGGATCTCGACAAGTGCCGGGGCAATATCACGCAGGAGGGCCACGCCCACCGGCTGGTCGTTGAGCCAGGCCTTGCTGCCGCCGTCCGCCTTCAACTGGCGACGCAGGATCAGCGGTTCTCCGGGCTCGATCTCGATCCCGGCGTCCTCGATGCCTGCGGTAACGACGGGCGGAAGCTGTGCAAAATCGAAGCTGGCGATAACGCTGGCGCGATCCTCTCCGGCCCGTACCAGCCCGCTGTCGGCGCGATTGCCGATGACGAGGCCGAGCGCATCGAGCAGGATCGACTTGCCCGCGCCGGTCTCACCGGTGAGCACACCGAGGCCGCCAGCGAAATCGAGATCGAGCGCCTCGATCAGGACGATGTTGCGAATGGAAAGCCGGGTCAACATGTTCGCGAAGCGTTCTATCGACAATCGAAACGCGCGTCACCCGGAAATGCGCGCCGAAACATCAGGCCGCGTTCGGTCGCGCGACGCCTTCCGGAGACTCATCGAGCGGGAACGCATCTTCCAGCGCGATCGGATCGGCCAGCGTCAACCGGTCAAGCACCGCCGCCGTTTCGTCACGCAACATCAGCATCAGCGCACGCAGGCGGCATTCGGATTCGGGCAGGCAGTTAGCACAGGTCTCATGCGCGTTGCGACTGGCGCAGGGCACGAGCGCGAGACTGCCGCGCGTAATGCGGATGATATCACCATAGCGCACGTCGATAGGCGGAAGCGCCAGTTCGTATCCCCCGGCCCTCCCGCGATGCGAACGCACGATGCCGTCGCGCGACAGTTCCGAGAGAATGACCGTCAGGAACTTGCGCGGAATGTTCTGCGCAGAGGCAATCGCCTCCAGACGCACCGGCCCCTGCTGGTATTCGTCTGCCAGATGTTGAAGCGCACGGATGGTATATCGGGTTTTCTGCGAGAGCATGGCGCCGTCATGACAACGCCACCCTGCCGGAAAAGTCAACCGACAGGGTGGACTAAGCTGTGCTCCGGCTCGGAAATAACCCGACCGAAAGTCCGGCTCAGCTCTTCTGAAGTTCCTTCGGCTGGTACTTGCCGATCAGTTTGTAGGCACGAGCGTACCACACGCTGTCGGGATAGTTGCGCTGCAGCACGGCTGCGGCCTTGCGCGCCTCGTCCGGGGTGCCGAGCGAGAGATAGCCCTCGACGAGACGATACAGCGCCTCGGGAGTATGGCTGGTGGTAGCGTAATTATCGACGACGTTACGGAAACGCAGGGTCGCGGCCAGCCAGCGACCGCTCTTCTCGTAGAAGCGTCCGATCGTCATGTCCTTGCCCGCAAGGTGATCGTTCACCAGGTCGAGCTTGAGCTTGGCGTCAGTGGCATAGGTCGTCGTCGGGTAGCGACGGATGATGTCCGTCAGCGCATCCTTGGCCTGCTGCGTGGTCTTCTGGTCACGCGTCACGTCGCTGATCTGCTCGTAGTAGCACACCGCGATCAGGTAATAGGCGTAAGGCGCGTCCTTGTTGCCCGGATGGATCGACAGGAAGCGCTGCGCGGACTGCACGGCCTTGTTGTAATCACGCGCAACATAATAGCTGAATGCGCTCATCAGTTCGGCACGTCGGGCCCAGGGCGAATAAGGGTGCTGGCGCTCGACCTCGTCGAACAGCGCCGCCGCCTGCAGGGTACGTCCGTCGTTGAGGCGCTGCTGCGCGGCCGTATAAAGCGTGTCGACGTCGCGCGCGACATAGGCCGTGTCCTTGGTCTTGCCCCCGCGACCGGCACAACCGGCAGTGAGAACAGTGGCCCCGGCAGCTACGGCAAGCAGGGCGGTCTTCAATCGCGAGCGTTCGAACATGGTGTGGGTCTATAGCCAGCACATCGCCGAACGCAAAGTGAAGTTGCGTGGGGGACTCGGGAAATCGGCAAACTGTGCAAGTCGCCCCTCATATTTCCATACTTTTGCAGGCCTTCGCCAGACACAGGAGAAGTCTTCGCACATGACAAGCGGCAGGCCGTTGCGCATAACAGTGCCATGGCGGCAGAAACCCATCTCTACTCCCCCTTCCTTTCCGATGCGCTGGTGATCCTGGGCGCGGCAGGCGCGGTGATTCCCGTGTTCTCGCGCTTCCGCATCACCCCGGTCATCGGGTTCATCCTGATCGGCGTGCTGGTCGGACCGTTCGGCCTGGGGCGACACGTATTCGACCACCCGTGGCTGGGCTATGTAACGATCACCGATCCCGACGGACTGGAGGTCTTCGCCGAGTTCGGCATCATCCTGCTGCTGTTCTCGATCGGACTGGAACTGTCGTTCGGACGCCTGTGGCAGATGCGGCGGATGGTCTTCGGGCTTGGCGCGATGGAACTGCTGGTGACGGGCGCGGCCTTCACCTTCATCCTCTCGACGATGGGGCAGGCGACGGCGGGATCGCTGGCGCTGGGCCTCGCGCTCGCGCTGTCTTCGACCGCGCTGGTGCTCAAGATCACCAGCACCTCGACCCCGGTTGGTCGCGCCGCGCTGGCAATGCTGCTGTTCGAGGATATCGCCCTCGTCCCGATCATCTTCCTTCTGGGCGCACTGGCCCCGCATGCCGATGCGGACGGAATGAAGGGGCTGCTCTCGACCCTGCTGTGGGGCGGCGGCGTGGTCGCGGGCCTGCTCATCTTCGGGCGCTTCCTGCTGCCGCCGCTGTTCGCACAGGCCGCGCGGACCAAGAGTCCGGAGCTGTTCCTGGCCGCCAGCCTGCTCGTCGTCATCCTCGCCTCGCTGGCGACGGCGGCGACCGGCCTTTCGCCCATCGTCGGCGCGCTCGTTGCAGGCCTGCTGATCGCCGAGACCGAGTACCACGCCGAGGTCGAGGAGATCACCGAGCCGTTCAAGGGCCTCGCGCTCGGCGTGTTCCTGATCACCATCGGCATGAGCATCGACCTTTCGGTGGTCTGGAAGAACCTCGTTCCGATTCTGCTCGCAACGCTGGGCGTCATGGTGGTCAAGTCCATCGTCACCGGGCTGCTGCTGCGCCTGATGGGCGCGCGGCGCGGCACCGCGACCGAGACCGGCATCCTGATGTCGAGCCCTTCGGAAACGACCCTGATCGTGCTGTCCGCCGCCACGTCCGCCGGGCTGATCCAGAGCGGCACCGCGCAGTTCTGGCAGATCGTCACCGCGCTTGGCCTCACCGTCACGCCGCTGCTTTCGCTGTTCGGGCGGTTGATGGCCAAGCGGGTGGACGGCGTGGAGGACACCCACCACCCGGTGACGGACGACCGGACGCCGCCCACGCTGATCATCGGCTTCGGGCGCGTCGGCATGCTCGTGGCGGACCTGCTGACCACCCACAAGCGTCCGTATTACGCGGTCGATTCGGACGCCGATCTGGTTTCGCAGGGCAAACGGCAGGGCTATGCCGTGACGTTCGGCAATGCCGGACGCGGCGACGCCATGCGCCGCCTCGGCGTCGCCAATGCCAAGGCGGTGATCCTGACGATGGACGAGCCGGTGACGGCACAGCGCCTCGTGCGCAAGCTGCGCGGCGAGTTTCCCGACCTGCCGATCATCGCCCGCGCCCGCGATGTGGACCACGCCGCCGCGCTCTATCGTGCCGGCGCCACCCACGCGGTGCCCGAAACGCTGGAAAGCTCGCTGCAGCTCTCCGAAGCCGCGCTGGTGGAGACCGGCGTCGCGATGGGACCGATCATCGCCTCGATCCACGAAAAGCGCGACGAATACCGCGAGCAGATCATGAACGAGGGCGGCTTGAGCGCCAAACCGGCGCTGCGCTCAGGATCGCTGCGAGCAGAATGACGAAGGCCCAAAAGGTATGAGCAAGTCATCTGCGAGTTCGCAGCTTTGATGGACGTATCCCAGGTTGGCTGCGGCCTACCTCGGCGAATTTCTTGCCGCCGTGCTGATCCGTTTGCATGATCCTAGCAGCCTCCACCCCGTACTGACGCTCTTCATTGTCGTGGAAATCGGCTTTGTATCCCCTCTCGCTCAGGCGCTTGTAGTGATCGGGAAATTCAAACCAGATCGCCTGACAGCGGTCAGAGTGCGAGCAATACCTCTGGCGATAGGTCTGCTTTCTGCCGTCGGCGCAGCGCTTTATCCGGTATCGACGAATATTCAGGTGGCAGTAGTGCTAATGGGTGCAACGCTAGCACTCGTCAGCAAGGCCTCGATATTACATTACACCCGCGCCCTGCATTTCACGGCAAGCCTGTTCGACGCCCCTCAATCGTAGCACGCAACCCAGTCGAACAACGTCACCCCCGCGATCGGGGCGAGGAACAGCATCAGGGCGTTGAAGCCTAGGAGCGCCAGGACGATCTTTTCCCCACGCGGCCCAAGTGGCGGGCGCTGTGGCTCGTCGCCCGGTTCATCCGGTGTATCGGGGGGGTGGCGGGATGCCTGCCCCTGCGAGAAAGTTTTCGCGAAAGTCCCTGAACATGGCCGGGTTCTCCTGCGCGATCCTCGTGGATCATGCCCGCAACGCCGACCTCGCCCGATCCGTTCCCGACGCTGCGCCTATCAGCGCGGCTCGAACACCGACCATCCGGTGCGCTGGACGAGGCGTTCGAGCGCCAACTGGCCAAGCTGCGAGTTGCCGCTGGGGTTGAGACCGGGCGACCACACCGCGATGCTGGCGATCCCCGGCGCGACCGCGAGGATCCCGCCGCCCACGCCCGACTTGCCTGGCAGACCGATGCGATAGGCGAAATCGCCCGAATTGTCGTATTGCCCGCAGGACATCATCACCGCGTTGATACGCCGCGCGCGCTTGTCGGTGATGACCCGGTGCCCGTCCGAGATACCGCCCGCCATCAGGTAGCGCCCGGCCATGGCCAGCTGGCGGCAGCTCATCGCCAGCGCGCAGAAGTGGAAGTAGGTGCCCAGCACCAGTTCCACCTCGCCATGGATATTGCCGAAGGCGCGCATGTAGTTCGCCAGCGCGCGGTTGGTGAAGCCGGTGTCCTGCTCGGCCTTCGCCACGCTCTCATCGATGGCGATGGTGTCATCGCCCGCCAGTTCGCGCACGAAACGCAGCATCTGCCCGATCGCCTCGCGCGGCTGGAGACGCCCCAGCAGCACGTCGCACACCACGATGGCGCCTGCGTTGATGAAGGGGTTGCGCGGGATGCCGTGCTCGGTTTCCAGCTGGACGATCGAGTTGAAGGCACTGCCCGAAGGTTCGCGCCCCACCCGGTTCCACAACTGGTCGCCCACCGCGCCCAGCGCCAGCGTCAGCGCGAAGACCTTCGAGATCGACTGGATCGAGAACGCCTCGTCCGCGTCGCCTGCGACGTAAACGTCGCCATCGGCAAGCACCACGGCAATGCCGAACCTGCTGGCGGGCACGGCGGCAAGCGGAGGAATGTAGTCAGCTACGCGCCCGCGCTCGGTCGCAACGCGCATCTCGGCCGTGATCTCGTCAAGCGTCGCCTGCAACGCGGCGCCGGATATACTGTGCATCACCGTTTCAGTCCGCCAGGCATTGCGAGAGATGCGCTGAAACCGGATTCCAGCGCGCGGCTTCGGCAGCGGGATAGCGCAACTCGAACGTCACCTGCTTCTCCGCACCGATCAGCGATTTTAGATAGACGACCCCATCGGGGCCGGAGCCCGAAAGAACGTACCAGCCCGGCTTCACGACATCGTAAGTCACATTGTATCGCGATTGCCGCAACCGTTCGAGATCGACCGCCCTGGCGTCTTTCGCGGACGAAGACAGCACATTCCAGCCCCCCCATACCGCCAGATTGGCACCCTTCGCCCCCGTGAAAGTACGCCCGTCGCCATTATCGGACTCCGGCGCCGGTTCGAGCAGCCCTGCCGGATAACAGATCGAATAACCGAAACGCGCATTGACATAGCTGTTCCAGCCTGTCCCGGCACCGGCAGGAGGCGCCGCAGCGCTCAGGAAACACCCCATCAGAACACAGACCGCAGTCCACCGAGACATCGCGGATTCTCCACCTTGCGGAAGGCGCTGGCCGTCGCTGCGCAGTGTCTTGCCTGCAACTTCCGCCCGTGTCGAGCGCCGCCGGAAGCCGAGCCCGGCCACGAAAAAGGGGAGGAAGCCAAAGCTCCTCCCCCTTTCTGTTCCTGATCCGGCGAAAGCCGATCAGCCCGCCAGCACGGCCTTGACCGCCGCGATGGCATCGGCCGCCTTGTCGCCGTCCGGGCCACCGCCCTGCGCCATGTCGGCGCGGCCGCCGCCGCCCTTGCCGCCCAGCGCGGCAACGCCGGCGCGAACGAGATCGACGGCGCTCACCTTGCCGGTCAGGTCTTCGGTGACGGCAGCGGCGATGCTCGCCTTGCCCTCGTTCACCGCGACGATCGCCGCGACGCCCGACCCGAGACGCTGCTTGGCCTGATCGAGCAGCCCGCGCAGATCCTTGGGATCGAGCCCTTCGAGCACCTGACCTGCGAACTTCACGCCGTTGATTTCTTCGTCCGCAGCTTCGGCCTTGGCCGCGCCGCCCGACAGCGCGAGGGCCTTCTTCGCCTCAGCGAGTTCACGCTCCAGCTTGCGGCGCTCCTCGACCAGCGCGGTCACGCGGGCCTCGACGTCTTCGGGCGTGGTGCGCAGCACGCTGGCCGCGCTCTTGAGCGCTTCCTCGCGACCGACCAGCCACTGACGCGCGCCCTCACCGGTCATCGCCTCGACACGGCGAACGCCCGAGGAGACTGCGCTTTCCGAGACGATGCGGAACACGCCGATATCGCCGGTGGCGCGCACGTGGGTGCCGCCACAAAGCTCGACCGAATAGGTGCGATCCCCTGCGTGACGCCCCATCGAGAGCACGCGCACTTCGTCGCCGTACTTCTCGCCGAACAGCGCCATGGCACCTGCTTCGATGGCATCGTCCGGCGTCATCAGGCGGGTAAGCACGGCCTCGTTCGCGCGCACTTCGGCGTTCACTTCGGCTTCGATGGCGGCAATGTCGTCCGCCGTCAGCGCGGTGGGATGCGAGAAATCGAAGCGCAGGCGCTCGGCGGCAACCAGCGAGCCCTTCTGGGTGACGTGATCGCCCAGGCGGTTGCGCAGCGCGGCGTGCAGCAGGTGCGTGGCCGAGTGGTTGGCGCGCACCGCATCGCGACGCTCGACATCGACGACGAGGTTCACCGCATCGCCCACCTTGATCGCACCGGCCTCGACCGTACCGCTCATCGCGTGGAGGCGGCCGAGCGGCTTGGCCGTGTCGGTGATTGCGATCCTGAGGCCATTCGCGCCCGTGATGGTGCCGCGATCGCCTTCCTGACCACCCGATTCGCCATAGAACGGCGTCTGGTTGGTCAGCACGACAACCTCGTCGCCCGCGTTCGCGGACGCAACTTCCTTGCCGCCCTTAACCAGCGCGACGACCTGGCCTTCGCCGGTGGTGGAGGTGTAGCCGGTAAACTCGCTGGCGCCTTCGCGCTCGGCGATGTCGAACCACACTTCGCTGTCGGCCGCCTGCCCGGAGCCCTTCCACGCGGCACGCGCGGCGGCTTTCTGCTGCGCCATGGCGGCATCGAAGCCCGCCTTGTCGACCGCGATGCCGCGCGACCGCAGCGCGTCCTCGGTCAGATCGTAGGGGAAGCCATACGTATCATAGAGCTTGAACGCGGTTTCGCCCGGAAGCTCGCCACCCTCACCCATTCCGGCAGTCGCCTCGTCGAGCAGCTTGATGCCGTTCGACAGGGTGCGACGGAACTGCACTTCCTCGCGCTCCAGCGTCTCTTCGATCAGCGGCTGCGCGCGGCCCAGCTCGGGATAGGCCTGGCCCATCTCGGCGATCAGCGCGGGCACCAGACGGTGCATCAGCGGATCCTTGGCGCCCAGCAGGTGCGCGTGGCGCATCGCGCGGCGCATGATGCGGCGCAGGACATAGCCGCGGCCCTCGTTCGAGGGCAGCACGCCGTCGGCCAGCAGGAAGCTGGTCGAGCGCAGGTGATCGGCGATCACGCGATGGCTGGCGCGGCTGTCCCCCTCGGCGGCAACGCCGGTCAGGCTTTCCGATGCGGCGATCAGTGCCTTGAAGGTGTCGATATCGTAGTTGTCATGCACGCCCTGCATCACGGCGGAGATACGCTCCAGCCCCATGCCGGTGTCGATCGAGGGCTTGGGCAGATTGCCGACGATCTCGCCCGCAGACTGCTCGAACTGCATGAACACGAGGTTCCAGATCTCGATGAAGCGGTCGCCATCCTCTTCCGGCGATCCCGGAGGGCCACCCCAGATGTGATCGCCGTGATCGAAGAAGATTTCCGAGCACGGACCGCACGGGCCTTCGTCGCCCATCGCCCAGAAGTTGTCCTTCGTGGGAATGCGGATGATCTTCTGGTCGGGAAGCCCGGCCACCTTCTTCCACAGGTCGAACGCCTCGTCGTCGGTGTGATAGACCGTGACCAGCAGCTTCTCGACCGGCAGACCCCACTCCTTGGTCAGCAGCGTCCACGCATGGGTGATCGCCTGCTCCTTGAAATAGTCGCCGAAGGAGAAATTCCCCAGCATCTCGAAGAAGGTGTGGTGACGGGCGGTGTAGCCCACGTTGTCGAGATCGTTATGCTTGCCGCCTGCGCGGACGCACTTCTGCGACGAGGTCGCGCGCGGCGTGGCGCGTGTCTCCAGCCCGGTGAACACGTTCTTGAACGGGACCATGCCTGCGTTCACGAACATCAGCGTCGGGTCGTTATAGGGAACGAGCGGCGCGGAAGGGACAGCCTCGTGCCCCTGGCTGGCGAAATAGTCGAGAAAGGACCGGCGGATTTCGTTGGTCGTGTGCATGATTTGCGCCGATAAGCCACGCGCGCGAGGTCGGCAAGCGCTTGGTTGCGGTCAGACTGTTCGGATTTCGCGATGATTGCAGCGGCGATGCGCGAAAGCGACACCTCGCGACAGGCGACCGACGCCACCAGTGGTGCGATCAATGCAAGTGTGCGCCGCAGGGTGCTGTTTCCAAACACGCAACTCCGTCTATATGGAGTGTGACGACTCCGGCGCATGAGAGAAAATCCGGTCCCGAACCGGATTGAGGGCGCCGCCCCCCACTCTCGTCCCCGGAAAGCAGATCGATCATGACCCCGCCCGCCCTTCTCCCGGTGCTTCCATGCTGAAGCCCAGACGGCGTGGCATAGCCTCGGTCAATGCCGAGATCCGCGACGGCATCGTTCCGGCCGCAGGCGCGCTGACCCCGGCCCGCGATCCCGGAGGGCCAGAAACCTCGGGGCCAAACTATCGCGTCGTCGCATTGATCGTGGCCTCGGCACTGTTCATGGAATTCGTCGATGCAACCGTGCTCGCCACCGCGCTGCCGACGATGGCGCGCGACTTCGGCGTGCGCGCGCAGGACATGAGCATCGCGCTCACGTCATACCTCCTTGCGCTGGCGATTTTCATTCCCGCCTCGGGCCTGCTGGCCGACCGGTTTGGCTCGCGCACGGTGTTTCGCGCTGCAATCGCGCTGTTCATGATCGGAAGCCTGGCCTGTGGGCAGGCGCCGACGCTCGAACTGATCGTGCTCGCCCGCTTCGTGCAGGGGATGGGTGGCGCGATGATGATCCCGGTCGGGCGCCTCGTGCTGCTGCGCTCGGTTGCCAAGCACGACATGGTCAACGCGATGTCGTGGCTGCTGGTGCCCGCCCTGATCGGCCCGATCGTCGGTCCGCCGCTGGGCGGCTTCATCGTGACGTTCCTCGACTGGCGCTGGATCTTCTACATCAACCTGCCCATCGGCCTCGTCGGCCTGTGGCTGGTTACGCGCTACATCGCCAATTTCAAGGAGGACGAACTCGCCCCGTTCGACCTCTCCGGCTTCGTGCTCAGCGGTGTATCGCTCGGCTGCCTGCTGTTCGGCTTCGAGATGGCGAGCCGTACGGGCAAGGGACCGCTCGCGCTGGGCCTGATCGTGATCGGCACCATCGCAGGCGTGCTTTACATACGTCACGCCAAAGGCCGCGAAGGCGCCATCCTCGACCTGACATTGCTCAGAGACAAGACCTTTCGCCTCTCGGTGATCGCCGGATCGGTGACGCGCATCACGCAAGGCGCACAGCCGTTTCTGCTGCCGCTGATGATGCAGGTCGGCTTCGGCTTCACCGCCGCGCGCAGCGGCACGATCACCGTCGCCACCGCCGTCGGCTCGCTGGCGATGAAGGCCGCCGCCCCGCGCGTGCTGCGCCGCTTCGGGTTCCGCCGCACGCTGATCTGGAACGGCATCATAGCGACGGCGGGCTATGCCACCTGCGGCCTGTTCAGCCCGAGTTGGCCGACCTGGGCGATGTTCGGTATCCTCGCCTTCTCGGGCTTCTTCATGTCGCTGCAGTTCACCGCCTACAACACCATTGCCTACGACGGGATCGAGCAGCGCCAGATGAGCAGCGCGACGGCGTTCTACTCGACCTTCCAACAGCTGATGCTCTCGCTTGGCATCTGCGTCGCCGCCGTGGCGTTACACCTGGCCATGCTGGTTCACGCCAGCGAGCACGCAACGCTGGGCGACTTCTCCGCCGCGTTCTGGGTAGTGACCGCCATATCGCTGGCGGCAACGATATGGAACATGCGCTTTGCGCACGACGCCGGTGCCGAGATCAGCGGTCACAGCGCCCCGCATGGAGATGCCGATGAAGTGGAAGCGGCGAAAGGGTGAGACTGGCGGAGCAGCAGCAAACGCCGAGTTGTAGATCTTCAAGCTTAGTTTAATTTGCTTTGCATGACATTTAATATATTACAGATTGCCCTTACGTATTTAGGGCTTAACTTCGCCAGTTTCGTATCTGGCTATTGGGTCTGTGAGCATTTTGTAAGCCGAACCGCAGCTCCTCAGGTCGATGAATTGGGGTGGAGGGAACAGGACCTCCTCGACAACTTTGGGTTCGTGCAAGATGGGTTGGCCCGTTGGGCTGGCAAAAATGGGAAGACAAAAGCGCAGGCGCTTGAGATTTGGAAACCTCAAGTGATGGCCTTTGACGATCGGCAATGCGTTCAATTCGTTACAAGACGGGCGAATATAGGCGGCGCTGCACCAGTCTATTGCTACAGTTATGAAGGTACGGACAAGCCAAACGCGAAACTCGTTTATGTCCGGGATGATCTGAGCGAGTAATCAATCAACGCCCGCTTCCCGCCCATTACAGACCTTAAATCTCGACGCAGAGCTTCACGCCAACCCGGTCATGTGCCCCGCCAGGTCGACCCACCACACAGGTTTGGCGAACCAAAGCACCATCGAGGTGAACTCCACGCCGACGATCAGCGGTACGCCCCAGCGGTAGACAATGTGTACGCGACCGGTCGTCACCTTGTCGTGGATCATCCCGGCGACATAGAGTGGCAGGTTGGAAAGGTAGAAGTAGGTTCCCGCGCCGGGGATCGGGATACGGCCGAAGCCCGCCTCGGCAATGGCGGCGGTGGCGAGATACATCAGGCGGCGGTGATAGTCGGGCCGCTTGCGCAGCGCGATACCAAGCCAGGCGCAAGGCGTGAAGATCATCATGTCGGCCAGCGGCGTCGCCACAAATGCGAGGTCGTTGGCCACCTGTGTCGAATGAAACGCCAGAATGTCGAACCGGCGCATAACCAGCGCGGTCGCCACGCCCAGCGGCGGCATCACCAAGGCCAGTGCGGCGCCCAGCCAGCCCAGCGTCATATGCAGGCGTCGCTTGCGGACCTGGATCAGCAGCACCTGTGCGCAATAGACCACGAACCAGCTGACAAACACCGCCGAATGCACTGCCAGCAGTACCGGGCGATGCACCTTGGGATGGATCACATAGGCCGGAAACTCATACCCGAAGCCGAGCACCATGCCGCCGGCGATGATGATCGCCATGGCCATATGGAAACGAATCCAGCGCCCACGCAAAAGCGCACGCCAGTTCCATCGCGCAACCGTTGTCGCCTGTGTCGCCATTCCCGCCTTGCTCCATGAAGAAGCACCCACAAACGGCCTTATACCATCAAGCCTAAGCACACGTTAATCCTGATGAGGCAGCAAGGTTCAAGACAACTCGGCGACATTCTATAAGTCAGACATTTTATCTCGACCGGCAGATCGGAAGGATATCTCCTGCGTTACCTGAAAAGATGACCGGGCGGCGCCTAACCCATTTACTCAAGGGAAAACTACCGGATCACATGGTCGGATCGCACTGCTTCATCGCATACGATTGCGCCCAGCAGCAACAGCACAGCACACCCTGAGTTGTAATTTTATTACCAGAAGATACGGGGCGTTGCGATTTTTCTGCCCGCAATGTACCCCGACAAGAAAGGGCCAACAGAATATGGTGCCGCCGCCGGGAGAGAATACCTTGAAAGCCAGACAGTCACGCTGGACCACACATCGCTTTTCACCTCCATTCACAGCGATTTTTCAGGGCCCGAACGAGCGCCGCCCCCATCCTTTTTGCCTGACAATAACTCATGAAGCCCTGCCGCCGACGCTCGGTGTGACAACATAGAGTCGGACGATGCGGCATATCGCCATCCCTCGCTCAACCACCCCGTCCTGAGCACCGCTGCATCGGCGATCTCTCGTCCAACATCTTTCTCCACCCTCCAGGCCATCACCCGCCCACGCCTCACACTTTCGCGGAGCCGCCCGTCCCGATGACCATGTCCGAAAAGAGCCATGCCCCTGTCCGTCCGCGCCCGAGCCCGAGCCTTCTGACATTGGCTATGTTCGGCGCTCTCATGGCATCGATCCATGCCAAGGCCGCTCCCGGCCCATCTTCGCCAACAGCGGGACAACCGGCAGCCACGGCGGCACTTGCTCTCCGGGTTGCCGATGCGATCCGCAACGATTCTGCGCTGTCGGCACCGATCCGCGGCAGTATCACGCTCTACGATACCGGGGACGCAATCCCTTCACTCGCAGATGTTGAGAGCGCCGGAACGGCACGGATCACATGGCGATCCTCCGCCTCTGCAATCCTCAGCGATACCGATCGCAGGAACGGCGCCGACGTCATCCGAAAAGGCGCCGTCACGCGGGGCGCACGCGATCGCGCCGTCACCCTCACCGCGACAGTAACGGTGCCGGGCAGCAAGCCGATCCGCGTTCCCCTGAAGCTGAGCGTGCTTCACCGCGTCACGCTGCCCGCGATGAACGCCTACATGTTCGTCTATTTCACCGGTAACAGCGAGGATGGAGAGAAGCTGCGCTTCGCCACGTCCGATGGCAACAACGCCCTCGAATGGAAGCTCCTCAACGACGCACAGCCGGTCCTCACATCCTCCAAGGGTACGCGAGGCCTGCGCGACCCCTTCATCATGCGTTCGGCCGAAGGAGACCGCTTCTTCCTGCTGGCCACCGATCTGTCGGCGGCGCGCACCGGGTGGACACACGCAACCGATCAGGGAAGTCACTATCTGGAAATCTGGGAATCGACCGATCTGGTCCACTGGGGAAAACAGCGCCACGTAAAGGTTTCGCCGCCCACTGCCGGCATGACCTGGGCCCCGGAAGCCTCTTACGATCCAACAATCGGGGCCTATGTCGTCTACTGGACATCCACGCTGTTCGCCGATGCCGCACATACCCGCCCAGACGGAAACGGCGCCCAGATCCTGACCTCGATCACGCGCGATTTTCGCAGCTTCACGCCGCCCCGTCCATGGTTCAAGGCGGCAGACCTGCCCGAACTGGTCAGGGATCGCGGCATGATCGACACCACCGTCATGCGGGTCGGCAACGACTTCTACCGCTTCACGAAAGCGACGCAGGCGCAAGGCTGTCCATCGGCGGACATCATCGGCCAGCGCTCCACCTCGCTTCGCGCTTCGATGGCATCGAGCGCGTGGACGATGGTGAGCCGGTGTATCGGGCGTCAGGCCGGGACACCGGAAGTGGAAGGCCCAAGTGCCTTTCCCGCCAATCCCGGTGATACCAGTGGTTTCAGATACTTCCTCTGGGTCGATAACTATGGCGGCATCGGATATATCCCGCTGGCGACCAACTCGCTGGAAGGGGACATCCACTGGACCTACCCGCAGACGTTCCACCTGCCGCCTTCGCCGCGCCACGGCACGGTGATGTCGATCACCGCCGCCGAACGGGACCGCCTTGCAGCACAGTGGAACCCGGCGCTTCTCGTCACCTCGGTCACGCCGGTCGCCCTGTCGGCCCCGCCTGCCTCGCACATTCCCCCGTTGCCGCAAACCGTCACCGCACAGTTCAAAGACGGACACAGCGAGCAGGTCGCCGTCCGCTGGCATCTGCCCGATGCGTCGCAGCTTGCCCGTGCCCGTAGCCCGATCCGGATCGAGGGGCAGCTTGCGAACTCAGCAGCGACACCTGCGACGGCGACGATCGCCATCCGAGCGACGCGATGATGATCCTCTGGGCGCTTCCGGATCGGCAAGCCCCCTTCCGACTGTCTGGCTCGCGTATCGCCGCCATGATCGAAAGTTCCGAAAAATGCCCGATACCCGCAGCACCATAGCCGCCCTTGCACTGGCCTGTCTGGGATCGCCGCTGCTGGCAACGCCCGGTGACTCCGAACATACGCCTTCCACAACCCCAACCGCGACCACGCCCCGTCTTACCGCCGCCCGGACATGGATCGTGCCACCGATCGTCATGCCGGGCACACACCTGCCCACACCGCCGGGTTATTCCGTTTCCTGGATGCTGGATGGTCGGCCCCTTCGAGCCCCCGTGCTGCAGAATGCAAGCCGCAAGGCAAAGGCCGTACAACTCACCGGCACCATGACCCTGCCAACCGGCGAAACGATCACCAAGCGCTTCAAGGTGCTGCTGCTTGGCAACGACGCGCATCGGCTGATCGCCTATGCCCGGATCCCAACGGGGTCGCAGCAGGCCAACCAGCCGCTGATCGCACACAGCGTTCATCTGGCGCTCGGCATGTCGAGAGGAAAACCGCAACCGCTCAATGGCAACTACGGCGTCCTGTTCGCCAGCGGTGACTATGTTGGCGTCGACCGCGTCGACCAGCGCGGTATCGCCAACCCGGCCCTGTTCCATTTTGGCGACGGCAGCCTGGGCATCATCGCCACCCGCGTAACCATGGCAGGAACGCCCGTGCCATCGCAATCGTCCAGCGCATTGATCTACAAGGCGGACCCGCACCACCCTGCGGACTTCACCGAACTGGGTCTGCTCCATCTCGATACCGCTGGCGAGGTTCGATATCCGCAAGCCGTATGGGATTCATCCGCCGGGCACTACGTGGTATCCTGGAAGGACCAGTCCGGCTCCCCGCACTGGGCGACAGTGGAGGATCTGGCACGAACGGAGATGGTCCTAACACCCTATTTCCCTTTCACCCACGGGATGCGTTCGCAGATTGCCGTACGGGGAAATCTCGGCGAAACCCATGAAGGAGCACTCGCAAGTGTCGATACCAGGCCAAGCGATACGGCTCAGGATGTTATCGCCGATGCCGGGGCGGCCAGCAGCCTGGCGATCAGTGCTAACGTCGCCAAGGCGCTGATCAACCGCTTCGACCGGATCGTGAACACAACAGCATGGGTCGATCCGCGAACCATCGTGGCAGGAGACGTGGCCGCCTTGAGCACCACCCGCGTCCATCTGCTCTATTCGGACGGCTCCATCGCAACGTGCGCCATCGACTGGAACAAGGCCGATCTCCGCCGCCTCGCGGCAGCTCGGGCCGGAACCTTCATAATCAAAGGGCAGGTTCGGCAGCGAGCCTATCCGGAAATTTTCGCCTACAACCGCGCCGATCCGGTGATCTACCGCTACGATCATGCCGGCACCACCAAGTACCTGTTCGTCGCCACCGATGACACCGGCAATCATAACGTGGCCTCGCCGCATCTGGCGATCCGCGTCGCCAACAGTATCAGCGAACTCGCCGACGCCAATGGCGGCCTTGCCCGCGAGGTCGACTTGCTCAATCGCCGCACGCGCCGTGATCGAACTCTTGAAGGCAAAGTGATCGCGGGGTGTTACTGGGCTCCCGAACTTCACGAAATCGGTGGCCGACTCTCTCTTCTTTTCGCGCCCTGCTTCAATCCTGACGACAGGCAGAAGAACGAGGGCGGGCTCTGGTCCACTGTCGAATCGCATGTGATGCAACTGCGTGAAGACGGCGATCCGACCAATCCGGCGGACTGGTCGAAACCGGCGGCCGTACTCAAGACCGACGGCAGCCCGCTGGGGCGCGAGGGCTTCGCGCACAACATCAGCCTCGACATGTCCTATTTCGAAGTGCACGGGCAGGGTTATTACATCTGGTCGCAACGCTATCTTCCGGGCGCCACACCGATGGGCGATCCGTTGACCTGGATCGCCAAAGTGGATCCGGCCCAGCCGACGCGGCTGGCATCCGCTCCCGCTCCGATCATCGCACCCGACCTCTCGTTCGAGGAAAACCTTGCAGAAGGCGGGTTTGCCCTGGTTCACGATGGCCGGGTCACGATCATCTATTCAAGTTCCAGCGTAAGCCCGACATATGTCGTCAGCGGAGAATGGGCCAGTACGGGTGCTGACCTGACGAATATCGACAATTGGCACAAGTGGGGCGCCCCGCTTCAGAAGAGCGTACCAATGCCGGCAGGTATCACCGACTATCTGCATTATCAGCAGGGGCCCGGCCACGGTGCCTTCACGACTGACGAGGACGGCAACACGCTCTACATTTACCATACATGGGGCAATGGCGTGGGTGGTGACGGGCGCGATGCGCGGGTTCGCCGCGTCCATTGGACTGCCGATCAGCGCCCGATCCTGGACATGACCCCCGATGAGGAGGTCGCGCCCGCCAATCGCACCGTAACGATGCGCGTTACGATCAAGCCGCGTTCCTGATCCACAAACCGTACCCGCAGGCAGAAGTGGATCCGGGCAGTTGCATCATGAGTATCGGTCATACGAGACCAGTCGGGTGCACTGTCTGAAAGGCAAAGGCCGACGGAGCGGACCGCCGGCCTTTGTTGTTCATCCCGCGACCTGCCGGTTCAGAGGCCTTATTCGTCGTCCGCCGAGGGGCCGACCATCATCTCTTCGGCAAGGCCTTCGGTCTTCGTGCGGATCGCCTTTTCGATGCGATCGCAGATCTCGGAGTTTTCCTTCAAATAGGTCTTCGCGTTCTCACGCCCCTGGCCGATGCGGATCGAATCGTAGCTGAACCACGAACCCGACTTCTCGACGATGCCGGCCTTCACACCAAGGTCGAGGATCTCGCCGATCTTCGAGATACCCTCACCATACATGATGTCAAACTCGACCTGCTTGAACGGCGGGGCGACCTTGTTCTTGACCACCTTCACGCGGGTGGCGTTGCCGACGATATCGTCACGATCCTTGATCTGACCGGTGCGGCGGATGTCGAGGCGGACCGAGGCGTAGAACTTGAGCGCGTTGCCGCCCGTGGTCGTCTCCGGGTTGCCGTACATCACGCCGATCTTCATGCGCAGCTGGTTGATAAAGATCACCATGCAGCGCGAGCGGCTGATCGAACCGGTCAGCTTGCGCAGCGACTGGCTCATCAGGCGGGCCTGCAGGCCGACGTGGCTGTCACCCATCTCACCCTCGATTTCGGCGCGGGGAACGAGCGCGGCAACCGAGTCCACCACCAGCACGTCGATCGCGTTCGAGCGGACCAGCGTATCGGTGATTTCCAGCGCCTGTTCGCCGGTGTCGGGCTGCGAGACGATCAGTTCGTCGATATCGACGCCCAGCTTCTTGGCGTAGACCGGATCGAGCGCGTGTTCGGCGTCGACGAAGGCCGCGGTGCCGCCCATCTTCTGCGCTTCGGCGATGACGTGCAGCGCCAGCGTGGTCTTGCCCGAGCTTTCCGGGCCATAGACCTCGATCACACGGCCACGCGGCAGGCCACCGATGCCCAGCGCGATGTCGAGCCCGAGCGAGCCGGTGGAGATCGCCTCCACCTGCATCGTCTCCTTCGAGCCGAGCTTCATCGCGGAACCCTTGCCGAACGCCTTGTCGATCTGGGCCAGCGCGGCCTCTAGGGCCTTCTGACGGTCCATGTTGTCCTTTTCCTTGCCTTCCTGGATCAGCTTGAGCTGAGCAGCCATGTCACTTACCCCTTTGCTACCGGCCTGACCGGAAAGGTCAATGTCGCGAAAGCTCATGTATCGCATTTGTTCTCACAGAACAAGAGGTGAACAGTGGCGGATTTCCGTTTTTTAACGCCGCTTCGCCGTGGTACTCAGAACTTCCCCGACTTTTTCGGAGAGCTGCTGCACCGAGAACGGCTTGGGCATGAACCAGGCATCGGCGATGCTGATCTCGCGCCGCAGCTGCTCCTCGGCATAGCCCGACATGAACAGGACCGGCAGCCGGGGGGCGATCTTGCGGATCTCGCGCGCCATCGCCGGGCCGTCCATCGTCGGCATGACGACATCGGTGACAACGATATCGAACGTCTCGCCCGCCCGCACGATCTCCAGCCCTTCCTCGCCGTCGCGCGCGCTCTTGACGGTATAACCCTGCCGGGTCAGCGCGCGTTCGGCGACGATGCGCACCGGATCCTCATCCTCGACCAGCAGGATCGAGCCGCCGCCTGCCCATTGCACGGGCGCAGGCTCGGCGCGGGTGGGTACGGCGGTGACGGCCTCGCCCGGCGCAGCGTGGTGGACGGGAAGATAGACGCTGAAACTGGTCCCTTTCCCCACTACCGAATCAGCGAAGATGAACCCGCCCGACTGCTTGACGATGCCGTAGACCGTCGAGAGGCCAAGGCCGGTGCCCTTGCCCTGCTCCTTGGTGGTGAAAAACGGCTCGAAGATCTTGGCGAGATGTTCGGGCGCGATGCCGGTGCCGGTGTCCGACACGATCAGCGCGGTATAATCACCCGCCGGGATGATCTCGCTGCGCATCGCGCGCACGTCGGTGGTGCTGATGCGCTTGGTCGCGAGCGTCAGCGTGCCGCCCGCCTCGCCCTTGCGGCCTGAACTGAGCCCTGAACTGAGCATCGCGTCGCGCGCATTGACGGCGAGGTTGACGATGACCTGCTCCAGCTGCGTCGGGTCGGCGCGGACCGGCCCCAGATCGCGGTCGTGCGTGACGACGAGCTGGATCTTCTCGCCGATCAGGCGGCGCAGCATCTGCGACACATCGGCCACCACGTCGGGCACCTGCAGCACTTCGGGGCGCAGCGTCTGCTGGCGCGAGAAGGCGAGCAACTGGCGGGTCAGCGAGGCCGCGCGGTTCGAGTTTGCGCGGATCTGCTGGATGTCGTCGTAGTCCGAATCGCCCGGCGTATGGCGCATCAGCATGAGGTCGCAGGTGCCCAGGATCGCCGTCAGCACATTGTTGAAATCGTGCGCAACGCCGCCTGCCAGCTGACCGACCGCCTGCATCTTGGTGGCCTGCGCGACCTGGCGCTTGAGGCGGGCCTCTTCGGTGGAATCGGTGAGGCCGAGCAGCACCGCTGCGTCACCAAGCCCGCGCACCCCTGCAAGGCTGAGTGAAACCGGATCCTCGGGCTGCGTGAGCAGGCGCACGGCCAGGTCTCCGGCAGCGGCAGGGCCTTGCGCGAAGCGGCGGATCGCCTCGGACAGCGCGCGCTTGTCGTCACGCACCACCAGATCGGTGGGATAGGTCGGCGGCTCCAGCCCCTCGCGCCCAGCCGCGCGCATGAAGGCGGGGTTGGCGAACAGCACGCGCCCGTCGCGATCGGCCATGGCGAGACCGAGCGGAAGCTGGCCGAGCATCGCTTCGAGATGCGGCGCAGCGGTGGTGCTGCCCTCGCCCGCGCCGATGCCGCTGCCCGCCTCGACGACCAGCATCAGCGAGGGCGTGGTGTCCGGATCGGGCTCGACCGGCAGATCCGGATCGGCGACGGGAACGTGATAGATCGTCAGCGCGCCGGGGCGGGTCGGCGCGTTGCCCTCGGGCACTTGCGCCCAGTAGACGCGATCGCCCTCGTCCTGCCGCAGATAGCCGACGAAGTCGGTGCCGGTAAGGTCCGCCCCGCCATCGCCCACCGCGCACTGCGCGAAACCGGCGCTGGCGGTGCGCAGCGAGCCGTCGGGATCGACCAGCGCGGCGGCGATCCCGGCACGGGCGAGCGCGCGACCCAGCTTGCCGTCGAGCGCGCGAACAAGCTCGCCAACCGGATCGTCGATCCCCTGCCCGGTCGCACGCCAGACGAGGAAATCCTCGCCCCGGCCACAGCGCGTGGCTTCCATGCGCCAGCGCCGGACGAGGCCCGAAGCGGCATCGTGGCTTTCGACATCGGCCAGCCCGCTGCCATCGCGCCAGGCGGCGCGCGCCGCTTCGGCAAGGCGCTCGGCGGAGGCACCGTCGACCGGCAGGCGCGGCGGCGCGGCGTACGTGCCGAACCACGCCCCGAACGTGGCGTTGGCGCAAGTCAGCCGCCCGGCGCGGTCGGTGATCGCGACGCCTTCGTCTGGCCGCTCGACCGCAGCGACCGTGACCGACCAGTCCGGCTCGGCAAATTCGCTGGCCACTTCGGCAGGACGCCTGCGGGCGAGCGCGAAGGCTGCGCCGCCCAGCACCAGCACGGCGGCGAGGAACACGCCCGAAAGCAGCATGTCGCGGCTGATCAGCCAGACGAGCACCACGCCCAGCAACAGCGCCGGGGCGACCACCCGCAAGTCGGAGAAGGTAAGCACGGGCGATCCGACGCGGTCGTCGGGCTCGCCGGAAGTCTGGCCCAAATTCAGACCCGGTATCAAGCGGCGTCCCGCTGCGCGTGGAGCGCGGCGCGGTGGCGGAGCTTGTGGGCGATCCACAGGCGCCAGCCGACAGCGGCGGCGAAGTAGCTCACGAACGTCGCCACCAGCGATTCGATCAGCAGGCCCAGCACGATGGCAGGCGCGGTGTCAGACCACAGCCAGCGCCACCACACGTCCACCCCCGCGCCCTCTTTCACCATCATCCGCACCGTATCGACATCGGCATGGAAGCCGAAAGCGTTGCCGATGGCGACGGCAACCGGAAGGATGATGAGCAGCGTCGTCAGCGGATTGGAGATGAACGTCACCGCCGCCGCGATCGGGATATTGGCGCGGAACGGCACGCACATCAGCGCCGAACCGACGATCTGCACGCCAGGGATCAGCGCGAAGATGCCCACGAACATGCCCACCGCCACGCCGCGCGGCACCGAACGGCGGGTGAAGCGGAACAGCGCCGGGCGACGGGCCAGTGGCGCCGTGAAGCGATTGGCAGCAAGCTGCTCGTGCGTCGGCATCTGGCGGTGCGCCCATACCATCAGGCGCTGCGACAGCGTGCTCATCCGTGGTCGCGCATCAGGCGGCCCTGCTCGCGCTTCCAGTCACGTTCCTTGATGGTATTGCGCTTGTCGGCGGCATTCTTGCCCTTGGCCAGCGCCAGTTCGACCTTAGCCCGCCCGCGCGAGTTGAAATAGACCGAAAGCGGCACCAGCGTCATGCCCTTGCGCTCGACCGCGCCGTGCAGCTTGTCGATCTCGCGCTCGTGCAGCAGCAGCTTGCGCGGACGCTTGGGGACATGGTTGAAGCGGTTGCCGTGGCTGAATTCGGGCACGTTGGCATTGACGAGCCACGCCTCGCCGCCGCGAATCTCCGCATAGGCCTCGGCAATCGAGCCCTCGCCGAAGCGCAGCGACTTCACTTCCGTTCCGGTCAGCGCGATGCCCGCCTCGAACACATCCTCGATGTGATACTCGAAACGCGCCCGGCGGTTTTCGGCGACGGTCTTCTTCTTGTCGAACGTGGAGTGCTGCGGTCTTGCCATGATTATGGCCCATGTAGGCGTTGGCCGCCGAAAAGGAAATGGCGCGAATCCGGCGGATGCGAGATGCCGGGGAAGGCTCTCCCCCGCCCCGACCGCGATCTTAGATCAGCCCGGCGTGGACCAGCGCTTTGTCCACGGCATCGCGGGCGGTCTGGTTGCAGGGCACGAGCGGCAGGCGCAGCTCATTCTGAATGCCCTCGAACACCTTCGAGAGCGCATACTTGCACGGCCCCGGCGAGCTGTCCTCGAACATCGCGTAGTGCAACGGATAGAGCAGGTCGTTGAGGCGACGCGCCTCTTCCAGATCGTTGGCCGCGCAGGCCGCCTGGAACTGCGCGCACAGCGCAGGCGCGACGTTCGCCGTCACCGAAATGCAGCCCACGCCGCCAGCCGCGTTGAACGGCAGCGCCAACTCGTCGTCGCCGCACAACTGGGTGAACTGCTTGGAAATGCCCATGCGGTGATCGGTCACGCGCGACAGGTCGCCGCTGGCGTCCTTGATCGCAAGGATCTTGTCCGGAAAACGGCGCGCCAGCTCGCACACCGTCTCGGGCTTGAGATCGGACACCGTGCGCCCCGGCACGTTGTAAAGGATCAGCGGCAGGTCCACCGCTTCGGCAAGATAGGAGAAGTGCGCCAGCAGGCCTTCCTGGCTCGGCTTGTTGTAATAGGGCGCAACGACCAGCGCGGCAGCCGCGCCGCACTTCTTCGAGAACGTCATGTGCAGTACGGCATTCATCGTGTCGTTGCTGCCGCAGCCCGCGATCACCGGCACGCGGCCCGCCGCCTGCTCGATGCAGACCTCGATCACGCGGTGATGTTCGGCGTTCGACAGGGTGGAGCTTTCGCCGGTGGTGCCGCAGGGCACCAGCGCCGACGATCCCGATTCGATCTGCCAGTCGACCAGCCGCCGGAAGGCCTGCTCATCGAACGCTCCGTCGCGAAACGGCGTGACAAGTGCGGGAATGGAGCCCGAGAACATGGACTTTACCTCTGCTGACGTTCAGATGTTCAATTCGACGTGACACCAACAAGGGGCAAGGAGCCCCCGCGCCGGACCACGGTTCAGCGCCTGATAAGGAGCCTTTTCCCAAAATGTCCAGCGTGCTGCGCATCACAAAAGGGACGAGGAAGCAGATGACGGGCATTTCTTCGGCAAGAATCGCAACGTTTTCCGCGCTGATGGCGGCAGGATCGTGCGCTGCTCTGGTCGCGACCTCCGCACAGGCGCAAAGCAGCGCCTACCCCTCAGGAAGCGCGACCGGGCAGCCGACCAGCCTGCTGCCGGGCGCCTATCCCAGCCAGACGGCACAGCGCACCGCGAACGGCACGCCGATCGTCTCGCAGCCGGTGGTCGAAGGCCAGACCGCGACGTATCCGGCGCCCACGACCTATCCCTCCTCCACCTATCCGGCGCAAACCTATCAGCCCGCGCCCAGCGCCTACCCTTCCAGCAGCTATCCCGCCCCAACCAGCGGCGGTGCGCCGGTGATGACGGCCTCGGACTGGGATGCCGCCCGCGCGCAGGCGGCGCAGGACCACGATCTGTCCGCGCACCAGTCGGTCGACCGCTGGCGCCAGCTGACCTCCAGCCCGAACATGGGCTTTGCCGCTTATGCCGGGTTCCTTATCAGCTATCCCGGCTACCCGTTCGAGGAGCGGCTGCGGACCTATGCCGAGAACGCGCTGAACACCGAACAGCCCAGCGCGCAGTCGCTGGTCAGCCTGTTCGACCGCTTCCCGCCGCTCACCAGCAAGGCCGCCGGGCGCTATGCCGTGGCGCTGACGCTGATGAACCGCTCGGACGCGCGCCAGAAGGCCGTGGATGCATGGCGGCAGGGCACGCTGCTGCCTGCCGACGAGGCGATGATCCTCCAGCGCTGGGGCTCGGCGCTGACGCAGGCCGATCATGACGAACGGATGGACCAGCTGCTGTGGCAGGGGCAGACCGATCAGGCCTCTCGCGAGATCGCCTATACCTCGCCCGCCAAGCGCAACCTGTTCATGGAGCGGCTGTCGATCGTACAGGGCTCCTCGCCCGGCACGCTGGGCCTGCAACTGGGCGGCGATCCGATGCGCGACGGCGGCTATGTCTATGCCCGCGCCGTGCAGGCCCGCAAGCAGGGCAATATTGCCGGCGAGATTTCGCTGCTCGCCAACCGCCCGCAGCTGTCCACGCCCGTCGCCGAGCCGGACCAGTGGGTCCACGAACTGCTGATCGCCGCCAAGGGCGCCGATGATTCGAGCGCGGTCCGCATCGCCGCCTCGATCGACGACGGCTTCGCGCCCGGCACCGATGTTTCCCGGCAGTCGTTCAAGGTGCGTGACGACTACACCTCTCTGATGTGGCTGGGCGGCACCAAGGCGCTGTGGAACCTCAACGATCCGCGCCGGGCCGCGCCGCTGTTCTATCGCTACGGCGCCGCCGCACAGACGCCGGGGACGCGCTCCAAGGGCTTCTACTGGGCCGGGCGCGCCGCCGCGCAGGGCGGCGACAGTTCGGGCGCAATGCGCTATTTCGAGATGGCCGCGCGCTATCCCGAATACTTCTACGGCCAGCTTTCGCTCGAACGGATCGGGCGCTCGATGCCCAATCTCGCCACCGTCTCGCACGCCAGCCCCAGCGATGCCGAGCGCCGCGCGTTCTATGCCAAGCCGATCACCGCCGCCGTTCGCGACGTTGCCCGCGATGGCGACTGGCAGACGACGGTGCGCTTCTTCCGCGAGATTTCCAATCAGGCGCAGGACGAGGACGACTACTCGCTGGTGGCCGACCTTGCCCGCCAGACCGGACGCCGCGACCTTGCGGTCATCATGGGCCAGTCGGCGCATACCGAAGGGCTGGGCAGCTTCGGGCGGATCGCCTATCCGCAGATCCCGGTGCCGCAGGGCGCCAACTGGACGATGGACCATGCGCTGATCCGGCAGGAGAGCCAGTTCGCGCAGAACGCGCTCAGCCATGCAGGGGCGCGCGGGCTGATGCAGCTGATGCCCACCACCGCGCGCGAGCAGGCGGGCAAGCTCGGCCTCAGCTACGATCAGGGCCGTCTGGTCTCCGATGCGCAGTACAACATCCAGCTGGGCGATGCCTATTTCGGGCGCCTGATGGACTACTTCGGGGGCTCCACCCCGCTTGCCGTCGCCGCCTACAATGCAGGCGCTGGCAATGTGAACAAGTGGCTGCGCGCCAACGGCGATCCGCGCACCGGGTCGGTCGACTGGATCGACTGGATCGAGAAGATCCCGATCTCGGAGACGCGCAACTACGTCCAGCGGGTGATGGAAAACGCGATCGACTACGACAACATCTACCCCGATCGCGCCGAGTATCGCGGCTCCAACCCGCTCAGCCACGCCATCGGCAAGCGCTCACCTGGGTAAGAGGGCCCGAACAAACGGGATACGGACAGGGGAAGCTCGTCCATCGGCTTCCCCTGCCGCGCCTTTCCTGCCATGAGCGCCCCCGCATGAGCCTGCCTTCCAAACCCGCCGGACCACCGATCACCCCTGCCGGGATGGCCGCGCTGCGCGCGCGCTACGACCACCTGCTGGGCACCGAGCGCCCCGCCATCGTCGAGATCGTCTCGTGGGCGGCGGGCAACGGCGACCGTTCGGAAAACGGCGACTACCTCTATGGTCGCAAGCGCATGCGCGAGATCGACCGCGAGCTTGCCCACCTCGCACGCCGCATGAAGGCCCTGCGCGTGGTCGACCCTTCCCACCAGACCGAACGCGGCAAGGTGTTCTTCGGCGCCACCGTGGAATTGGCCGACGAGGACGACGAGCGCATGACCCTGACCATCGTCGGCGATGACGAACAGGACGCCTCTGCCGGGCGGATCGGCTGGAGCGCCCCGATAACCCGCGCCTTGCGCGGCGCGTCCGTGAGCGACCTGCGGATCGTGCGACTGCCCTCCGGCGAGAAGGAATGGGAAGTGATCACAATCGCTTACCCGACTCTCCCGGCATGACCTCCGGCCCGATCGTTAAGTAAAAAATCGCAAAAATCAGCCGCCTGCCTAGAGACTTGTTAACCATAATCCCCTAGGGGCTTCCCCCAAGGGACACAGTGGGGTGACGCAGGCAGCATGGCGACAACGGTGAATCTGGGACTGCTTTATGCAGGACTGTTCGCGTCGCTTTCGTTGTTGTGCCTGTGCGTATTCCTCTCGATCCGGGGCCAGCGCGCGATCGCATGGCTGGCAGGCGCCCTGCTCTGCGCCGCGCTGGAGACCTGCACTCTGGTATTTTCCCATGGCACCGGGTTCGAACAGATCGGCGGGATCTGCGCGCTTCCCGCCGCCTACCTGTGTTTCGCGCAGGCCGTGCGCCTCGCGACCGGTGGCGCGGGCTGGGACAGGAAACTGGCAGGGATTGTGGCCGGTCTCACCGCCATGACGCTGGCGCTTCAGGGAAGCGGCATTCCCTTCGTGGTCCAGGCGATCCCGTTTCAGGTCGGCTGCGCACTGGCGCTGTTCAATGCCGGTGCGCGGCTCTGGCGACGGCCCGACAGGCACCTGACCGACGCGATCCTTTCCATCATCGTCGCCTCGCTGGCCGCGATCTTCATCACGCGCATCGTGCTGTTTCCCTTCATCTTTCCGCATGGCGCAGACTATTTCGCAGTCAAGAGCGCGACAGTCGAACGGATGCTGATGCTGCTCGTCGGCACGCTGACGCCGCCCAGCGTTTTCCTGCTGCTTGCCCGCATCATCGGCGGCCAGATGAGCGACTATCGCCGCAGGGCCGAACGCGACGGCCTGACCGGGCTCTACAACCGCGAGACCTTCGAGCGCCTCGCCGCTGCAAGACGCGGCACCGCTGGCTGCATCGTGATCTGCGACATCGACCGCTTCAAGGCCGTGAACGACCGCTTCGGCCATCTTGCCGGTGATGGCGTGATCCGCAATTTTGCCGCACTGCTGGCAGCCGGCACGATGCCTGCAGCGCGCATCGGTGGCGAAGAGTTTGCGCTACTGCTTCCCGGCGTCCCGCTCGCCGAAGCCAGGGCGATCTGCGATCGCCTGCGCATCGACTTTGCGCAGAGCAACCATTCCGAACTGCCCGACGACCAACGCGTCACCGCCAGCTTCGGGCTCGCTGCCTACGCAGGAGCCGAACCGCTCGACATCGCCTGGCGTCAGGCGGACTCCGCCCTTTATCGCGCCAAACGCTTCGGTCGCGACCGGGTGTGTCTGGCAGGAGAGGCGCCGGTTCCCCATGCCGCCTCTCTGTACACAGCAGACGGCAACGGCGCAGCCTGAAACCGCTGGCCGTCGTCGTCAGAGTGGCCCTCAGGGGTGGCTCAGCGTGCGACGCACCGCGTCGTGCCAGCCGGCGATCAGCGTGTCGCGTTCGGACTTGCCCATCTTCGGTTCGAACAGCTGCCCTTGCGTCCAGGTTTCCGACAGCGCCTTGAGATCGGGCCACACGCCCGTGGCAAGCCCTGCGTGGAAGGCCGCACCCAGCGCCGTGGTTTCAAGATGAACCGGGCGCTCGACGGGAGCCTCCAGCATGTCCGCCAGGAACTGGCACAGCCAGTCGTTCGCCGCCATGCCGCCGTCTACGCGCAGCTTGGCCGGTGCCTCGCCGCCGTCCGAGACCATCGCCTTGGCAAGATCCATCGTCTGGTAGGCAACCGCTTCCAGCGCCGCGCGGGCGAGGTGCGCCGCGCCTGCGCCCAGCGTCAATCCGAAAATCGCGCCGCGCGCGTCCGGATCCCAGTGCGGCGCGCCAAGGCCGACGAAGGCCGGGACCATGTAAACGCCGTGGCTGGAGGGAACTTGGGTTGCCATGTCGTTGGTTTCGCGAGCATGGGTGATCACTCCGATGCCGTCGCGCAGCCACTTCACCGCCGCACCCGCCACGAAGATCGAGCCTTCGAGCGCATAGGTCATCTCGCCATTCAGGCGATAGGCGGGCGTCGTCAGCAGGCGATTGTGCGAATCGAGCGCCTCGGAGCCGGTGTTCAGCAGCATGAAGCAGCCAGTGCCGTAGGTGGACTTGGCCATGCCGACGTCGAAACAGGCCTGCCCGAACAGTGCGGCCTGCTGATCGCCCGCAACGCCCGCGATGGGGATCTCGGCGCCGAGCAGCGCCTTGTCGGTCACGCCGAAGCGATACGAGTTGTCGTGGACTTCGGGCAGCATCTGCATCGGCACGCGCAACAGGCGGCACATTTCCTCGTCCCAGCGCTGCTCGCGGATATTGTAGAGCATCGTGCGCCCGGCGTTGGTGACGTCCGTCGCGTGGACTTTGCCGCCGGTCAGGCGCCAGATCAGGAAGCTGTCGATGGTGCCGAAGGCCAGTTCGCCCTTCTCCGCCCGCGCCCGAGCGCCGTCCACGTTATCGAGGATCCAAGCGAGCTTGGTGCCCGAGAAATAGGGATCGACGAGCAGGCCGGTACGCTGGCGCACTTCGCTTTCGACGCCATCCTGCGTCTTCAGCTCGGCGCAGACTTTGGCGGTGCGGCGATCCTGCCAGACGATTGCGCGGTGGATCGCCTTGCCGGTCTGGCGGTCCCAGACGACCACCGTCTCGCGCTGGTTGGTGATGCCGATACCGGCAATGCCCGAAACGCCGACGGCGCTCTGCTCGATGGCATCCTTCGCCACCTTCACGGTATCGCGCCAGATATCCTCGGGCTCATGCTCCACCCAGCCGAGGTCGGGATAGTGCTGCTCGAACTCGCACTGCGCAGTCGCGATGGGATGCGCAGCGCTGTCGAACACGATCGCCCGCGTCGAGGTCGTGCCCTGATCGATGGCGAGAATATGTTGGGGCTGGGACATGGGAGACTCTCCGAGGGGCTTTCGTTTAGCGCGTTTGGCGTTTCGTTCGTTCAAATACTCGGATCAGGCGCCGATTTCGGCGTCCTGACCCACTGCCTGACGGTTGCGACGCGAGGGCAGGTAGGGCTTTACGGCAATCTGGTACAGCCCCGCGCCGAGCACACCGCCGAGCAGCGGCGCGCCAATCGGCACCCACCAGTAGGCGCCGGGGCTGGGGAACGCGGACTGGTCCCACCCGGCCACGAACGCCAGCAGGCGCGGACCGAAATCGCGCGCCGGGTTCAGCGCCCAGGCTTCGAGATAGCCCGCCGAGGCACCGATCGCAGCCACGAGCAGGCCCACCATCAGCGCGCTGGAGTTGGCCTTCGGGGCGACTTCGTTGAATTCGTCGGTGATCGCGAAAATGCCTAGCAGCAGCATGCCGGTGAGGATCACCTCGTCCCAGAACGCGTGCATGACCGAAACATGTTCGCCCGGATGGGTAAAGAACACGCCTGCGGCACCACCTGCCTCACGGGTCACATGGTGCAGCGCGTTGTAGGCATCGATCACCGGATGATAGAGCTGGAGCACCAGCGCGGCGCCGATGAAGCCGCCCACGATCTGCGCGATCCAGTAGGGCAGCACCTTGCTCTTGGGGAAACCGCGATAGAACGCCAGCGCCAGCGTGACGGCCGGGTTGGCATGCGTGCCCGAAACCGAACCAGTAACGTAGATCGCCATGGTCACGCCAAGGCCCCAGGCGATGCACACGCCCCAATAGGCCTGCGCGTAAGGACTGGGATCGTAGAGAGTGATCATGGCAGCGGCGCTGTCGCCGATCAGGATGATGATCGCGACGGCCAGAGCTTCGGATATCAGCTCGCCGATCAGCGCGCGGTGCTTGTTCACTTTCGATCCTCTCTCAACGATTCGACGTCGTTTTTCGTTTCACGCGGATGCCATCTGCACACGCTTTCGAATTTGCGTCAACTCTTTCGTTTGCATTTTCGTTTTGGCGAGCATATTTTCTGAAACGAAAGTGGAGCCTTCGAGTTCCATCAGAGTCGAAACCTGACAGCGATGACGCGCCCGGACCGTCGCACCATGGGAGAAGATCAAATGCAGCCGCCAGTTCCCAGCTCTTCACAGGCCGAACAGACCTACGACCTGCTGATCGTCGGCGGCGGCGTGAATGGCGCAGGGATTGCGCGCGACGCCACCGGGCGCGGCCTTTCGGTGCTGCTGGTGGAGCAGGACGATCTGGCCAGCTACACCTCGTCGTCCTCGACCAAGCTGATCCACGGGGGCCTGCGCTATCTGGAATACTACGAGTTCCGGCTGGTGCGCGAGGCGCTGATCGAGCGCGAGCGCCTGCTGGGCATGGCGCCGCACATCATGTGGCCGCTGCGCTTCGTGCTGCCGCAGTCGCTTTCGCCGCGCCCGGCGTGGATCGTGCGCCTTGGCCTGTTCCTCTATGATCACCTCGGCGGCCGCAAGGAACTGCCCGGCACCGAGACGATCAACCTCGATCGCAGCCCGCGCGGCGCGGGGCTCAAGCCGCAGAAGGGCGCCCACAAGGGCAAGGCCTTCGTCTATTCGGACGGCTGGGTGGAAGACAGCCGCCTCGTCGCGCTCAACGCCATGGACGCCGCCGCACGCGGCGCCCGGATCGAGACGCGCACGCGCATGACCGATGCCGTCAGCGAAAACGGCGAATGGCTCGCCACGCTGGAAACGAAAGCGGGCGAGACCCGTCAGGTCCGTGCGAAGATGATGATCAACGCGGCGGGGCCGTGGGTCGACAAGGTGCTCGGCCGGATCGGGCGCGCGAAGAACGATCGCGGCGTGCGGCTGGTCAAGGGTAGCCACATGATCCTGCCCAAGCTCTACGAAGGCGACCACGCCTTCATGCTGCAGAACCCGGACCGCCGCATCGTCTTCGCGATCCCCTACGAAGGCGAGTTCACGCTGGTCGGCACCACCGACGAGCCTTGGACGCAAGAGCCCGGAAAGGCCGAGATCAGCCAGCCGGAAATCGACTACCTGTGCGAAACCGCGAACCGCTATTTCGAAAAGCAGGTAACGCCGACAGACATCGTGTGGAGTTATGCCGGCATCCGCCCGCTCTATGACGATCACGCCGCCAATGCCTCTGCCGTAACACGCGACTACGTGCTCGATTTCGAAAAGACGGAAGACGGAAAGGCGCCGCTGCTCAGCATCTTCGGCGGCAAGATCACCACCTATCGCAAGCTGGCCGAGCACGCGATGCAGCATGTCGCCGAAGTCTTTCCCAAGGCCGATACGGCCTGGACGGCAGGCGCGGTGCTACCGGGCGGCGATCTGCCGGGCAAGGACTTCAAGCGCTTCGTCGCCGACCTTGCCGTGCGCTATCCGGGCTTCCCGGAAAAGCTGCTCCGCCGCCTCGCCCGCGCCTATGGCACTCGTGCCACGGAAATCCTTGGCGACGCGAAAACGCCCGAGGATCTGGGCCACCACTTCGGCGGCGGGCTCCATGCCGCAGAGATCGACTATCTGGTCCGGGCCGAATGGGCGCGCAGCGGCGAGGACATTCTCTATCGCCGCTCGAAGCTGGGCCTGCACGTCCCCGCGGGCACGCAGGACGCCATCAACGCCTACCTTGCAGGCCGCACCTGACCCGATCCCCCTTCCCCAGCCCGCGCCCTCGTTCTAGGAGCAGGACGATGCGCGGGATCAGGGGAGCGGGAATGACGACAGCAACGGAACAGCCGGACGGCGATATCGTCGCGGCCCGGCGCGCGCGCATTCTGGAGATCGCGCGCAGTGCGGGCAGCGTCATGGTCGAGGATCTGGCCGAGCGGCTTGCCGTCACTCCGCAGACCATCCGCAAGGATCTGAACGTCCTCGCCAAGCAGGCGCTGCTGTCGCGCGTGCACGGCGGAGCGCTGGTGACCTCGGGCGTCGACAACCTCGCCTATGGCGCGCGACAGGTGGTCGCCTCCGATGCCAAGGCCCGGATCGGCGCCGCCGCCGCCGCGCTGATCCCCGATGGCGCCTCGCTGTTCGTCAACATCGGCACCACCACCGAGGCGGTCGCTGCAAACTTCGCGCATCACCGCAACCTGATGGTGATCTCCAACAACCTCAACGTGGTCGATACGCTTTCGGGTCACAAGGCGATGGAACTGGTCAGCGTCGGCGGCAAGGTGCGTACCGGCGACCGCGCAGTGGTGGGCGCTCTGGCGATGCGCTTTATCGAGAACTTCCGCGTCGATTACGCGCTGATCGGCATTTCGGCGGTCGACACCGACGGCAGCCTGCTCGACTTCGCGATCGACGAAGTGGAAGTCTCGCAGACCATCATCCGCAATGCCCGCAAGGTGATTTTGGTCGCGGACAGCACCAAGGTCGGCCGCTCGGCGCCTGTGCGCGTGTGCGGCATGGAGGCGATCAACTTCTTCGTGACCGACCATATCGAAGACCCGACCTTGCGCGCCGCCTGCGAACGCCACGGGGTCAACCTGATCGAGACCGAGCAGGGCTGACGCTCGCTCTCGACCGCCCCCCTCACGGTCCGCATCTGTTACCGCAAAAGCGCGGTGCTGCATTGCGGTAACGCAGATGCAATGCTTTCCGATTGCCAACGCGCGCGAACGCGGTAGCCTCGCGCCCGTTCCTTTTTTCGGAGACACTCGCCGATGTTTTCCCGCCTGCCCCTGATCGCTGCCACGCTCATCGCCTCGACCTCGCTTGCCAGCGGCGCGCAGGCGGCCTCTTCGCATGCGGCAGCCGATGCGCAGGCGCTCGATCTGGCGAAGAAGGCCATCGCCATCCGCTCGGTCGAAGGGCCGGACAACAAGACCATCGATGCCGACAACCTGTTTCGCGACGCGCTGATCGCGGGCGGCTGGGCCGCCTCCGATATCGAGGTCGTGCCGGTGGACGATACCGCCTACATGATCGCAACGTGGAAGGGGTCCGACCCGTCGCTCAAGCCGCTGGTCATCTCGGGCCATCTCGACGTAGTGGCGGCGAACCCCAAGGACTGGGAGCGCGACCCGTTCACCCCGGTCGTCGAGAACGGCTATCTGTTCGGACGCGGCGCCAGCGACATGAAGACCAGCGCCGCCGTCACCGCCGCTGCGCTGATCGAGCTGCGCAAGTCGGGCTACAAACCCAAGCGCACGATCATTCTGGAATTCTCGGGAGACGAGGAAACCAGCATGAAGACCAGCGCGATCATCGCCAAGAAGCTGTCGAACGCGAACCTCGTCATCAATATCGACGGCGGCGGCGGCATGCTCGACGAGAAGACCGGCAAGCCACTGTTCTGGAACTGGGACGGCGCCGAGAAGACCTATAACGACTACACGCTGACCGTCACCAACCCCGGCGGCCACAGCTCGGCGCCGCGCCCGGTGAATGCCATCGTCGAGATGGCACAGGCGCTCGAACGGATCGGCGCCTATCGCTTCGCGCCCGAGCAGAACGCGATCACCAAGGCCTATTTCGAAAACGCCGCGAAGTTCGAGACCGATGCGAAGACCGCCGCCGCGATGAAGGCGATCGCCGCCAACCCGAACGACGAAGCCGCGCTCGCCGTGCTTCGCGCCGAGCCGGAAAACGTCGGCAAGGTCTCGACCACCTGCGTTGCCACCATGGTCAACGGCGGGCACGCGCTGAACGCGCTGCCGCAGAGCGTCACCGCCAACATCAACTGCCGCATCTTCCCCGGCCATACGCGCGAGGAGATCATGGCCGAACTGCAGAAGGTCGTCGCCGATCCGGCGATCAAGGTGACAGACGCGACCGGCGATTTCTCGGTTGCCTCGCCCGCCTCGCCGATGCGCAAGGACTTCACCGCGGCGGTCGACAAGGCGATGGCCAAGGCCTGGCCGAATGTGGCGATCTTCCCGGTGCAGGCCTCGGGCGCCTCGGATTCGATGTGGTTCCGTGCGCTGGGTGTGGACAGCTATGGTGCCAGCCCGTTCTTCATCAAGGCCTCGGACGATTTCTCGCACGGGCTGAACGAGCGCCTGCCGCTGGTCGATATCACGCCGGGCGTCACCTATTTCCTGACGCTGATCCCCGAGCTGTCGAAGTAAGCGGCGACATCGCTCAAATCGCATGACCGCGCCCTCAATCGCGCCCCATCGCTACGATCCGCGCCTGCTCGCGGCGGGCGCGGCCATGCATGCAAACGATCTGCCCCGCGCCGAGCCGCTGCTGCGCGCACTGCTGAAGGACGATCCCTTCGACGTGCGCGCGATCCGGCTAATGGCGGAGCTTGCAGGTCGCATCGGGCGCTATACCGATGCGGAGAACCTGCTACGCCGCGCGCTGGAGATCGCCCCTTCCTTCACGCCCGCGCGCGCCAATCTGGCACTGGTGCTCTATCGCACGAACCGCGCGAGCGAGGCGCTGGAGGAACTGGCGCGCGTCAATCTGGAAGAGCCGGACGAAGTCGGCCACGCCAACCTGCAGGCCGCCGCTTTCGGGCGCCTCGGCGCCTTCGAGGACGCACTGGCGCTTTACGAGCGGGTGCTGCGCGAAATACCGGACCAGCCGCGCGTATGGATGAGTTATGGCCATATGCTCAAGACGGTCGGGCGGCAGGACGAGGGCATTGCCGCATATCGCCGCGCCATCGCGCTGCACCCGGCGCTGGGCGAAGCGTGGTGGAGCCTCGCCAACCTCAAGACCGTGCGCTTCGACGAGGACGATCTGGCCGCGCTGCGTAACGCTCTGGCGCAGCAGGATTTGACGGCAGAGGACCGCTGGCACCTCGATTTCGCGCTCGGCAAGGCGCTGGAGGAACGCGGGCAAGCGGATGCGGCCTTCGCGCATTATGCTGCGGCCAATGCCCTGCGAAGAAAGCGTATCCCTTACAAGGCGGAAGAGACCACCGCGCAAGTCGATCGCACCATCGCCCTTGCCACGCCGGAACTGCTCGCGCAGGCCGCCGAAGGTGGATGTCCCGCGCCCGATCCGATCTTCGTGCTGGGCATGCCGCGTGCAGGTTCGACGCTGGTGGAACAGATTCTCGCCAGCCATTCGCAGGTCGAGGGCACCAGCGAACTGGCGGACATCGCCATGTTGGCGCGGCAGGTGCCGGATTATCCCGCAGGTCTTGCCGATCTTTCGCCCGAGACGCGGCGCGCTCTGGGAGAGGACTATCTCGCCCGCGCTCGCGTACAGCGCCACACCGACCGGCCGCTGTTCGTTGACAAGATGCCCAACAACTGGGTCCACGCGCCGTTCATCCGGGTGATCTTGCCGAACGCGACGATCATCGACGCACGGCGCCATCCGATGAGTTGCGGCTTTTCCAACTTCAAGCAGCATTTCGCGCGCGGTCAGGGCTTCAGCTATGACCTTGCCGACATGGGGAAATACTATGCCGACTATGTGCGGCTGATGGCCCATCTCGATCGCGTGGCACCCCAAATGGTGCACCGCGTCATCTACGAGCGCATGGTGGACGATACCGAAGCCGAAGTGCGCGCCCTGCTGGCTTTCTGCGGGCTGCCGTTCGAGCCCGCGTGCCTCGCCTTCCACGAGACGCAAAGAGCCGTCAGAACCGCCAGTTCCGAGCAGGTTCGTCGCCCGATTTATCGTGAGGGAACACAAGGTTGGCAGGCCTTCGCGCATCACCTGGAACCCTTGCGGAGCGCCCTTGGTGATGTTTTGGAATATTACCCTGATGCGCCACAAACGTGATAATTATGTCACTTTGATTGCCGATTATAACGCATAATTAGCAGCCCCGATTGACGATTGCTGCGCTGCAAGAGACCTTCACCGCACAGCATTTGAGGGGGCTTTAATGCGGGGTTCGGTGTCGCGTGCAGTCAAGTTCGTCGTCCTTGCCAGCTCGGCGCTGACCGCGCCCGCCGCGTTCGCCCAGCAGGCCCCGGCGACGCCCGCCAGCAACTCCGACGCCAGCAATACCGTCATTATCGTCACCGCGCAGAAGCGCAGCGAAAACCTGCAGAACGTGCCGATCTCGATCCAGGCACTGTCCACGCAGAAGCTGGACGAACTCAACGTCTCGAACTTCAACAGCTACGTCCAGCAATTGCCCTCGGTGACGTTCCAGTCGCTGGGCGGCACGCCGGGCACCAATGTCGTCTACATGCGCGGTGTTGCTTCGGGTGGGGACGGCAACCACTCGGGCTCGCTGCCTTCGGTGGGCGTCTATCTCGACGAGCAGCCGGTGACGACCATCGGTGGCAATCTGGACGTCCACATCTACGATGTCGCCCGGATCGAGAGCCTGTCCGGTCCGCAAGGCACGCTCTACGGTGCCTCGTCAGAGGCCGGCACCATTCGCATCATCACCAACAAGCCTGATTTCAAAGGCTTCTATGGTCGCGTCGATGGCGAGGTGAACTCGGTCGACCATGGCGGCGTGGGCGGCAAGCTGGAGGGTATGATCAATGCCCCGCTCACCTCCAACGTCGCGCTGCGCGTGGTCGGCTGGTATCAGCGCGACGCCGGATACATCAACAACGTGGCGGGTACGCGCACCTTCTGCGGCACAGCCACCACCGATGCCGACGGCAATGTCGATGGCTGCCTGAAGGACGGGATCAGCGTCAACAACGACCAGTTCGTCAAGAAAAACTACAACGATACAGAGATCTACGGCGGCCGCGCCGCGCTGAAGATCGATCTGGACGAGAACTGGACCGTAACGCCCACGGTCATGTACCAGATGACCAAGAGCCATGGCTCCTATGGCTACGATCCTTCGGTCGGCCCGCTGGAGACGCAGCGCTTCTTCGACGAATATCGCAACGATCACTTCACGCAGGCCGCGCTGACCGTGGAGGGCAAGATCGGCTCGTGGGATCTTACCTATTCGGGCGCCTATCTCGATCGCCGCGACCTGCAGGTCAGCGACTATACCGATTATGCCGAGGCCTACGATTCGCTGTACCAGTCGGTCGGCGGTCTCGCGAACTACTTCTATTATCAGGACGCTGCCGGAAACACGATCGACCCGCGCCAAAAGGTGGTCGGCACCGATCACTTCCGCAAGCTGAGCCAGGAACTGCGCATCGCCTCTCCGGCGGACGCGCCGCTGCGCTTCGTCGGCGGGCTGTTCTATCAGCGCCAGTCGAACTTCATCCATCAGGACTACCAGATCGCGAATCTGGCCCCCGATCTTTCGGTCAACGGCTGGCCGGGCACCCTGTGGCTGACCCAGCAGAAGCGCGTCGACCGCGACTATGCCGCCTTCGGTGAAGTCAGCTACGATGTGACGCCCACGGTCACGCTGACGGCGGGCGGGCGCGTATTCCGCTATGACAACTCGCTGATCGGCTTCTACGGCTTTGGCCGCAATCCGGGCGACGACTATACCGCCTCGCCCTACAACGGCGCGGGCTCCTCGAAAACCGGCGCGGTGCAGTGCTTTACCGACGATGGCGGGCGCCTGTACGACAATCTGGCCGCCGGCAGCGGATCGACCACGCTGCTGCCGGGCGTCGTCTCGGGCAGCCCCTGCACCAACCTCGGCGTCTACGACAACGGCACGGTCAAACCCGTCACCGCCAAGGGCAACGGCGTGACCTACCGCTTCAACGCGCAATGGAAACCCAGCCGCGACGTGATGCTCTACGCCACATGGTCGAAGGGCTACCGGCCCGGCGGCATCAACCGGCGCGGAGACTTCGGATCGTACAAGCCCGACTATCTCGTGAACTACGAGCTTGGCTTCAAGACCACGCTGCTGAACGGCCTCGTGCGCCTGAACGGCGCGATCTACCAGCAGAACTGGCAGCATTTCCAGTTCAGCTACCTTGGCCCCAACAGCTTCACGATCATCACCAACGGCCCCAATGCGCGCATCCGGGGCGCCGAGCTGGACGTGGCGGCGGGCAACGGACCACTGACGGTCAACTGGTCGGCCGCCTATACCGATGCCAAGACGCGCCAGAACCTGTGCTCGACCTTCGATGCCACTTTCACCTGTGCAGGCGATGGCAACTCGATCGATGCGCCTGCGGGCACGCGCCTGCCGATCACGCCCAAGTTCAAGACCAGTGCAACCGCGCGCTACACCGTGCCGATGGGCGAGGCAAAGGTCTACGGTCAGCTCAACGGCATGTTCCAGACCTCGGCTACGCCGGACCTGCGCGTCGCCTATGCCGAGGCAGAGGGCAAGCTCAAGGCCTATGGCCTCGTCAATCTGGCGGTGGGATCGGAGTGGTCGAGCTATTCGCTGGAGTTCTTCGTCTCCAACCTGTTCGACGTGCGCGGCGATCTGTCCAAGTATATCGCCTGCGGCGTCTGCACCCAGCGCACCTACATCGTGCCGACCACGCCGCGCATGATCGGCATCCGGGCAGGCGCGAAGTTCTGATCGCTGGCTCTGATCACTGGCCCCGGCTTTCTTCCGTCTCGCACCTCCTCTAAGGATCGGCGCGAGACGGCAGGGATGTGAACGATGACGCGGCGCAGGGTAAAGGTGTTCTTCGACGGCGGCGCTCGCCCCAACCCGGGGCCGACCGAGGCCGCAGTAGTGGTGCGCGGCGAGGTCCATCTGTTCGATGACTCCACGCCTGCCGACAACAGCGGCGCCGAATGGCGCGCGCTCCTTCATGCGCTGGAACTCGCGCAGAACCTCGGCCTCACCGACGTGGAACTGATCGGCGACGCCCGCGAGATCATCGACAAGGCGAACCTTGCGCTCACCACTGGTATCCCGACAAACCCGCATGCCACCGAGCTGCTGGCGCTGGCCAGAAACGGCGCACCGGCCCGCATCCGCTGGATCAAGCGCGAGCAGAACCTCGCCGGCATCGCGCTGGCCAAGCGGCATCCTCGGTAGGGAATGCAGCATGCATAAGCAGGAAATGCGAACAACTGTCGAGGCCGCGATGCTCGTCGCGGCGTTCCCCGCAGCCTATGAAATTCCGGCCCAGAAAGCCGGTGCAGCAGCAGCAGAGCTCTTCGCACCTCGCCAATGGACGGAGTTCGTTCCGCTTCGTTACGGGACGGAAACGATCCTGATTCCGGCCCGCCTGCATTTCAGGGCTGACGACGGTCCGCTATCCGCAAACGGCTCCACGAACGACAAGGCTTGGCTTCTCTTCCGCGCCTTGCAAACCCGCAGCAACGACGGGTTCGAGCGCCAGCGCGCGGCACGCGATCTTCTCGCGGCTCCTCAACCCTGGGCAGCGCCGTTCCTCATCCTGCTGATGGGAGAATATATCGTCGAGATACTGGAAGACATATCGAACGCCATGTCGCCGGACCTCGAACAGATGCTGCGTGCCTGCATCGCGGATAACGAAACGTTCTGGGCCACGATCAAACGGAGGATCGCCAGCTACTGGAACGTGTACTACCGGCACGCTGCGGGGAATCAAGGGCGCGAACACTACCTTTGGGCCGACTACCCCGGCTTTCACCTGATCCGCCTACTGGAAGCGCGCCCTTTCGTCACGCGCGCAGATCCCCTCACTGCTTCATAGACAGGTTCCAGCTGACCAGCACGCGCCAGTCGTTGTCGAAGCCGGGCACCGGCAGGTTCCACGGCTTGGCGAGTTCGAGGCCCAGCTTCGCACGGCGGTTCCAGTCCACCCGCACACCGCCGCCCCAGCTGCCCAGCGTCAACCGCGTCTTGAGGTAGGGGTAGCGCTCCAGATAGGTGGTGCTGCCATAGTCGATGAAGGCATAAAGCTCGCTCGCGCCGAAGGCCTTGGAGCTTTTCTGCAAGGGCAGCCACGCCAGTTCGCCGGACCCTGCATAACCGCGATCGCCGTTCAGCAAACCGTCGTCGAAAGCGCGCCCGAACGTGTCTCCGCCCAGCGTGAAGCGCTGCGCGGCGGGCAGCGGATCGCCGGTCCAGCGCGCCTTGCCCGAAACCCGCACGACCACCGCCTTGCCGACCACGCGCACGGCCTCTCCGGCCACGTCGTAGTACCGGAAATGATCGGTGCCGACGAGCGGGTCGACATGGGCGGAACCGGGATCGAAGCCTTGCGTGATCCCGGCCTGTATCGCGAGCACCGAGTGCGTCTCGTTCATCCGCCACAGCGCCGAGGCCTTGGCCGCGAACGTGCGCTCCGCCGCGATGGTCGAGCCGAAGCTGGCGTTGTTGGAATCGAGGAAATCGACACCGCCTGCCAGTGTCAGGTTGCGCCGCGCGGAGCGGATCAAGGGATAGCTTAGCTGCACGCCCGCCGCATCGGCATTGCCGGTGATGTCGGTGCCCTTGGGTTTGGTGTCGAGGTGGGCATAGGTCACGCTGGCGGTCAGGCCGTCGGCCCCGATCGGCGCGGAGTAGGCCGCGGTGCCATAGCGCAACTGCCTGAAATCGGCCGAAGCGGTGGCATTCACCGTCAGCGCATCGCCCGGCGTCAGCACGCTGTAGGCCCGCCCGGTGCCGGTGAACACGCCGCCCTTCACATATGTCGCGGTGCGGCTGGAAAACCCGAAGCCAAGCGTGGGGCGGGCCGGGATCAGGTCGAGATCCAGCATCACCCCGCCCGGATCGCTCGCCCGCGTCAGCGACGAGTTTACCTTCAGGCCCGGAATATCCTGCACCAGCCCCACCGACCGCTCGAAGCGCGCACGGGTCAGCGGACGGGCGTGCGGCAAGGGCTCGACGATGCGCTTGACGAGTTCGGTTGGTCGACCGCCGATCTTCCCGCCCCCTTTCTGGCCCCCACGCATCTTGCCCCGGATCGTGACGCCGGAAATATGCCCCTCGGCGATGGCGATTTTCACCACGCCGCCGGCAAAGTCCTGCTGCGGAATGGCCAGCGTGAACAGCGCAACGCTCGATTTCGCATAAGCCTTGCTCATCGCAGCCGCGAGGACCTTGAGCGTCGCGGTCGAGGCCGGGCGCCCGACGAAGCCCTGCGCCGTGTTCGCCACGCTGCGCGGCACACCGGGACCGATGAAGCGGATCTCGCGGATCGTCACGTCCGGGCGTCCACCGGATTCCACACGCTCGGCCGGTTTCGGCGTAGCGACGGGCAGCGGGGTCTGCGGCACGTCAATACGATCGCGACCGGTCGGGGCCAGCGGACCGGGCTGGGCTATCGCCCCGCCGGGCTGGAGAGCTGCCGCAGCGGTGGCGGGATGTGGCGCAGTCAGGAGCAGGCCGCCTGCCACGCAGAGCGCGGCGCGGTGCCGGTAAGGATAGGGCATATCAGGAGCATCCCGTTGTTCGGGAAAGAGGATGTGCGACCGGCCCTGGCGCGGGCGGGATGGGGGGTGAAGGGCCCGTGAAAGGACCGGTCGCAGCAGGAAACGTCAAGCGGCAGGCCTCAATGGCTGCCGCTGAGCGCCCCCAAGGTGTTGCCGACAGCCGTGCCGACGGTATTGAGTGTCGTGCCGACGAGGCCGGTTCCGGTCCCTGTCGTGGTGCCGCTGGTCGCGGTCAGCCCACCCGTCAGTCCACCGGTCACGCCAGTGAGCGTGCCCGTCAGCGATCCGGTGGCCGAAGTGCCTCCCGCCGAAGCGCTGCCGCCCGCTGTCGCACTGGTTCCCGACAGGCCGGAGGTGAGCGTGGAGGTCACGCCCGTCACCGCCGTCAGCACACCGCCGACCGGGTTGGTCGTGCCCGACGCACTGCCCAGCAGCGTGCCCGATTGCAGGTTGGTGCCCGGCGCGATGGTAAGCAGACTGCCGTTGCTGGCAACGCCCACCGTCAACAGCGATCCGTTCGCCTGCGTGGGCGAAAGCAGGCTGGCCTGGATCGCCGGGGTAACATTGGCAGAACCGATCGCAGCGGTCTGGCCGATCGTCACGTTGACAAGCTGCCCCGGTGCGGCGGTCAGCCCGTCGACCAGATATTGCTGGCCTTGCCCGGTCTGCACCAGCGCCACGCCGGTCTGCTTGACCACGCCGATCACCGTGCCGACCAGATTGCTGCCGGTGGGATCTGCGGCATCGACGACCTCGGCCAGCTTCAGCCCCTGATCGGCAACCACGTTGACCAGTTGACCGGTTTTCACCTCGACCGTGGAAATCACCGGATTGATGTTGCCAAGATCTCCGGTGTTGGCAAGCAGGCCCGTGCCGGCGACACCGCCAGAGCCGACCAGACCGCCGGTCGCGATCACGTTGGTCAGGCCAAGGCCAGTCCCGTTTGAACCATTGGAACCATTCGATCCGTTCGATCCATCGGACCCATTCGAGCCGTTAGATCCATCCGACCCGTTGGAACCGTTAGCCCCATCGGAGCCGTTCGAGCCATTCGATCCGGTCGCCCCGGTGGAACCGACACTTGCGACACGGTAACTTCCCGAGGATTCGCAGGCCGACAGCATCAGGCAGGCCGCACCGAGAAGCAGGACGGCACGGGGTGCAATTCTTGGCGTCATCATCGCTCTTGTCCTCTCAACTGAACCACTGGCCCCACCCCCGTGACGGAATGTCCATGGCACACACTAGGGAAACAGCATTGGAGCGCGATTAAGCCTGCAAAGGGGCGCAAATGAGGGTTTTGCGTGGCTCCAGCGCTCTGGCCATCGCGCTGCAATCCTCTGCGGCAAGGCCGCAACATGCACTTTTGAACGCTCCATTTCGGAGTGTTCCCGATTTTACGCAGATTGCCGAGGCGCTGGGCCAGGATCGGCACGCCCGACTCATCGTGCCCCGCCTTCGCTTGGCGCGACGCGCTGCGTCGGCTAGAGGCGCGCAATCCCGTTTCCAAGATCGAGCCTTCCATGCAGCCAGCCAAAGACCTCCTCCAGCTCAGCCAGCGCGTCGCGGCAAGCCATGGCTGGGCCGCAGCGAAAGCGTTCAAGGGCTGGCGCTGGAGCGAGGCCGATCAGGCCACGATCGCCACTACCGCAACCGCGCTGCTCAAGGTCTTTCCCGGCAGCCATGGTCACGAGGCAGCGCTGAGCGCCGCGCTCGCCGTACAGCTGGAACGCCGGCTGGGCGCGCCGGTGCAACTGGTCGCAGGCACGCTCAGCCTCGATGGCGTGCCGGTGATCGGCGATCGCCAGCCGTTCGACGGCCCCGCTGTGTTATCTCAGGACGAACCCGCCTTTGCAGGACACCTGTGGGTCATGGCCGGTGCCCACGTAATCGACATCGCCCTGTTCCGTCTGGCCGCCTCGCCCGAATGTCCACCCGAGCTTGCTCGCCATGTCCATCTGACGTTCGGCCAGGGCAAGGGCCTCTATGCCGACCGCTGGCGCGGCGCGAAGCGCACCGGCCTCTCTTGGGAGCCGCAATACGTGCTGAGCGAGGCCGAAGTCACCGGCCTGATGGGCACCGCCTTCCGCCTGATGACGGCGGCGAAAGAGGGCTGAGCATGACGCTACCGGTGCTCTACAGCTTCCGCCGGTGCCCTTACGCAATGCGGGCACGGCTGGCGCTGGCGGTCTCCGGTTTCGCCTGCGAACTGCGCGAGATCAAGCTATCGGCCAAGCCCGAGGCGATGCTGGCGGCCTCTTCCAAGGGCACCGTGCCGGTGATGGTGATGCCCGATGGCGCGGTGCTCGAACAGAGCCTCGACATCATGGATCACGCGCTCGAAGCCTGTGACCCCGAGCACTGGCTGGAACGCCGGAACGAGGCGCTGACCGCCCGCAACGACGGCACCTTCAAGCACGACCTCGACCGCTACAAGTACCCCGAGCGGCACGATGCCGATGCCGCAATGCATCGCGCCGGGGGGCTGGCCTTCCTCACCGATCTGGAGGCACGGCTCGGCGCCGCGCCGTTCCTCGACGGCGAGACACGCGGGTTCACCGATGCCGCGCTGATACCCTTCGTGCGCCAGTTCGCCGCCGTCGATGCCGCATGGTTTGCCGCGCAACCCCTCCCGCAAGTCCAGCGCTGGCTGGCCGACGCCCTCGCCGCACCACTGTTCGCCACCGTCATGCTGCGCGTACCGGCATGGGCACCGGGCGACGAACCGGTGATCTTTGCAAGCCCTCAGGCGGCGTAGACGAGATGGTATCCGCTGGGTGAGAGAGGGTGGTTAGCTGTCGTTCACGATCTCAGGGGCACTTCTGACCCAACCATCGAACCAGTCTGTGTCCCGGATTAAATCGGGACGCTCGGCGACCACGGCGAGCGACGGGTCAGGAGAGGTGGGCGGCGCATCCTCGTGCCGCAGCAAGAGAAGAGCTTGCCCGTCATAGCCGAATGTAACGGCACGACACGTTGCGATTGAGCGGACATCGCCGCCGCCAGCGTTGTTCGGATCAACGGATCGACGCAGCCACCCGCGCAGGGACTCTGTCGTGTCCAGTTGGATAACATGCGGAACTGCGACATCCTCGCTCCACGACACACCCGCCTCCTCTCCGGGATTCGTCCACACCGCGGAATAGTGGAAGCTATCGCCGCCTCGCCTCAAACAGCCGAGCACGATGTCTGCGATGAGGTTGACCGCAGCCGTCGTGCGCTCGCTCTCTTGGCCGAAGATTTCAAACGACGGGTCGATGATGTAAGCCTTCATAATGCGATCATGACAAAAGACGCAAACGTCTGCCATGGGGCGTTTGCAGGCCATTCGGATTCTTCCGCTCTGCCTGGCTCACCCTAGCAGCGTGCTTCGGATAAAGCTGTCGCGATCACGCCCAGCGCATGGTCGCTGGTCTGTGCGACATTGAAGCGGGCAAAGCCGCTGGCGCTCTGGCTGGGGCTGAACACGTTGCCCGGCGCCAGAATCACGTCGTGCGCAAGGCAGGCGCGGGCGAGCGTGGCACCGTCGGTGCCGGTCGGCAGGCGGCACCACAGGGTATAGCCGCCGCCGGGATCGCCCTGCGACACGATGCCAATCTGCGCCAGCCTTGCGGCCATCTGCCGTCGCGCGGGGACAAGCCTGCGGCGCAGGTCCTCCATGTGGCGCCGGTAGCTGCCACTGGCCAGCACATGGCTGACGACGCCCGATGCCAGCGCATCCGGCCCGCCGAAGCTGGTGGCCAGCTGGAGGTCGGTCAGCGCCGCGATCCATTCGGGCCGCGCGGCGATATAGCCGCAGCGCAGCGCCGCCGAGAGCGTCTTGGAAAAACTGCCGATGCGGATCACGCCCGAAAGCCCGTCGAGCGCGGCCATCGTCGGCGCGCCGGGAGCGAAATCGGCGTAGATGTCGTCCTCGACGATGACCATGCCATGCGCTGCAGCTATCGCCGGAAGCCGGTGCGCGGTGACAAGGCTGAGCGTGCCCCCGGTCGGATTGTGCAGGCTGGAATTGGTGATGTAGAGGCGCGGCCGCTCGCGCGCGACGATCTCCTCGAACACCTCGGGATCGGGGCCGGTCTCGCCGAACGGCACGCTGACCGTGCGAACCTTGTGGACCGCGAGCAGCGCCTGGAAATTGAAATAGCAGGGATCGTCGAGCAGCACCGCATCGCCGGGACGCAGCAGCAGGCGGCAGATCAGGTCGATGGCGTGACTGCCCGAACCGGTCAGCAGGATCTGCCCCGGATCGCAGATCAGCCCCTCGCCCGCGAACCGCAGCGCGATCTGGCGGCGCAGCACCGGATCGCCCGCCGTCGTGCCATAGGCGGCCAGTGCGCCGGGCTGCCGGCTCACTTCGCGCAGGGCCTTCTGCAGCGCCGCGTGCGGCAGCCAGTCCGCCGGTAGCCAGCCGCAGCCGGGACGGTCGCTGGCAGCCGGACTGTCAAGCGACTGGCGAGAGACCCAGAACGGATCGATGGCATGGTCGCGCCCCGCCGTCTGGGCGGACGGGCTCTGCGGCGCGGTGGCAAGGTGGCTGACGAAGAAGCCGGAACGCGGCACCGCCTCGATCAGCCCTTCGGCGACAAGCCGGTCGTAGGCCTCCACCACCGTCGCCGGTGAGACGCCGAAGCTCTCCGCGCTGCGCCGGACCGAGGGCAGGCGATCGCCTGCACACAGCAACCGCGTGGCGATCCGCGAGCGGATGCCCGCCATCACCCGGCCCGTCTGCGTGCGGTCTTGCGTCGCCATCTGTATCCCTTCCTGAACCAGTACAGAACATGTTATCTGTATCGCACTGTGCCTGGTCTGCAAAGCCGCGAAGCGGCAAAAGCGCCCGCTTGAAGAGGACGCGAGCCATGCAGAATACCGCACAGACATCAGGCCATCGAACGACAGCCCCGCTGGCGACATCCCCCCGAACATCATCCCGTCAGAGCCTGCTCAACGGGTTGCTGGCGGTGGTGATCTTCAGCGGCTCGATGCCGGGAACGCGCGTGGCGGTGCTCGGCTTCACGCCCTTGCTGCTGACCAGCCTTCGCGCGCTGATCGCGGGAGCGCTCGCCGCGCTGATGCTCGCGCGGTTCCGCCAGCCCGCGCCCGACGCGCGCCAGTGGCGCCAGCTGGCGGTGGTGGCGCTGTGTTGCGTGATCGGCTTTCCGCTGATCTCGGCGCTTGCGCTCCAGCACATGTCCGCCGCGCGCTCACTGGTGTTCATGGGCCTGCTGCCGCTCAGCACCGCGACTTTCGGGGTGATCCGCGCGGGCGAGCGCCCCTCGCCCGCGTTCTGGCTGTTCGCGCTGACAGGCGCGGCGGCGGTAGCCGGTTTCGCGCTGACGAAGAACGCCGAATCCTCGCTGCTGGGCGATGCCTTGATGATCCTGTCCATTATCGTGTGCGGCCTCGGCTATGCCGAAGGCGCGATCGTCACCCGGTCGCTCGGCGGCTGGCAGGTCATCAGCTGGGCACTGGTAATGTGCATTCCGCTGGCGCTGGCAGGCGTGATCGCGTTCTGGCCTGCGCAGGGACTTGGCCCCGTACCGCTGCAAAGCTGGATCGGCCTTGGCTATGTCTCGGTGTTCTCGATGCTGATCGGCTTCATCTTCTGGTATCGCGGACTGAGCCTTGGCGGCATTGCCAGCGTCAGCCAGTTGCAGCTGCTCCAGCCCTTCATGGGCCTGGGCCTTGCCGCGCTGCTGCTGCACGAACAGGTCGGCCCGGCGATGCTGGGGGTGATGGCGCTGGTCGTCGGTAGCGTGGCAGGCGCCAAGCGCTTCGCCTGACCTCAACCACGCTTCCTCAGCAGGGTCCAGAGCACCGCCATGCCCGCCAGATCGAGCGCGCCGAGCGCCGCGAACAGCGGGGAATAGCCGAACAGGTCGGCGCTCTGACCGATCAGCAGCGTGAACAGCATGCCGCCGATCCACGCACAGGTGCCCGCCATGCCGCTGGCGGTGCCGACCGTCCGGCTCTCGAAGGCATCGGCGCACAGGGTCAGGAGCGCGCCGTTCAGCATCTGGTGCGCAAAACCGCCGACACAGAACAGCGCCACCGCCATCCCCGGCGACGTGGCAAGACCAAGACACGCAGGGCCCATCATGCACAGCGCCCCGATCGACATCGTGAGCTTGCGCGAGGTCAGCACGTCGGCGCCGCGGCGCATCAGCACCGGCGGCAGCAGCCCCGCCGCCAGCGAACCGAGATCGGCGGCCAGGAACGGCATCCACGCCCACAGCGCGATGCTCTGCAGATCGAGGTGCCATACCGCCACAAGATAGAGCGGGATGAAGAAGTTGAAGGTCTGCCATGCAGGCTCGGCAAAGAAGCGGGGGATCGCGATGGCCCAGAATGCCCGGCTGCGCAGCACCGCCATCCGCGTGGCCGGACGGTCGCCCGGAGCATCCTCGCCCTGCCCTGCCGCGATGGCAGCACGCTCCTGCTCGCCAAGCCGCGCGTGGCGTGCGGGCGTCTCGTAACCCCACCACCACAGACCCGCCCACAGCAGGCTGAGCGCGCCGGTCACGAGAAACGCCGACTGCCAGCCCCAGGTCAGGATGCAGAAGATCACCAGCGGCGGCGCGGCAACCGCACCAAGGCTGGTGCCCATCTGGAACGCGCTGGTCGCCAGCGGGCGCTCGGCCGCGGGGAACCACTCGGAGACGGTTTTGGCCCCTGCCGGGATCGCCGCCGCCTCGCTGGCGCCCAGCAGCCCGCGAAACAGGGCAAGGCCCTGCCAGTTCACGGCAAGGCCATGGCCCATGTTGGCCAGCGCCCAGCCGACCGCGAACAGGAAGAACCCCAGCCGCGTCCCCAGCAGATCGAGCACGCTGCCCGCCACCGTCTGCATCACCGTATAGGCAAGCTGGAACACCATCACGACATAGCTGTACTGCGCCGTCGACATGTGCAGTTCGGCCCGCAGCGTGGGTGCGGCCACCGACAGCGTCGAGCGCGCCAGATAATTGAGCACCGTGCCGAGCGTGACCAGCCCGATGATCCACCAGCGCAAGTGCCGGATCGGACGGCGACGCCCCGCCTTCACACGCGAAGGCGCGCCTGCAGTCTCAGTCTCAGTCACAGGGCAGGAGGAAGCCGCATCTCCGGCGACGGATTCAGGTTGCACAGGCCAACTCCCGTTTCGGGGCCACCTTGCGCGGGCGACCATCTTGTTCGGCATGCTGAAAATGGCCTTACCAAAATCGATCTGTCAATGCGCAAGATGCAGACACTTTCGCGACAGGACCGCAGCGCAGCACTGCAATGCATTGCATAACCATCGAAAAATGCTTGCAGATCCACCGCCCTAGCTACGCGTAATGCCGCAGAATGGCGATCACTTCGGCTCCCTATGCGCAAGACGCATTCAGGTAATTCATCTGGTATATTGCAAATATCTGGCCTGACCAATATACCAGCCAAAACACCATGACGGCTCGACATGGGCCGCCCCCCTGAGGAGACACTTCGTGAAAATCACCGGCGCCCGCGTCATCGTCACTTGTCCGGGCCGCAATTTCGTGACGCTGCGGATCGAGACCGATCAGGGCGTGCACGGGATCGGCGATGCCACGATCAACGGGCGCGAGAAGGCCGCCGTCGCCTATCTCGAAGATCACGTGATCCCCTGTATCATGGGCATGGACCCGCGCCGGATCGAGGATATCTGGCAATATCTCTATCGCGGCGCCTACTGGCGGCGCGGTCCGGTGACGATGCGCGCGATCGCCGCCGTCGACATGGCGCTGTGGGATATCAAGGCCAAGATGGCGGACATGCCGCTCTACGATCTGCTCGGCGGCAAGAGCCGCGAGCGGGTGATGGTCTACGGTCACGCCAACGGCGCCGACATCGCCGAAACGGTCGACGCCGTGGGCCACTACATCGACATGGGCTACAAGGCGATCCGCGCGCAGACCGGGGTGCCGGGCATCAAGGACGCCTATGGCGTGGGACGCGGCAAGCTCTATTACGAACCGGCCGACGCCGCGCTGCCCTCCGTCACCGGATGGGATACCCGCAAGGCCCTGAACTATGTGCCCAAGCTGTTCGAGACGCTGCGCAACACCTATGGCTTCGATCACCACCTCCTGCACGATGGCCACCATCGCTACACCCCGCAGGAGGCCGCAAATCTGGGCAAGATGCTGGAGCCCTACCAGTTGTTCTGGCTGGAAGACTGCACCCCGGCCGAAAATCAGGAGGCCTTCCGGCTCGTGCGCCAGCACACCGTCACGCCGCTGGCGGTGGGCGAGATCTTCAGCACGATCTGGGACGCCAAGGACCTGATCCAGAACCAGTTGATCGACTATATCCGCACCACCGTGGTCGGCGCCGGTGGCCTGACGCACTTGCGCCGCATCGCCGATCTTGCCGCGCTCTATCAGGTGCGCACCGGCTGCCACGGCGCGACCGACCTCTCACCCGTGACGATGGGCTGCGCGCTGCACTTCGACACCTGGGTGCCCAATTTCGGCATCCAGGAATACATGCGCCACTCCGAGGAAACCGACGCCGTCTTCCCGCACGACTATCGCTTCGAGGACGGGCATCTGATCTGCGGCGAGACCCCCGGTCATGGCGTCGACATCGACGAGAAGCTCGCCGCAAAGTACCCTTACAAGCCCGCCTACCTCCCCGTCGCCCGGCTGGAGGACGGCACGATGTGGAACTGGTAAGCCAGCGCGTCGGGATCGACTGATCGGCGGCTCAAATTGGTCAGCAGGATTGTCTTACCGCCCGCTTTGTGGGATCGTGGCCCTCATGTCGGAACGTATCAAACTTTACCAGCGCGTCGCCCAGCAGCTTGAGCAGTTCATCCGCGATGGCCGCTATCAGCCGGGCATGCGCCTTCCGGCCGAGCGCGACCTTGCCGAGCAGTTCGAGGTCAGCCGTCCCACCGTGCGCGAGGCGGTGATCGCGCTGGAAATCCGCGAGCTGGTCGAAGTGCGCCACGGCTCGGGCGTCTATGTCAGCGAAGTACTGCCCGCCAGCCCGCAGCCGACCGAACTCAACGTCGGCGCGTTCGAACTGATCGAGGCGCGGATCATGTACGAAGGCGAGGCCGCCGCGCTCGCCGCCTCGGTGATGACGGAGGAGGAACTGGCCCAGCTTGGCGAAATCCTGGGCGAAATGGACCGCCTCGACCCGGCTTCCGCCGAGGAACTCGCTGCCGATCGCGCCTTTCACCTCGCGATTGCCGAGGGGACACGCAATTCACTGGTCGCGCAGTCGATCGAGCACTTGTGGGACTTGCGCGAACAGTCGCCGCTGTGCAGCCACATGTTCGCACAGGCGCGGCGCGAGGGCGTTAATCCCCGCCCGGACGAACATCGCCAGATCTACGACGCCCTGCTCGCCCGCGATGCCGACGCCGCCCGCAGCGCCATGCGCGCCCACCTCACCCGCGTTTCAGAAGACCTGCTGGTCGTCACCGAACTCGAACTGATCGAGAAGGCGAAGCAGGAAATCACCGAGAAGCGCCGCCGCCTTGGCGGCTCCCCCGCACGCGAGGCCATGGAGCGTTAACGCGCGCTACGGCACCACGATCTCCGCGCCCGCCTTCACCCGGTCGAGCGCGATGAAGCTGCGGAAGGCGGCGACCGCCTCGTTGTCCGCAAACAGGCGCCGCGTGATCGCTTCGTAGGCGACCATATCCTGCGTCACGATCACCAGCATGAAGCTGATGCCGCCGGTCACATAGTAGCACTGCTGCACTTCGGGCGCGGCAAGGAACAGCGCCTTGGCGCCATCGACCGTGCGCGGGCGCTCGTCCACCAGATCGACCTCGACGATCGAGGTGATCGTCATCCCCAGCGCGCGGGTATCGAGGATGGCGACATTGCGCTCGATGATCCCTGCCGCTTCCATCGCCGCGATCCGCCGCTGCACGGCCGCCGCCGAGAGGTTCACCGCCTCGGCAATCCGGCGCTGGGGCATATGGCTGTCGCGCTGGACGATGCGCAGGATCGCGCGGTCGAACGAATCGAGTTCGCGGCGCGATCGGGTGGATTCGGGATTTTTCGTCGTTCTGGCGGTCATGAACGGGTTTTTGTTTCATCGAGGGGCATAATCAAGAGCGCAAAACCCGTTCAAGGCAGGGTATTTCTTCACCAGACGCCGCCATGGAGCCCGATGTGACGCAGACCCTTGCCGAAAGCGCCCGCTCGGGAGGCGCCTCTACAAGCCAGACAACCTTGGGCATCGCCTGCGGCATGGGTGCCGGGGCGCTGTGGGGCCTCGTCTTTCTGGCGCCGGAACTGGTGCGCGCGTTCACCCCGCTGCAACTGGCGATCGGGCGCTACCTCGCATACGGCCTCCTTGCCGCTGCCTTGCTGTCCCCGCGCTGGGGACGGCTGATGCGCGTGCTCGACCGGTCGGAATGGCGGGCGCTGGCCTGGCTCGCGCTGACCGGCAACACGATCTACTATGTCCTGCTCTCCAGCGCGATCCAGCTGGGCGGCATCGCCATGACCTCGCTGGTGATCGGCTTCCTGCCCGTCGCCGTCACCATTATCGGCAGTCGCGACCATGGCGCGGTGCCGCTGCGCAAGCTCGCGCCCTCGCTGGTGCTGTGCATGGGCGGCGCGGTGTGCATCGGCTGGCAGGCGCTATCCGCCCCCACCTCCGGTTCGACCGCGACGCAGATCACCGGCCTTATCTGCGCCATCGGCGCGCTGATTTCGTGGACGACTTATGCGGTCTGCAACAGCCGCTGCCTTGCCCGGCTGAAGCATGTCTCCGCCCACGACTGGAGCCTGCTGACCGGGATCATGACCGGCGCGCAGGCGCTGCTGCTGATCCCCGTCACCGTGCTGTTCGAACCCTTGCGCCATTCCGGCACGGCATGGCTCCTGTTCACCGGCGTCTCGCTGGCGGTGGCGATATTCGCCTCGATCGTCGGCAACGGGCTGTGGAACCGGATGAGCCGCCTCCTGCCGCTGACCATGGTCGGCCAGATGATCCTGTTCGAGACGCTGTTCGCGCTGCTTTATGGTTTCGCATGGGAGCACCGCCTGCCCACGCTGCTGGAAACGGGCGCCTTCGCGCTGGTGGTGCTGAGCGTGACGAGCTGCATCTCCACCCACCATCGCACCGCGAAACTCTTGGCAACGGTGGAGTGAATGCGCGCCAAGGGTTGATCGACATTCAGATGATGACGAGCCGAAAATGGTGATTTTTCGAGACCCGGAGCGCAGCGTACTTCCTGTACGTGAGCACTGGAAGCTCGGGAAACCGCCATTTGCAGGCAGCCAGGGCTGATTGTCGATCGCCCCTAGCCCGCCCGGCGCAGCCAGAGCGTAGCCCGCAAGCCGCCTTCGGGGCGATTGACCAGCGTGAGCGTGCCACCGAAACGATGCGCCAGTGCCTCGACGATCGAAAGGCCGAGTCCGACCCCACCGGTCGAGCGAGCGCGCGAGGTTTCCAGGCGCAGATACGGCTCGGTAAGACTGCCAAGTTGCGCCTCGGGCACGCCGGGGCCGCGATCGTCGATCACCACGGCCCAGCCCTCGTGCCCGTCCTCACCTGTCGCCTGCATGAGCGCGACATGCGCCTGCCCGCCACCATAGCGCATCGCGTTGTCGAGCACGTTGGCGAGCATGCGGTGCAGGGCCACGGCCGTCGCGCAAGCCTGCGCGCGTCGGGGAAGGCGGCCGAGCGTCACCGCCTCGCCGCTCTCGCGCCGCAGGCGAACGACGGTTTCCAACTCGCGCACCAGATCGACACGCGCGGCGCCATCGTCCGGCACCGCGCCACCCTCGCCTGCGCCCTGCTGCGCAAAGGTCAGCGTATCGTCGAGCAGCACGCGCATTTCGGCGAGGTCGGCGCGGGTGGCCTCGCGCTGATACTCGTCCTCGATGAAGTCGCTGCGCAGTTCCAGCCGGGTCAAGTAGGTGCGATAATCGTGAGCGACCGCAGCGATCATCCGGGTGCGCTCTTCGAGCAGCCGGTGCAGCCGCGCGCGCATCTCGTGAAAGGCGCGTCCCAGCTCGCGCAATTCGTCGGCGCCGCGCACCAGCAGGCCTTGCGCATCGTCGGCACGGACCGCGCGCACCAGACGCTCGACCGGAACTGTCGTCTGCGCGGCGAGCGCGAAGATCACCAGCACGTCGAGCACCAGCAAGCCCAGAACCAGCATCGGGAAATGGTTCACGAACGCCGCCATCCGCTTGACCGTGGTGCGCTGGATCTCCACCGCACCGCCACCGCGCAACGCCACCGCAACATGGATCGGCGCGGTCGAGAAACCGTTCTGGGTATCCAGCCAGCCATAGGCGATGCGCCCCTGCGCGCCGTAGCGGAACGCCCGTCCCGCCAGCGCTGCGGTATAACCGCGCACCTGCGGCGGCATAGGCTGGAGGCTGGCGGAAGGCGACGGCAGCGCGGCGATCAGACGAACATCCTGCCGGTCGTTATTGAGCGCGGCCACCACCTCGCCCCGCGCGGCGGGCGGCACCGTCTCCAGCGCATGGACGATGGCACTCACCCGCTCGACCGTGGGCACCAGATAGAGCGCATCGTCCTGCCGCTGGCCGGTCTCGACCACCGCCACCGTCAGCGCGCCGAGCAGCAGTGCGTGAAACACGACGATCGCGCCGATGCGCAGCCGCAGCCCTCCCCACAGGCGCCCTCCCCGAAGGCGGCTTTTCAGCATTTGCGGACCTGCGGCGCGAAGAGATAGCCGTCACCGCGCACGGTGCGGATCATCAGCGGTTCGCGCGGGTCTTCGCCCAACTTGCGGCGCAGGCGGCCGATCTGCACGTCGATTACCCGGTCCACCGGATTGGCGATGCCGCCCCGCGTCGCATCAATCAGCAGCTCGCGCGAGAGCACCTGCTGCGGATGGAGGACAAGGACGTGCAGCAGGTCGAACTCGCTGGTGGTGAGCGTGACCGGGTTCCCTTGCGGATCGGTGAGATCGCGCGCGCCGGGGCTGAGCCGCCAGCCGTTGAACGCGAACGCTTCCGGTTCGGACGAGAGCGCCGCACCGGCAGCCGCAGCAATGTCGCGCGTGCGGCGGATCACCGAGCGCACGCGGGCGAGCAGCTCGCGCGAGTTGAACGGCTTGGCGAGATAGTCGTCGGCGCCCAGTTCCAACCCGACGATACGGTCAATGGCATCGCTCTTGGCCGTCACGATCAGGATCGGCAGGCGCGGCCACTGAGCACGCAGGGTGCGACAGATGACAAGGCCGTCCTCGCCCGGCAGCATGAGGTCGAGGATCAGGCAATCGAGCCGCGCGAGAACGGCGGGGTCGCTGACCGGTGCGGAGGACGCGGCGGCGAGCACCTCGAAGCCCTCACGCTGCAACAGCGCGGCGACGAGTTCGCGAATGCCGGGATCATCCTCCACCACGGCGATGAAGCCGGCGCTGGAGGCGGCGCCGGACGCTGCATCGGTCGCTCTCAGGGGGCTTTGTGTCGGGTTGTGCTGCATCTGGGGGCTGTTCTACCCGCCTCGCCCCGGATGGCAAAGCGGCGCGCCGGTCCCGCGTCAGGAAGGGGGGAGCGGGACGGCGCGCCGACGGCCGGGATCGGGCGTGCTATGCGCGGTCAGTGGCCGAATTTCACCATCGCCGCCTGCATCTCGGCCAGCGTGATCGCCCCGTCATGATTGGCATCGATATAGTTGAAGCCGCGCTCGCGCCGTCCGGCGGCCTGCCATTCGGCGAGCGTGATCTTGCCGTCGTGGTTGGTGTCTGTGGCGTCGAACATCGCCTTCATCTTGTCGGCAGAAGCCTGCGCCATGGCAGGCGCCGCACCCAGCGAAAGGCCGGAAATCAGCGCCATACCGAGCACGACTGAGGTTTTACGAAGGGTCATCGCAGGGCATGTCCTTGTCTGCGGGACGCGTGATCGCATCCCCGGAATGCCCAACGAATAGCACCACCCCCACGATGAAGTTGGGGGGAGGTGTTCGGTTATGTAACAGATTGCGAACACACAAAGGACATCCGGCGCGGATGCCGCCTGAGCCGGGAGAGGCCGCAGCATCCGCGCCGGACCGGGAGCACCCGCGAAGGCGGCGCTCCCGAGGCGTAAGCTCAGAAGAAGCCGAGCTTCTTCGGGCTGTAGCTGACCAGCATGTTCTTGGTCTGCTGGTAGTGGTCGAGCATCATCTTGTGCGTCTCGCGCCCGATGCCGGACTGCTTGTAGCCACCGAACGCCGCGTGGGCGGGATAGGCGTGGTAGCAGTTGGTCCACACACGGCCCGCCTGGATCGCGCGACCGAAGCGGTAGCAGGTGTTCGCCTCACGGCTCCACACGCCCGCGCCAAGGCCGAAGGCGGTGTCGTTGGCGATGGCGAGCGCTTCGTCGGCATCCTTGAAGGTGGTGGTCGAGACCACCGGGCCGAAGATTTCCTCCTGGAAGATGCGCATCTTGTTGTGGCCCTTGAAGACCGTGGGCTGAATGTAGAAGCCGCCCGAAAGATCGCCTTCCAGCTTGGCTGCACCGCCGCCGATCAGCACCTCGGCGCCTTCCTCGCGGCCGATATCCATATAGCGCAGGATTTTCTCCTGCTGCTCCTGGCTGGCCTGCGCGCCCATCATCGTCTCGATATCGAGCGGGCTGCCCTGCCGGATCGCCGCCACACGCTTGAGCGCCTTGTCCATGAACTTGTCGTAGATCGATTCCTGAATCAGTGCGCGGCTGGGGCAGGTGCAGACCTCACCCTGATTGAGCGCGAACATCACGAAGCCTTCGACCGCCTTGTCGAAGAAATCGTCGTCGTCACGCGCCACGTCCTCGAAGAAGATGTTCGGGCTCTTGCCGCCCAGTTCCAGCGTGACCGGGATCAGATTCTCGCTGGCGTACTGCATGATCAGGCGCCCGGTCGAGGTCTCACCCGTAAAAGCGATCTTGGCGATGCGCTTGGACGAGGCGAGCGGCTTGCCCGCCTCCACGCCGAAGCCATTGACGATGTTGAGCACGCCGGCGGGCAGGATATCGGCGATGATTTCCATCAGCACCAGGATAGAGGCCGGGGTCTGCTCGGCGGGCTTGAGCACCACGCAGTTGCCCGCCGCGATCGCCGGGGCCAGCTTCCACGCCGCCATCAGGATCGGGAAGTTCCACGGGATGATCTGGCCGACCACGCCCAGCGGCTCGTGGAAGTGATAGCCGACGGTATCCTCGTCGATCTGCGAGATCGAGCCTTCCTGCGCGCGCACGCAGCCCGCGAAATAGCGGAAATGGTCGATGGCGAGCGGGATGTCGGCGGCCAGCGTCTCGCGGATCGGCTTGCCGTTGTCCCACGTCTCGGCGGTGGCGATCTTTCCGAGATTCTCCTCCATCCGGTCGGCGATGCGCGTCAGGATCAGCGCGCGGTCGGCGGGGGAACGCTTGCCCCAGGCGTCCTTGGCGGCGTGCGCGGCATCGAGCGCCAGCTCGATGTCGTCGGCGTCCGAACGGGCGACCTGACAGACCGGCAGGCCGGTGATCGGCGAGACGTTGTCGAAATAGCGACCGGCAACGGGGGCGACCCATTTGCCGCCGATGAAATTGTCATAGCTCCTGGCGAAAGGCGACTGCAGCGCGTGGCGGCGTTCAGCGACGATGGCGTCCATGGCGGGGGATTCCTCTCTAAGAATGCGGCGGCGCGTGTCACTCGCGCCTTGTCCGTGCCCTAAAGATGCGCCTGTTCGCCGGGGGATGCGAGAGGGGGGAGGCGCTCGTTTACGCGAAGTGTTCCAGCGGCGGGACAGGCGACAGGGCCGGGCCTGTTGCCGTATCCCTGTTGCCGCGCAACTGTACGATCAGCGGCAGGCAGGCCCGGAAGGCGTGTCGTAAGTGACACCACCGGTGGTCTCCCCCGCCGTCTCACCAAGGACTACGAAGAGCAGTCTATGCGGCTGCCCTTTGGGCGCGGCGAAGGCGAAAGTCCTGAAATGCGCGATCGGGGGATCGTGGCTGACAATCTCCTGCAAGCCCGCTCCGCGCCCTTCCCGCTCGTAGAACGATACCACCTGTTCTAGGGACGCGTGCGCGCTCAGATGATAGCGATGCCCGCAGGGCGCGTTGAAACTGCCTTCGGGGCGCATCTCGGCACCGGGATAGACTGCGCCGAGAGGCGGTGCAGCAGGTGCGGCAAGGCTGAGCGAAGGCGCCAAGACCATCGGCGCTACAATCAAACAGCCGACGACCAGCGCCATGCGAAAACGTCCATGAGCCATGACATCACTACTCCTGACGCGGGCAGGCTAACCCTTCGCGCGCCAGACGCAGAACGCCATGTGCAAGGGTGCTCAGTGCAGCTCGCCGCCCATGCCGACGCGGTCCATGCGGCGGTACATCGTCGAGCGGCCGATGCCGAGCAGGCGCGCGGCAGCCGCAACATTGCCGCCCGAGCGGGCAAGGGCGCGGCGCAGGGCGGCGCGTTCGGCTTCCTCGAAACCGCCCACGCTCTCGCGGTGCTCTCCTCCATCGAGCACGTCGGACAGCGGACGCGGCGCAAAGCTGGGCTCGCAGCCAAGGCCAAGGCGCTGGCGGGCGAGGCGCGTCGCGCCGATCACCAGATCGTCGCGGTCCACCGCCAGCAGCGCCGGACGCGAGCCGAGGCCCGAGCCTTCGCTGCCCGCCAGCACGATACGCGCGCCGGAAAACCTCTGGCGGAAGAACTCGCGCTCGATCGTGCGCGAGGCTTCCTGCACCAGCGCGGCAACCATCGCCGCCGTCGCATCACCGAGATCGGCGCGGCAGCTGGAAACGTCGAGCGCGGCGACGAGGCGCCCCTCGGGATCGAACACCGGGGCGTCCATGCAGGCAACGCCGATATTGCGGCTGGCGAAGTGCTCGTTGCGCAGCACCGTGACGGCGCGCTGCTCGACAAGGCAGGTGCCGATGCCGTTGGTGCCTTCTGCCGCCTCGCTCCACGCCGCGCCCGCGACGAGGCCGATCGATTCGAAAAGCTCGGTATCGCCGCTGCGCGAGCGCTGTTCGAGGATCACGCCTTCGGCATCGGAGAGCAGCACCGAGCACCCCGAAGCACCGACACTGCCGAACAGCGAATCGAGAACGGGGGACGCAACGCGCAGCAGCTCGCCATTGCGTTCGCGCAGCATGCCCAGGACATTGCCGCCCGCCCGCCGGTCCGCGCGGTCCTGCGCAGGGTCTAGGCCATGGTGGAGTGCCGAACGGCACCACGATGCGGCTAGCGCCGATTGCGCCGCCGCCTGTCCGGAATGCACCGCGCGCAGAACGCGCTCGTTATGGTCGTGTACGCTACCCGCCATCGTTCCTCTCCTTCGCCCGTCCTTATCGGACGGCACGGGGACATTGGGGCGATCCTAGCAGATCGGATCGCGTTCTCCGATGGAAAGTTTGGGAGGGCGCGGGACACACGCCAAGCCCCTGCCCTGCGGCAGGCTATCGAGGTGTCCCGGCAGCGGGACACCTCGGGATCAGTGCTTAGATAGCGTTTGAAAAATGCCTGTGCGGGCATTTTTAGGACGACACCGGCCGACGCCCCCACCCACCACCCGACGAGAGTATCCTAAACGGGTGGTGGGTGGGGGCGCCAAAAGCAAAAGGGGCCGGTGCCGCTAAATTCGCATTCCGCGAATTTCAAACGAACTCTTAGTCCGCCGTCACCAGCTTGCGGGTCCGCGCATAGAGCACCTGCAGCAGCGCGACGAACAGCACCACGCCGATCACCAGCGCCGGGGTCTCGAACCCGTCGCCCACGAGCGCGAGCGGGGCGTCCTTGCCGCTTACCGCGACGATGCCTGCAAAGCCGACACCCCACAGGCTCTCGCCTACGATCAGGCCGGTGGCGGTCAGCACGCCCATGCGGTGCGCGAATTCGGGATCGCGTTGGCGACCGGCCCAGCGGTCGTAGAACGTGCCGAGGATCGAGCCGATCACCGTCGGCAGGATCAGGCTCATCGGCAGATAGATGCCCATGCCCACGGCCAGCGGCGGCAGGCGCAGGCGCTTGAACACGCCCAGCCCTTCGTCGAGCACGATGAAGGCCACGCCTGCCAGCGCGCCCCAGCCGATCATCGCGGTGTTCAGGTTGCCGCCGAGAACGCCCTTGGCCAGTGCCGAGATCAGCGCCGCCTGCGGGGCGGGCAGCGCATTGGGTCCGGCACCGGGCACGCCCTGAAAGCCGAACGCGGTGTTGAGCAGGTCCAGCACCGGCGGGATCACCAGCGAGCCGAACACCACGCCGATCACCAGCGCGACCTGCTGCTTCCACGGCGTCGCGCCGATCAGCTGGCCGGTCTTGAGGTCCTGCAGGTTGTCGTTCGAGATCGTCGCGACGCCAAAGACGATGCCGGTGACGATCAGCGCATAAGCGACGAGCGCGGCAGTCACATCCGGCGTTTGCTCACGGCCGAACAGGCCCGCCAGCATCAGCGCGGCAGCCACCACCGAGAGGATGCCGATGCCCGAAACCGGCGAGTTGGAGGCACCGATCAGGCCTGCCATGTAACCGCAGACCGCCGCGATCAGCAGGCCGATCACCAGCACGAAGACCAGCGCGCCTACGATCAGCAGCATTTCCGAACCCGCCAGCGGACCGTGGCCGACAACGCTCCACAGCAGGTAGGCGATCGGGATCAGCGTGGCCAGCGTGCCGAACAGCACCCAGGCGATCGGCATGTCCTGCTCTTCGATGGCCAGCGCCTCGCCCGCGTGCCGCGCGCGGCTGGCGGCCATGGCGGAGCGCACGCCGCCCACCACGGGGCCCGCAATCTTCAGCAGCGTCCAGATCGCGGCGACGCCGATCACGCCCGCGCCGAAGAAGCGCACGTCCTTGGAGAAGATGGCCGAGGCCCAGTCGGACACGTCGCCCGCCATCGGGTGCATCGCGGTCAGCATCGGCAGCAGCACGAACCAGCCGGTGGCAAGGCCGACCAGCATCGCCATGCCGACAGACAGGCCGACAAGGTGCCCGACGCCGAGCAGCGCCATGGAAAGGCTGCCCGAAACGCCGGTCGCGCCCGAACCTGCGCGGAACCACGTTCCGGCTTCGGAAACGGCGAGCCTGGTCTGGGTCAGGATTGCAAAGCCCATCGAGGCGAGCGAGTTCCACACCAGCACCGACAGGCCCTTTGCGCTCTCCGCCGCGCCTTCGCGCGAGCCGGAGCCGACGCGCAGCACTTCGGCCGCCGCATGGCCTTCGGGGTAGGGCAGCGGGGTATCGACCACCAGCGCGCGACGCAGCGGGACCGAGAACAGCACGCCCAGAATCCCGCCGGTGCCGGTGATCGCCGCCGTGGTCCAGTAGGGGAAGCCCTGCCAGTAGCCGATCATGACAAGACCCGGCAGCACGAAAATGATCGCCGCCAGCGTGCCCGCCGCGCTCGCCACGGTCTGGACGATGTTGTTCTCGAAGATCGTCGAGTCCTTGAACCCGCGCAGGATCGCCATCGAGATGACGGCGGCGGGGATCGAGGTGGCGAAAGTCAGGCCGACCTTGAGGCCAAGATAGACGTTAGCAGCCGTGAACAGCAGGGTGATGATCCCGCCCAGCAACACGCCGCGCAGCGTCAGTTCCCGCAAGCCTGCCACGCGCCCGGTCACGCTCGCCGCCGTGCCACTGGCCGCTCCACCCGTCGAAGCCCCCGCCTCACCTGTCATGTCTGTCCTGCCCTCTGCAGCCTTGCCGTATATTGGCCTGCGTCATGGCACGCCCTGCCGATCAACGCCAAGGGTTATTGCCGATGGGCGTTCGGATCGTTCCCGGCAGCGAAACGAAATTATCCACGCCGCCGGGCCGAACATGGAAAAAGGGGAGCCGCAGCCCCCCTTCCCCTTTGGTCAGTCCGACGATCCGCACCGCTTACTTCGGCGGCACGATCCCGTGACGATCGAGGAAGTTGAAGATCGTGTTCCACACATGCGGGCTGATCTTCGGCCCGCGCACCGCGTGGGTCTTGCCGGGGTAGAGCATCATCTCGAAGGGACGCTCATTCTCCTGCATCGCGGCGATCAATTCGGTGCTGTTCTCGAACACCACGTTGTCGTCCGACATGCCGTGGAGCAGCAGCAGCGGGTCGCTGATCTTCATGGCATCGGCGATGGCATCGGCCTTCCTGTAGGCTTCCGGGTCCTTGTTCGGATCGCCCATGTAGCGCTCGGTATAGTGGGTGTCGTAAAGCTCCCACTTGGTCACAGGCGCGCCCGAGATGCCCGCTGCATAGAGCCCCTGATCGGCCTCCAGCATCTTGAGCGTCATGTAGCCGCCGTAGGACCATCCGTATATCGCGATCTTGTTCGGATCGACAAAGTCCAGCGTCTTGAGGTACTTGGCACCCGCGCGCTGGTCGGCCACTTCGGCCTCCCCCAGATTGTGCCAGATCGCGCTTTCGAAGGCGACGCCGCGATTGTCGCTGCCGCGGTTGTCGATCTCGAAGTAGATGTAGCCCTTCTCGACGATGGCCTGCGAAAGTCCGCCGTTCCAGCCGCGCGTGACGGTCTGCACGTGGGGGCCGCCGTAGTGCTCGAAGAACACCGGATAGCGCTTGCCCGGCTGCATGTTGGCAGGCTTGATCATCTTCCAGTGCAGCACCGTACCGTCATCGCCCGTGATCGTGCCGAACACCGGTTCCTGATGATCGGCGATATAGGGCGCGTAAGGGTGCGAGCCGTCGACCTTGTTCTCTTCCACCCAGGCGAGGCGCTTGCCGTCTTCGTCCGCGATATAGCTCTGCGGCGGCTGCGATACCGAGGAGCGACCGATCACCAGCGTGCGCCCGTCCTTGCTGGCACTGGCGCCGTTATCGAACGTCAGGTCGGTGAGTCGCTCCGGCTTCGCGCCCTTCTTGAGATAATCGAGGGCATAGACCTGCGAGGCGAGCACGTCGTCCTTGTTGGCGGTGAAGAACAGGCGGCCCTTCGTCTCGTCCACGCCGACCAGACCGCTGACCGCCCAGTCGCCCGAGGTGAGCTGCGTGAACTTGCCGTTGGCGAAGTGATAGAGATGGCCAAAGCCCGAACGCTCGGACCACCAGATCAGGCTGCCGTCCTTCAGGAAGCGGTAGTTGTCCGAGAGGTTGATCCAGCTCTTTTCGCGCGACGTCTCGGTGAACAGCACCCTGGCCTTGCCGGTCAACGGGTCGACCGCCAGTATGTCCAGCTTCGTCTGCTCGCGGTTCTCGCGCTGGACGTAGAGCGTCCTGCCGTCCTTCGACCAGTTCACGCGGGCAAGGTAGATGTCGGGATCGGCGCCCATGTCCACCTGCACGCGGCCCGAACCATCCGGCTTCATCACCCACAGCGAGACGACGACGTTGGGCGTGCCCGCCGCCGGATAGCGCTGTTCGTAAGTCTTGGTGCCGCTGGCGCCGATCGCCGCGCGGGTGACGATCTTGACCGGCGCCTCGTCGTAGCGCTCGACCGCGATGCGGCTTTCGTCGGGTGCCCACCAGTACCCGGTCAGCCGATCCATTTCCTCCTGCGCAACGAATTCGGCCTCGCCCCAGTGGACGGTTTTCGCGGTTTCTTCGGGCGAGATCGGGCCTTGTGCGTTCTCGCTGGGCTTGCCCACCCACAGGCGCTGGTCGCGCACGAACGAGACATAGGTGCCCCTGGGGCTGAGCACGGCGTTGAGTTCGTCGTCCTTGGAATTGGTCAGCCGCGTGACCGAGCCATCCAGCCCGGCAAGGTAGAGATCGCCGTCGAGCGGCACGAGGATCGACTTGCCGTCCTCGTTCCAGTCATAGCTGACGATGCCCTTGAGATCGCCGATGCGCAGGCGCTCGCGCTGCATCTTCTCGGCCTCGCTCAGCTCGCGATTGGAGCCGAGCTTGAGCGAATCGACCAGCATGCGCCACTGGCCGGTCTCGCGATCATAGCCCCACAGGTCATAGCGCTGGCGATCGTCGGTACGGTTGCGCAGCAGCGTGAGATAGCGCCCATCGGGCGAAATCTTCACCCCACGCGGCTGCGGCCCATCGAGCGAAGGGCTGGCGAAGACGCGCTCGAACGTCAGTGGTTGGGAGGGAACGCCGGGTGCTGCGGGGCTCGCAGCCATCGCCGACATGGCGGGTAGGACGGCGCAGGCGGCCGCCAGAAGCATCGGAAGCTTTGTCATTGCAGGCAGCTAAGCACAAAGATTGCAGCCACTCCAGCCATCTGCGCACAACACCGTTCCACCGCATGGAAAACCCGTAAAAAAGAGCCCGACCTGCGCGCGAGGCGCAGACCGGGCAGTCAGGGTTAACTTGTGAGGCAGCGGCTTACAGCGTCACGCTGGCCGTGATATTGAACGAGCGACCACGCGGGTCCGCCACGCGCGGCTCCCAGTCGCTACCGCTGCCGTAGTTGCTGTCATACGAGATCGCGAACGGCGGATCCGTGTTGAACAGGTTGGTGATGCCCGCCGTCAGACGCAGGTGATCGATCCCGGTGTAGCTGGCCGAGAGGTTGTAGAGGATATAGGGCTTCACGTTCGTCACGTCGCAGCACGGATCGAACGTGCCCGCCGCCACGCCCGGCAGCACCTGGTTCTTGTAGCCCGAACGGAAGATCTGCGTCAGCGTGACCGACCAGTCCGAGGTCGAATAGCTGACATAGGCGTTGTGCTTCCAGCGCAGGCCCAGATCGTCAGCCAGCGAATAGACGCCCAGTTCGTTGATTGAGGCGGAACCGGCAGCGACCTGCTCCTTCTTTTCCAGCAACCAGGTGCCATCGAGGCCGACATCCACCTGCCCGTGCTTGCCGATCGGCCAGGCGCCGTGGAAGGTGAAGTCGATGCCCTGCGTGGTGGTGCCGCCCGTGTTCACATAAGTATCATCGACCAGCGTCAGGTTGCCGTTCGCGTCGTAGTGGAACTGGTCCTTGAACAGGTCGTAGTTGGTGAACAGGTACTGGAGCGCCAGCGTCTGGATCGTGTTCTTGCGCTTGATCAGCCACCAGTCGGCCGAGAACGAAATATTGTTCGCCGGCTGGATCACCACGCCCGCGCCCCATTCGTCCGCCGTCTCCGGCCCAAGATCGGTACGGCCGCCGTACTTGACCGAGAAGGTGTTACCGTTGGTGCTCGACAGCGCCGGGCATCCCGCCGCCACGTTGACTACACCGCCCGGGCACTTGCTGGGATCGGCATAGTCGGCGCCGGTATAGACGCTTTCATACGAGGCGTTGAACAGCTGGTTGAACGAGGGCACGCGGAACGCCGTGCTGTAAGACGCGCGGAACATGATCGGCTGCCACGGGCGGTACTTGATCGAGACCTTGGGATTGGTGGTGGTGCCAAAGCCCGAATAGTCGTCGATACGGCCTGCCGCGTCGACTTCCATACCCTTGATGATCGGGATCAGGACTTCAGCATAGGCTGCCTTCACCGTGCGATGCACGCCGTCGAGCGCGTTGCCGTTGTCGAACGGGGCGGAATAGATCGTGTCCTGATCGACGCGGGTATCGCCGGTGAACTCGTACCCTTCGCGCCGCCAGTCGAGGCCGACTGCGGCCTTCACTGTGCCTGCCGGAAGATCGAACAGCGAACCGGTGACGGAGGCGCTACCGTTCCACACCGAATACTTGCCGTTATACAGCGAAACGCCCGCCGCCGAAGCGGACTGCAACGCCGCCATGCCTGCGGCGGACTGCGTTTCGCCCGCGAACAGGAACGGATCGACATAACCCGAGTTCAGCGCGCTCACGAGCTTGTCGGTATAGTAATAGCCTTGCCCCAGCACCGAGCCGGACTTGCTCTGGGTGTACAGGCCGCTGACATCGTAGGTCCAGTCACCGAACATCGGACCGGTCAGGTCCGCCGCGACGCGGAAGGTGGTGGTCTTCGTCTTGATCTCACGCTCGCCGCATTCCATGCAGCGCCAGCGATAGGAAAAACCCTGCCCATAGGTGAACGGCACGGTCTGTCCCTGCGAGGCGTAGTAGTTCGAGAGGATATCGTAGATTTCGTTGTACTTCGCGTCGTTCACGCCGGGGACCAGCTTGTACGAATAGTTCTGCGTGGTGGTGTTCGGCGTCACCTGGATCTGCGAGAAGCGCTTGTCCGCCTTGGCCGAAGACCCGGTGAACTCCACCGACAGTTCGTGATCGCCAAAGCGCTTGGTCGCCTTGGTGTAGTAGGTCAGCGTCTTTTGCTGCTGTTGCAGATAGACGCTGCGACCCGTGTCGTAGGTACAGGCCAGACCGTTGCCCGGCGCGCCCCAGACATCGGTATCGTAATCGCCCTGCAAGGCCACGGAATCGCAGCCCGCCTGTCCGGGCAGGCGCAGGATGTTGACGCCGCCGGTCGCCAGCTGGGTGGTGCCGTCGACATAAGGCGTCGCCGCACTGCTGGCGATCGCGGTGCCTGCCAACGGCACGATGGTCGCGAACGGGGTTCCGCGCGTGTCGACGCCAAGGCCCTTGTCGTGCTGGAAGGTGTTCACGAAGCTGCGCTGGCTGGCCTTCAGCGCGCCGCGGTAGTTGTAGCTGACCGAGCCCATGATGTTGAAGCCCTGATCGTCCAGCTTGCCGTAGCCCGCCGTTGCCGAGATCTGGTAGATCGGCGCATCGCCATACTGGGTGATGTTGTTCGAGCCCGTCACGTCAAGCCCGGTGAAGTCCTTCTTGGTGATGAAGTTGATGACGCCGCCGACCGCATCGGTGCCGTAGATCGCCGAGGCGCCGTCCTTCAGCACTTCGACGCGCTCGATCGCCGCGAAGGGGATCTGGTTGACGTCCACCGCGCCACCAGTCAGGCCGTGGGCTGCCACGCGCTTGCCGTTCAGCAGGATCAGCGTCGCGCCCGAACCCTGCCCGCGCAGGTTGGCGGAGGACGCGCCGTTGTTGCCGCGCCGGGTGGCGTCGGTGACGTCGGAGTTGCTCGCCAGATTGTCCGCACCCGTGCCGTTGCTGGTCAGGAACGAGAGCATCTGCTCGGCGCTGGTGATCGCGTTGCGCTGGAAGGTCTCGGTCGTCAGGATCTGCAACGGCAGCGCACTGTCGTTCGGGTCCTGCTTGATGCGCGAACCGGTGACGACGATCGGCTCGCCATCCTTGGCAACGACCGCGCCGGTCGGGGTCTCCGCATCTGTCGTGGGCTGGGCGATCGAGCTGTCATCGCCGGTCGCGCTCTGCTGCGCCACGGCAACCCCCGGAAACGCCGAAACCACCATGATTGCACTGGTGCAGACAAGCCCCGCGCGAATACCCCTGTTCCACCTCATGTACCTGAACCCCCATTTGTCCTGATAGCGCCATAGAAATGCAATTTTGCTGCAATGCGCCATACAAAACTTTGCGAAACCCATAACTGGATGGAATTACCCACTGGTTTTTCGCGTTTTTCCGATACTTTGCTGCAAAACGCAGGGCTTGACCGCAACAGGAAACAGGGCCGAGGCTGCGACAAAGCGTTGCAGCGTCCATCCGGCGGGGGTGGCGATCACAGAAAGCCCACAAGAATGTCGCCGCTACCGAATCCGAACAGCAACGATTCCCCACCTGAATCAGGCCCCCGCATCCTCCCGATCCGGCGCATGGCCCTCTACCTGCTGCTCGGCTTTTCGGCGGGTCTGCCGTTCTACATGTTCAACGCGGTGCTTACGCTGCGGCTCGCCCGCCACGGCGTGGACATCGCGATCATCGGCTTCTTCGCGTGGGTGGCGCTGCTGCCGACCTTCAAGTTCCTGTGGGCGCCCCTGCTGGAGCGCTTCGACGCGCCGGGGTTCAGCCGTTTCTGGGGCAGACGGCGCGGCTGGATCATGCTGGCGCAGATGGGCATCTTCACCGCGATGGCGGCGATGGCCTTCACCTCGAACGACCACAGCCTGCCGCTGACCGCCCTGTTCGCGCTGCTGCTGGCATTCTGGACGACCACGCTGGAGATCGCCGCGGACGGCTGGCGCATCGAACTTGCGCCCAGTCAGGCAGAGCAAGGCCCGATCGTCGCGGCGAACCTGTGGGGCTATCGCAGCGCAATGGTCGCGGCGGGCAGCGGCGCGGTGCTGGTCGCCGCCAAGGCCGACTGGACATGGGCCTATCTGGTGATCGCCGCCGCCGCCTTCGTGCCCTTCCCGATACTCGCGGCGATGCGCGGGGAGGCCGATGCGCGCGCCTCGCGCTGGGGCGCACTGGCCACGGGCATTCTCACAGGCGCCGCGATCCTGATCGCCGCGACCGCGATCACCGCCGCGCTCGGCTGGCTGGCGCTCGTCGCCGCACAAGCCGCCGGGATTTCGGCACAGTCCAACATCACGCCGGTCGTTCTGGCGATCTGCCTGTTGCCCTTCGTGGCGCTGGCCCTGTGGCTGCCGCGCATCCGCCGCATGGGGCCGGACACGCCCGCGCGCCGCTCGCCCGCCATCGGACCCTATGTGGATCTGTTCTGGCGCTACGGCTTTGCGACGCTGCCGGTGCTGATCTTCGTCTCGTTCTATCGCATGGGCGATGTGCTGACGCTGACGCTTTCGCACCCCTTGTGGAACGCGCGCGGCTATAGTCTGGAGGCGATCAGCATGGCCGATGGCGCGGTCGCGCTGTTCGCCAGCATGGCGGGCGTCGCCATCGGCGGGTGGATCGCCGCGCGCTGGCGCATGGGCTGGGCGCTGGTGGTGGGCGCGCTGGCCTCGGCGATCGGCAACTGGGTCTTCGCGTGGCTATGGGATACGCCGCTCGCGGACGGATCGCTGTACCTTGCCGCCGGGATCGACCAGTTCGGCCACGGCCTCGCCGGTGCCGTCTTCGTGGTCTACCTCTCGATGCTGGTGAACCCGCGCTATCCGGCGGCGCAATATGCCTTCCTTTCGGGCTTCGCCTTCCTGCTGCCGCGCCTTGTCGCAGGCGCTTCGGGGACGATCCAGAAAGTGATCGGCTACGACGGGTTCTTCGTGATGTCCGGCGCGCTCAGCCTTGCGGCGGTCATCCTGCTGCCCGTGGTGCTGCGCGCCCGCTCAAGACCTTCCGACCAACCGGAAGCCGAAGAACCGGAACTTGCCGCATGATAGAAACTATCGCTCAAGCCGCCTTCGCCCCCGCCGCCGCGATGATCGCCGCAGGGCGCATCCCCGGCGCCACGCTGGGCATCGTTCACGCCGACGGGCGCCGCGCGACCGTCACGCAAGGGCTCGCCGCGCGCGTGCCCGAACCCGAGGCTCTCACGCCCGAGCACTGGTTCGATCTCGCCTCGGTCTCCAAGGTCATCGCCACCACCACGATGGTGCTCACCCTTGCCGATCAGGGCCTCCTCGATCTCGACCGCCCGCTGACCGACGCAATCCCGGACCTGCGCCAGTACGACATCGCCAACGCGCCCGAACGCCGCCTGACCTTTCGCGACTGTCTGGCCCACCGCACCTTCCTGCCTGCGGTCGAGCCGGTGTACACCTACGGCGACGATCCCGGCACCTTGCGCGCCTTCGTGCTCCAGCGCGAATGGAAACACGGGCCGAAGGTCTATTCGGACATCAACTTCATCCTGCTGGGCATCGCCATCGAGCGGATCACCGGCACGTCGCTGGCCGACTGGCCGCTGGGACAAGGCCTGTCCTACGGCCCGCCGCCCGGCCCGGCGGTCGCCACCGAGCACTGTCCGTGGCGCGGCCGTGTGCTGAAAGGCGAAGTGCATGACGAGAACTGTTTCGCGATGGGCGGCGCGACCGGCCATGCGGGGCTGTTCGGCACCGTGGCGGGCGTGCTCGACTTCGCGCAAGGGTTGCTCGACGGCAGCGGCGCCTCGCCCGCGATGCTCGCCGCCATCCGCGCGCGCTGCGAAGGCCACCGCACCTGCGGCTGGGAGCGCCGGTTCGAGGGCTGGTCCGGCGGCATGGCCTGCTCGGACGAGACCATCGGCCACACCGGCTTCACCGGCACCGGCCTGTGGGTGGACTTCGCGCGCGGCCTCGCCTGGACGCTCCTGACCAACCGCGTCCACCCCACCCGCCATGCCGACAGCGGCATCTTCGAGCTTCGCCCCGCAACCGGCGACGCGTTGATCGCGGCATGGGACAGGATGGGATAAGAGGGAATCACTTCCACCTTCGTCATTCCCGCGCAGGCGGGAAATCAGTGTCCGCGTATGATCGAGGCGGTCCGCAATGAAAAAGTAGAAGCTGGATTCCCGTCTGCGCGGGAATGACGAAAGTTAGGGGCCTGATTACCCCAAACCGGATCAGCCGCCCCTTACACCCCCAGCCGCGCCAGCCAGGCCTGCGCCTGTTTCGGCTCGCCCACCGCGTCGGACTTGACCGGGCCGCGGGCGGCGAGGAAGTCGCGGTGGAGGTCGAAGGGCTCCATCGCCAGCGTCTCGCGCGCATCGTCGATGGCGTCGGCCAGATCCTGCAGCGCCTCGATCACCGGGGCGGTCGCCTTGCGACTGGCCTTGTCGCCGTTGTGGTCGAACAGGCCCCACTTGCCCGCCGCCGTCACCCGCAGCGCGGCGATCAGCGCCTCGCGGTATTCTGCCTCCATGTCGAGGCGACGTTCGTCGAGGCGCGCAAGGCGGTCTATCTTGGCCATGCCCTGCGCCTTATCGCGAGAGCATCGCCCCGGCAACGACGACGATCAGGCGCAACCGGCTATTTCGCAGGGGGCATCAGTTGCCGGGTGAGGAAATCGTCGGTCGCACGATAGCTCGCCAGCCAGTCGCCATGGCGCAGGAAGCCATGGCGCTCGTTGGGAAAGACGAGATCCTCGTACGGCACCTGCCGCGCGGTCAGTTCGCGGGCGAGCAGGACCGACTGGCTGAAATCGACATTGTGATCATCGTCGCCATGGATGATCAACACCGGCGAGCGCCACTGGTCGAGCGAACCGAAGGGCGAACTACTCCACTGGAGATCGTGTGCCCTGGCCTGATCGCCGGGCGCCAGACTGTCGGGCACGGGCCGCAGCATCGTGTGGACGCCGTGGAAGTCCACCCCCGCCGCGAACAGGTCACTGTTGCGTGCCAGCGCCAGCGCGGTGAGATAGCCGCCCCAGCTTCCGCCCCAGATGCCGATACGCTTCGCATCAATGTCGGCCCGCGCGGCCAGCCATTTGCCGCCCGCCAGTACGTCGCGATATTCGCTGGCGCCGTCGCGGGCGATGCCGGGCGCGTCGCGAAACGCGGTGCCGTAGCCAATGCCGCTGCGATAGTTCACCGACAGCACGGTAAAGCCCTTGTCCGCCAGATGCTGGTTCATCGCATAGGCGTTCGAGTAGTAGTCCATGGCATTGAAGCCGAGCAGCATCTGGCGCGAAGGCCCGCCGTGAACGAAGACCAGCGCGGGATGCGGCCCTGCGCCCTTGCCGGGAAACAGCTGCGCGTGGACCAGCACGCCATCGGCGGCGCGATACGTGACCGGCTGCAGTGCGACCACGCCCTCCAGCGTATCGACCGGGCCGAGCGTCTTTTCGTGCCCCTCGCTCGCCAGCACGACATGGGCAGGTCGCGCGACATCGGTGGCAATCACCGCCACCGACGCGCCGCCGAGCGCGGGATAGCTCTCGATCCCGCTATCGTCGGTCACGCGCTGCGGGGGGCCGCCTTCGGGACCGACGCGCCAGAGCGCATGCATGTCCGGCTGGCTGACATTGCCGACGAACAGCAGCGAGCGCTTGTCAGGCGCGAGCAGGAACGTTTCCACTTCGAACTGGCCCGCAGTAAGTGCCTGCGCGTCTGCGCCGGCGCGCTTCAGGTCCAGCGCATAGACGTGGCGCCAGCCCTCGCGCTCCCATGGGAACAGCAGGCGGTTGTCGGCGGTCCACCACAGGTTCTGCTGGCGCGTGCCCGCATAATGCCCGCCCGGCCCGGTGGGCGCGCGCCAGACGGTGCGGGTTGCGCCGCTCGCCACATCCGCGACCTCTATCGACCAGTACGAGGCGCCCTTGTGATCCCCCCCCACAGGCGGATCGACGAAGCGGATGAAGGCCACCCGCGAGCCATCGGGCGAGAATGTCGGGTCGGTGGCGTAGGCCAGCCCCGGCGCAAGATAGCGTACCTGCTTGCCGCCCAGCGCGAACAGCGCGGTGAAGGCATGGTCGCCACGGTTGTCGGTGAACAGCAGCGTGCGACTGTCCGGCGAGAACTGGAGATTGCCGACGCTCCCCTCCAGCGTGACGATCCGTTCTGCCTTGCCGCTACCCGCCTTCAACAGCCAGATTTCGTGATGATGGACAAAGGCCAGCGCGCCGTCGGCGGCGAAGACCGCATCGTGCCCCTCACCCACCAGCCTGGGCTTGCCGCCCTTGGCATCGACCACGAACAGCGCCTGTTTCGGAGGCTCCGCGCCATGATCGGCGTTGGGGATCGCGCCATCGGGAAACTCGGCATCGCCGCCGCGCGTGAAGGCGATCCGCCGTCCGTCGCGACTGCGCGCGAGGCCGTAGATCTCGATCCCGTCGTCTGCCGTGAAGTGCGTCACCACGTGGGGCACCTCGCCCTCGCCGCCGATCCAGACATTGCGCACGCCCGCCACATCCTCGACCCAGGCGAAGCGCGGAGCCTCGCTCGCACCGACCAGACCGCTGGCAAACGGCATCGACAGCGCCGCATCGATATCGCCGACCGGCGCGGCGTGGCCGGGCTGCGGCAGCATCGCCATCGCCAGCGCGAACGCAAGACTGAAAAGGGCGGGCAGGCGGGGGGAGATGCGGCAGGTCATGTCCTTGGTGTGACGCGCCTGTTGCAGCGCGGCAAGCGCCGATCGCACCGGTCATGCCCGCAGGTTATGTCCGGTCCAAGTCTCTGTATGCGCGATGTTGCACGCCAATCGCACGACAGGCGTTGCAACCCGCCGCGCGGTGCCTAGGGTAAGACCGATGCCCGCCCTGATCCCGACGCTCCGCACGCTCTCCCCGCTCCTGCTGCTCGCCCTGCCGCACCCTGCGCTGGCGAATATAGCAGCAGATGCAGCCTCGGACGCGCTCACGAAAACCGTCACCGCGATCCTGGCCGAAGCAGGCCCCGGCACGCGCTTCGGCATGGTGGTGGCGGACGATCAGGGGCACGAGCTGCTCGCGATAGACCCGGAGGGGCGCTACATGCCCGCCTCCAATACCAAGATCTACACGACCTCGGCCGCCTATTACGCGACCGGCGGCACGCTGGCGCTGCCCGGCGGCGGCGCGGCGGTGCGGCTGGAGAAGCAGGGCAGGCACGACGACGTGGTGCTGGTCGGCAATGGCGATGCGCGCCTCTCCAGCGCCGACGACTGCAAGGCCGATTGCCTGTCCACGCTCGCCGATGCCGTCGCAGCGAAGACCCGCCGCGTGCGCGACGTGATCGGCGACGATACGCTGTTTCCCGACCAGCGCTGGAGCCCCGGCATGAGCTGGAACAACGTTTCCGGGCCTTACGGCACCGGCATTTCCGCGCTGACGCTCGACGACAACGAACTGCTCGCCACGATCCGCCCCGGTGCGGTGGGCCTCCCGCCGCAGGTCAGCGCCGACTACTACACCGTGCGCAACGAGGCGCAGACGCTGCCCGGCACCGCGAACAACCTGATCGTCGACCGCCTGCCCGGCTCGCGCGAGTTGCTCGTCAGCGGCACGCTGGGCGTCGATGCGGGCGAGCACCGGCTGCGGCTGGGCATCGACGATCCCGCCGACCATGCCGCCTGGCGTCTGGCGCAGATGCTGCGCGATCGCGGCGTCGAGGTGAGCGGCACGGTGCGCGTGCGCCACCGCCTGCTCCAGCCCAGCGACGATCCTACCTTGCGCGGCCTCACGCCGATAACGCGCCCCGCCGCCCTGCCTGTGCTGGCGCAAGTGCAGGAAGGCCCGGTTGCCGACGACGTTGTGACGACCAACAAGACCAGCCAGAACCTTCACGCCGAACTGATCCTGCGCCGCACCGCGCTGCTTCACGGCAACGGCTCGATCGCCGATGGGCAGGCCGAAGTACGCACTATGCTGACGGCGGCGGGCGTCACCGATGCCGAGGCGAGCTTTGCCGACGGCTCGGGCATGTCCTCCTACAACCGCGTCGCCCCGCGCGGCACCGTGAAGCTGCTCGAATGGATCGCCCGCCAGCCATGGGGCGCGAACTGGCGCGCCAGCCTGCCGGTCGGCGGTGTCGACGGCACCCTGCGCCGCCGCTTCGCCAACATCGCGCTGCCCAACATGGCTCTACAGGGGCGCATCGACGCCAAGACCGGAACGCTCGCAGGCACGCACGCGCTCGCAGGCTACGTCACCGCCGCCAGCGGTCACACGCTGACCTTCGCGATCTACGCCAACGACGTGCCCGACGGCCTCGCCGCCACACCCCTGATGGACCGCGCGATCGCAGCGGTCGCGGCGGCGGAGTGACCGTTATCGATTATTCACCGCATTGAACCGCACCGGGATTGCCGGAGGCCAGTTTTCTTAAATTAGGCAGCCAGTGGGACGTCGTCCAGCATAGCGTAGTAGCGTTGCTCGGCTTCGACGGGAGGAATGTTTCCGATCGGCTCCAGCAGGCGCCTGTTGTTGAACCAATCGACCCATTCCAAGGTAGCGTATTCGACGGCTTCGAATGAGCGCCAAGGGCCTCGACGGTGGATCACCTCAGCCTTGTAAAGACCGTTGATCGTCTCGGCTAAAGCGTTGTCGTAGCTGTCGCCGACGCTGCCGACGGATGGCTCGATGCCGGCTTCCGCGAGACGTTCGGTGTACTTGATGGACACGTATTGCGAACCGCGGTCGCTATGATGGACCAGGCCGCCGCGATGAACAGGCCGTCGGTCGTGGATAGCCTGCTCAAGCGCATCCAGCACGAAGCTGGCGTGTGCTGTCCGGCTGACACGCCAGCCCACGATATAGCGAGCGTAGACGTCGATCACGAAGGCGACGTAGACGAACCCC
>NZ_JBYNTR010000004.1:0-215254 GCF_057784955.1 Novosphingobium sp. BAM6 | reverse complement strand
CCGGTCAAAAACGACCGGCTTCGGGAAGTTACCTCCCGGAATGACTGACGCTGTGGGCTAGAAAACCGCGAAAACGGGGCCAATGGCCGGCTCTGCCAAGCCTTTTTCCGCAACCTGTTAAAGGATACGCCGATCGCCCCGCCTTGCGGGATCAGCGTAATACCCGAGGCGATCGTGTCATACCGCCGCTCCGAACTCCGGCCGGGGTTTACCGTACGCGGCTGAGGGCGGTGCTGACAATGCCGCGTATCTGGAAGACATGGCGTGGACCTTGCCATAAATGCTCAGATTTCCTGATCGCCGGGCTCATCGCCATAGAACAGCTTGCCGATGTCGATTTCCGGGCGCCCCTGGCTGACGCGGTGCGCATTGCTGTCGCGCAGGGAATAGACGCAGCCGCAATACTCCTGCTGGTAGAACCGCTCGCGTTTGGAAATCTCGATCATCCGCGCGGCCCCGCCGCCTTTGCGCCAGTTGAATGTCCAGTAGGCGATGCCGGGATAATGGGCCGCAGCCCGTTCCCCGCAGTCGTTGATCTGCGTCATGTTCTTCCAGCGCGAGATTCCGAGCGAGGACGTGATGACCGGGAACCCCTGCTCATGGGCGTAAAGCGCTGTCCGCTCGAAACGCATGTCAAAACACATGGTGCATCGCTCGCCGCGCTCGGGCTCCCATTCCAGGCCACGGGCACGCTTGAACCAGTTGGCGGTATCGTAATCGGCATCGATAAAGGGAACCCCGTGCTCTTCGGCAAACCGGATGTTCTCGTCCTTGCGCAGGAGATACTCTTCCCTGGGGTGGATGTTGGGATTGTAGAAGAAGATCGTATAGTCGATTCCGCTCGCGCTCATCGCCTCCATCACCTCGCCTGAGCACGGCGCACAGCAACTGTGCAGGAGCACCTTCTTTTCTCCCGCCGGCGGAGCCAGCATCGGGCGATCGAGAGAACTCATCATAACACCTTTTCATTCCGAATGGAGGTTGGTCGCCCGGACTCATCGACGGCTACCATGGTGAAGCGCGCCGTGGCGGCATGGCGCCGCACGCCTGTCAGCAGGACTTCGGCCCAAAGATCCACATCGACCGTCATCGAGGTGCGCCCGGCCCTGGCGATCCGGGCGACCAGTTCGATCATTTCGCCTTCTTTTACCGGCGAGCGGAAATCTATGCGCTCGGATGCCGCCATGACGATCACGGCACGCGCATGTCGCGTTGCCGCGATGAAGGCCGCCTTGCCCATCATCTTCAGCGCATCGCCGCCATAGAGCGTGCCGTAGTGGTTGGTCTGCTGGGGAAAGATCATCTCCACCATGCGCAACCCGTCGGCTTCGTCGACGCTTTGGCTGGCCCCTAACGGTGGCAGCGGGAGGCGCACGCCCGGCCCCTTGACCGCGACCAGCGTAAAACGCCCACGCGTGCAGCGCCGCCGCTCACCACTGACGGGGACTTCGGCGACCAGTTCCACCTCGACATCGAGGGAACTGTTACCGACCCGAACCACGCGGGCGGTGGCCTCGATCATGTCGCCGACGCGGGCGGGGGCCTCGAAGTCGATTTGCTGGCTGCATGCCGTGACGAAAGGCGCGCGGCCGTGACGTGTCGCAGCCAGAAAGGCGACCTTGTCCATGTGCGCCAGGGCCATTCCGCCAAACAACGTACCGTGATGATTGGTGTCGGTGGGGAACACCATGTCGATCAGTTGAACGCCTGTTCCCGTCACCATGATGCTTGCTTCGTCAGCTTGCGTGCCCATCGTCTCAGCCTGTTACAAGGCGAAGCAGACAGACGAACGCAAGTGCGTCACGCATCGAAGAACCCGGCGCGCCGCAAGAGCGTCTCGCCCGGACACCCCGCCGGAGGAACGTTATCGCGTCGCTGGCAGGTCTCCTGGCTCGCGGGTCAACGCTGACGATCCGGCCTTCCCGGCGGCGAAGCCACCAGTGACATTATTGGATCGCCCGCTCGCCGCTTACAGTTGCGGGGGCAGCGCCGGCATCGCACCGGCTTCCCATCTTAGCCCCGACCCACCCTTTTCAGAGCAAGGAGGGGGAACCTCGACAGGAGCGGTAAAAGGCATTCACCCTGCGGAGTCAAGCTCGCGAACCGGCAACGGAGCAAGGCCTGCATAACGCTCGATCCAGTCCACTGTCCTGCCAGTTCCGCCGAAGGGATAGAAATGCAGGCGAACCGAGCCATGCTCGGCGACCAAGGTTGTCGACAGGCAATTGAGGAAGCTTTCCGGTCCCGCACTTCCCAACAGCTTGCCAATCGAGATGCCGTATTTCGACAGGATCGATGCAGAGGCGCCTACGCCACATCGGGCCGCAAAGCGCATGAGAGTGGCGACGCCCGCAGGGCCTGGAACGCCGATCCGGACCGGGCAGTCCAACCCGCGTTCACGCAACACCTCCAGCCAGACCAGTATCCGGTTGGCATCGAAAGCGAATTGCGTAACGATAAACGGCATCATGCCGCGATTTGCAATGTCGGCGCACTTGCTCTCGAGCACAGCCCAGCATTGATCCTCATCCATCGCCGCATGACCTTCGGGATGGCCCGCAATACCGATATGCGTGATCCCGTAACGCTCGAACAGGCCGGTAGCGATCAGCGATCCGCTGTCAGCAAACGGGCCTTGGGGAGTGGATGGATCGCCCCCCAGAACAAGGCAATGCGTGAGCACAGCATCGCCGCAAGCCGCCAGAATGCCTTCAAGAACCGTTGATGACACCATTCTCCGGGCTGAAAGGTGCAGCACAGGCTCAAAGCCAAGGCCCCGCACGGTGCGCACCGCAGCGATCCGTTCTGCGTCACTTTCCCCCGGCAAGTACGGGATGAAGACCAACGTACCGGGGGTGATACCCGATGCAGCCAGCGTGAGGCCCGGCATGTCCTTTGCCGTCACCTCCAGCGAATAGCCGCTCAAGAGACTTTGCGCGATCGCTGCCGGGTTGGAATGGACGGAAAGACCAGCCATCGCGCTTGAGTTTGCCTTTTCAACGCAAATGTCAGGCAGACATGGCGCCAAACTGGCCGCCATGATACACCAGAGGCTTCGCGGCAGGCTCGCTGTCGAGATAGCGGACCTGACCGACAAGCAAGACATGGTCGCCTGCTGCTATCTCCTGAGCGACGTCGGTCACAAGAACAGCCGCCGCGCCACGCAACACAGGAAGGCCGTGCTGTTCGTGGAACAGGTCCGTCAACGCCTCGTTCGAGCGGCCTGCGAAATGCAGCGCATGGTCGCGCATCGCATCGGAAAGGATATTGACCGCATATCGCCCGGAAGCGCGGACCTTGGGCAACATTTTCGAACGGTTGTCGATCGAGATGCAGATCAGGGGCGGTTCCAGCGAGACCGACATGAAAGCGCTGACCGTCATGCCGTGATCCCCCTCGGGCGTGCGGGTTGTGATGACGGTGACGCCTGTCGGGAAACGGCCACAGCAATCGCGCAAGGCGCGCGGGTCGATGGTGTCGATTTCGGCGATGTCGGACATGGGGCGGCTTTGCTGCTGTAATGGGATGGAAGAACGCGGACCGGTCTGCCCGCAGGCAAACCGGTTCCGAGTACGATCAAGGGTTACGCGACCCCAAGTTCCTTGCGAACGATCGCGGCACCGGCGCCAAGCGCGTTCAGCTTGCCGCGCGCCACTTCGCGAGAGAGCGGCGCCATGCCGCAGTTGGTCGAGGGATAGAGCTTGTCGGCATCGACGAACTGGAGAGCCTTGCGCAGCGTGTCCGCCACTTCCTCGGGCGTCTCGACCGTGTCGGAAGCCACGTCGATGGCACCGACCATCACCTTCTTGCCGCGGATCAGTTCGATCAGGTCCATCGGCACGTGCGAGTGGTGGCACTCCAGCGAGATGATGTCGATCTTCGACTTCTGCAGATTGGGGAAGGTCTCCTCGTACTGCCGCCATTCCGAACCCAGGGTCTTCTTCCAGTCGGTGTTGGCCTTGATGCCGTAGCCATAGCAGATGTGGACAGCGGTTTCGCACTTCAGCCCTTCGGCGGCCTTCTCCAGCGTGGCGATGCCCCAGTCGTTGGCTTCGTCGAAGAAGACGTTGAAGGCAGGCTCGTCGAACTGGATGATATCGACGCCCGCAGCTTCCAGTTCCCGGGCTTCCTCGTTGAGGATCCGGGCAAATTCCCAGGCCAGCTTCTCGCGGCTCTTGTAGTGGGCATCGTAGAGCGTATCGATCATCGTCATCGGGCCGGGCAGCGTCCACTTGATCGGCTGATCGGTCTGGGCGCGCAGATACCTGGCATCCTCGACGAACACCGGCTTCGGGCGCGAGACGGCATCGACCACGGTGGGCACGCTGGCATCATAGCGATTGCGAATGCGCACGGTCTCGCGCTTCTCGAAATCAACGCCGCTCAGATGCTCGATGAACGTGGTGACGAAGTGCTGGCGGGTCTGCTCGCCATCACCGACGATGGTGATGCCGGCCTGACGCTGATCGTCCACGGCCAGACGCAGGGCATCCTGCTTGCCGGAGACGAGTTCGTCGCCCTCCAGCTTCCAGGGAGACCAGAGCTTCTCCGGCTCTGCAAGCCAGGAAGGCTTGGGAAGGCTGCCGGCGGTCGAGGTAGGAAGAATTTCATTCATAAAAGTTACGTCTCAATTCAAAGGGCGTACTGGGCGGACCACTGGTCGAGGAAAGCGCGGTGCGGCTTGATGAAATGCTCATCGGTAAACCGGCCCTGCTCGGTAGCCAGGCGAGCGCGTTCCTCGCGGTCATAGACCACCCGCGTGTTGGAATAGTCCTCATGCTTCAGGCTTGGCCTGAAGACTTCGCCGGCCACCGAGTTGGCGTTGTAGATTTCGGGACGATAGATCCTCTGGAAAGTCTCCATCGTGCTGATCGTACCGATCAGTTCCAGATTGGTGTAATCGTTGAGCAGATCGCCGAAGAAGTAGAACGCCAGCGGGGCGACGCTCTTGGGCGGCATGAAATAGCGCACCTGCATGCCCATTTTCCGGAAATACTGCTCGGTCAGCGAGGGTTCGTTGACCGCGTACTCAAACCCGAGGACGGGGTGCCGGTTCGCGGTACGGTGATAGACCTTGTTCTCCGAGACGCTGAGGCAGACCACCGGGGACTTGGCGAACTGCTGCGTGAAAGCGGGGGATTCGACCAGCGCCTTGAAGATCTTTGCGTGCAGTTCGCCAAAATCGCCGGGAATACCGAAACCCGAACGTCCCTTGTTATACTCGGGCAGCAGAACGCTGAAGTCATAGTCCCGCACATAGGACGAGAAGCTGTTCCCCACGATGCCATCGATCCGCGCATCGGTCCTGCGGTCGAGGATCGTCGTCTTGAGAACCTCGATGGTCGGGAAGGTCTTGCCTTCCTCCTCGATATGCAGCTCGGCGGAAATGATGTCGAGTTCGACCGTATAGCGGTCATTCTCGGGGTTATCCCACGATGCAAGATCGTTGAAGCGGTTGTCGATCATCCGCAAGGCATTGCGCAGGTTCTTCTGTCGCCATTCGCCGCGTGCCAGATTGGCGAAATTGGTGGTGAGACGGGTGCCGTCAGCCGGCGAGTAATCCTCATCGAACCGCGTGCGCGAGGTCGTGAAGGTGAAATCCTTGGTCGTCATGAGCGGGGTCCGGTTTCTCGATCAGGGTGCCGCCGCCTGCCTTCAACAGCAGGGCGGTGCTTGCGAGGCCGCTATCCTGAAGATCGAACATGAACTCAAATGACAATAATTTGAAAAACCATGACGCACCGTCATGTTGGCACGATTCAGACCCGGACGGTCGCTGCCAGATCCACGAAGGCATCGAGATAACGGGGGGTAGCCCCGATGCGATGCCCCAGATGGATCGACTTGAAGATGCCCCTTCCGATCCGCACTCCCTTCACGCCCTGAACCCCGCGCAACAGCCAGTTGGGCGTCGCGCTGACAGCGCGGCCCGAGGCCACGAGGCGCAGCATCAGATCCGTCGTCTCGACGGTCCGGTGACGGCGCGGCAAGGCATGGGCGGGGACGAGGAACTGGGTGTAGATGTCCAGCCTCTCGGGCGAGACGGGATACGTGATCAGGGTTTCGGTTGCGAGGTCTGCCGGTTCGATCCGGGCCTTCCCTGCGAGAGGATGGCCCTCCCCCACAGCCAGCACCAGTTCGTAATCGAACACGGACCGGTACAAGATGCCCGGCCGATCGATCGGGTCCGGAGTGACGAGAAGGTCGATTTCATGTCCCAGAAGCGCGGCCAGCCCGCCGAACTGGAATGCCGTCGTCACATCCAGTTCGACATCCTCCCATTCGGCGAGAAAGGGGTCCACCACCCGCATCAGCCAGTCCTGGCAGGGATGGCATTCCATCCCCACCCGGATCGCCCCGCGGCGCCCGCGCGCATAATCTTCCAGGACCGCAGCACCATGCTCCAGTTGCGGCAACACGCGCTGCGCCACGCTCAGGAGATATTCGCCTGCCTGTGTAAAGCGCAACTTGTGCCCTTCACGCTCCCACAGCTTGACGCCGTAGCGATCTTCGAACCGTCGGATCGCGTGGCTGACTGCCGATTGCGAGAGGCACAACTGCTCTGCCGCCTGGGTAAGGCTGCCGGATCGGCTGATTTCGCGCAAAATCGCAAGGGGCTGTAGCTCGATCATTGAACATGAACTTTTGTCATGTTCTGATTGTGTAGTCTAGGTTTACGACGCTGCGTGAGCGTCAGCTATCCCTGCGTGTTGACCCCAAACCGGTCAGTCGTCTGCCGGCCAGAACCCTACCACCCCCCAGTCCCGTCACGCCCTTGCGGTATTCCTCGATGCGGCGGCGGGTGGCGGGGGAGGTGGTGTCGGGGAGGTCGTCGAGCGCGAACCAGCCCGCTTCGGCGATTTCCAGCGGGTCGGCTTTGGCGAGATCGGCGGTCGGCAGCGCGTCGGTGCGCACGGCGAAGATGACGATGTGGTCGTCCTTGCCCTCGCGGCGGCTGTGGTAAACGCCGAGCACGCGCTCGATCACCGGATCGGTGATCGCCACTTCCTCGCGCAACTCGCGCAGCAGGGCATCGGCGATACTCTCGCCCTTCTTCACGCCGCCGCCGGGCAGATACCACTGCGCGGTGTAGGTATGCCGCACCAGCGCGACCCGGCCCTGCGCGTCCGTCAGCACCGCGCGCACGCCGATGGTGCGGGGCTTCGTCACGCGCCAGAACAGGCGGGCCAGCGATCCGATCAGCCGGTGATGGAAAGCCATGACCGGATGCCTTCTTCTTACCCGTTCAGCGCGTTGATCGCGGCGAGCACTTGCGCTTCGGCTTCGGCGCGCGGCAGGCCGGGCTCGATCCGCGCGCCCACCCGGAAGGTGATCACGCCGGGCTTCTTCCAGAGCCGGTGATAGAGCCGCCCGCTGTCGACCGCGATGGGCACCACCGGCACGCCGATCATCTTGTAGAGCCCCGCAAACCCCGATTGCAGTGGCGGCCTTTGTCCATGCGGCACGCGCGTCCCTTCCGGAAACAGCACCAGCGCGCGGCCCTCGGCGGCGAAGGCGCGCCCCTGCGCCACCATCGCGCGCAAGGCCTTCGCGCCCTGATCGCGCTCCACGGGGACCACGCCATAGGCCAGCGCGGCCTTGCCCCAGCCGGGCAGGCGCGTCAGCTCGGCCTTGGGAAACGGCGCGGGACGGTCGAACAGCAGCGGCAGGTCGATCGCCTCGAAGAAGCTCTCGTGCTTCATCGCCACCAGCACGCCGTCGGTCGGGATCTGGCCCTCGACCCGCACCTCGATGCCCAGCAGCATCCGCGCGCAGCCCCGGTGGAACCCGGCCCAGTGCGCGACCATCCGCACCAGCAGATCATGGTCGATCCGCGCGGCGACCAGCGTCACCAGCACCATCGCCAGCGTGCCGAGATAGAAGATGATATAGAAGGCAAGGGAGCGGATCACGTCCGCCGCGCTCGTTCGCATCAGGCGCCCCACAGTGTCGTCAGCTCGCGTGCGAGCAGCTTGTGATATTCGAGGAACAGCGTGCCCAGGCTCGGCCGCGAGGGCACCGCGTCGCGGTAAAGCGTAACGCCCTTGGGCAGTTCCCTCCGCAGTTCCAGTTCGGCGCGGCGCATGTGCCAGTCTGCGGTGATGAGACGCACCGTGCGCGCATGATGCGCGGCCACCCAGTCCCCCGCCTCGATGGCGTTGGAGCGCGTGTCGAAGGCCTCGTACCCCAGCGTGATACAGCACGCCATCAGCCGCGGCGGCACCTTGTATTCCACCCGAAACTCGCGCGGTTTCACTTCGCGCCCGACGCCCGAGACCAGCAGGCGCGGCGCCTGACCACGCTTCAGCACGGCAATCGCCTGTTCGATCCGCCCGCCGCTGCCGGTCAGCACGATGGCCGCGTCGGTCTGGCGCGCGCCCAGCGGCCCCGGCAGTGCGACGGCGAACCAGACGAACCCGAAAAGCCAGATCAGCAGGACAAAGGCGGCGGTACGGCGAAACATGCTGTGTCCACTATAGCATCTTGCGCAGCGCGTGCAGCACCGTCATGCGCGCGGTCACCATTGCCAGCAGCATTGCCAGAACGGGCACCAGCACGATCAGCGCCCAGTCGCTCCACACCAGCGCGCCGTAATCGACCAGCCCCGCGCCCAGCCCGGCAAAGCGCTGGCCGAGGCCGAGAATCACCGCGACCGCCAGCGCCAGCCCCAGCGCTCCGCCCGCGCCTGCATCCGTTGCCGTCGCGCGCTGGAACACGCCTGCCACCTGCCGGTCGGTCGCGCCGAGCAGGTGGACGATCTCGATCACTTCGCGGCTCGCCCCCAGCGCCGAGCGCGAGGCGAGCAGCACGGCGGCTGCCAGCGCTCCTGCCAACAGCACGATCAGCGCCGCCGCCAGCAGGCGCAGCGACTGCATCGCCCGGAACACCGGCTTGAGCCAGTCCGACTGCGCATCGACGCGCGCCGCCGGCGCCACATCGTGCAGCGCGCGGGCGATCAGCGCGACGCGGCTCGGCGTTGCGGCGGCATCGAGACGCACGTCGATCAGCGCAGGCACCGGCACCGAGACACCATCCTCGTCGCTGGCACCCGTCCCCAGCCACGGCGCGATCAGCGCATCGGTCTCGGCCTGCGGCACCAGCCGCAGCCCGGTAACATGGGCCATGTGCTCCAGCTGACGCGTGGCTGCGCGGGCCTGCGCATCGCGGATCTCGGGGCGCGGTTCAAGCACCTGCACGGTCACGCCGCCATCGATCTCGGCCCGCGCGGCGGACACGGCGTTGCCGAGCGAAAGCCCGCCCGCCAGCGCGATCGCGGTCAGCGCCACCATGATGGCGATCACCCAGGGCATCGGCCCGGTCAGCCGCGCCTGCGGGAACAGGTCGCGCCCGGCCAGCCGCTGCCCGCCACCGCCCTGCAGGCGGCCAGTGTGCAGAGGCGCCATCAGGCGCGACAGCACGCCGCTGTCGGTCCGTTTCGTCAGGGCACCGCTCATGGCGTGCGCCTCGGCGGATAGCGCAGCATGCCGGTGGGGTCGGACAGACGCCCCTTGTCCAGCCGCATGATGAGGCTGTCGGGCACCTTGCGCAAAAGGTCCAGGTCGTGGGTGGCGACGACCACCGTGGTCCCCTGCCGGTTGAGCATCTCGAACAGGCGCAGCAGCTTGAGCGCCATCTCGGGATCGACGTTGCCGGTCGGCTCGTCCGCCACCAGCATGGCAGGGCGCGCGATCACCGCGCGGGCGATGGCGACGCGCTGCTGCTCCCCGCCCGAAAGCGCGGCAGGCGGCGCATCGCGGCGCTCGGCCAGCCCCACCCACTGGAGAATATCGGCCACCGGCTTCTCGATCTCGCGCTCGGCGATCCCGGCGACGCGCAAGGGCAGCGCCACGTTGTCGAAGGCAGAGAGGTGCGGCACCAGCCGGAAGTCCTGGAACACCACGCCGATGCGGCGGCGCATCGCCGGCAGGCGTCGGCGCGGCAGGGTGATCGCATCGGTGCCGAACATGCGGATCATCCCGCGCGACGGGCGCTGCGCAAGATACAGCATCTTGAGCAGCGAGGTCTTGCCAGCACCGCTCGCCCCGGTGAGGAAATAGAAACGCCCGGCAAACAGCGTGAAGCTCAGGTCCGCCAGAACTTCGCGCTCGGCCGAATAGCGCAGCCCCACATTGTCGAAGTGGACGATCTCCCCATCGGCGGCGGTGGTCATCGAGCGGCGTTACTTCCGTTGACGGGCGGACAGGACAAGCAGGCGAAGCGGCCCGAAGAGGCCGTTGGCGCGGCTATAGCGAGCAATGTATGTGGAAAAAAGGGCCATGCGCCGCTTAGTCGTGCACAGGCTGCTTGTCGCGCTTCGTGCAAGCGTGCTTTAGCTGATGAACGATGATTATCGCCTGCCCCGCCTGCACGACACGCTACGCCGTGCCCGATAGCGCGATCGGCCCCGAAGGCCGGACGGTGCGCTGTGCGAAGTGCAGGCACAGCTGGTTCCAGGAAGGGCCGGACTTCGTTCCCCAGCCCGCGCCTGAACCTGCTCCCGCGATGACCGCCCCGGTCATGGCGCATGCCGCGCCCATGGCAGCACCAGCGGCAGCACCGGCGACAGCACCGATGGCGCCCCCGGCAGCAGCGGCACCCGTCTATGCCGAACCGGTTGCGGCGCCTCCGCCTCCGCCTCCGCCTCCGCCCCCACCACCTCCGCCTTCTCCCCCGCCGCCTCCGGTTCCCGAAACGCCGGTGCCGTTCGCCGGGCACGAGGAGGCCCGTCCCGCCCCGGTTCGCGTCCCCCCCGCCGCCACCGAGGCACGCGCGGCGGAAAAGCGCGCCGCGCCGCCCGCGTTCTACGACGATGCGGCGAACGGGCGGTATGCCGACGAGCAGACCTCCAGCTTCGAGCATTCGCCGCCGTTCCGCCCCCGCCGCAACTGGACGAAGATCGGGACATACGCGGCGGGCATCTTCGCCGTCGTCACGCTGGCACTGGCGGGCGCAGTTGCCATGCTCGGCCTGCCGGACTGGCTGCCGCTGCCGCACCCGACTTTCGTGAAAGGCCAGAGCGACCTGCAACTGGACTTCCCGGCCCGCCGCCAGGATCGCGAAACCCTGCCCGACGGCACGCAGTTCTTCAGCGTCAGCGGCACCGTCACCAACATCGGCGGCGAGACGCGCGACGTCCCCTCGATCCTGGTAGTGCTGCGCGACAAGCGCGACCGCATCGTCTACGAAAAGGAAATCGTCCCCTCCAAGGCCAAGCTGATGCCGGGCGAGGCCGAGACGATCAACGAAGCGCTGACCGACATTCCCAAGGCCGCTTCGGCTGCCGAAATCGGCTGGAAGCCCGACTGATTCTCTTCCGATCGACGCCTCGCAGCGCCCGCAGGACTGTGAGCGGCACGCCGAGACGTGCCCAAAAGCCCCGGAAATCCGGCGGTTTTCCCGGCTCCGTCAACGAAACGTCAAAAAAATTCGCGATCCGCAGCTAATGCGCTTGCCGACCCCGAAACCCTTTGCTAGAGGCGCGCTCCTACCACGGGGCACCGTCAAACGGCCCCGTCGATCGTGCGGTCGTGGCGGAATTGGTAGACGCGCAACGTTGAGGTCGTTGTGGGCGAAAGCCCGTGGAAGTTCGAGTCTTCTCGACCGCACCATCTTTCCTGAAAATTCGGAACAATCAACGCCTTCGGGCCACTGGCTGGCTACGACTTAAAGCCTGCGCCTGTCTCTCGGGCGACTTCCGGCCGCGCCCGGCAGCATAGCGCCCAGCGCGCATCTGCAACTTTTTCCGACAGCGTTTTAAAAGTGTCATGTTGCTCTGCGAAAGGGCGCGGATGCTTCACGCCGTCGAAGCGCGCAGTGCCTGGCTCGCGCGCCACATCCTGCCCCACGAACCCGAGCTGCGCCGCTGGCTGGCGCGCTCGTCGGATATCGGTGGTGACCAGATCGACGATCTGGTGCAGGAATCCTACGCGATTCTCGTCGGACGTGCGGAAGTCGATTCGATCCGCGATCCGCGCAGCTACCTGTTTCAGGTCGCGCGCTCGGTGCTGCTCCAGCAGCTGCGCCGTTCGCGCGTGGTGGCGCTGGGCGCGCTCGACGATCTCGACCGGCTGGGCGCTGCTACCGACACGCCCTCCCCCGAGCACCAGGCCCTGGCGCGCGACGAGTTCGCCCGCGTGGCCGCCGCCATCGCCGCCATGCCACCCCAGACCCGCCGCGCGTTCCAGATGCGCCGCGTCGAGGGCCTGTCGCAGCGCGAGATCGCAGGGGCTCTCGGCCTGTCCGAGAACACGGTCGAAAAGCACATCGCCCGTGGCATCCGCGCGCTGATGAAGCAGTTCGGGCGGCGGGACCAGCGCGTCGCACCTGCCTCCATCGTGGCTCCCGAGCACGCATCCCGTCGCGCCGAAGCCTCCTGACCGGAAATATTTCGCGCCCCGGTGGCGGAAACATCGATCCCGCTGCATCTAGGGCTCGCGCCGGGAAAATCCGGCACGAAGCAAAGTCCCACCGGAGCCACCCGTCCCACCATGATTCCTCCCTCGCCCGCCAAGGCCATCGACGCCGATGCCGCGTCCTGGGCGGCCCGGATGGATCGCGGGCTGAGCGCGGGCGAGGAAGCGCAGCTCGAAGCGTGGCTGGCCGCGAACAGCCGCCACGTCGGCGCCCTGGCACGGGCACGGGCGATCTGGGTCCATGCCGAGCAGGCCGGATCGCTGGCGCCGCTGATCGACTTGCGTCCCGATTCCGAACAGTATCCCGCCGCACACCGCCACGCCCTGTTTCCCCACAATGCCCTGTCCCGCCGCAATGCCCTGATCGGCATCGGCGCGCTGGCAGCAAGTGCTGCTGCCCTGACGCTCTCGCCGCTGCGCCTGTGGCCGCAGGGGCGCCAGCTTGCGACCGGGATCGGCGAGATCCGCCGGGTGCCGCTGCTCGACGGCAGCGTGGTGACGCTCGACACCGCGACCAGCCTGACGCTGCGCTTCACCGACACCGAACGCCGCGTCCTGCTGCATGCCGGCGGTGCCTACTTCGAGACCGCCGCGGCTGAGGCCCGCCCGTTCGTTGTCGAGGCAGGCGCACTCTCGCTGGAAGCAGGCGCGGCGGCGTTCTCGGTCCACGCGCTGTCGGGCGTGCCGGTCACGGTGCTGGTGACGCGCGGCGTGATCCGCGCCCTTGCGCGCGCCGAAAGCAACGGCGCCCGCAACGACCTGCGCCAGAGCATCGGGCCGGGTATCCGCGCGGTGCAGAGCGCAGGACTTCCCGGCGAAGCCGCCGATGCCCTGCCCACGCGCCTTGCACCGCTGCCGCCTGCCGAAGTCGATCGGCTGCTGTCATGGCGGCAGGGGCAACTCGCGTTCGAAGGCGAGACGCTGGCCCATGCCGCCGAGACCTTTCGCCGCTATGCCAGCCCGGCCATCGAGATCGCCTCGCCCGAACTCGCGCGCGAACCGATCACCGGCCTGTTCGCGGCGACCGACCCTGCCGGCTTCGCCGATGCCGTGGCGCTCAGTCTCGACGCCCATGTCTCGCATCAGGACGGCGTGATCCGTCTGACCCGCTGAAAAACGGCCCTGCCCAACGAACCTTGGTCAACATCATTGCTGCTTCGTAAAAAAATTTGCCCAAGGCACGGGCGGAACTTTCTCCCTCACGCATCTAGCCCCTGAAACCCGCGCGATCGCGCCGGTTGCTGTGAGGACTTTCATGAAAGTAGCCTTTTTCGGGCTGGCGACTTCGGTTGCCGCCCTGTGCATCGCCAACCCGGCCCTTGCCCAGACCGGCACGCAAACCGGCGCTCAGGCCGATGCCGAGCTGTCCAGCCCGCGCCACTTCAACCTTGCCGCCCAGAGCGCGCTGAAGGGCATCCCTGCTTTCGCGCGTCAGGCCGGTATCCAGATCGTGGCCCCCGCCGCCCATCTCGACGGCGTGCGCACCAACGCAGTGCGCGGCGATCTTCCGACCCACGCTGCGCTGGCCCAGCTGCTGGCGGGCACCGGCCTTTCGGTCGCAGGCCGCAGCGGCAACACCATCAGCCTGCACCTGACGGCGGCCCCTGCGGGGGAGCCGGTCGGCGCGTCTTCGGCCGATACCCAGACCGATGACGACAGTGCGCGCGCCAACCAGATCGTCGTGATCGGCCAGGCCATCGCCGTCGCCCCTTCGACGACGCCGCTCGATGCGCTCCAGCCGACCTCGAACATCGACCGCAGCTTCATCAAGAACAACATCACCCCGCTGTCGAGCTATGACGACGTGGTGAAGTTCGCCCCCAGCGTGTGGGACCAGAGCCCCAACGGCCCCGGCCTCGGCAAGTCCGAAACGCTGAGCCTGCGCGGCTTTCAGGACGGCCAGTTCAACGTCACCTACGACGGTATCCCGTTCGGCGATTCGACCGACCTGCATCATACCTCCTCGGCGCTGTTCATCGCCCATGACCTGCTCGACGCCTCGGTCGACCGCGGCCCCGGCACCGCCTCGACGATCGGCAACGCGACGTTCGGCGGCAGCATGAACTTCAACACCAAGGCACCGCTCGATACCTTCACTGTCAATCCGTATCTGACGGTCGGCAGCTTCGACACCTGGTCGCTCGGCACCGAGGTCGACACCGGCGAGACGAAGTTCGGCAAGGCCTTCATCGACGTCCAGCATGAAGAGAGTGACGGCTACCTCTCCTATGCGCAGGAGCAGCGCACCAACATCGAGGCCAAGACCGTCTCGCAGCTGGCGCCCAACATCAAGCTGACGCTGCTGGCCAGCTGGAACCACTCGCACGAGTACACCACGCAGGGCACCACGCTGGCGAACATCAAGGAATACGGCTGGAACTACTCGCTGGGCAACGATCCCAGCCTGCAGAACTACTACAAGTACCAGCCCAGCAACTATTCCTCGGACTTCGAATATGCCCGTCTGGAAGCCGGGCTTGGCGGCGGCTGGTCGGTGGACAACACGCTCTACACGACGTCCTTCACGCATGATTACAAGGAATCGAAGGACGCCTCGGACAACAATCCGGCGGATGTGGGCGTCACCTATTACGACGACAACGGCAAGAAACTCTCGCCGCAGCCCGCCAATGCCGCGACCGACATCACCGGCAAGCAGACCAACGCGCACTACCGCGCCTATGGCGACACCCTGCGCGTCTCGAAGGATCTGGGCGCCATTGGCAAGCTGAATGTCGGGCTCTGGGCCGAGCACACCGTGGACGACCGCTGGTCGGCGACCACCGACGTGATGACCGGCGATCTGGTGAACACCAAATACGGCACCCCGTACAAGTACATCTACCATGACACCGCCAACACGCTGCAGCCCTATGCCGAACTGGTGCTGACGCCCGCCTCGGGCCTGACGCTGACGCCGGGCGTGCGCTTCACCTACTTCCAGCGCAAGCTGGACGCCGCGCTGAACTCGGTCTCGCCGCCCGCGCCCGAGAACTTCACCGAAAGCTATCACGCCTGGCAGCCGTCGATCGCGGCGAACTACAAGATCCTGAAGAACTGGTCGGTCTATGCGCAGGTCGCGCGCGGGTTCCTCGCGCCGCCGCTCGACACCTTCCAGACGCAGGTGATCCAGCGCGTCTCGCCCGAACGCACCACCAACTACCAGGTCGGCACCGCTGCCCACATCGGCAACCTCGTGCTTGGCGCCGATGCCTATTACATCGACTTCAACAACTACATCACCTCGGTGAACATCGACGATCCCGACTATGGCGTGGTCTCGACCTACACCAACGGCGGCGGCGCGGTGTACAAGGGCCTGGAAGCCGAAGTGCAGTACGTCGTCGGCAAGGGCTTCTCGCTTTACGGCAACGCCTCGCTCAATTCGGCCAAGTACAAGCACACCGACGTCTGGATCGCGGAAAGCCCGCGCTGGACGGCTGCGGCGGGCGTTCTCTACGATAACCGCACCGGTCCCTATGCCTCGATCATCGCCAAGTGGATCGGCCCGCGCTACGGCCTCGATACCGACGGCACCGATGCGAACGGCGAGCCGGTGTTCGCCAACGATCCGACCACCAGGCTCGACACCTACATGACCACCGACCTCGCGCTCGGCGTCCATCTCGATCGCCTGCTGGACATGAAGAAGGAGACCACGATCAGCCTCAAGGTCTCCAACCTGTTCAACCTGCACAAGATCGTGGACTACGCAGGCACGCAGTCGGCCACCGACGATCCGCTCTACTGGGTCTCGGCCGGACGCTCTGCCTTCCTCAACATCTCGGTTTCGATGTAAGGGGGAAGGATGTCGCAAAAAGGCCCCGCCGGATCATCCGGCGGGGCCTTTTTTGTTGCCAGCGATCGCTTTGTCTTCAGGCGATCGAGCGTGCCGGGGCTTTCATCGCGGGATCGACCGGCTCGTTCTCCCCCGCCAGCAGATCGCTGACGATGGCATAAGTGCGATCATCGTCGACATCGATCGCCTGCCGTCCGTCCGCCAGCACCGGTGCGCGCAGCTTCAGGCCAAGGCGGCGCGAAGCGTGTTCGAGCGCGTCTTCCAAAGACAGCAGGCCCATGGCGAAGCGAAAGCCCGCGCCGAGCCCGAACGCGCGCATGATCCTCCACGCGCTCCACGCCCCGCTGGGGCCGCCCCGGAACAGCTCGACCGCACCAAGCGCTTGCGTGCCGGACGCCGCGAACAGATTGCAGTCGGCATAGTCACCATCGGTAAAGCGCAGGAAGCGACGGTGTGCCGCAGGATGGACCGCCAGAACATCGCGCCGCGCCACCAGCGCCAGCGCCAGGTCGGCACGGTCGAGCGCATCGATCAGGGTATCGATCGCCCCGGCGGTCAACAGCGCGTGATCGGCGGTGGTGACGAGAATGCGCCCGTCCCAGCCTTCTGCCGCCGCGCGCACGCTGTCGGCAAGGTCGGCACTTGCATCGACCAGCCGCGAGGTGCCGCGCCCCGGCAGGTGGGTGAGCACGTCATAGATCGGCGCGAACGCCTCGGGCTCGACCGAAACGGCCAGACTGTCGATGCGCGGATGTGCCGCAGCGGTCTGGAGCACGCGGGCGATCAGCGGGCGATCGCCGAGCGGGACGAGGCACTTGTGGCTGACCGCAAAGCGCTGCGCCAGATGATCGGCCTCGCCCGCGCGGCGTCCCGCCAGCACGACCAGCAACACCGGACTATCCAGCGCGGTCATGCCGTCAGCTCCGGACATTGCGGAACGAAATCAGGAAGAAACGGCGGAAAACGGCGCTGCATGGTCCATCGCCTATGCCCCGCCGACATGACATCGATGTGACTTTGGCGGCAGGTTCCCGGCGGTTCAGCTGGCCGCAGTATAGTTCAGCGGCACGATGTCGGTGAAATTGGCGACGTCGGCAACCAGCTTCGCCGTGCCCGCGTCGGCAAGCGCGGCGGCCATGGCCGTCTCGTCACGGAAGCGCAGGACCGAGATGCAGGCATAGGGCTGCGCGGGATCGGTGGGATAGAACACCTCGGTGCCGGTCAGCCCGTGCGCGCCCCAGACCTCGCGTGCCAGCCCCATGTGATGCTCGTCGTAATAGGCGCGGTCGAAATGCGCGCCGTCGTGGGTCAGGTAGGTAACGATCAGGGCCGGACTGGGCTGAACTGGACTGGACATGCGACGGGCTCCGTTCTGCAACAAGGTATGCCTTGCGATCTGGGTACGCAGCCCCGGATCGCAAGGCGTACAACGCATGAAACTGCACACAATTCCCGCAAGGCGGGTTCGGTGCCCGTCAAGTATCCCTCAGAGCATCCGGCGCAGCACGGTATCGCGCAGCACGAAGTGATGGCGCAGCGCCGCCGCGATGTGCAGCACCAGAACCACCGCCATCGAATAGCCGAACACGGTGTGGAATTCGTGGCTGAAGCCGACGAGCGCATCGCCCTTGGCGAACGGCAGCTTGGGCCAGTCGAACAGCCCGAACCACGAAAGATCGCGCGGACTGGCCGACGCGAAGATCCAGCCCGACAACGGCATCCCGATCATGCCAACATACAGCAGCACATGGACCAGCGTGGCAGCCCCACGCTCCCAGCCGGGCATGTGCGAGGGGTACGGCGGATGCGTCCAGGTCAGGCGCCACAGCAGCCTTGCGACCGAAAGCACCAGCACGGTCAAGCCAATCGCCTTGTGCGAGGGGATCAGCACCGCGCCCATATGCAGCGGCTCGTGCAGGATGCCCGAAAGCAGGTTGCAGATGATCAGCACCGCAATCGACCAGTGCAACGCCCGCGCGACGCCGTTGTATTTCTCCACGCTTGTCATGGTTATTCTCAAGTCCCTTGTCCACTGGAACGCCCATTTGGGCATCCCTTGGGGCACTGCTTGCGAGCGCCTCTCAATCGCGTGAGAGTGGCAGTTTCGCGTAGACCTTCAAGCGCTAAATCGTATCGCCAACGCGACAGGTACAGGCCATGGCACGACGCTCTGGGGAAAGCCGCCCCCTCCCCCTTTGCATCGCGGCCTTGCTTTGCGTATCCCGCCGCTTGTGAAAGCGAACATCGTGATCGGCCAGACCCCGAACGGGGACGCGATCGACATCGACATCACCGAACTTCTCGCGACCCGCCTGCTGGTGCAGGGCAATTCCGGGTCCGGAAAGTCGCACCTGCTGCGCCGGTTGCTGGAAGAGAGCGCCGGGATCGTCCAGCAGGTAGTGATCGACCCGGAAGGCGATTTCGTCAGCCTTGCCGAGGAATTCGGCCATGTCGTAATCGACGCGGGCGCCTATGGCGAGGCCGAGATCGTGCGGCTGGGCGCGCGCATCCGCCAGCATCGCGCCTCGGTGGTGCTGGCGCTCGATTCGCTGGAAATCGACCAGCAGATGAAGTGCGCCGCGCAGTTCCTCAACGCCATGTTCGATGCCCCGCGCGACCAGTGGTATCCCGCGCTGGTGGTGGTGGACGAGGCGCAGCTGTTCGCGCCCGCCGCTGCCGGTGAGGTTTCCGAGGAAGCACGCCGTATCTCGCTGGGCGCGATGACCAACCTGATGTGCCGTGGCCGCAAGCGCGGTCTGGCCGGCGTGATTGCCACCCAGCGCCTGGCCAAGCTGGCCAAGAACGTGGCGGCGGAAGCCAGCAACTTCCTGATGGGCCGCACGTTCCTCGACATCGACATGATCCGCGCTGCCGACCTGCTGGGCATGGAACGCCGTCAGGCCGAGCAGATCCGCGACCTTGCGCGCGGGCAGTTCCTCGGCCTCGGCCCGGCGATCAGCCGCCGTCCGGTGGCGGTGAACATCGGCGCGGTGCGTACCGGCGCCAAGTCGGTCACACCCGGCCTCGCCCCGCTGCCGACCGCCAGCACCGAAGACATGCGCGAGCTGCTCCACGCCAACCTGCACGTGGAGACCGAGCGCCCCGAGTTCCCCCGCCCCGCCCCGCGCGTGGTCGAGGATGTCGAGGAATTGTCCGAGCGGATTTCCGCGCTCGACAGCCTTGGCGGCGCCGTGCCGCGCCCCGAACGCGCCGAGCCCGAGCCCGAAGAAAACCGCGCGGCGATGCTCGAAATCCTGAACGGCATGGCGGCAGAGCCCGACTGCACCTTCCAGTCGGCCACCACGCTGTTCCAGGACTACACGATCCGCTGCCGGATGAAGGGCATCTCGGTGCGCGGCCTCGATGCCACCGCCTTCCGCCGGGGCTTCGCTGCCGCACTCGCCGGGATCGAAGACCCTGACGACGAGCGCTGGACCGATCTGGTCAATCTGGCCAAGCACGTCCCCGACGATGCATTGGCGACGTTCTACACCATCGCCAAGTTCGCGATGGACAACCGCCCCTGCCCCGACGACATGGAACTGGCGCGGATCTACGGCACCAGCAGCCCGCGCCGCGTGCAGCGCCTGCTCGACTATCTGGAAAAGGACGGCCTGATCGTTGTGCGCACCGATTTTTCGGGCAAGCGTTCGGTCGCGCTGCCCGATCTGGGGGTGACGACGGCCCCGGTCGAGGCGTAGAGTAGCGGCTGTCATGGCCGAAATCGTCAATCTTCGCATGGCCCGCAAGGCCAAGGCCCGCGCCACCGCCAGCGTTCAGGCAGACACCGCCCGCGCGCAGCATGGTCGCACCAAGGCCGAAAAGACCGCCACCCGCGCCGAAGTCACCCGGATCGGCAAGGCTCTGGACGGCGCGAAACGCGAGAAGGAGCAGGACTGATGCGCACGACCTATGGCGAGGCCACCGTCCGGCTCTATCACCTCGATGGCGGAGCCGAAGGCGGTGCTGCCAACACCCTGTTCTACGGCTCGCTCACCGAAGCGCTGCGCATCGCCGAGCTTCAGCCCGAAGAGGTGCAGGACGGCCTGTTCATCGCCACCGACAACGACGTGGTGGCCTATCTCGACCTGATCGAGAGCTGACCCCCGTTCGCGCATGCCCTTGGGCATCACCCGAACGGGGTAAGGTCGCTGCCAGCCCCCGCTCCCAATCTTCAGAAGTGGGCCGTGATACCCGCCGCCAGATAGTGGTCGCCAAGGTCGCCCTTCACCGAGAACAGCGGCGCGATCGGCACCGCGACCGTGCCGTAAGGCCGCAGGTTGTCGCCCATCCAGCGCGCGCCCAGGCCTACCGATGCCATCGGCAGGCTGTAGGTCGCCTCGACGCGGGCATAGAGCTTGGTGCCGCTGCCGTCGCAGTGGTGCCCGCCCACTTCGCTGTCGTCGGAATTGGCATAACAGGCGCCGTCGTCCTTGTAATAGCCGGGGTGATCGCGGTCGTAGACGAATACGCCGACCATCGGCGTCACCTTGATCGGGCCGTCGTTGACGATCGGCATGCCGACGCCAAGTTCACCGCCCCACTGGCCTTCGGACTTGGCCACATTGGCTTCTGCCGTGACCTGCGCCGAGGCAGGCGCTGCCATGACCGCAAGGCCCGAGACCGACAGCGCCGCTGCCAGCACCACGCGTGCGTTGTTCATACGAAACTTCCCTCATATCGTGTTGAAAGCGCGTATTTCCGCGCCTTCCCCTGTCCTGACCCGGCTACTCCCGCCGGGCGACGAGCGACAAGCCCTGCCGTCGCGGCTCGCCCCGCGCAGGACTCGCCTCGTCCCTCAGGCGTGCTGCATCAGGGCTGGAACACCACTTTCGTACCCGCCGAAACCATCTCGGCCACGCGCGCGGCATCCCAGTTGGTCAGACGCACGCAGCCGTGGCTTTCGGTGTGGCCGATGTTCTGCGGCTCAGGTGTGCCGTGGATGCCGTAGTGCGGCTTGGACAGGTCCATCCACACCACGCCGACCGGCCCGTTAGGCCCCGGCGGAAGACGCGCGGCCTTGGCGTTCTTCGAGGCATCCCAGAACAGCTTGGGGTTGAACTGATAATCGGGATTGCGCGCCTCGCCCTGGATCGTCCAGGTGCCGATCGGCAGCGGATCGTGCTCGGACCCGGTGGTGACGGGGAACTGGCCGATCAGACGATCCTGCCTGTCGAACACGCGCAGCACGCCGTCGGACTTGTCGACCACCAGATGATCGGCCTTTGCCTGCCGGGGCGAAACGCCGAGCGAGACCAGCGTCTCGTTCCAGTCGCGCGCGTCCTTCTCGAACCCTTCGGGCTTCACGTCGGGAATATTGGGCACCCACAAGGGCTTGCCCGCCGCGATCATGGCCTGCGCGCCGTTGAGGGCGATCAGCGTTTCGGGAGTCGTGTGGAACCGCTCGGCCAGCGCCTCGGCCATGGTGCGGTAGCCGAGGTGGTCGAACTTCGCCATGCCGCTCTCGCTGGTGGGAAGATCGGGATAGAACTTCTGCGTCACGAATGCCTTGGGCACCGTCACCAGCACGGCAGGCGCCACCTGCTGCCAGCGCGCGAGAGCCTGCCGGGTTGCATCGTCCAGCTCTCCCGTCGCGGCGATGTCGTTGGCGCTCTGGAAACCGGCCAGCGCTTTCTTGAACGAAGCGCCCGGCTTGCCGTCGATCACGCCCGGAGAGAAGCCCAGCCGATCCAGCACGACCTGTGCCTGCATCGCCGGTGTCGCGGCGGCGGGCGGAGGCCCCGGATTGGCGACCGGGCGGAAGGCCATGCTGGTGGCCAGCGCCACGCCCGGATCGGGGGCGCTCGCCGGGGCGGGAGTAGCGGCAGGCGCGGCGCCGGGCTGATCGCTCTCGGCCTTGCCCGGATCGGGATGGCACGCCGCCAGCAGTCCGGCGACGAGCGCACACGAGAGCAACGGAAGGCGGCCCCTGACAAGGCGACCGGAGATCAGGATGGTATTGGTCTTGTCCATGCCCCGATAACGCACAAGATCTCCCGAAGGTGCCGCACGGCGCAGAACCGCAGCGCCATCCCGCCGCCCGCCTGCGACAATTCGCGCAAGTGCCCTGCCCCACAATGCCTCCTAATCCCATTGCCCCGCTGCGCCCTCTGGCCTACCCGGCAGCATCATGAGCAGGCCCCATTCCCCCCTTGATGCCCCTCTTCGCCAGGCGCTCGACAAGATCGAACAGGCTGGCCGCCGCCGCGTGCTGCGTGCTGCCGCCATGGCTCCGCAAGGACGCATCGTGCGCGACGGGCGCGAGCTGGTGGACTTCGCCAGCAATGACTATCTCGGCCTTGCCACCCATCCGCTGCCCGCACAGCGCGCGAGTGAGTGGGCGCAGGAACTGGGCACAGGCTCGGGCGCCTCGCGGCTCGTGACGGGCACCAGCGCGGCCCATCTCGCCGTGGAGGCCCGGCTCGCCGCGTTCAAGCATTGCGAGGCGGCGATGATCTTCGCCTCGGGCTGGCAGGCCAATGCCGCGACGATCCCCGCGCTGATCGCGGCGATGCCTGGCGTCGCGGTGTTCAGCGACCGGCTGATCCACGCCTCAATGCACGCCGGGATCGCGTCGTCGGGCGTGCGCCAGCAGCGCTTCCGCCACAACGACCTCGCGCATCTGGAAGAACTGCTCGCCACGAAAGGCGCCGAGGCCCCGGCCCGGCTGATCCTGACCGAAAGCGTGTTCTCGATGGACGGCGACCGCGCCGATGTGGCCGAACTCGCCGCCATCGCCCGCCGTCACAATGCGATCCTCTATGTCGACGAGGCCCATGCAACCGGCGTGCTCGGGCCACAGGGCGCGGGGCTTTGCGCCGGAGTACCAGAGGGCGTGGACGTGGTGATGGGCACGTTCAGCAAGGCGCTGGGCGGGTTCGGCGCCTATGTCGCGGGATCGCAAGTGCTGATCGACTACCTCTCCAATGCCGCCAGCGGCTTCGTCTTCACCACCGCGCCGCCGCCCGCCGTGCTCGGCGCGCTCGATGCCGCGCTCGATCTGGTGCCGACGATGGACGCCGAGCGCGCGCATCTGGCCGCGCTGGGCGAGCGGCTGCGCGGGGGGCTGACTGCACTGGGGCTGGACCATGGCGAGTCCTCGACCCAGATCGTCCCCGCCGTGCTGGGCACCGAGGCGCGCACGATGGCCGTCGCCGCCGCGCTGGAAGCCGCAGGCTTCCTCACCGGCGCGATCCGCCCGCCGACCGTCCCTGCCGGAACCAGTCGCCTGCGCATCGCACTACGCGCCACCCACGCGCTGGCAGACGTCGACGCGCTGCTGATCGCGCTGGCCGAGGCGGTGAAGGCAAACCCTGCATGAAGCTGCTGTTCCTCCACGGCTGGGGCTTCGACGCCTCGTTCTGGGAACCCTTGCGCGCGGCCCTGCCCGAATATGCGCAGGCAGCCGACGATCGCGGCTATTTCGGCGATCCGCGCACGCTGACGCCGGACCGCATGGGCACTCCGCTGCTGGCCGTGACGCACTCGTTCGGCACCATGCGCCTGCTCGTCGATCCGCCGCCGGGCCTTGTCGGCCTTGTCGCCATCAACGGCTTCGACCATTTCTCCGCCCGGCCCGACCGTCCCGGCGTGCCGATGCGCGTGCTCGACCGGATGCTGCGCCGCTTCGACGAAGACCCGGCCCCCGTACTCGCCGAGTTCCGCCGCCAGATCGGCTGCCACGACGATTTCGAGATGTGCGAGCCCGAGCCCTTGCGCGAAGACCTGCTCGCCATGCGCGATGCCCACCTTGTCGTCAGCCCGGTGCCGGTGCTGGCGATCCACGGCAGCGCCGATCCGCTGCTTCCCCCGGACCTGCGCGCCGCCACGTTCACGCGGGGAGCCCATCCGGCGCGGCGGATGGACTCGCCCGAGGGCGGGCATCTGCTGCCGCGCGAGAACCCGGCGCTGTGTGCCGCCGCGATCCGGGGCATGATCGCCTCGCTGCCCGCAGGAACCGCGACGGCATGAGCCCGATCCCGCATGAGGAAGTCGCCCACCGCTTCGGCGCCGCGCGCGACTATGACGGCAATGCCCATGTCCAGAAGCGCATCGCCGAAGCGCTCGCCGCACGGATCGCCGCCCTCGGCCTGCCCCGCCCCGTGCGCGGGCTGGAGATCGGCTGCGGCACCGGCTTCCTGACGCAGGCCATGCACGAACGCGGTATCGCGGGCGAGTGGCTCGTCACCGACCTTGCCCCCGAAATGGTTGCGCGGTGCGAGGCGCGCATGGCAGGCAGCGCAGCGCATCGCTTCGCGGTGCTCGACGGCGAGCGCGAGACGCCCGAGGGCAGCCCGTTCGACCTGATCGTCTCCAGCCTTGCCGTGCAGTGGTTCGACGATGCGCCCGCCGCGCTCGCCCGGCTGGCCGAGCAATTGGCCCCCGGTGGCCATCTCATGGTGACGACCCTCGGCCCGAAGACCTTCTCGCACTGGCGCGCGGCGCACGAAGCGCAAGGGCTTGCCCCCGGCACCCCCGCCTTCGCGCCCATAGACACGTTCCGTGCGCTCGGAGAAATCACCGTCGAAACCCTGACCGAGCAGCACGCCGATGCCCATGCCTTCCTGCGCGCGGTCAAGGCCATCGGTGCAGGACATGCCGCCAGCGAACACCGCCCGCTCAGCCCGCGCCAGTTGCGCGCGGTGATGGCGCAGTTCGAGAAATCGGGAGCCTGTGCCGACTACGAGGTGGTGACGGTACACCTGCAAGCTGGCAGGGAGCAGGCATGACTACCCTCTCTTCTTTCCGCCCCATCGTCGTTACCGGCACCGATACCGAAATCGGCAAGACCGTCTTCGCTGCCGCACTGGCAGGCGCGCTGAACGCGCAGGGCAACGCCTATTACTGGAAGCCGGTACAGGCCGGGCTCGAAGCCGACGGTGGCGACCGCGACCGCGTGGCGCGCCTCTCCGGTCTGCCCTCCGAGCGGGTGCTGCCCGACGCCTATCGCCTGACCACCCCCTGCTCTCCGCACCTCGCCGCCGAGATCGACGGCGTGACCATCGACCCGGCCCGCCTCGCGCTGCCACAGGTCGGCGGGCCGCTGGTGGTCGAAGGCGCGGGCGGCGCGCTGGTCCCGCTCGACCGGCAGACGACCTATGCCGACCAGTTCGCCCGCTGGGGCGCCCCTGTGGTGCTGGTCTCGCGCACGCAACTGGGCGCGATCAACCACGCGCTGCTCTCCATCGAGGCGCTGCGTTCGCGCGGGATCGCGATCCTCGGCGTCGCTTTCGTGGGCGACAACGTGGAAGACAGCGAGGCGACGATCTGCGCGATGGGCGGCGTAAAGCGCCTCGGCCGCCTGCCGAAACTCGATTCGCTCAATCCCGAAACGCTGCGCGCGGCCTTCGCTGCTGCGTTCAGGCTGGAGGACTTCCTCGCATGAGCGGCTCCTCCATCTGGCACCCCTTCACGCAGCATGGTCTGGGCGAGGAAATCCCGCTGGTGGACCGGGCCGAGAGCGCGCTGCTCCATCTGGCCGACGGGCGCACACTCATCGATGCGATTTCCTCATGGTGGGTGACGACTCACGGCCATGCCAACCCGCGCATCATGGCGGCCATCGCCGCGCAGGCGGGCAAGCTCGACCAGATCATCTTCGCCGGATACACCCACGCCCCCGCCGAGGAGGTCGCGGCAGGCCTGCGCGCGATCATGCCCGGAAGCCTGACGCGGGTGTTCTTCTCGGACAGCGGCTCCACCTGCGTCGAAGTCGCACTGAAGATGGCGCTCGGCTACTGGCAGGCCCGCAAGGAAGCGCGCCACCGCATCGTGGTGATGGAGCATTCGTACCACGGCGACACCATCGGCGCGATGTCGGTGGGCGAGCGCGGCGTGTTCACCCAGCCTTACGGCCCGCTGCTGTTCGACGTGGGCCGCGTGCCCTTTCCGGCGGCAGGCGCGGAGCAGGCGACGCTCGATGCTCTGGAAGCGCTGTGCGCGCAGGGCGACGTGGCGGCGTTCATCGTTGAGCCGCTGGTGCTTGGTTCGGGCGGGATGCTGTTCTATTCGCCCAAGATGCTCGCCGCGATGCAGGCGATCTGCGCCGCGCACGGCGTGCTGTTCATCGCCGACGAGGTGATGACCGCCTGGGGCCGCACCGGCACGCTGCTGGCCTGCGAGCAGGCGGGCGTGGTGCCCGATATACTGTGCCTGTCCAAGGGGCTGACCGGCGGTTCGGTCCCGCTTGCCGTCACCATGGCGCGCGAGGAAATCTTCCAGGCGCACTGGTCGAACGACCGGGCGAAAATGTTCTTCCACTCCTCCAGCTACACCGCCAACCCGATCGCCTGCGCGGCGGCGGCCGCGAACCTCGCCATCTGGCGCGAAGAGCCGGTGCTGGAGCGAATCACCGATCTCGGCGCCCGCCAGCAGCAGCGGCTGGACGCGCTGGCCGCCACCGGCGCCATCGACAACCCGCGCCGCTGCGGCACCATCGCGGCGGTGGACCTGCCGGTGCGCGAAACCAGCGGCGGCTATCTCGACACCCGCCAGCCGCGCCTTGTCGCCTTCTTCCGTGAACAGGGCGTGCTGCTGCGTCCGCTGGGCAATACCGTCTACGTGATGCCGCCCTACGGCATCTCCGACGATCAGCTCGACAGCGTATGGGCCGCCATCGCCGAGGCTGCCGCGCGGTTCTGAAGTGTTCGGGAACGGGTGAGGCGCTCGCGCGCTTGATTTCCTCAAGAGGTGCGGCGGATGTGACGCCGCGCCGCATGGGGAGGCCCGACGCATGATCCTTGTCCACCATCTGGAGAACTCGCGCTCACAGCGTGTGCTGTGGCTGCTGGAGGAACTGGGCCTGCCTTACGAGGTGCGCCGCTATGCGCGCGACCGCAAGACGATGCTCGCCCCGCCCGAGTTGCGCCGTATCCATCCGCTGGGCAAGTCTCCGGTGATCGAGGATAGCCAGACCGGCCTGACGCTCGCCGAAACCGGCGCCATCGTCGAATATCTGGTGGAGAAGGCGGGTGGCCGGTTCGGTCCACCTGCCGACGATGACGGCGCCCGGCGCTATCGCTTCTTCCTGCACTATGCCGAAGGATCGGTGATGCCGGTGCTGCTGCTCAAGCTGGTGCTCAGCCGCATCCCGATCATGGGCAGGATCGCGCTCAGGCGCGTGGCGCCGATGATCGCGGTGCATCTGGACTATATCGAAAGCGAACTGGCGCAGCGGCCCTGGTTTGCCGGGGACAGCATCAGCGCGGCCGATGTGATGATGAGCTTTCCGGTGGAGGCCGCCCGATCCCGCGCGGGGATGGACGCCCAGCGCTATCCCCACGCCGCTGCGTGGCTGGCGAAAGTCCACGCGCGCCCGGCTTATCAGCGCGCGCTCGAAGCGGGCGGGCGCTATGCCTATGCGTGAGGCACGGGGGTAAACTACTGTTCGTCATCCCCGCGAAGGCGGGGATCCAGTCTGCGGTTGCGCGCAGGCGAAACGTCGAAGCTGGATTTCCGCCTGCGCGGGAATGACGAAATAAAAGGGGCCCCTTACACGTAAGGCGGCTGGTGCCAGCCCTTGGCGCTCTGGGTGAAGATTTCTACGCCGTCTGCAGTGATGCCGATCGAGTGCTCGAACTGCGCCGAGAGCGACTTGTCGCGCGTCACTGCCGTCCAGCCGTCATTAAGCATCTTCACGGCGGGCTTGCCGAGGTTGATCATCGGCTCGATGGTGAAGAACATGCCCTCGCGCAGTTCCGGGCCGGTGCCGGGGCGCCCGGCGTGGACGACCTCGGGCGCGTCGTGGAACAGGCGGCCAACGCCGTGACCGCAGAAATCGCGCACCACGCCATAACGGTTGGCCTCGGCATGCTCCTGGATCGCCGCGCTGATATCGCCCAGACGGATGCCCGGACGCGCCATGTTCACGCCGATCATCAGGCATTCGTAAGTGACATCGACCAGCTTGCGCGCCTTGAGCGGGACATCGCCGACAAGGTACATGCGGCTGGTATCGCCATGCCAGCCATCGACCAGCGGGGTCACGTCGACATTGACGATATCGCCGCTCTTGAAGGTCTTTTCCGAGGGAATGCCGTGGCACACGACATGGTTGATCGAGATGCAGCACGAATGCGCATAGCCGCGATAGCCCATCGTCGCCGGCACCGCGCCCGCATCGAGCGTCATCTCGCGCACCTTGTCGTCGATCGAGGCGGTGGTGACGCCCGGCTGGATCAGCGGCGCGATCTCGTCGAGGATCGCGGCGGCGAGCGCGCCGGCCTTGCGCATGCCCGCAAAGCCGTCCGGCCCGTGCAGCTTGATGGTCCCGTCACGCAGCAGCGTGTCGCCCGGCTCGACTGTCTGATATTCGGTCATGCCGGGCGATATAGCGCCGATGGTCGCGGATTGCGAGGGTCGGCGCGCCGCTGTTTCAAGCGCTCCGGCGCGCTCGTCCCGCTGCCAGCACGGCGATCAGGCTCACCAGCGCGATGACGCTCAGCCACACACCGGGAATGGCGCGGTTATGCGTCGCGCCGATCGCCCAGGTCACCAGAAACGGGGTGAACCCGCCCACCGCCGTCGCCAGACTGTAGGCGAGGCTGAAACCAGAGGCGCGCACCTCGGCAGGCACGATCTCGGTCAGGTAGACGACCATCGCCGAGTTGTAGCTGGCATAGAGCGCCGAAAGCCACAGCTCGACCACGATCAGACGCACCACGCTGGGCTCGCCTGCCAGCCAGACCATCGCCGGGTAGGCGGTCAGCAGCATCAGCACCGTGCAGGCGAGCAGGATCGGCTTGCGTCCGATCCGGTCGGACAGTGCGCCCATCAGCGGCAGCCAGATCAGGTTCGAGGCACCGACGCCCGCCGTCACCCACAGGTTCGCTTCTTCAGGAAGGTGCAGCAGCGTGCCGAAAGTCGGGGTGTAGGCAGTGATCATGTAGAAGCTGACCGTGGTCATCATCACCATGCCGAGGCCCGTCAGCACGATGCCCTTGGACTTCCACAGGTGGCCCAGCACGGTGCCGAGGCTGGCGGGCGGCGGACGGTTCTCGAACTCGTCGCTTTCTTTCAGATGGCGGCGCAGCAGGAACAGCAGCGGCACCAGCAGACACCCGAGGCCCAGCGGCACGCGCCAGCCCCAGGCCGCAAGCTGATCCGGCCCCAGCACGCGCGACAGCGCCACACCGACCACGGCCGCGAACACCACCGCCACCTGCTGCGAGGCGGACTGCCACGATACGAAGAAGCCCTTGTGCTGCGGCGGCGCGATCTCGGCGAGGTAGACCGAGACGTTGCCCAGTTCCGCGCCTGCCGAGAAACCCTGGATCAGGCGCCCGAACAGCACCAGCACCGGCGCCAGCACGCCGATAGTCGCATAGGCGGGCGTGAAGGTCAGCGTGACGATCCCCACGCTCATCAGCGCCAGCGTCAGCAGCAACCCTGCACGGCGGCCATGGCGATCGGTGAACCCGCCCAGCACGATCGCGCCGAGAGGACGCATCAGGAACCCGGCACCGAACGTCGCCAGTGACTTGAGCAGCGCGCTGGCATTGTCTCCACTCGGGAAATAGGCCTGCCCGATGGCGGCGGCGAAATAGCCGAACACCATGAAATCGTACATTTCGAGGAAGTTGCCGCTGGCGATACGGAATACGTCGCCTGCGGTCGCACCCTGTGCGCGTTGCTGCTCGGACACTTTCGGCCGCTCTCCTGACTTTGCGCGACCAACCGCCGCTACCCAGTCGGCCTAGAGCCATTCCTGCGATATTCATAGCGTGCAAAAGCAATAATAACCGTGATCGATGCAAACGGTTGTCCTCGCTCAATTCCACACACTTGCAAAAAACACCCGGTGACAGGACCAAAATATGTTTGTACCGGATAGTTCATAGTCAGGGCGCGAGCATCAAATCGCGCCGTCTTTATAAGTGGAGTAGGAAAAATGCCCCTGTTGCAGCGCCGCGAAACCCTTTCCCTTGGAGCTGTGGCCGGGATGCTTCCCCTGCTCTCCAGCGCGGCGAGCGCCACCACCACCAAGGCAGCTCCGGTTCCCGTCCAGATGCAGCCCGTGCGCATCCGCGATGTCGAGATCGGCACCGGCCGCACCAAGACCATCGTCTCGCTGATCGAGGCGACTCCCGATGCGGTGCTGTCGCGCGCACGGCTGATGGGCGCCATGGCCGAGATCGACGTGGTGGAATACCGCATCGACTTCCTCGATGCCGCACTCGACCCGCAGGCCGTTGCCGCCACGATGCGCCCCGTCGCCGATGCCATCAAGGGCAAGCCGCTGGTCGTGACGTTCCGCACCAAGGCCGAAGGCGGCCAGAAGGCCATCACCCCTGCACAGTATGCCGCCGTCTACAATGCCGTGCTCGACAGCGGCGCGGGCGACCTGATCGACATCGAAGCCGCGTTGATGGCCGATCCCGCCGTCGCCGCGCTCAAGACACGCGTGCAGGGCATGGGCCGCAAGGTCATCATGTCGCACCACGATTTCCAGACCACCCCTTCGACCGAGGTCATGGTCGCGCTGCTGCGTCGCCAGCAGGCGCTGGGCGCGGATATCTGCAAGATCGCGGTGATGCCGCACGATCCGGGCGACGTGCTGCGCCTGCTCGATGCGACGTGGACGGTGCGCCGCGACTATGGCGACCGCCCGCTGATCACCATGGCGATGGGCGGCCTTGGCACCGTGTCGCGCGTGGCGGGCGAGATGTTCGGATCGTCGCTGAGCTTCGGCGCGCTCGGCGATCCTTCGGCGCCCGGCCAGATCAAGGTCTCGGACCTCAACGAAACGCTCACCCTGCTGCACGGCGCGCTGGGCAAGTAAGACCGAGAGGGGGGGCGGCTCAGCGCTCCCCCCCACTCGTCAGCGATTACCCGGCCGGCGAAAAGCTCGCCCGGTACTGCGGCTTGAGCGCATTCATCAGTGCAGGCGTGACGGGCAGCGTCACTTCATAGGTCCCTTCCGAGTACGGCCCGGCCTCGTAAGGCGGGATCAGGATGCCGACGCGGTCGAACGCCTGCCCGTTGGAAGAACCGAAGATCACCGTCTCCTTGGTCGGGTCGATGCATTGGGAAAACTCGCTGATGGTGCCGCCCATGTTGGCCTGTCCGCCGCGCTTGGCTGCCCGCTGGCGGTTCAGTGCCGCGCAGAACGGGGCGTTGATCGCATTCAGGAAGTCCGCAGGCGATGTGAACAGGTCCATCGGCTTGCGCTCCTGATTGGTGTTCTTGTCCCACAGGATTTCGCCGAACCACGAATTGCCGTGCGCGCCGCCCGTATAGGCATAGCCCTGCCCCGAAAGGCTCAGCCAGTTCGGCAGGTCCGCCACGACCTTCCAGTTGATCTGCCGTTCACCCGCATGGAACGGGATCGGCGTGTTCGTGCTGCCGGCAATCTGATCCGCCGCCGACTTGTCCGAGGCATCGCGGTCCGCCTGCGCCAGACGGCGCGTCTTGCCCTGCTGCTGGGCCAGATCGGCATCGAGCATCGCCTTCAGGCCCGGCAGCCCACCTGCCGCATCGGGATAGCTGTAGGCGAAGTTGTACAGGTCGTTCTGCACCTGCACGGAGCGCCCTGCCCCGACGCCCGGCGCATCGCTGGCACCATCGGTCGGCGCATCGGGCGCAGGGCCCAGCATCGGCGGTGTATCGGGCGCGCTGGGCGTCTCCACGCCGGTCAGCGAATCGGACTGGCTGCCGTCGCTGTTCTCGCCCGCCTGCTTCACCGAGGAATCGCAGGCGGCAAGACCAAGGCACAGCGCCAGACCGAGGAGCGGAAGAAGCACGGGACGGGACATTTTTTCTCTCGCAACTTGCGCCCGGTCGGGACTAGGATCACCCCCGACATGAGCGAAAAGACCCCTTTGATAAAGCCCGCATTGATACAACCTGACCGCGGACAGAGCGCAACGGCGATCCACCTTGTGGACAAGGCCGGGCTCGACGCCTTCGTGAAGGCCCGCAGCGGCGGCCAGCGTGCCGCGCTGGAGGCGCAGAAGTTCAAGGCCTCGCCCGGCAGCCATGCGATCGTGCCCGATGGCGAAGGCTGGTTCGTCGCCGCAGGCGTGACCGATGCCGCTGCGCCCGGCACCTGGTGCCTTGCGAAACTCGCCGAGGTGCTCCCCGCCGGAACCTATCGCTGCACCGGCGCCGAGCCCATGGTGGCTGGTATCGGCTGGATCCTCGGCCAATACGCCTTCGACCGCTACCTCAGCGAACCGTCCGAGGAAGGCCCGCGCGTCCTCCTCACCACTGCCGTCGCCGGGATCGAGGCGACCATCGCCGAGGCGGAAGCCGTCGAGCTGGTGCGCGATCTCGTCAACACGCCGCCCGAGGACATGGGGCCTGCCCAGCTCGAAGCCGAGATCGAGGCCCTGGGCAAGGCACACCGCGCAGACGTGAAGGTCGTGCGCGGGGACGTGCTGGAGCGCGATTATCCCATGGTCCATGCCGTCGGCCGCGCGGCGGGCCGCAGTCATGCCCCGCGCCTGATCGAACTGGAGTGGGGCGATCCGGCCCATCCGCGCCTCGCCATCATCGGCAAGGGCGTATGCTTCGATTCGGGCGGCCTCGACATCAAGCCCTCGGCAGGCATGCTGCTGATGAAGAAGGACATGGGCGGCGCGGCCCATGCCATCGCACTGGCGAAGCTGGTGATGACCGCGCGCCTGCCGGTGCGGCTGCATCTGGTGGTGCCTGCGGTCGAGAACGCAATCTCGGGCAATGCCTTCCGCCCCGGCGACGTGCTGCGTAGCCGCGCGAAGATCTCGGTCGAGATCGGCAATACCGATGCCGAAGGCCGCCTGATCCTGGGCGATGCGCTGACCCGCGCGGGCGAGGCCAAGCCCGATCTCCTGCTCGATTTCGCGACGCTGACCGGTGCCGCCCGCGTGGCGCTCGGCCCCGATCTGCCCGCGCTGTTCGCGCGCCGCGACGAAACCGCGCAAGGACTGCTCGATGCAGGCACCGCGTATGACGATCCCGTCTGGCGCCTGCCGCTGCACGACGGCTATCGCGAAATGCTGAAAAGCGACGTGGCCGATATCAACAACGCCGGATCGGGCGGGTTCGCAGGCGCCGTCACCGCTGCGCTGTTCATGGACCGCTTCGTGCCCGAAGGGATCGACTGGGCGCATTTCGACACCTTCGCCTGGCGTCCCTCCTCCAAGCCCGGTCGGCCCAAGGGCGGCGAAGCGCTGGCCCTGCGCGCTGCATGGCACATGCTCAAGGCCCGCTACGGCATGAAATAGAAGTCGTCGGGCGGGGTCGCAAAGGCCCTGCCCGATGGCAATTTCGCCACAGGCTTGGCCCAATTCGACGCAAACCTTGCGGAATCGACGGTCCAAGGCTAAGCGCGCGCATCCCAGAACACGGAGAATGACGCGCCTTGGCGACCCAGGATACCCAGAACCGCCCCTATGCGATCGACGGCATGCTTGCCATGACCGGCCCGAGCGTCTCGGTGGAGCCCGGCCATCTGCCGGTGCGCGGCGATCTGGCGCATATCCGCCTCGCCGGTCGCTACTTCGTGCCGCACTATGCCGTGCCGATGCCGCATAGCGCGCGCGCCGGTGCCGTGCTGCGCGCTACCGGCCATGCGGATGGCGAGACCATCTGCACGCTCGACGAAGGCGCCACCTTCGAGGTTCTCGACATCGCCGGAGCATGGGCCTGGGGCCAGCTCGGCGAAGACGGTCCGGTCGGCTACGTAGCCCTTGGCGAACTGGAAGTGATTTCGGCATGACGATCCACAGCGTATTCATCGACGGTGCTGCCGGCACCACCGGCCTCGAAATCGCCGAGCGGCTCGCGGGCCGCGAGGAATTCGCGCTGATTACGCTGGACGAGGCCCGCCGCAAGGACGAGGCCGCCCGCACCGAGGCGATCAACGACGCCGACTTCGTGATCCTGTGCCTGCCCGACGATGCCGCGCGCGATTCGGTGGCGATGATCCGCAACGATCGTACCCGCGTGATCGACGCCAGCTCCGCCCACCGCACCGCGATCGGCTGGACCTACGGCTTCCCCGAGGTGATCGGGCATGACCTGATCGCGCAATCCAAGCGCGTCAGCAATCCGGGCTGCTATCCCACCGGCTTCATCGGCCTGCTGGCTCCGCTGGCCTCGGCAGGAATGCTCCCGCGCGAGTGGCCTTATGTCTGCCATGCGGTTTCGGGCTACTCGGGCGGCGGCAAGGCGCTGATCGCCCGGTTCGAGGAAGACACCGACATCGCCTATCGCGCCTATGGTCTGGCGATGGGCCACAAGCACGTGCCCGAAATGCAGACGCACACCGGCATCACCATCGCCCCGATCTTCGCGCCCGCCGTGGTGCCCGCGCACCGGGGCATGCTGGTCGAAGTTCCGCTGCATCTCGAAGCCATGCCCAATGCCGCTTCGCCCGACGTGCTGCACGCGGCACTTGTCGAGGCCTATCGCGGCAGCCCTGTGGTCTCGGTCAGCGAGGAGCGCCCGAGCGAACTGCTGCTGCGCCCCTCGATGCAGCCTGTGGATACGCTGGAACTCTCGGTCTTCGCCGCAGCCGACGGCAGGCAGGCACGCCTCGCTGCCCGCCTCGACAATCTCGGCAAGGGGGCGAGCGGCGCTGCTGTCCAGAACCTCAATATCATGGCGGGCCTGCCCGAGACCGCAGGCCTGCGACTGGGGTGATCGCAGGCGCGCGAACTTTCCTGCGCGAAGCTTCATAAAAGTTTCATATGCACGCAATAGCCGTTCATCCTCACAGATGGACGGCTTTTTCATGCCCGCGCCGGGTCTACGCGATAATTGCCCGCTAATTGCCCTCCTCGACGCAGATGCACAATTTCAAGGCAGCACCTGCACAAATCTTGAACAATCCTTGCGCGATCGCGATGCAGAAAAACGGGCACAATCGTTAGTTGACCCGGCAAATCGTGCAATTCCGCTCTTTTCGCGACCCCTTCCATGTCCTACCAAGAGCGCATTGGCCTTGGCACGAATCTTGATTGGATTCGCGCGCGAGGCATCTGGTCGCGGACAGCACCAAATTCGCCGTCCGAGAGCACATGCAAAAGGTCCGAATACGCGTGAAGAAGATCGAAGCCATCATCAAGCCGTTCAAGCTGGACGAGGTGAAGGAAGCCCTCCACGAAGTGGGCGTGTCGGGCATTACCGTCACCGAAGCCAAGGGGTTCGGCCGCCAGAAAGGCCACACCGAGCTTTATCGCGGCGCCGAATACGTCGTCGATTTCCTGCCCAAGGTGAAGCTTGAAGTCGTCGTTCCCGACGCTCTGGCCGACCGCGTGGTGGAAGCCATTGCCGACGCCGCCCAGACCGGGCGCATCGGCGACGGCAAGATCTTCGTCACCGCGATCGAGACCGCCGTGCGCATCCGCACCGGCGAGCGGGACGACGACGCGCTCTAAGCCGCGCACCGTCCCGGTTCCGACCGGCATCCATCGCATCGCGCTTGCCCGGCTCCGGCCGCGTCACGACGATGGGATGGGAGGCCTGGGCCGGGATCGCCGGTCATACATTTCCGGTTGAAACCGGACCGGGTTCACGCTGGCAGGGGGGCCGGCCGACCGGACAGCCAATACCCTCACGACTTCTCCGGGATCGGGGGAGCAACACTGGAGTACCAAGCCGATGGCAACTGCAAAGGACGTCCTGAAGAAGATCAAGGACGAGGAGATCGAGTGGGTCGATCTTCGCTTCACCGACCCCAAGGGCAAGTGGCAGCACCTGACCATGGTTTCGAGCGTCCTGGGTGAGGACGAGCTCGAAGACGGCCTGATGTTCGACGGTTCGTCGATCGAAGGCTGGAAGGCCATCAACGAGTCGGACATGATCCTCAAGCCCGACCTCGAAGCCGTCTACACCGATCCGTTCTCGGCCACCCCGATGATGATCCTGTTCTGCGACATCGTCGAGCCTTCGACCGGCGAGCTTTACGCCCGTGACCCGCGTTCGACCGCCAAGCGCGCCGAATCGTTCGTCAAGTCGGCCGGTTTCGGCGACACCGTGTTCGTCGGCCCCGAGGCCGAGTTCTTCATGTTCGACGACGTGAAGTTCTACGACGGCTACGACGGCAACGGCTTCAAGATCGACGACATCGAGCTGCCGACCAACACCGCCAAGGAATACGAAGTCGGCAACCTGGGCCACCGCCCGCGTGCCAAGGGCGGCTACTTCCCGGTCGCGCCGGTCGATTCGGCTGTCGACATCCGTGCAGAGATGGTCTCGACCATGATCGAGATGGGTCTGCCCTGCGACAAGCACCACCACGAAGTGGCGGCTGCCCAGCACGAGCTCGGCCTGACCTTCGGCAAGCTCGTCACCACCGCTGACCGGATGCAGATCTACAAGTACGTCGTGCAGATGGTCGCACAGGCTTACGGCAAGACGGCAACGTTCATGCCCAAGCCGATCATGAAGGACAACGGCTCGGGTATGCACACGCATATCTCGATCTGGAACGAGGGCGAGAACACCTTCGCGGGCAACGGCTATGCCGGTCTGTCGGAGACCTGCCTGTACTTCATCGGCGGTGTCATCAAGCACGCCAAGGCCCTGAACGCCTTCACCAACCCGACCACCAACAGCTACAAGCGCCTAGTTCCGGGTTACGAAGCTCCGGTTCTGCTCGCCTACTCGGCGCGCAACCGTTCGGCCTCGTGCCGCATCCCCTACGGTGCCGGCACCAAGGCAAAGCGCGTGGAATTCCGCTTCCCCGACGCGATGGCCAACCCGTACCTGTGCTACGCCTCGCTGCTGATGGCTGGCCTCGACGGCATCAAGAACAAGATCCACCCCGGCGAAGCCATGGACAAGAACCTCTACGACCTGCCGCCGGCAGAGCTCGCCGAAGTTCCGACCGTGTGCGGATCCTTGCGTGAAGCTCTCGAATCGCTCCAGGCCGACCACGCCTTCCTTCTCGAAGGCGGCGTGTTCACCGAGGACCAGATCGAAGCCTACCTCGAACTCAAGTGGCCCGAAGTGCTGCGCTGGGAAACCACGCCGTCGGCCGTCGAGTTCGACATGTACTACAGCGCCTGATCGCGCTTTTCTGCGCTCTTGCGAGCACGGAAAGAAGAGATCACCGAGGGGGGCGTCCGGAGCGATCCGGACGCCCTTTCCTTTTGTTTGCAAACACTCGCCACGAACGTCGAGCCGACACCGGTCGGCAAGCCTTGGTTCATCACGGCAAGGCCATCGAACCTCTCGCCACAGCCGGAGAGCACCCGACGGGGAGGAACCTGACAGGACGCTTCCGCGTTTGCTCTGGCCAGAGGAGATGCCCGATGCGACCGACCGTTCCCGTCCCGGCCCTGCGGCCCGTGCTCATCGCCCTCTCGGTCGGCACCGCCACGGCTTCGCTGGCCTTGAGCACCGTGGCTAGCGCTCAGTCAGGAACGCAAATTCAGGCTGCTCCGCACGATCAGGACGCTGCGAATGGAGCCCACAATCCTGCCACCGCCGCGACAGCATCGGGGAAGCCTCGCCAGGAGGACAATTCCCAACAAGGTGGACAGACGGCACCGGCAACCAGATCGCCCGGCTCCGGCATGACCGGTCCTGCACACCAGACCGCCCAACCCGCTTCCTCGAAAGATCGCGATACCAGCGCGGGATCGACGAACGCCGGGCGTGCCGGAACGCCCGTCTCGGATCGCGGCGGTCAGGCATCATCGCAAACCGTATCGCAGCCTGCCGCGCCTTCCGCAGTCGCAACCGTGCCGCATCCCGAGCCACACGGCAGCGCGCGAAGTGAAGCGGCCCACACCGAGCGCCGCGCAGCAGCCCGTCGCGCGCTGCGCCATGACCTCAAGCAGAGCCGCTTTCGCGACGCCCATGGCAGTGCCTTTCAGGTGCCCACCAACACCCGCGTCCGGGTCGTCACCGACCGCAAGGCGTTCGACTGGGGTGCGCTGGACCAGCGACAGACGTTGCAGGGGTGCCCTCCGGCCCTGACCAAGGGGCCGAATTGCGCCCCACCGACGCCTTCAATTCTGCCTGCCTCGCTCGCCACCCCGGCACCGCCGAGCGCCTGGAGCCAGCCTGACTGGTACTTGCGCGATTATGACCGCAATCAGGCCTATACGTACTCGGATGGCTACCTGCTGCGCATGGGCACCGGAAACACCGTCGCCAGCTATGTGCCACTGCTGGGTGGGGCGCTGGCCGTCGGCGCGATCTGGCCTGCCGCTGTGCAGAGCGCTGCCTTGCCCGACTATTACAGCACCTATTTCGGTCTGGGGGCAGCGGACACCTATCGTTATTACGACGATGCACTTTACCGCGTGAACCCGCAGGGCAATGCGATAACCGCCATTGCCGCGCTGCTGACGGGAAACACCATCGCGGTCGGCAAGGTGATGCCTGCCGGCTATGACATCTACAACGTGCCCTATGGCTATCGCGACCAGTACGTTGACGGGCCAGACGCGCTCTATCGCTACAGCGACGGATATATCTACCAACTCGACCCGAAAACCCGGATGGTGCGCGCCGCCATCGAAATGCTCGACTGACGGCCAGAGCAAGGACAGCCCCCTATGCGCATGACACCCCGCACCACCGCCTTTGTCCTGCTGCTGGCAGCAGGGCTTTCTGCCTGTTCCGGCAGGACGCCCAGCGCCGATGCCTCCACCAGTGCGGCAGAAGATCTGGCCGCTGTCGTCCCCGGCGATACCTCGCTTCCCGATGCGCTCGACAATGCCGCAGGCCTCCAGACGGTGGCGGAAGCTCTCAAGACTACCGGGCTTGACGAAGTGTTCGCAGGCAAGGCCAGCTATACCCTGCTCGCCCCCAGCGACGATGCCTTCGCGGCGGCGGGCGATGCCACAAAGGCAATCACCGGCTCGACCGACCAGTCCGCGCTCGCCGCGCTGCTCAAGGCACACATCCTGCCCGGCTATGTAACCCGCGACGACATCGCCGCCGCGATCGAGGCCAGCGGCAGCAAGGCGGCTGCGACCATGACCGACATGGCAGGAACGACGCTCACCTTCACCAGGACCGGCGACGTGATCACGGTCACCGCGCCCGACGGCAGCACCGCCACCCTGTCCGGCGACGCCGTGGCCGGCAAGGAAAGTCTGGCGCTGCCTGTCGATGCCGTCCTGAAGAAGCTGTGACCCCGGCCCGGGCGGCACAGCAAGCTTTACAAGACGGTAACTGTCCTACAACCGGGACACCTGTGCAGGATTCCCTCGGCCACCCTCTTGAGCCGGAGTCCTGCCCATGTCCGCCACTTTCGCGCCAGCCGTTGCCATCAAGAGCGAATTCAAATCGCTGGCCGCCTCCGTTCGCCCTGTCGGTGCGGCCGGAATCGCGCTCGTCCGAAAATGGGAGGGCTGCGCACGCAAACGCAGCGATGGCAGGATAGAGGCGTATCCCGATCCCGGTACAGGCGGAGCGCCATGGACGATCGGCTGGGGCGCGACCGGGCCAGGCATCGTGCGCGGAACAGTATGGACACAGGCGCAATGCGATGCCCGTCTGGAAAGCGATCTTCAGCGGTTCGCCAGGGAAGTAAGCCGCGCGATCGGTTCAGCGCCCACCACCGGCAACCAGTTCGATGCCCTCGTGTCCTTCCATTACAACACGGGGCAGATCGCCAGCGCCACTCTCACCCGCAAACACCGCGCGGGCGACCATGAAGGCGTACGGGCCGAATTCCTGCGCTGGATCAATGCAGGCGGCCGGGCGATGGAAGGACTGCGCCGCCGCCGCGCGGAAGAGGCGGCGCTTTACGCCCGGCCCGACGACACCTGACAACGGCGCCTGAAAAGTATCTGGCGGCCTCGATCAGATGCCGACGCGCGGCATTCCGTCTTTGGCGCCATGCGAGACAGGCTCATCGCTGTCCTTGCGCGGCGCCACGGCCCCCGCAATCAGCCGGTCATGCTCCTCGCAGCCGATCCGTTCCCAACCGTTGCGACCAAGGCGCTCCATCGGGCGGTAGCGGATCTTGTACTGCATCCGCCCAGACCCCTCGACCCAATAGCCAAGGTAGACGTAATCCAGCCCCATCTCCCCGGCGCGTCGGATATGGTCGAGGATGATGAAATTACCAAGGCTGCCGCGTGCCGGATGATCGGGCTCGTAGAAGCTGTAGATCATCGAAAGCCCATCGCATTGCCGATCGGTCAGGCAGGCGCCGATGAGGCGACCGGGGGAGATACCGTCCGTGGACGGCTCGCGATATTCGATGAAATATGTCGTGACCGGCGTATGCTCCACCATGTCGGCGAAATCGACCTCGTCCATGTTCGCCATGCCGCCATCGGGATGGCGCGAGGCGAGATAGCGCTGGAGCAGTTCGAACTGCTCGCTGGTGGACCAGGGACGGCAGACGGTGACGATCAGGTCATCATGGCGCTTCATCGTGCGCTTCTGCGAAGCAGACGGCGCAAATTCACCCGTTACCACGCGCACGGAAACGCAAGCGTTGCAGTCAAGGCACGAGGGACGATAGGCGACGGTCTGGCTGCGACGGAAGCCGATCCGGCCCAGCGCATCGTTGAGCGAATCCGCCTGCGGCCCCTTGAGTTCCGTGAATACCTTGCGCTCACTGCGGCCCGGCAGATAGGGGCACGGCGCGGGGCTCGTCACGAAGAAGCGGGGAAATCGAACCGGAGCCGTCACGAGGCCTGCTGTCCTTTATTCGGGCTTTTGCCCTGCCAATGGGGTCTACGCCCTGCGCCTGAAAGCCAAATATGCCACACTGGCACCGGCTTGAAAGAGCCTTAACCACAAATTCGGAGCCATCGGGTCCGAATTTGCCCCAGGATGGCACTCTGACGTACTCTCCTGTCCCGGTTCGGGGCGTTCCTCAGCCCAGAAGGCACCGACAAACGTTAACAAACAGCCTGCGATACCTGCACATCCGGCTACGTCAGAGCGAAACGTTCACCCTTTGCAATGCTTCAGGACGCAAAGTGGTTTCCGGTAGAGATCGTGCGGGCGCGCTCCGATCTGCCCACGGCCGGTCTGAAGCCGGCTCGGGGCGTCTGCGGACCGGGCGCGCGCCCGCCTCTCCCTACTCGGTCTCGACCAGCTTCACTTCGTAGCCTTCGCGGCGAAGGCTTCCGATCAGGGCGTGAAGCTGCGCACTGTCGCGCGCCTCGCACTCGATCTCGGTGACGAGACCTTTGGCGGGCAGGTGCGTGAAGATGCGCTGGTGGAAGACTTCGATGATGTTGACGTTGTGCTCGTGGAAGACCTTGGCCACCTTGAACAGCGCGCCTGCACGATCCTGAAGGCCGATCTTCAACCGTGCGAGACGGCCCGAGCGAGCCAGATCGCGCAGCAACACGTTCGCCAGCAGGCGAGTGTCGATATTGCCGCCCGACAGCACGATGCCCACCTTGCGACCGGCGAACAGTTCCGGGTTGTCGCGCACGGCGGCAAGGCCGACCGCGCCCGCGCCTTCGACCAGCGTCTTCTCGATCTGCAGCAACAGCGCCAGCGAGCTTTCGATGCTGGCCTCGCTGACGAGCAGGAAATCGTCGAGCGATTCCTTCAGCACCTTCGAGGTAAAATGCCCCGGCTCCGCCACCGCGATACCTTCCGCCAGCGTATCGCCGCCGACCGGCAGACGCGTGCCCTTGAGCAGGTTGAACATCGAGGGATAGAGCTGTGCCTCGACACCGATCAGGCGAATGTCCGGGCGGATGTCCCGCGCGATCGTGCCCATGCCGGTGGCAAGGCCGCCACCGCCCACCGGCAGCACCAGCGTATCGATCTCGGGCACATCCTCGAGCATTTCGAGCGCGACCGTACCCTGCCCTGCGGCGACATGCGGATCGTCGAACGGATGCAGGAAAGTGAGGCCCAGCTCGGTTTCCAGCTTGCGGGCATGGGCATAGGCCTCGTCGAAGGTCTCGCCTTCGAGCACGACCTTGCCGCCCACGCTCTCGGTCTGCATCACCTTCACCATCGGCGTGGTGCGCGGCATGACGATCGTGACCGGCACGCCCAGACGCGTGCCGTGATACGACAGCCCCTGTGCGTGGTTGCCTGCAGACGCGGCGATCACACCACGGGCCTTGCGCGAATCCTCCAGCAACATCAGCGCGTTGAGCGCCCCGCGCTCCTTGTAGGCGGCGGTGAACTGCAGGTTCTCGAACTTGAGCCAGATGTCGGCGCCGGTAATCGCGCTCAGCGTCTTGCTGTGCATCGTCGGCGTGCGAACGACCTTGCCGCTAATTCGCCGAGCCGCTCCGCGAACGTCCTCTGCGGTCAGCAGCGCCCTTTCGGGGGCCGTAGCGATCTGTAGCTCTGGCTGTTCCATAGTGCAGGCGCGACTACCGGAAAGCGGAACGGATGAAAAGCGAAGAGGGGGCGGTGATGAAAGAAAAATGCGCAACTCACGCGCGTACGGAACATTTCCGAATCCACCGCGAAGCCGATTTGCAATCGCGGCCAAAGCAGTAGAAGACGGATCGCATGAGCGAACGACGCAAGGTTTCCTTCCTCGGCCTGGGCGTGATGGGCAGCGCGATCGCGCGCCACATCGCCGAGGCCGGCCACGAACTGACGATCTACAACCGCTCGCCCGGCCGCATCGCCGCGTGGCAGGCGGCAAACCCGCAATTCGCGGTGCGCGTCGCGACAGACCCCGCCGACGCCGCGCGCGGCGCCGATGTCGTCATCACCTGCGTCGGCAATGACGACGATCTGGCCGAAGTGGTGCTTGGCCCCCACGGCGTGTTCCGGGCCATGGCGCCGGGCAGCGTGTTCATCGACCATACCACCGTCTCGGCGCGGATCGCCCGGCAGATCTCGGTCGAGGCGCGCGATCTGCACCTGCACTGCATCGATGCGCCGATGACCGGATCGCAGATCGGCGCCGAGCGCGGCACGCTCACGCTGATGTGCGGAGGCCGCAAGGATGCCGTTGAGCGTGCAAAGCCGGTGATGGAGGCCTATTCGGCCCGTATCGTCCACGTCGGCAAGGCAGGTGCGGGGCAGACCGCCAAGATGGCCTGCCAGATCTGCATCGCGGGCAACGTCGCCGCGCTGGCCGAAGCGGTCCGCTTCGCGCAGGCCTCGCACCTCGACATGGAGAAGGTCTACGAGGCGATCTCGGGCGGCGCCGCACAGTCCTGGCAGATGGACAACCGCTGGCATTCGATGAACGAGGACCGCTTCGACTTCGGCTTCGCCATCGACTGGATGCGCAAGGATCTGGGCCTCTCGATGGAAGAGGGCCGCAGCCTTGGCGTGTCGATGCCGGTCGCAGCCCTGATCGATCAGTTCTATGCCGACATCCAGGCGATGGGCGGCGGGCGTCTGGATACCAGCGCCATCATCAAGCGATTGCCACGGAAAGGCTCCAAGTGACATCCAAGAGCGGCGCCCTGCGCGCCCTGTTCCTCGCCACCGCGCTCTGCGGTGTGCTGCCGACGACCGCGTTCGCCAAGAAGAAGGTGCCGGAGGTTCCCGCCACCGGAACGCTGATCGACAACGTGCAGGGCCTGACGCCCGACGGCCACGGCGGCATCGCCCGCTTCGAGGCTTTCCTGATCGGCGACGATGGCCGCGTGGTGCAGACGTTCCAGCACGGCGACAAGCTGCCCGAGCGCGTGCGCTACAAGCTCGACGGCAAGCACCGCATCGTGGTGCCGGGCATGATCGATGCCGATGCAGACGTGATCGCCACCGGCATCGCGAAGATGACGCTCGACCTGACGCAGGCCCGCTCGCTGGAGGATGCCCTCTCGCGCGTGCAGGCGTGGGCTGCGGCCCACCCCGACCTGCCGTGGATTCTCGGGCGCGGATGGGACCAGAACGCCTGGGGCCTCGGCCATATGCCGAGCGCGAAAGACCTGGACGGCGTAACCGGCGGGCGCCCGGCATGGCTGCTCAGTGCCGACGGACAGGCCGGATGGGCGAACTCCGCCGCACTCCGGGAAGGCGGCGTCTCTGCCGCCAGCACGGACCCTGTGGGCGGTCGGATCGAGCGGATCGCAGGCGGCAAGCAACCGTCCGGCGTGCTCATGGCCACCGCCATGACCCCGGTCGAAGCCAGAGTGCCGCGCCCGCGCCCGGAGGATATCGATTCCGCGCTGGGCCGCGCGCAACTGCTGTTCCTGGCACAGGGCGTGACCACGGTCTCGGCGATGGGCACTTCGATCGAGGACTGGCAGGCGATGCGCCGCGCCGCCGACGCCGGACGCCTGCGCCTGCGCGTGGTCGCCTATGCCGACAATGTGGCCGACATGGCACTGATCGGCGGCCCCGGCCCCTCGCCGTGGCTCTACGACGACCGGCTCAAGATGAACGGCGTGGAACTGACGCTCGACGGCGGCCTCGGTTCGCACGGGGCGTGGCTGCTCAAGCCCTATGCCGATGACGCTGCGTCCAGCGGGTTGCCGCAGATGAACGAGACGCAGCTCGGCAACCTGATGAGCCGCGCGGCAATCGACAACTTCCAGGTTGCCGTGCGGGCCAATGGCGATGCCGCCGTGCGCACCGTGCTCGATTCGATCCAGGAACTGTCGGACACCTACAAGGGCAACCGGCGCTGGCGGATCGAAGGGGCCGATGCCATCGACCCGCTCGACGTGGCGCGGCTCGGCAAGGCCGGCGTCACCGTCGCGATGCAGCCGGGCGACATGGCGGATGAGCGCACCGTGGCCGAGGCCGCGCTGGGCGCTCCGCGTCTGAACGAGGCTTTCGCGTGGAAGTCGGTGGCGACCGGCGGGGCGACGCTGGCCTTCGGCTCAGGCACCCCTGCGCGTATTCCGGCCCCCTTCGTCGGCATGGCCGTGGCTACCAGCCGCGCCGATGCCAGCGGCCAGCCGTTCGGCGGATGGCAGCCGCAGGAAGTGCTGGGCCGCGAGGCCGCGCTGACGGCCTATACCTCCGGGGGTGCCCATGCACTGCTCGCCGACGACCGGCTGGGCCGTATCGCGCCGGGCTATCGCGCGGACTTCCTGTTCGTCGATCAGGACCCGACCGCCGCCACCCCGCAGCAGTTGCGCATCGCCAGGGTCGAGGAAACCTGGATCGGCGGCCAGATGGCGTGGAGCGCGGCGCAGGACAAGGCCGCGCAGGACAAGGTCATGCCCGAGGACGCCAAGACCGTCATCGGCGAAGGCGACAAGGACAAACCCCGCTGATACGAAAAAGGGCCGGAAAAACCGGCCCTTTTTTATGTCGGATAGAAATGCTCGGTATCAGGCCGCAGGAGCTTCGGCTTCCGCAGCGGCCTCTTCCGCTGCCCTGGCCTTTGCCGCGCTCCGATCGGTGAACCACATCACGATCAGCGTGCCCTCGAACAGCATCAGCAACGGCACCGCGAGCAATAGCTGCGAGACGACATCGGGCGGCGTGGCCACGGCGGCGATAATGAAGATGCCGACGATGGCGTAGCGCCGCGCGCCCTTCAGCTGATCGCGGGTGATGATCCCCGCGCGGTTCAGCAGCATCAGCAGCACCGGCATCAGGAAGCTGATCCCGAAGGCGAGGATGAACTGCATCACCAACGCCAGATAGTCGCCCGTGCCCGGCAGCGCTTCGAGCTTGAGGCCGCCGGTCTGCCCCTGAAAACCCAGGAAGAAGTGGAACGCAGTGGGCATCACCACATAGTAGGCCAGCGCGCCGCCCATCGTGAACAGCACCGGCGTCGCGATCAGGAACGGCAGGAACGCCCGCTTTTCCTTGGCATAGAGCCCCGGTGCCACGAACGCCCAGATCTGGTTGGCAATCACCGGGAAGCTGACAAAGACCGCCGCGAACAGCGCCACCTTCACTTCGACGAAGAACGCCTCGTAAAGCTTGGTGTAGATCAGCTTGTCCTGCCCGGCCTCGACCAGCGGACGCACGAGAAAACCGATCAGCTTGCCCGAGAAATAGAAGCACACCGCGAACGCCACGGCGAAGGCCATGAACGCCCGCAGCAGCCGCGTGCGCAGTTCGACCAGATGTTCAAGCAGCGGCGCCTGCGAATCGTCGATGTCGGAGATACGAAAGGCCACGTCAGCGATGCTCCTGCGGGGTATCGAGCGGGAGCTGCGGTTCGCTGGACGGCTTTGCTTCGGCCACCGGCGTCGCTGGTGCTGCGGGCGTCGGAGTTGCGGTCTCAGCCGTCGTCGGTGCCGGTGCGGCAGCCGGGAGCGGGGGCACCGGATCGGGCTCCGCGATCGGCGGCTGCATCGCCTCTGCGCTTTCGGCGCCGGTGCCGGTCAGCTGCGGGGCGGCCTTCATGATCGCCTCGTTCTGCTCACGCCACTTGCGCTCCATGTCCTCCAGCTCCGCCTCGCGCACCATGGCATCGATGCCGGCGCGGAAGTGGTTGGAGACCTTGCGCATCTTGCCGATCCACCGGCCCGCGACGCGCAGCGCCACGGGCAGATCCTTGGGGCCGATCACCACGACCGCCACGATGACGATCAACAGTAATTCGGAGCCGCCGATGTCGAACATCGCCTGTTATCCGTTCGGTCTTGCGGTCAGTTCTGCTCGGTCTTGTTTTCGGTGGTGCCGACGTGAGGGGCAACTGGCGGCGCGACAGGCGGAACTTCCGTCGAGGTAATCTGCGCAGGCGGAGCCACCGGCGCGGGCGGCGGCGTTACCGTGCCCTTCTTCGCCTCTTCCTCGTTCACGCCTTCCTTGAAGCTCTTGATGCCCTTCCCGAACTCACCCATGATTTCCGAGACGCGGCCGCGACCGAACAGCACGAGCACGATCACCAGAACGATCAGCCAGTGCCAGATCGACAAGCTACCCATAAACCTAACTCCAGTAATCGAATGCCCGATTCCGGGCCCACCTCGATTCATCTAGGCACTTTCCGGCCCCGATACCAGCCCGACTATTGCGCAGGAAGCCTTACAGGCCCTCTTCGTCCCCAGTCGCGTGATCGTCCTGATCCTCATCGGGACCTTCACTGCCCCCACCAAGCGCGCGCTCGATCATGTCGTCGTCCACCGGATCGAGCAGGCCCGAGGCGCGCAGCTCGTCCACACCCGGAAGATCGCGCAGCGAGGCAAGGCCGAAATGGTCGAGAAATTCGGGCGTCGTCGCATAGATCACCGGGCGTCCCGGCACTTCGCGCCGCCCTGCCGCACGCACCCAGCCCGCCTCCATCAGCACGTCGAGCGTGCCCTTGGCGGTCTGCACCCCGCGGATCTGCTCGATCTGCGCGCGGCTGACCGGCTCGTGATAGGCGACGATGGCGAGCACCTCGGTGGCCGCCCGACTCAACCGGCGCGGCTCTTCCTTCTCGCGCCGCAACAGGTGCGCGAGATCGGGCGCGGTCTCGAAGTGCCAGCGCCTGCCGCGCTCGACCAGATGCACGCCGCGCATCGCGTAATGGCGCTGCAATTCCACCAGCGCCGGTCGCACCGCCGCGCCGCCAAGATGCGTCGAAATCTGCTCCACGCTCATCGGCGTTTCCGCCGCAAACAAGGTCGCCTCGACCGCCCGGACAAGCGCATCGAGCGCCGGATCGCCCGCGCTCATGCCCGGCTCTCCCTAGGCATCGCTTTCAGCCGCAGCGGACCGAACACCTGCTCCTGCACGATCTCGGCCCGCCCCGTGCGCGCCAGTTCCAGCGCCGCGACGAAGCTGGAGGCCAGCGCGGACCGGCGCAGCTGCGGGTTCGCCCAGGCGTCGTGCGCAGGCGGCAGGAAATCGCGCAGCTCCATCCAGTCGACCGCCACGCCGAGCATCGAGGACACCCGCTCGATCGCAGTGTCGAGGTTCATAACCATGCGTTCGCGCACCATGTGGACCACCGGCTGCGAACGCACTTTGACGTCCCCATAGGCCCGCACAAGGTCGTACCAAGAGGCCTGCCACAGGGCCTTGCGTTCCACCCGCAGCCCTTCGGGCGCGCCGCGCAGGAACACGTCGCGCCCCAACCGGTCACGCCCCATCAGCCGCGCCGCCGCCTCACGCATGGCGGCGAGGCGTTGCAGACGCATCTGCAGGCGCAACGCCAGTTCCTCGGGGCTGGGGTCTTCCTGCTCCTCCTTGGGCAGGAGCATCGCGGATTTCAGGTAGGCGAGCCAGGCCGCCATCACCAGATAGTCCGCGGCCAGTTCCAGCCGCAGCGCCTCGGCCTCCTCGACATAAGTCAGGTAGGCATCGACCAGTTCGAGGATCGAGATCGTGCGCAGGTCCACCTTCTGACGCCGCGCGAGATCGAGCAGCAGGTCGAGCGGACCTTCCCAGCCGTCGATTTCGAGGTACAGCGCATCGCGCCGTTCGGCAGCCGCCCGCGCCTCGGCATGATGTTCCTCGATCCCCGGTAGCGCCCCCTGCTCCATCGCGGTCAGGCGGGCGCAGGCGTCAGCGCAAGCAGCGCATCGCGCCGGGCGATGAGATCGGCATGTGCCGCGCGGTCTGCTTCGGTGAAGACGCGCGGTGTGACCGAAGCCATCGCCGCCGCCAGCCGCTCGGCAGCGCGAGGGGCGATGTCGGGCAGAGCCCGCGCGATACCGGTCATGTCCTCCATCTTCGCCCAGCAGTTGAGCGCGATGTCGCAGCCCGCCGCGACAGCCTGCCCGGCGAGATCCGGCACGCTGCCCGACAGCGCCTGCATGTCGAGATCGTCGCTCATCAGCAGGCCGTCGAAGCCGATCCGTCCCCGGATGATCTCGGCGATCACCGTGGGTGAAAGCGTGGCGGGCAGCGCATCGTCCCACGCGGTATAGCGCACATGCGCGGTCATGCCGACCGGGGCGACGAAAGGCCCGGCGCTCAGCGTGCGGAAGGGTTCGATATCGCGTTCGAGTTCCTCGGCACTGGCGGTGACGGTGGGAAGTTCCTTGTGGCTGTCCGCCATCGCCCGTCCATGGCCGGGGATATGCTTGACGCACCCGACAACGCCGGCGAGCGCCAGCCCTTCGAGGATCGCCCGGCCCAGCGCGGCGACGCGCATCGGGTCGTGGCCCAGCGAACGGTCGCCGACAATATCGTGCGCACCGGGCTGGCGCAGGTCGAGCGGCGGATGGCAATCGAGCGTGGCGCCCACTTCGGCAAGGTCCAGCCCCAGCGCCTCGGCATTGAGCCGCGCGGCCTCGATGGCGCTGGCAGGCGCAATCTCGTAGAGCCGGTCGAACGCCTCGCCCGCCGGATAGGCCGGCCAGACCGGCGGTTTCATCCGGGCGACGCGCCCCCCTTCCTGATCGATCGAGATCAGCAACCGGTCGCGCCCGTGGATCGCGCGCAACTCATCCGTCAGTGCGCGAACCTGTTCGCGGCTCTCGATATTGCGGCCGAACAGGATGTAGCCCGCGGGATCGGCATCGGCGAAGAAGGCGCGCTCGTCGGCGCTGAGGGTCAGGCCGGAGAGGCCGAAGATTGCAGGAACCATGGCCGATCCGTCGCACGAACAGGGGGCCTCCCGCAAGATCGCGGGAGATGGATACCCTATGCCCTTGGGTTTTCCCGGCGCTTTTTCAGGTCTTCAGCGTCTCAGTTCTTCACCTGGCAGGGAATGTCTGCCTGCTGGAGCCCCGCGCACAAGGTGCGGGCGGCCGCCGCATTCTCCGTCACCGCCTGCAGGCGATAGACCGTGCCGATATCCGCCGTGCCCTGCACCACACGGTGCTGGAAAGCCGAAAGACCGTCGTAGCGCTTCTTGAGCACCGCCCAGCCCGCTTCCGCCGCCGCTGTATTGGCATAGGCGCCGACCTGCACGCCGACACCGGCCAGTGCGGGGGTGGCCGAAGCCGTCGGCGCAGGCGAAGCTGCCGCACCGGGCTTGGCGCCGACACTGTCGAAACCGGGCTGCGCGGGCGCGGCAGCATTGCCGCCATCGCCGTTCATCGCATCGATGCGCGCGGGGCGGCTCTGTCCCTCGGCGACCGCGAAGCTCGAATCGCCGGTGCCGTCGACCACCTGACCGCCCGGATCGTCGGGACGGACCTTGTAGGGCGTCCTGGGCGCCTCGATCACGCCGCCAACCGCCACCAGTTCCTGATCGCCATGGCCGCGCGTCGCCCAGATCACCGCGCCGATGATGGCGATCACCGCCACCAGACCGAGGCCGATCAGCACCAGTCCCTGCGCGCTCAGGCCACCGCGCTCGTCATCCTCGTCCTCGTCGTCGCCTTCGAGCCAGGGCAGACGCACTTCGGGCTCGCCCATGTCGAGGCGCCGGGCTTCCGAGGGCGCCTCCGAAAACTGGGGGTTCAGCCGTTCGGGCTCGTCGAAAGGTTCCGGCGCAAAGCCCTGCACGCCGGACGGCGGCGCCTCGTGGAAGAACCCGTCTCCCGCGTTGCGGCCCGCCTCGTCGCGACCATTGCCCTGCGCGCCGAACGCCTGATCCCCGAACGGATTCACCATTGCCCTTACATTTCCTCCACGGCCTCGACGCCGAGCAGGGCCAGACCGTTGCGGATCAATTGCCCCATCTGTGCAGCCAGAAATAGCCGCGCTGCCGTCAGCTTACCATCCTGCACGTTAACGAAGCGCTTTTCGATCCGGTCGTTTCCGAGGTTCCAGTACCCATGGAACGCGGCGGCCAGATCGCCGAGGAAGAAGGCGATGCGGTGCGCCTCGCGCGCCACCGCTGCCGCCTCGACGATGCGGGGGAACTGCGCGGCCAGCTTGACCAGCTCCAGCTCCTCAGGCCCCAGCAGCTCCAGATCGTCCGCCGAGGGCACAAAGTTGCCTTCGGCCAGACCCTTGCGCAGCGTCGAGTGGACGCGGGCATTGGCGTACTGCACGTAGAACACCGGGTTGTCCTTCGAGGCTTCGACGACCTTGGCGAAGTCGAAGTCCATCTGCGCTTCGGGCTTGCGGGTGAGCATGGTGAAGCGCACCACGTCCTTGCCCACTTCGTTCACCACATCGGCCAGCGTCACGAAGTTGCCCGAGCGCTTGGACATCTTGACCGGCTCGCCATCGCGCAGCAGCTGGACCATCTGGACGAGCTTCACCTCGAACGGGGTCTCCTCGCCGTTCTCGCCGGTCATCGCCGCAACGGCGGCCTTGATCCGCTTGACGGTGCCTGCGTGGTCCGCGCCCCAGATATCGACGAGCGCATCGGCGCTCTGCGCCTTCTGGAAGTGATAGGCGAGATCGGCGCCGAAATAGGTCCAGGTGCCGTCCGACTTCTTGATCGGGCGGTCCTGATCGTCGCCGAACGCGGTCGACTTGAACAGCGGCAGTTCCACCGCTTCCCAATCGTCCAGCGTCTTGCCCTTGGGCGCTTCGAGCACGCCGTCATAGACCAGGCCCTTGGCGCGCAGCCACGCCTCGGCCTCGTCCGGCTTGCCCGAGGCCTGCAGTTCGGCCTCCGACGAGAACAGGTCGTGGTGGATGCCGAGCAGGGCGAGATCCTGCCTGATCATCACCAGCATCGCTGCGACCGCCTTTTCGCGGAACAGCACCAGCCACTCCGATTCGGGAGCGGCTGCGTACTTGTCTCCGAACTCGGCGGCGAGCTGCTCGCCCACCGGGATCAGGTATTCGCCCGGATAGAGCCCCTCGGGGATCGCGCCGACATCATGCCCCAGTGCCTCGCGGTAACGGACATGCGCCGAGCGGGCGAGCACCTGCACCTGCGCGCCCGCATCGTTGACGTAGTATTCCTTGACCACCTTGTGGCCTGCGAACTCCAGCAGACTGGCCAGCGCATCGCCGACCACCGCGCCGCGGCAGTGGCCCATGTGCATCGGACCGGTGGGGTTGGCCGAGACGTATTCGACGTTCACCACCTTGCCGCCGCCCATCGTCGAGCGGCCGTAATCGGCGCCCAGCGTGCCGATCGCGCGCAGTTCGGCGATCCAGGCGGCGGGCGAGAGGCGCAGGTTGATGAAGCCCGGCCCGGCGATCTCGGCCGAGGTGACATCCTCCAGCTTGGCCAGTTCGGCCACCAGCGCCTCGGCCACGTCGCGCGGCTTCATGCCCGCAGGCTTGGCCAGCACCATCGCCGCGTTGGTGGACAGGTCGCCATGCGAGGGATCGCGCGGCGGCTCGACCGTGATCGCCCCTCGCTTGAGGCCGCCCGGCAGCGAACCGGCCGCTTCCAGCGCATCGAGCGCGGCGTTCAGGTGGCCTGCAAAGGCGGCGTACAAAGTTTCGGTCTTGCTCATGACGCGCGCGGATAGCGGGAAATCACGCTTTATGCGACCCGAAATGCAGGCGCCCCCTTCACCCAAGGTGACACTCTGGTTGACACAGTTGACACGGTCCAGAGGCAAAGTGTCACCTTGGCCCCGGAGTGTCACCTTGCGGCGCCCGTGCATAGTGCTGCGCCCGCCGCAGCGCCCCGACGCGTTGCCCCTCGTCCCACGCCTCGGCAAATACCTCTCCCAGCCGCTCGCGCAGGCGATAGGCCGACTGGCGACTCATCCCCACCAGCCGCGCACTCGCCGCGACCGAGTGCCCGAAAGCCAGCGCGCGCAGGAACACAAGCACCTTCTCCTGCGTCCAGCGATATTCGCTGTTGGGCACGGGTTGCGAGCAAGGGCGAGCGGGGCGGGGAGAGCTATCCATGCCCGCGAAAATACCGGAAGGCACAGGCTGTAGGAAAACGGATTGGAAGGCGGCTGTTCTGCAAACAGGCAGGCCATGTCAGCTTTGCGTTCTGCCCTCCCCCCTGTCCAACCCCTGTCCACCCCCCCCTGTCCAACCCCTGTCCACCCCCCCCCTGTCCAAGCCCACAGTTTTCCGGTATCGGCGCGGCCATGCAGACACCTTCCTCTCCTGTTGCCAATCCGAAGACCTACCGGGTCAAGAGCTTCGGCTGCCAGATGAACGTCTATGACGGCGAGCGCATGGCCGAACTGCTGGCCGAACAGGGCATCGCCCCTGCGCCGGAGGGTGAGGATGCCGATCTCGTGGTGCTCAACACCTGCCATATTCGCGAGAAGGCGGCGGAAAAGGTCTATTCGGACATCGGCCGTCTGAAGCGCGACGATGGCACCTCGCCGCTGATCGCGGTCGCCGGTTGTGTCGCGCAGGCCGAGGGTGAGGAGATCATGACCCGCGCGCCCGCCGTAAAGATGGTCGTCGGCCCGCAGGCCTATCACCGCCTGCCGCAGATGGTTGCCGAGGCCGTCGCCGGTCGCCGCGCCACCGATACCGACATGCCTGCCGAGACCAAGTTCGACGCGCTGCCGCGTCGTCGCAGGTCCGGTCCGTCGGCGTTCCTGACGGTGCAGGAAGGCTGCGACAAGTTCTGCACCTATTGCGTGGTGCCCTATACCCGCGGCGCGGAAATCTCGCGGCCTTATGCGGCCCTGATCGACGAGGCCAAGCGGCTGGTCGAGGCGGGCGCGCGCGAGATCACGCTGCTGGGCCAGAACGTCAATGCGTGGAGCGGCGAAGACGCGAAGGGTCGCCCGGTGGGCCTCGATGGCCTCGCCCGCGAACTGGCGGCAATCCCCGAGCTGGCGCGCATCCGCTACACCACCAGCCACCCCAACGACATGACGCAGGGGCTGATCGACGCGCATGGCGAGAACGCCAAGCTGATGCCGTTCCTCCATCTGCCGGTGCAGGCGGGCAATGACCGCGTGCTGAAAGCCATGAACCGCAGCCACACGGTGGAAAGCTATCTCAAGATCCTCGACCGGGTGCGGGCCGTGCGCCCGGACATCGCGCTGTCGGGCGATTTCATCGTCGGCTTTCCTGGCGAGACCGAGGCCGAGTTCGAGGATACGCTCAAGCTGGTAGACGCGGTCGGCTATTCGCAGTGCTACAGCTTCAAGTATTCCCCGCGCGCCGGAACCCCTGCGGCGACGATGGGCGATCAGGTGCCCGCCGCCGTGATGGACGAGCGGCTCCAGCGCCTTCAGGCCGCGCTCAACCGCGATCAGGCCGCCTTCAATGCCTCGACCGTCGGCAAGACCTGCACCGTGCTGGTCGAACGACGCGGCAAGCTTCCCGGCCAGTGGCTGGGCAAGTCGCCGTGGTTGCAGTCGGTCCACTTCATCGGTGAGGCGGCGATCGGCGATCTGGTGACGGTGGAGATCGCCAGCGCCGGGCCGAACAGCCTGGCCGGTGTGCTCAAGGTTCCGGCCGAAATCACCGCATGACCGTGAAGACACCGCTGGTTCTCGTACCCGGCCTTGCCTGCGATGCGGCGCTGTGGGCCGCGCAGCGGGCAGGCCTTGCCGACGTGGCGGACGCTTCCATCGCCGATACGCTGAACGACGATTCGATTGCGCTGATGGCCGCGCGCCTGCTGGCCTCGGCGCCCGAGCGCTTCGCCATCGCCGGGCTGTCGATGGGCGGCTACGTGACGATGGAAGTGTGGCGGCAGGCGCCCGAGCGGATCAGCCACCTTGCACTGATCGATACCAGCGCCCGCGCCGATACCGAGGGCGACACGCGCCTGCGCGAAGCGGCGATCGCCAGCGCCCGCACCACTGGCTACGCCGAAATGCTGCGAAACGGCCTGCGCCATTTCGTCGCGCGCGATTGCCCGGAGCCGATCTTCCAGAGCGTGCTGCAGATGGCCCAACGCGTCGGCCTTGGCACCTACATGGCGCAGCAACAGGCGATCATGGACCGTATCGATTCGCGCGAGACGCTGACGACCATCACGGTTCCCGCGCTGGTGGTGGTCGGCGACGAGGACCGCGTGACCCCGCCCGAACGCGCTCGCGAGATGGCAAACGCGATTCCCGGCTGCGCCTATGTCGAGATTCCCGACTGCGGCCACATGGCGACGATGGAGCATCCCGAGGCGGTCAACGCCGCCCTGCGCGAATGGCTGGCGCGGTAGGGATCAGTTCGCAGGGCTGGCGCCGTCCACCGGAACTGCCGTCGATGCCGGAAGCGGCTGGAGTTCGGCCTGCGGGATCAGCACCTTGCCAAGGGTGTCGCTCGGCTCGGCAGGGGCGACGGTGGGATTGTCGGCATAGGCCTTGCCGTCGAACGGCACCCGCATCACGCCCGCATCGGCGCCGCCGCCAGACACGCTGACGGCCAGATCGCGCCAGCCGTTGGTCTTGCTGTCGAGTACGCCCACCGGCATCTGCACGACCGAGAGATCGCCGACCATGCGCCAGCTGTCGCCGTCCGGCGTCAGCACGATCAGGTCGCAGCCGCCACTGCCGCACAGCATCGAGCCGCCCGCGTAGAGCAGCACTTCGTCCTTGCCGTCGCCATTGAGGTCGACGCTCGCCTTGGCATAGCGCAGCGAATCGATCTCGGAGCGCAGATCGCCTGCAAAGTGCGCCTTCAGCCAGGCCTCGGGCGACTGGCGCGTTACCACGGCCTCGCTCGGCGCGGCGCTTTGCGTCGGCGCGGGCTGCGGCGCGCTCTTGTCCTTGCACGAGGCGAGAGCCAGCGCCGAAACGGCGGCGAGCGAGCAGGCGATGATGCGAAGCGTGTTCATGGCGCAAGGGATAGCGCCGCCGCCGCCTTGCCGCAACGGCGCGCGGTGCCCGTTTCGCCAGACCGCTGAGCCCGTTCGTCGCATGCGAAAAAGGCCCCGGCGCGAACCGGGGCCTTCCTGCGTACGGGAGAACGTACTTGGGTGTCTTTTTTGAGGGCGGCTTACCAGAAGAAGCCGTTATAGGCCTGGAGCACCACGCCGGTGCGGGTGTTCACCAGCACCACATCGTTGCCGTAGCGGATCCAGCGGGCACCGGCGCGCGGCGCGGGCAGGCGATAGCGGGCATAGTCGTTCACCCAGTAGCGCTGGCCGTAATAGGCAGGCGCGAAGCGGTGGCCGACGCCGACGCGGACATAACGGTAGCCACGCGGCCCTGCATACGCGGGACGGCGGAAAGCGTCGCGGTGCGAATTGCGATAGTCACGCCAGTCCTCGCGGCGCTCCTGGCGGTCATGGCGCAGGTCGCGGCGGTCCTGGCGGATCTCGCGGTTGTCGTGACGGACTTCGGCACGCGACTGCGCCGAAGCGATCGTGGGTGCTGCCAGCGCGGGCAGCGCGACACTTGCAGCAACGGCGGCCATCAGGATCTTCTTCATGGTTGCTCTCCTTCTCTATTCCGGAGCCCCCTTGTTCGGGGACCACGCATTCATGTTTGCCCCTGCCAAGCTGAATTCGCATCGAACCGGCAATGCAGCATGTGGCAAGAAATGTCGCAGCAGCGCTACAGTTGCGTAACAGGACGCCGAAACGACCGATTATCCCCCATGAAACGATTTTCCTCCCTACGGGCGCCCTTGCGCGGCGCGATGTGCGGAGCCATCTTCAGGACAGGACGAATGGCGTTTTCCATCCGTCCTTTGCGAGAGAACCCCGAAAGGAGCGCATGGCCCGAAAAGCAGCCCGTGCCGTAGACCCGGCGCAACTCCGTCCCGAAACCCATCGTCGTGCCCGAGCCGAACTGGATTTCGACGAACCCGTGCTGCTGGGGGCCTTGTTCGGCCAGTTCGATGCCAACCTTGTGCAGGTGGAAAACCGCCTCGGCGTCTACATTTCCGCGCGCGGCAACAAGATCATGATCGAAGGCCCCGATGATTCGGTGGCCCGCGCGCGTGAGACGCTGACCGGCATGTACCGCCGTCTGGAGCAGGGACAGGATCTCGATTCGGGCGCGATCGAATCGCTGATCGCGATGAGCACCGAGCCCACGCTCGAAGGCATCATCACCGGCGATGCCGGGGCCGGCGTGCCACCCATCATGATCCGCACGCGCAAGAAAACGATCGTGCCGCGCTCGGCCACGCAGATCGACTATATGCGCCAGCTGGCCAAGGCCGACGTGATCTTCGCGCTCGGCCCGGCAGGCACCGGCAAGACTTACGTTGCCGTCGCACAGGCGGTCAGCCAGCTGATGACCGGATCGGTCCAGCGCCTGATCCTCTCGCGCCCGGCGGTGGAAGCAGGCGAGAAGCTCGGCTTCCTGCCCGGCGACATGAAGGACAAGGTCGATCCCTACCTGCGCCCGCTCTACGATGCGCTGTATGACTGCATGCCGCCCGAGCAGGTGGAGCGCCGTCTCGCCAATGGCGAGATCGAGATCGCCCCGATCGCCTTCATGCGCGGTCGCACGCTGGCGGATGCCTTCGTCATCCTCGACGAGGCGCAGAACACCACGCGTGAGCAGATGAAGATGTTCCTCACGCGCTTCGGCCAGAACAGCCGCATGGTGGTGTGCGGAGACCCGCGCCAGGTCGACATCCCCGGTGGCGACCGCATGTCGGGCCTTGCCGATGCCGTGAACCGGCTGGAGGGCGTCGAAGGCGTCGCCGTCACCCGCTTCACGGCAGCGGACGTGGTGCGCCACCCGATCGTCGGGCGCATCGTCGAGGCCTACGAAGGCCCGATCGACGCTGCCGACGTGGCGAAGGTGCATTGAGGGCAGGCCGCGCCTGTGCCTCTGGATTCCCGCCTTCTTCTTCCGCTTCGTCATCGCGCCACAGACGAATTAAAACCCGGCCATCCCCGCTTCCCTCGCTCCGCCCCACAGGCTAGGACGGATGCGATGAATCTCGAAATCGACATCGAAGAACCCTGGCCCGGCGATACCGACTGGCCGGACCTTGCGGAACGCGCCGCCGAGGCGCTGGCGCAGGTCGCTCCCGAAATCGACAACGTGCGGCTGATGGTCAGCCTGCTGTTCACCAGCGATGCCGAAGTGCAGGTGCTCAACCGCGAGTGGCGCGGCAAGGACAAGCCCACCAACGTCCTCTCGTTCCCGATGATGGAGCGCGACGACCTGCTCGATCTCGCCCCCGACGGCGCGCCCGACATGCTGGGCGACATCGCGCTGGCCTTCGAGACCTGCGCGCGCGAGGCCGCGGACAAGGGCATATCCGTTGCCGACCACGCCAGCCACCTGATCGTCCACGGATTGCTGCACCTTGCGGGGCTCGACCACGAGATTTCCGAGGAGGACGCTATCGCGATGGAAGCCCTCGAAACAAAGGCGCTTGCCCTGCTCGGGCTTCCCGACCCATATGGGGATCGCACCTAAGGGCTGGCGTTTTTCGCAATTGCCTGCAATGCATCGAAACTGACACTTCTACAGGGGATTTCCACCACCATGGCCGACAATGGCCGCACCACCGAGACCGGCTCGGGAGAACCGGACAGTAGCGGCACGCTCTGGCGTGTCTTCCGCAGGCTTTTCCAGTCCGATGCCGACCAGTCGCTGCGCGCCCGCCTCGAAGAGGTGATCGACGATCACGAGGGCGACGAGACTCCGGAAGTTGCAGGATCGGGCGATCTTTCGCCGATCGAGCGGCAGATGCTGCGCAACCTCCTGCACTTTTCCGAACACGATGCCGACGATGTGGCGATCCCGCGCGGCGAGATCATCGCCCTGCCCGCCTCGGCCAGCTGGGACGAAGTGGTCGAGGCCTTTGCCGAGCATGGCCACAGCCGCATGCCGGTCTATGGCGAGACGCTCGACGAGATTCGCGGCATGATCCACATCAAGGACGTGTTCCCCATCCTCGCCCGCAAGGCAGCGCCGCCCGCCGACTGGACCGTGCTGATGCGCCAGCCGCTGTTCGTGCCGCAGGCGCGCGGTGCGCTCGACGTGCTGGCCGACATGCGCGCGCGCCGCACCCATCTGGCCGTGGTGATCGACGAATATTCGGGCACCGACGGCATCGTCACCTTCGAGGATCTGGTCGAGGAAATCGTCGGCGATATCGAGGACGAGCACGACGATGCTCCCGAAGACCTGCTGGTGCCGCTGGAAAACGGCATGTGGGAGGCCGATGCCCGCGTCGAACTCGAAGAAGTGGCGCAAAGAATAGACACCCGGCTCGCCGAAGTGGAGGAAGCAGTTGACACTTTGGGCGGACTGGCCTTTGTCCTCGCGGAGAAAGTCCCGGAGGTCGGCACGATCCTGGAGCATGACAGCGGTTGGCGTATCGAGGTGATCGACGGCAACGAGCGCCACGTCTCCCGGCTCAGGCTCCATCCGCCCGAGGACGATTTGGCGAGAGACCCCCAAACCTGAAACGTGCGCCCTTCACCGGGTGCCCAGCGGAAGAAAAGAACAGACCTTGCCCGTTCGTCGCCTCCCCCCCCTTCGCGCTCTTGAAGCTTTCGTCCGTGTGGTCCGTCTGGGATCGGCCAAGGCGGCTGCCAACGAACTCGCGCTCAGCCCCTCCGCGCTTTCGCGCCGGGTCGCGGCGCTGGAGGACTTCACCGGCAAGCGGCTGTTCACGCGCCAGCATCAGGCGATGAAGCTGACGGACGAGGGCATGGCGTTCTACAATGTCGTCGGCCCCAAGCTGGAAGAGCTGGCCGAAGCGGTGGAATCGCAGATCGATCGCGGTCAGGTGCTGCGCCTGCATCTGGGCGTGCCCGCGCTGTTCGGCGGCCAGCGCCTGTTCCCGCGCCTGCCCGAACTGCGCAAGCTGCATCCCCGCCTGCACATCGACATCGACACCGGATCGAACCTCGAAGGCCGCGTCGGCGATACGCTGGACGCCGCCGTGATCCTCTCGAAGGAACCGGACCCGGCGTTCTACAAGGTGCAGCTCGATCACAACAAGGTCTACGCCATCGTCTCGCGCGAGCTGGCCGAAGCGATCGGCCCGGTGCCTGACCGCGAGAAGCTGTCGAAGCAGACCTTCCTCATCCACAACGACCTGCCCGAAAGCCTCGATGCGTGGAAGACCGCCATCGGCATGAACAAGCTGGAGGCCGCCTCGGTCGACCGCTTCAATTCGGGCCAGCTGGTTCTGGAAGCGGCGGCGCAGGGCCTCGGCATCGCCATCATGCACGACGACCACTTCCGCCGCGCGCATGACGACCGGCTTGCCCGCCTTTACGATATCGAGGTCGACAGCCCCTACCGCTACTGGTTCATCTGCCGCCCCAAGGCGCTGGAAACCCGCCCCGTGCGCATCTTCCACGAGTGGCTGCTGAGCGCAGGCCTGTAAGGCTACACTAAGAGTTCGTTTGAAAATTCGCAGAACGCGAATTTTGCGGCACCGGCCCTCTCCCCCACCCACCACCCAACGGTATTATCCTGCGGGTGGGGGAGAGGGCCGGTGCCGGCTCATAAATGCCCATCTGGGCATTTATCAAACAGCCTACAAGGCTACAGCTCGGCGGCATCCTGCATCGCAAGGACCGCCAGCGCCGAGGCAAGGCCGCGCGCGGCGAGTTCATCCAGCGCCGGCGCGGTGTCTCGCCCCATCTGGCGCGCAAGCGCCTTCACGGCGCGCGCGTCTTCGGCAAAGGCATGCTCGCCGAGCCATGCCGCATGCAATTCCTGGCGCCGCACGAAGGCGCCGTTCCAGTCGATACCCATAACGCGATACTCCCGTTCCTGCGCGACGGGAGAGAATCGCCCGCCGCCTCTGGAGAGGCGTTCTGGACGCACAGCCGCAAAGCCGCGTCTAACGGACGAGAGCGCGGATCGACGAGAAGTGCAATCGTTTAAAATTTACCTTTGCCGTACCCGAACAAAAGTGGTGCGACCCGACTCGGCTCGTGCGGCAGGATCTCGTCTCACCCCCGACCGAACAGGCGTCGCAGGATTCCGGTGGGCTGGTCCATCGGCTGGATCGGTCCATACGTATTGAGGCGCTGGTGCGCATCGCGGTGCGAACGAGGAAGCACCGACTCGTGCGGGCGGCTGCTGCGGAAAACGTAGGCAGACATAAGCAAGACTCCCTGTTGTCCATTCGTCTTTGGTAAAACTCCCGTGGCCGCGAAAAGTGCCCGGGTTTCGGCATGGGCATAACAGCCCGCGCAAAATGCGGCATCCGGGCAACACCGGAGCGCGCCCGAAGTGGCGGGTAAAGGCGCCGGAAAAGAGAGCCGAAAAAGAGGGCGGCAAATTCGGGGCATGACCGCCTGCACCGCCTTCCCATCGCCCCGGCGCATCTGGCATAGGCTGCCTCCGTGACCGAGCACGAGAACGACGACAACTGGCCAGACGCCACCTCCTGGGCCACCTCCTGGTACGCCGAAGATGACGGCAGCGACCACGGCTGGGCGCCGGTAGCCGACTACGAAGACTTCGCTCCTGCTCCCATCCTCGAAGCCGGACCGCCGCCCTCGCCCGAAGATGTCTCGCGCGCGCTGCACGAGACGTTCGGCTTCTCCGGCTTTCGCGGCGTACAGGATCAGGTGGTCGGCCGCGTGCTGGAGGGCCACTCCACGCTGGCGGTGATGCCGACCGGTGCGGGCAAGTCGCTGACCTACCAGTTGCCCGCCGTGCTGCTGAACGGCACTTGCGTCGTCGTCTCGCCGCTGATCGCGCTGATGCACGACCAGTTGCGCTCGGCCCGCGCCAACGGCATTCGCGCCGCCGCGCTCACCAGCGCCGATACCGACCGCGACGCGACGATGCGCGCCTTTCGCGCAGGGGAGCTGGACCTGCTCTACGTCGCCCCCGAACGCGCCAGCCAGCCGCATTTCCGCGAACTGCTGTCTCGCGCGCGCGTGGCGCTGTTCGCCATCGACGAGGCGCACTGCGTCTCCGAATGGGGCCACGATTTCCGGCCCGACTATCGCCTGCTCAAACCGCTGCTCGATGCCTTCCCGGACGTGCCGCGCCTCGCGCTGACCGCAACGGCAGACCGTCACACCCGCGCCGATATCCTGACGCAACTGGGCATTGCCGAAGACGGGCTGATCGTCGCCGGGTTCGACCGCCCGAACATCCGCTATGCGATCCGCCCGCGCGAGACCGTGCAGCGTCAGCTGAAGGCCGTGCTCGACGAGAACCCCGGCCCCGGCATCGTCTATGCCTCCACTCGTGCCCGCGTGGAGCAGCTGGCCGAAGGCCTTGCCCGCGATACCGGACGCCGGGTGCTGCCGTATCACGCGGGGCTTTCCCCCGAAGTGCGTGCCCGCAATCAGGCCGCCTTCGTGGCATCGGAAGACATGGTGATGGTGGCGACCGTCGCCTTCGGCATGGGCATCGACAAGCCCGACGTGCGCTTCGTGGCGCACGCCGGTATCCCCAAGTCGATCGAGGGCTACTATCAGGAGACCGGCCGCGCCGGGCGCGACGGCGATCCCTCGGTGGCGATCATGCTGTGGGGCGCGGACGACTTCGCCCGCGCGCGCCAGCGCCTGTCCGAGATCGAGCCGCATCGCCTTGCCAGCGAGCGCCAGCGCCTCGATGCGCTCGCCGGGCTGGTCGAGACCGCCGCCTGCCGCCGCGCGGTGCTGCTGCGCCACTTCGGCGAGGAACCGCCCACGACTTGCGGCAACTGCGACAACTGCCTGACGCCCCCTTCGGTCAACGATGTCACCGAACTGGCGCGCAAGCTGCTCTCCGCCGTCTACCGCACTGGACAGAGCTTTGGCCTCGGCCATCTGGAGAAAGTGCTCGGCGGCGTCAGCGACGACCGCGTGCTCCAGCGCGGGCATGACCAGCTTTCGGTGTTCGGCATCCTGACCGAAGACGAGCGCCCGCTGCTCAAGCCGCTCGCCCGTGCCCTGCAGGCGCGCGGCAGTCTGGTGCCGACCGAGCACGGCGGCCTCGCGCTGGGTGGCGATTCACGCGATATCCTGAAAGGCGAGGCGAGCGTGATGATCGTCGTGCCGCCGCGCAGCGAACGCCGCAAGCGCGGCAGCAGGGGCGGCAACGATAGCCCCGATCCGTTCGGCGATCCGCTGTTCGAGGCGCTGCGCGAACTGCGCCGCTCGCTCGCCGCCGAAGCCGGCGTGCCGCCCTATCACATCTTCTCCAACGCCACCTTGCGCGAGATGACCGAGACGCGCCCTGCCAGCCGCAGCGATCTGGCGGCGATCGGCGGCGTCGGCGCCTACAAGCTCGATGCCTATGGCGAGGCGTTCCTGCAGGCTATCCGCGAGAACTGAAGGGCCGAGAAATGCCGGGCGAGCAGCAGGACGCGCTGCTTCGAGCGATGCCTAAATCGCGACCTTGCGCGTAGCCATCATGCGCCAGCCCCAGAACCAGCCCGCGCCTATCAGCGCCGCCAGCAGGTGCGCCACCGTCGTCACCGGCGGGAATGTGACGGCGTAATAAACAAGGCCCAGCGCGCCGGCGCTCAGCAATGCCAGACGCAAAGGTCTGCCGCGCCAGACGGTGCCAGCAAAGGCATGGCCATATAGCGCCGACCACACCAGCGATACGCCTTCGGCATGGACCGCCAGCCAGAGGAACACCTGCAAGATGGCTATACCGACAGCAAGTGGAACCCAGCCTCCGCGCTGTTCGACCGGCGATGCTTCCGGCACCGTGTGAAGACCGACACCCGCGGCCAACAGCGCATAGTTGATGACGCAGTGCTGCACGCTGCCGTCGTAAGTCCCGCCGAGCAGCAGCGCTATCATCGCATCTGTCATATCGGTCCCCACCGCAGTCGTCACTCTTGTGCCGCCAGATGCGGCTTCGCGCAACAGCGCGTGGGGTCTTGATACGTCCCACCCCCACCCCATATACCCCCTATGGGTATTTTTGAGCCCTAAGCATAGACGAGTTCACATCATGCATCACGACCGCACCCGCACCATAAACCGGCTGAAACGCATCGAGGGACAGGTGCGTGGGCTTCAGCAGATGTTGGTCGACCAGCGCTACTGCATCGACGTCCTGCACCAGTTGCAGGCGGTGAAGGCAGCGCTGGGCAAGGCCGAGAGCGAAATTCTGGGCGAGCATACCGCGCACTGCGTGGCCGAGGCGATCGCTTCGGGCGATCCGGCGGCACAGACCGCCAAGTTCGCCGAACTCGTCGACCTGTTCGAGAAAGTGAAACGATGACCACTGCTGCTACTTCTCCCGCCCAGACCGCGCCTTCGGGCAAGCCCGTCGCCCGGCTCTATCGCATGGTGTTCGACAAGCACGTCTGCCCCTGGGGTCTGCGGGCAAAGTACCTGCTCGAAAAACAGGGTTATGCGGTCGAAGACCACTGGCTGCGCAACCGCGACGAGGTGGACGCCTTCAAGCGCGAGCATGACGTGAAGACGACGCCACAGACCTTCATCAACGGCGAGCGGATCGGCGGTCATGACGACTTGCGCCGGTTCCTCGGCAAGCCGGTGCGCGATCCCAAGGCGACCAGCTACCGCCCGGTCCTCGCGATCTTCGCAATGGCGGCGCTGATGGCGCTGGCGACCAGCTGGGCGACTTCGGGCGCGCTGCTGACGATGCGCGCGGGCGAATGGTTCATCGCCTATTCCATGGCGATCCTCGCCACGCAGAAGCTGCAGGATATCGAGAGCTTCTCGACGATGTTCCTGGGCTACGACCTGCTGGCCCGCCGCTGGGTGCCCTATGCGAAGATCTATCCCTTCGCCGAGGCGCTGGCGGCGGTGCTGATGATCTCGGGCGCGCTGACGTTCGTGGCCGCGCCCATCGCGCTGGTGATCGGCGGCGTCGGCGCCGTCTCGGTGTTCTACGCCGTCTATATCCAGAAGCGCGAGCTGAAGTGCGCCTGCGTGGGCGGCAGCTCGAACGTGCCGCTGGGCTTCGTCTCGCTCACCGAGAACGTGATGATGGTGGCGATGGCGCTGTGGATGCTGCTGAAGTGAGGGGGCTTTTGCGAACGGGTTAAGACCCGTTCGGTACGGCACCGGCCCACGCCCCCACCCACCACCCGACGAGAGTATCCTGAACGGGTGGTGGGTGGGGGCGTGGGCCGGTGCCGCAAGCCTCCTGCATCCGCAGGAGGCACATCACATCAGAGCGGATTGTCCAGCTTGATCACCGCCTCGTCGCTGGCGCGCTGGGTGGTGTGGACTTCGCGCGGGGCCTTGAAGCTGTCGAGCACCGGCTTGTCGCGGCCATAGAGGTCGTCGAACTGCGTCAGCGTGCCGTCGATGTTGCGGGCATAGGTGAAGTAGACCAGATACACCGGGAAGGTGCGCGTCATGTTCACCTTTGTGTACTTGCCCGAGCGCGAGATCTCCGCCGCCTTTTCCGGGTCCATCTGGGCTCCGAGGATCGCCATCGTCATGCCCAGCTCCACCGCCCGCTCGGTACGCACGCAGCCGTGGCTGAAGGCGCGGACCTTGGCGTTGAAGTAGGACTTGGCGGGCGTATCGTGCAGATAGATCGCGTGCGGGTTGGGCATGTCGATCTTCATCATGCCCAGCGCGTTGTTCGGACCGGGCTGCTGCACCACCCACGCCGGACCGGTGCCGTTCTGGACCAGCTTGTAGCCGTTGTTCTTCGCCCAGGTCGGATTGGCGGCGACCTTGGCGGCAAGCCCTTCGCCCTTCGAAATCGACTGCGGCACCGTCCAGGTCGGGTTGAACACCACGTCCGTCACCGTCTCGGCCAGCTGCGGCGTCGCGGTGCGCCCCGGCTTGCCCACCACCGTCTTGTAGGTGCGGATGATGTTGTTCTTCACCGTCAGGCGCAGCTGGAACTCGGGGATGTTGGTGATGAGGTAAACGTCGCCCAGATCGCGCTTGAGCCAACGCCAGCGGTCCATGTTCGCCTGAATCAGCGCGCGCTTGGCGACCTGCGCCTTGGGCGTGGCGGCCAGCGCGTCCTTGAGGATCTGGTAATCGGGGATCGTCGGCGCCAGTTCGCTCACCACCCCGGCGATGTCATGGCTGGACAGCGCCTGCGCCATGACCTGTTCGGTCGGCGTGGTATCCTGATCGGGATCGACCGCGAACCACTGCACGCGATCGGTCATCGGCGTGCGCCCGTCGCGCAGGTCCTCGATCAGCCAGCCGAAGGTGCGGCTCGCCTGCTGGTCGAGCGCGTCGCCGGCCCCGCCCATGATCGCGGTGTTGAGCGCGTCGGGCTGGTAATCCGCCGGGATCAGGCCTTCCGAACCGATCCCGCGGATCAGCTTGAGCAGCGCCTTGGCGTCCGCCACCGTCCACGACATGACCGGCTCGACCACCGGTACGATCTGGCCGTTGGCGCTTTCCGGGGTGCCCGGTGCCGGAAGCGGCTGGACCACGGGCTTCGAGGTCTCGATGGGAGCAGGCGTCGCCACCGCAGCCGGAGCGGCTTTCGCGCTGCCCGACTTCGCCCTGGGCGTGGCTGGCGTGGCGGTCGCGGTCGGTTCCGGCGACGACATCTGCTGGGGCAGGAGGTCGGCCGGCTGTCGCTGGGTCGCGGCCTCGGCCACCAGCGGCTGTGCCACGAGACCGGTCACGGTCAGCGCGGGAATCACCTTGCGGGCCAGAACAGACCCCGCCATCAGCGAACCGCACCGCACTGCCCGAACAAAATTTGCCATTATCGAAGAAACCTGCCCAAATGTTATGGGGTCAAAATGCCCCGGATGGCGGTGCGTTCCCGCCCCCGCCAGATACGCTCCGCCAAGAGCCTTGGCGCACGGTAAAAAGACGCCGTTGCCGCCGACTTAGCCCCGTTTGCCGGTGATCTTCAAGCATTCGTCCTGACCTTGCGATGAATCGCTTGCAGCGGGCCAGGGAATCGCCTGCAGCGAGCGCGGGAATCGCTTGCAGCCGCCGCCGCTCCCCGACAATGCGCAGGAACGATGACTGTCTCTGCCCCCCGCCTCCATGCCCCGCAGCCGCACACTCTGGCGGCGGTTCTGGCCGTGATCGCCGGTATCGCGACGTTCAGCGGCATGGACGCCGCGATCAAGAGCGCCTCGCTGGCGGTAGGTGTCTACAGCGCGCTTCTGGGCCGTAACATACTGGGAACATTGCTGACCCTGCCTTTGTGGCTGGCCGCCGGGCGCCCCATGCCCACGCTATCCGTGCTGCTGCGCGTCCACGCCTTCCGCGCCATTCTCACATCCGCGATGGCCGGGCTGTTCTTCTACGGCCTCGTCCGACTGCCGATGGCCGAGGGCATGGCGATTTCATTTATCTCACCTATCCTTGCACTTTATTTTGCCGCCGCAATGCTGGGAGAGCGCATTCGCCCCCGCGCGATCTGGGCCTCATTGCTCGGAATCCTCGGCGTGGTCGTGATCGCCTCGGGCCGCCTCGGCACCGGCCATGCCGATGTCGAGAGCCTGAAAGGCGTGATCGCAATACTTCTGTCTGCAACTTTTTATGCCGCCAATCTGGCCGTCCAGCGCAAGCAGGCGCTGGTGGCGGGCCCGGTGGAAGTCGCGCTGTTCCAGAACCTTGGCGTAGCCCTGATTTTCCTTGTTTTCTCGCCATTTCTCTGGACCATGCCGCAGAGCGGAACGTGGGCGGAAATCCTCGCCGCAGCAACTCTGGCAACCGTCGCGCTGATGCTTTTGTCATGGGGCTATGCCCGTGCCGAAGCGCAGGTTCTGGTGCCCATCGAATATACCGCCTTCCTGTGGGCCGCGCTGCTCGGCTGGCTGATGTTCGATGAGCGGGTGGACAGCCTCACGATCGCGGGAACCGTGCTGATCGTACTGGGCTGCTGGGTGGGCACATGGGGCAAGCCGTCCCACGATGGGGTCGCGCCCGCTTCTGCACCCGACGCGCCCCCCTTGACCTGAGGCCCCGGAGCGCGCATCGGCGGGGCGACGAATCCGCCTGTCGCAGTGCAGCACGGAACCGGGGTTTCCGGGCCCCGATTTCGAGAACTGTCGCGGCAGGCATAATCAAGAAGGGAAAAAAGCCCACCATGACCCAGGTCGGACAGGATACGCTCGGCACCCGCAGCACCATGACAGTCGGCGGCAAGCAGATCGCCTACTACTCCTTCAAGAAGGCTGCCGAAAAGATCGGCGACGTCTCGCGGCTTCCCTTCTCGATGAAGGTGCTGCTTGAGAACCTGCTCCGCTTCGAGGATGGCGGCTTCACCGTCGCAGTCGAGCACATTCAGGCCGTCGCCGACTGGCAGAAGAACCCCACCACCGGTGACGAGATCCAGTATCGCCCGGCCCGCGTTCTTCTGCAGGACTTCACCGGCGTTCCCTGCGTGGTCGACCTTGCCGCGATGCGCGACGGCATCAAGGCGCTCGGCGGCGACACCAGCAAGATCAACCCGCAGGTTCCCGTGAACCTCGTCATCGACCACTCGGTCATGGTCGACGAATTCGGACACCCCAAGGCGTTCGAAGAGAACATGGAGATCGAGTACCAGCGCAACATGGAGCGCTACGACTTCCTCAAGTGGGGCTCCAAGTCGCTCTCGAACTTCTACGCCGTTCCCCCGGGCACCGGCATCTGCCATCAGGTGAACCTGGAAAACATCGCCCAGACCGTATGGACCGACAAGGACCAGAACGGTGAACTGGTCGCCTATCCCGACACCTGCGTCGGCACCGACAGCCACACCACCATGGTCAACGGCCTGGGCGTGCTGGGCTGGGGCGTCGGCGGCATCGAGGCGGAAGCCGCGATGCTCGGCCAGCCGGTCTCGATGCTGATCCCCGAAGTCGTCGGCTTCAAGTTCGTGGGCGAGCTGAAGGAAGGCGTCACCGCCACCGACCTCGTGCTCACCTGCACCGCCATGCTGCGCAAGCACGGCGTGGTCGGTCGCTTCGTCGAATACTTCGGTCCGGGCCTCGCCTCGCTGACCCTCGCCGACCGTGCGACGCTCGCCAACATGGCCCCCGAATACGGCGCCACCTGCGGCTTCTTCGGCATCGACGACAAGACCCTGGACTACCTGCGCCTCACCGGCCGCGAGGAAGACCAGATCGCGCTCGTCGAAGCCTATGCCAAGGAGCAGGGCTTCTGGATGGAGCCGGGCGCAGCCGATCCGGTGTTCACCTCGACGCTGGAACTCGACCTGTCGACCGTCGTCCCCACCCTCGCAGGCCCCAAGCGCCCGCAGGACAAGGTGATCCTCACCGACGTCGACGACGTGTTCAACAAGGACATGGCCGAGACCTACAAGCAGGCGCCCAAGACCGTGCAGGTCGAAGGCAAGGACTTCTCGATCACCGACGGTGACGTGATGATCGCGGCCATCACCAGCTGCACCAATACCTCGAACCCCTCGGTTCTGGTGGCAGCAGGTCTCGTCGCCAAGAAGGCGGACGAGCTGGGCCTCAAGCCCAAGCCCTGGGTCAAGACCTCGCTCGCACCGGGTTCGCAGGTCGTCACCGACTACCTGAACAAGGCCGGTCTGCAGTCGCACCTCGACAACATCGGCTTCAACCTCGTCGGTTACGGCTGCACCACCTGCATCGGCAACTCGGGTCCGCTCGCAGAGCCGATCAGCAAGGCGATCAACGAGAACGGCCTCGTCGCCTCGGCGGTCATCTCGGGCAACCGCAACTTCGAAGGCCGCGTCTCGCCGGACGTGCGCGCCAACTTCCTGGCCTCGCCGCCGCTGGTCGTCGCCTACGCCCTGAAGGGCACCGTGGTGGAAGACTTCACCACCACCCCGATCGGCGTGAGCAAGGACGGCGTGGACGTGTTCCTCAAGGACATCTGGCCGACCAACCTCGAAGTCAACGAGACGATGAACGCCTGCGTCGACCGCGCCATGTTCCAGGCCCGTTACGCCGACGTCTACAAGGGTGACGAGCACTGGCAGGCGATCAACGTCACCGGTTCGGAAACCTACTCGTGGAAGGCCGCGTCGACCTACGTCGCCAACCCGCCCTACTTCGAGGGCATGGAGATGACCCCGGCACCGGTTTCGGACATCATCGGCGCCAAGCCGCTGCTGATCCTGGCCGACTCGGTCACCACCGACCACATCTCGCCGGCCGGCTCGATCAAGGCCGACAGCCCGGCGGGCAAGTGGCTGATGGAGCGTCAAGTCGCCAAGGCGGACTTCAACTCCTACGGTTCGCGCCGTGGCCACCACGATGTCATGGTGCGCGGCACCTTCGCCAACATCCGCATCAAGAACGAGATGGTTCCGGGCACCGAAGGCGGCTTCTCGTCGTATAACGGCGAGACCATGGCCGTGTACGATGCCGCGATGAAGCACGCTGCCGACGGCACGCCGCTGGTCGTCGTGGCCGGCAAGGAATACGGCACCGGCTCGTCGCGTGACTGGGCTGCCAAGGGCACCAACCTGCTGGGCGTGCGCGTCGTCATCGTCGAGAGCTTCGAGCGTATCCACCGCTCGAACCTGGTCGGCATGGGCGTGCTCCCGCTCCAGTTCAAGGACGGTGACACCCGCCAGTCGCTTGGCCTGACCGGCGACGATTCGTTCACGATCAAGGGCGTTGCCAGCCTCAAGCCGCGCCAGGACGTGGAAGTCGAAGTCACCCGCAAGGACGGCTCGACCTTCACCTTCACCGCGCTGTGCCGCATCGATACCGCCAACGAAGTCGAGTACTTCATGAACGGCGGCATCCTGCAGTACGTGCTGCGCAAGCTGGCGGCCTGATCCGCTTCGACCGCTAAGGTCCGAAACAGAAAAAAGCCCCGTCCGGCACACGCCGGGCGGGGCTTTTTCGTGGGAAGAGCAGGCTGGCACCCTGCCCCTCCCCCGACAACCGCTCAGCCTGAGCCTGTCGAAGGCCACGCGCGACAGCCCCGTCTTCGTCATCCCCGCGCAGGCGGGAATCCAGAGTGGACCACGGTCGGCCCGGTCGTAGCGGCTTGTTACATGTGGCGCGCAACTGGATCCCCGCCTGCGCGGGGATGACGACACTCGGAAACACACACCCCCGCGACAAACGCGGCCCAGCCGCTATAGTCCTGTCCGATGCCCAAGCTGCCGTTCCTTTCCGCCCTGCTCCAGTCCGACAAGTCCGGGCCGCTTCACCGGCTGGCGCGCACGATGACCGACGATACCGCCCGGTTCGCCGATCCCGAGCGGCTGGCCGAAGTCGGGCGCACGGTCATGGCGCGGCTGGAGAGCACGCCCGGCGTCGAGCGGGTCATATGTGCAGGCGCGGATCTGTTCACCCTCCCCGGCTTTGCCGACGCGGCGCTATGCCGCAAGCTGGTACGCGCGATCGACAAGGAGGCGACGCCTTCCACCTTGTTCAAAGGCCCCCAGCCCGACGGCTTCCGCACCAGCTTCACCCACTACTTCTCGATGCGCGACAAGCAGACGGCGGGGATCGAAGCGCGCATTTCCGAACTGATGGGGATCGACGATGCCCATTCGGAGATGATCCAGGGCCAGCGCTATCAGGTGGGGCAGCAGTACAAGCCGCATCACGACTATTTCCATCAGGGACAGGCCTACTGGCAGCAGGAAGCCCCGCGCGGCGGCCAGCGCAGCTGGACCGCGATGCTGTTCCTCAACACCCCCGAAGAAGGCGGCGAGACCGAGTTCACCAAGCTTGGCGTCGCCCTCCCGCCGGTGCCCGGCACGCTGGTGATCTGGAACAACATGGGGCGCGACGGGAAGCCGAACGATCGCACCATCCACGCCGGAACCCCGGTGATCCGCGGCGTGAAGCACGTCCTGACCAAGTGGTATCGGCTCGACCGCTGGCGCGAGATCAACGCCGACAAGTATCGGTAAGCCCCGCGCCTCACCGCGCCGCGCGGCACGCTGGCACAAGCAAAAGGCGGGACCATGTGCGGTCCCGCCTTCTCCGTATCAGGCCTGCTGCTTGCGCTTTGCGAAGCGCCCGCGTGCGACCACCGCTGCGGCGGCCGCGCCGAACAGGATCAGCATCGGCGGCGCAGGCACGTCATGCGGATCGTGCGGGTGATGCCCGTCATGCCCGCCCGACGACGAACTCGACGAAGACGAGCTGGAACTGGACGAGGACGACGACGACGAGCTGGAGCTGCTCGACGAGGTCGTGCTCGAACTGAAATCGCCCGAGGTCGTCGAGATATTCCCCGAGGTGGTCGTCGAGCTGGTGATGTTGCCCGACGTGCTCGTGATGTTGCCCGAGGTGCTGGTGATGTTCCCCGAAGTCGTGCTGGTCACGTTGCCCGACGTGGTTGACGTGGTGCTGCTGATGTTGCCCGAAGTCGTCGAGGTCGTGCTCGATACGTTACCAGACGTGCTCGTCGTGCTCGACACGTTCCCCGAAGTCGAAGACGTGCTGGTCACGTTGCCCGAAGTCGAGGACGTGCTCGATACGTTCCCCGAAGTCGTGGTCGTCGTGGTCGTCGTCGTGGTGCCTTCCCCGCCGCTCGAACTGGAGCTGGAGCTGGAACCCGAGGTCGAGCTGGAGCCGGACGTCGATCCGGTGGTGGTCGAGCTGATGATGACGTTGCCGCCACCGCCGCCGCTGCTGCCACCGAAGAAACCGCCGAAAAAGCCGCCGCCGAAACCACCGAAGCTGCCACCGCCGCAGTTGCAGCCCACAGGCGCAGCAGGACCACCGCCCGCGCTCACCGGGGCGGCGGGCGGGATATAGGGCGGGGGCAGCGGGATCATCGCCATCTGCGGTGCGGGCGGCTTGACGATCTCGCGCTCACGCTTGAGCGGCGGGCGCTTGGGGATCTGGCGCTGGGCGATACGCGGGCGCGGCTTCTGGACTGCCGCAACCTTGGCCTGCTTGTGCTTGCTGTACTGCAGTTCCCCCGCGGACTGCGTTTCAGCAACATGCACTGCACCACCGCCGATGATCGCACATCCGGCGGCACATGCAGACAGTTTGGCCAGAGCCATGCGTACCGACATGATCTTGCTTTCTTCTTCCCATGGCAAAGGCCTTCCCGGACCCTTGCGCGAAACCCCTGCACAACGCCGCCAAGACGCCGTGCCCTGCTTCTCTATGCCAGAGACAACGCAGGAAGGCGTTAACCGGGCAACGCTGTTTCGCCTGAAATTGCCCGATAGCGGGACGAATATTGGTTAACGAGCGATTTCGCCAGTCCCTTGTACTGATTTGGGACGGAATTGCGCGCGCTTGCGTGCTCCAGTGAACAAAGTCGGCAGACTTTCGCCCACCCAGCCGACATCGGACGTGATTCGCGAGGCGCGTAATTTCGGGGTGTTAGTCCTCGCCCTCGAACAATCCACCTTGTGGCCCCGCCATGCCGGGGGGGATCGGCGGCGTCATGCCCAGGTGGGTCCAGCCGCGATCGTTGAGGCAGCGTCCGCGCGCGGTGCGCGCCACCATGCCGAGCTGGATCAGGTAAGGCTCGATCACTTCCTCGATGGTGTCGCGCGGCTCGGACAGGCCTGCCGCAAGCGTCTCGACACCGACCGGGCCGCCCTTGTAGATCTCCGCGATCATCCGGAGATAGCGGTGATCCTGCGAATCGAGACCGATCGAATCGATCTCCAGACGGGTCAGTGCATCGTCGGCGATGGCGCGGGTGACGAGGTCCGAACCCGCCACATGCGCAAAGTCGCGCACCCGGCGCAGCAGGCGCCCCGCCACGCGCGGCGTTCCGCGCGCGCGGCGTGCGATTTCGGTGGCGCCGCCCCGGTCGATACCGATGCCAAGCAGCCCGGCGCCGCGCGCGACGACCTTCTCCAGTTCCTCGACGGTGTAGAACTGCAGGCGTACAGGAATGCCGAAACGGTCGCGCAGCGGCGTCTGCAACAGGCCCTGCCGCGTCGTCGCGCCGACCAGCGTGAAGGGCGGCAGATCGATCCGCACCGAGCGTGCCGACGGCCCCTCGCCGATGATGAGATCGAGCGCGCGGTCTTCCATCGCCGGATAGAGCACTTCCTCGACCACCGGATTGAGGCGGTGGATCTCGTCGATGAACAGGACGTCGCCCTGCTCCAGATTGGTCAGCAGCGCAGCAAGGTCGCCCGCTTTGGCGATGACTGGACCGGAGGTGGCGCGAAAGCCCACGCCCAGTTCGCGCGCGATGATCTGCGCCAGCGTGGTCTTGCCGAGGCCCGGCGGCCCGAAGAACAGCGTATGGTCCATCGCCTCGCGCCGGGACTTCGCGCTCTCGATGAAGACGCGCAGATTGTCCTTGGCCGCGATCTGCCCGACGAACTCCTCGAGAGACTTGGGCCGCAGCGCCGCATCGGCGTCCTCGGTCTGGCGATTGGGGGAAAGGATGGGGTTATCGGTCATGGGGCTGATCACAAACGGCACTGACGCGAGCATCTTTATCACTAGCCCCCCGTACAATCTGTTTTGAAATTGCTAACGAGGTAGTCAGCAACCCGACGACAAACAAAAATGCAGAGCACCATCCAATCGCGGGCACGATCCAAGTGAAACGCGCCGAATTCTTCAACTCGCGCGCTAAACTCGATTCAAATTGCTCCGAACGCTGACCGTCAGATGCCACGCCAACCCAATACCCAATTTGCTTCTGAAGGGGAGGGATCATTCTGATAGTTATCTTTTGAGACACCACAGCCACAAGCAACGCCAATAAAATTCCGCCAGAAAAAGCCGCTCCAGAATATAATCTGAACAACGGATTTAGATTATCTTTCCCGAGAATTGCGAGAGCCGCACCACCGTTTATCGCGAGCAAAGATGCTGTGATCCACTTGTAGGAATGGGAATGCTGCTCCAAAATTCCTTTTCTTAAATCATCTAAAGCATCTGCTTCCCGCAACGCAGCATTACAGAGCCCAACATCTGATTGATTCCCCATCACCCTGCCGCCCGCTTCAGCGCCACGCGCACGAGGTCATTGAGCCCGGCGTGCTCGCCCAGTTCCTCCACCGCCTTGCCGACGGCCATCGCAGCGACGTTGGGCTTGAAGCCGAGGTTCTGGAGCGCGGAGACGGCATCGGCGCTGGCCGAGCCCGCAGGTGCGGCGATGGTTGCTCCCGGCGCGCCCGGTGCGGTGGGCATGCCGCCTGCCTTGTCCTTCAGTTCGTTGACGATGCGGCTGGCGAGCTTGGGGCCGACGCCGTTGGCGCGTGCCACCATCGCCGCGTCGCCTCCCGCGCAGGCGCGCTGCAATTCCTCGGTATTGAGCGCCGAAAGGATCGCCAGCGCCACCTTGGAGCCGACGCCCTGCACCGCCGTCAACAGCCGGAACCAGTTACGCTCCGCCGCCGAGGCGAAGCCGATCAGGCGCTGATCGGTCTCTGACACCTGCATCTCGGTGTGGATCACGACCTTGTCGCCGCGAATGCCCAGATGGTCGAGCGTGCGGGCGGAACAATGGACAAGATAGCCCACGCCGTGGACATCGATCACCGCCCAGTCGGGTCCGGTGTCGTCAAGGAGGCCGGTCAGCTTCGCGATCATGGTTTGTTCTATGGCAGGAAGCGTTTTGCGGGGCCAGTGGAAAAGAGGGCCATACCGGGGTTTACCACCCCTGTATCCCATGGCCTGTCGGTGCCGCCGCGCTGGTTTAGCGGTGGCTGCCCAGCATATTGGCGTGCGTGATCGCCACGGCGAGCGCGTCGGAGGCATCCTCGCCCGCCAGCTTCACGCCGGGGAGCAGGACTTTCAGCATCGCCTGGATCTGCTTCTTGTCGGCGCTGCCGGTGCCGACCAGCGCCTTCTTGATGACCTTTGTGGAGTACTCGGCCACCGGAAGGCCAGCCCGCGCGATCGAGAGCATCGCCACGCCGCGCGCCTGCCCCAGCTTGAGCGTCGACTGCGGGTTCACGTTGACGAAGACCTCCTCCACCGCGCCCGCATCGGGACGATGGTGGAGGATCACGTCGGTCAGCGCGGCGTCGAGTTCGACCAGCCGGTCGGCCATGCAGGCCTTGGCATCGGTGCGGATCTGCCCGTTGGCGACATGGCTGAGGCGGCTGCCGCTCTTGGCGACAATGCCCCAGCCCGTGCAGGTCAGACCCGGATCAAGACCGATGATGATCATGTCTAAAGCTTCCCCGCCCGGATGGCTCGGGGATTTGGGTCAGGCCGGAGCGAGAATGGCCCTCGTCGAGAACCGGCGCGCAGCGTACTTCAGTACGTGAGCACCGGAAGCGCAGACGAGGGTCTTTCGCAGCCCGGCATGGGCCAAATCAGCCCAGCGTTTCCATGACTTCGTCGGAGATGGCGTAGTTCCCCCAGACGGTCTGGACGTCGTCGTCGTCTTCCAGCGTATCGACCAGCTTCATCAGCGTGCTGACGGTGTCGGCGTCGACATCGACAGTGATGTTCGGCTTCCATGCCAGCTTCACGCCCTCGGCCTCGCCGAGCGTCTTTTCCAGCTCGCGCGCGACTTCGTGGAGCGCATCGACCGAGACCCAGATCTGGTGGCTGCCGGGATTCTCGTCACCGTCGCCCATGTCGCTCTGCACGTCTTCGGCACCGGCCTCGATCGCGGCTTCGAGAACCTTGTCCTCGTCACCCACGCTGCCGGGGTACTCGATCAGGCCGAGACGCTCGAACCCGTGCGCAACCGCGCCCGAGGCGCCAAGGTTGCCGCCGTTCTTGGCAAAGGCGGTGCGCACGTTGGTGGCGGTGCGGTTGCGGTTGTCGGTCAGCGCCTCGACGATGATGGCGATACCGGCCGGGCCGTAGCCCTCGTAGCGCACTTCCTCGTAGTTCTCGGCATCGCCCTTCGAAGCCTTGTCGATCGCGCGCTGGATGTTGTCCTTGGGCATCGACAGCGCCTTGGCGGCGTTGACGGCGGCGCGCAGGCGCGGGTTCATGTCCGGATCGGGCATGCCCATCTTGGCAGCCACGGTGATTTCGCGGCTGAGCTTGGAGAACTGCGCCGAGCGCTTCTTGTCCTGCGCACCCTTGCGATGCATGATGTTCTTGAATTTGGAATGGCCTGCCATTGGTCTGCCCATCATTCTGGCCCGGCCAGGAAAGACGGCGGGCGCTGTGTCCATGTAAAGTTGAGGGCGCCCTTACAACAGCCGAACCCCGCAGGGCAACCTTCGCGCGAAACGGCTGGAGAACAGGGGCGCCGGAGCAGCCCTTTCTACAACAGACGCTGCCACCAGCCGACATCGTGCCACGCGCCCAGCTTCCAGCCGACTTCGCGATAGATGCCCAGCGGCGAAAATCCCATGGCCTCGTGCAGGGCGATGCTGGCGGCATTGGGCAAGGCGATCCCGGCGAAGGCGGCGTGGCGTCCCTGCGCGGCCAGCATGGGCAACAGCGCGCCATAGAGCGCCCGCCCTACCCCCTGCCGCGCCGCCACCGGATCGACATAGATACCCACGTCGCACGAAGAGACATAGGCCGCCCGGTCCCGGTGCGGCGAGCCATAGGCATAGCCCAGTACTTCCCCACCCCGCTCGGCGACCAGCCAGCCGTGGGAGCCACCATAGCGCGCGATTCGCCGCGCCATTTCCTCGGCGTCCGGCGCCTCCAGTTCGAAGCTGACGCAAGTGTCGGTGACGAAGGGGACATAGATCGCCGCGCAGGCGGCAGCATCCTGCGCGGTGGCGTTGCGGATTGTCGGCGCGGCAGGAGCGGACATGGTGCGAAATTCCCTTCCACACAGGAAAAGACAACGAATTGGCAAGGCTGGCAAGGCTACGCCGCTTGCATGACCGAGACCGAGGCTGACCCCCGCCGCCCTTTCCTCTCCCCCTTGCGCGAACTCGCCGCGTTCCTGCGCCGTCCGCGCCTGCTGACGCCCGAAGGGCTGCGCTCTGCCGCAGGCTGGCGCGCGTTCGCCCCGCTGCTGGCGCTGCATCTGGCCGTACTGCTGCTGGTGCTGCTGCCGCTGTCCATCGGGGCGCAGAAGGGACTGGGGCTCGACGCGCCGGATGCCTTCGACAAGATTTCCGCCGGCTGGCTGCTGCCGATCACCCTGCTGATCGCGCCGGTGATCGAGGAAATGCTGTTTCGCGGCTGGCAAACCGGGCGACCGCGCGCGCTGTGGCTGCTGCTGTGCGCCATCGTCGGCGGCGCTGCACTTTACGGTTCGACGCACGGGCTTGCCCCGCTGGCGGCGGCGGGCGTGCTGCTGCTGTGCGTGGTGGCCGCGCTTGTCGGCTGGCTGGTCCTGCGGCGCAAGTCGGCGCCGGTCGCGGGCTTCGCGGCTGCGTTTCCGGCGATCTACTGGATCGTCGCGCTGCTGTTCGCAGGCGCGCACCTGATGAACTACGCGGCCCCGAAACCGCTGACTGCCGTGCTGGTGCTGCCGCAACTGTGGGCCGGGATCATGCTGGGCTTCACCCGCCAGCGACTGGGACTTCCCGCCTCGATGCTCCAGCATATTCTCGCCAACGGATCGGTGATCCTTGTGGCGCAGATCATCGGCGGATGAATCAAAAAGGGCGGCCATGCAGGGCCGCCCTTCCTTCCCGTTGATCCAAGGCCTTATGCCAAGGCGCTGAGATGCTGACGCATCACGCCTTGGAAAGGCTCAAGCGCCGCACGGGCTTTGGCCTTACTCGATGCCGAGCGCGGCCTTGTAGGTGTCGAGAATCATTTCCATCTCGCGACGGTCGTCGGGCTTGAGCTTACGGATACGCACGATCTGGCGCATGATCTTGACGTCGTAACCCACGGCCTTCGCCTCGTTGTAGACGTCGCGGATATCGTCCGAGATACCCTTCTTCTCTTCTTCAAGGCGCTCGACGCGCTCGATCAGCAGGCGCAGACGATCGTCGGTGTTTTCGGCCATCGGGTTTGGTGCTCCGGTCAAGGTTCTGTGAGAATCAGTTGGCCGGGCTGATAGCGCCCCTCACGGATTCGGGCAAAGCGCTATCGGTGCGTTGATGGGGGAAAACGGGAACGGGGTGGACGGAGCGCGCCCCGATCGGCCGCGCTCCGCCGCCTTCTTACACCAGTTCAGCCAGCGCCGAGGCTTCGAAGCCCTTGAGCGTATCGGTCTGGCCGTCGCGTACCTTCGCCACCCACTGCGCATCCGAGATCAGCGCACGGCCCACCGCGATGAGGTCGAACTCGTCGCGCTCCATGCGCTCGACCAGCTGGTCCAGCCCGGTCGCCTGCGAGGCTTCGCCGCCGAAGGCCGCCATGAAATCACCCGAGAGACCGACCGAGCCGACGCTGATGGTGGTCGCGCCCGTCAGCTTCTTGGCCCAGCCTGCGAAGTTCAGGCCCTGCTCGCCGTCGATCTCGGGAAACTCGGGCAGCCAGAAGCGGCGCTGCGAGCAGTGCAGCACATTCGCGCCCGCCTCGACCAGCGGCGTCAGCCAGGCTTCCATCTCGGCAGGCGTATTGGCGAGGCGCGCGGCATAGTCCTGCTGCTTCCACTGGCTGAGGCGAATGATCAGCGGGAAGTCCGGGCCGACGGCGGCGCGCACTGCGGCGATCACTTCGGCGGCGAAGCGCGAACGCTCGCCGATGGTCGCGCCGCCATAGCGGTCCTCGCGCTGGTTGGTGCCCGCCCAGAAGAACTGGTCGATCAGATAGCCGTGCGCGCCGTGCAGTTCGACTACGTCGAAGCCCACCTTCCTGGCATCCGCTGCGGCAGAGGCAAAGGCGGCGACGGCATCGGCGATGTCTTCCTCGCTCATCGCCACCCCGCGCGGCTGGTCGGGCGCGTTGAGGCCCGAGGGGCTTTCAACCGGGTTCTCGGGCTCCCAGCCGCTCATGCCCTTGGTGGCGCCGGTGTGCCAGATCTGCGGGCCCATGCGGCCGCCTGCACCGTGGACCGCCTCGATCACCTGCTTCCAGCCCGCCAGCGCGGCCTCGCCGTGGATGAAGGGGATGCCCGGCTCGTTGCGCGAGGAGGGACGGTCGATCACGGTGCCTTCGGACAGGATCAGGCCGACACCGCCCTCGGCGCGGCGGCGATAGTAGTCCGCCTGCGCAGGCCCGACGATCCCGTCTGCGGCCTGTGCGCGGGTCATCGGCGCCATGACGATACGGTTGGGCAGTTCCAGCGCGCCGAGCGAGAACGGGCGAAACAGGACGTCGGGGGAAGTCTGGGTCATGAGAGAGGCTTGGCTCCGTTGCCGGGAAAGCCTGTTAGGTATATCATGGATACCTGGGTTCAAGAACGCACCTTGAATAACCCAGGTATACCCAAGGAAACCGCTCCCGTGTCCGTCGCTCTCAAACCCGATTGCATACACTTTACCGTGGACTGCCCCAGCCGCCTGCTGTTCGACCAGATCAGCGACAAGTGGTCAATGATGGTGCTGACCGTGCTCGACAAGGGACCGATGCGCTTCAACGCGATCCGCCGCCAGATCGAGGGACTGACGCAGAAATCACTGACCCTGTGCCTGCGCCGGATGGAGCGCAACGGGCTGCTCCATCGCCGGGTCATCCCCGGCTCGCCGGTCGCGGTGGAGTACGAAATCACCGCGCTTGGCCGCTCGTTGCAGGCGCCCTTCAAGGCGCTCTATCGCTGGACCATGGAGAACATGGCCGAGGTGGACCAGGCCCGCGCCGCCTTCGACGAACGCCTGCTGGTGGAGGCGTGAGGGGCGGAGCCTTGTGAGGTGTGGAATACTGGGCGACTTTGGGTGGGGAGCAGACTATCCGTTATCGACGTCGACGGCCTTGGAACAGAATAATTCCCACCACCACTACTGTACAGATTAACGCATTGAACATACTGCCAAAGACGATTGATAAACCAACCTGCCCATCACCATGGGGCTCGGTATACATATACCATCGCGTCAAGGCGCTTTCGCTCACAAGGTAGCCAAGTGGAAGAGCGATCGCTCCTGAAATCATGGCAAAAGCAATGCGCTTCCAAGTCATACAGCGATGCTGCCTGTTTATCTGCGTGCCCGCAATGGGGCAAAACCCACACGCTTTCTCTGCCTGGCCTAATGGCAAGATCCAGACTTCCCCACCCTCGTTTCGTCATCCCCGCGGAAGCGGGGATCCAGTCGGCGTATTCAACGCAGCGTTCGACAAAACCGAGAGAGCGAAGCTGGATTCCCGCCTACGCGGGAATGACGAAGATTTAGAAAACGATGGCAGCATTCAGCGGGTGTTCTCACACAAACCCCCCCCTGCCCCCTCACCCGTTCTTCTTCAGGCTCTCTTCCATCCGGGCGAGCTGCTCGGGCGTCGCGGGGGTCTGGTGCTTCGTCTTCCATTCCTCGGCGCTCATGCCGTGGATCACTTCGCGCGCGGCGACCTTGTCACCTTCGTAGCCGCCTTCGCGAATCCAGTCGGCCAGGCAATTGCGGCAGAACCCGGCAAGCCCCATCAGGTCGATGTTCTGCGCATCGTGCCGGTGGCGCAGATGGCGCACCAGATGGCGGAAGGCGGCAGCGGCGGTTGCATCGTCGAGAGTATCGAGCGGGTCGGTCCGGTTTTCGGTCATCGTGGGCGGTTCGTCCTTGGTTTGTCGGGCAGGCTTTGCCATATCGCGCGGGGACTACGCAAAGAGGAAAGAACCACCGTGGCCATTCAGACCTATCGCCGCTCGCCGCACCACCGGGGGATCACGCGCCAGCGCAAGGTAAAAATTCTCGCCACGCTCGGCCCTGCCAGCCGGGACAAGGCGACCATCGAGAAGCTGCTGCGCGCAGGTGCCGACGCCTTCCGCGTCAACATGAGCCACGGCGACCACGAAACCCACCGCGAGACGATCGCCAACATCCGCGCCGTCGAGAAGGACGTGGGCCGCCCGGTCGCGGTGCTGTGCGACCTGCAAGGGCCAAAGCTGCGCGTCGGCACGTTCAAGGACGGCAAGGCGTTCATCCGCCATTCCGCGCACTTCACGCTCGACAACAATCCCGAGCCGGGCGACGACAACCGCGTCTGCCTGCCGCATCCCGAGCTGTTCGGCATCCTCCAGAAGGGCCAGCGCCTGCTGATCGACGACGGCAAGCTGCGCCTCGTCGTCATTCGCGCAGAACCGGACTCGATCCTGTGCAGCGCCGAAGTCGGCGGGCCGATCTCCGACCGCAAGGGCGTGAACATCCCCGACGCCATCGTGCCGGTGCCCGCGCTGACCGAGAAGGACCGCCGCGACCTCGCCTTCGCGGTGGAGCAGAAGGCGGACTGGATCGGCCTGTCGTTCGTCCAGCGCGCCGAGGACGTTGCCGAGGCGCGCAGCCTGATGGGCAATCACGGCGCACTGATGGCCAAGATCGAGAAGCCCGCCGCGGTCGGCAATCTCGATGCGATCATCGAACTGTCGGACGGCATCATGGTGGCGCGCGGCGATCTGGGTGTCGAGCTGCTGCCCGAGGAAGTGCCGCCGATCCAGAAGCACATCGTCGCCCGCACCCGCGCCAGCGGCAAGCCGGTGGTGGTGGCAACGCAGATGCTGGAATCGATGATCACCAGCCCCTCGCCCACCCGCGCCGAAGTCTCCGACGTCGCCAACGCGGTCTATGACGGCGCCGACGTGGTGATGCTCTCGGCCGAGACGGCGGCGGGGCAGTGGCCGGTCGAGGCGGTCACGATCATGGACCGCATCGCCGCCAAGGCCGAGGCCGACGAGACCTATCGCCAGCGCATCCACCTGACGCAGACACCACCCGATGCCACCACGGCGGACGCGCTGGCCGAAGCCTGCGCCAGCATCGCCAATGCCCTGCCGATCGAGGGCATCGTGGTGTTCACCGGCTCGGGCATCTCGGCCCGCCGCGTCGCGCGCGAGCGTCCCTCGGTACCGATGCTGGTGCTCACCCCGTCGATGGACACCGCGCGCCGCGTCGCGCTGCTGTGGGGCACGCATGCCGTTGCCACCCGCGATATCGGCAGCTTCGAGGAGATGATCGCCAAGGGCAAGCGCATGGCGCTGCGCCATGGCTTCGGCGCGGCGGGCACCAAGCTGGTGACGCTGGCCGGCGTGCCCTTCGGCGTGCCGGGCTCGACCAACCTGCTGCATGTCGTCACGCTGACCGGCAACGAGCTGGATACGGCGGAGTAATCCGAATAGGCGGGAGCGCTCAGGACCGGGCGTTCCCGCTTTCCCTCACCCCATCGGCGTATCGTCGGCCTGCCGCCAGGGCCGAAGCGGGCTGTGCGGGAACAGCGCCGCCACGCCAAGCGCGATCCCGCCGCCCAGCATCGTCGCGATCAGGCGATGGACAGCGTTGATCTCGGGCGTGGCGAGCCCTCCCAGCGAGACCAGCAGCACTGCACTGGCGGTGATCGCGGTGGACAGCCCGGCATAGTGCGCCTTCTGCAGCGAGAACGCGCACCACGAAGCGATGGCCATGCCCGTCACCAGCACCCAGGTATCGTTGCGGCAGGCGATCGACAGCACCGAGGCGAGACCCGCGCCGACGAACGTCCCGCCGAGCCGCTCCAGCCCGCGCGTGCGGGTTTCGTGCAGGCGAGGCTTCAATACCAACAGTGCGGTCATCGGCGCCCAGTAGCCATTGACGAGGCCCAGCGCGTCGCCTGCCAGCAGGCTCGCCACCACGCAGAGCGCGGCGCGCAACATGTGGGCGCGGATCAGGCGCGGGTCGGCGTCGTGCTCACCGGGGCCACCGGCATAGGCATGCGCCGCGCGCGGAAACAGCCACGCCAGCGCCATCACCATCGCCGCCTGAATGCCACCGCCCACCAGCACCATCTCGGTGCGGAACAGCGCATTGTGCAATGGCCCATGGAAGTGCCCGGCGATCAGGAACACGATGGCGACCTGCAAGGCTACCCACCATTGCTGGGTATCGCGCAGTGCCAGCCAGGCGACGATCACCGCCAGAAGCGCCGTCATCGGCACATAGACCGGCGCGATCCCGCCCAGCAGCGTGCCTGCAAAACTCGCCGCCATCATTCCTGCGAGCGCGGCCAGCATCGCCGCCCAGCGTCGTCCGAACAGATCGTGCGCCGAACCGAAGCCGACGCTGAAGGCGGAACCCGCCGCCATCGCCCCGCCCACCGGGTTGCCCAGCGCCACGCCGCCCAGAAAGATCAGCGGCAGCGCGGGCAGCGCCAGCAGCCCCTCGCGCCAGTGCATCGGCGCGAAATAGCGCTCGCCCAGCGCCGTCAGACGAGCGCGGAGACGGTATGCAAAACCTTTGCCGGTCATCGCGGAGCCTGACACTTGCCGCTCACCACCGACGAGTAAGGCGGACGGGCAGGATTGCCGACGACGGTCGTGCCCGGCGCCACGTTGCGCGTCACCACCGCGCCCGCGCCGACAAGAGCATCGTCGCCGATGGTCACGCCGGGCAGCACGATGGCGCCCGCGCCGATCCACACGTTGCGTCCGATCACCACGGGACGCCCCCATTCGAGGCCGCTGGCGCGCTCCACCGGATCGCGCGGATGGTCGGCGGTGAGAATCTGCACGCCGCTGCCGATCTGCGTGCCCTCGCCGATGGTGACGGCCACCACGTCGAGAATCACGCAGTTGAAGTTCAGGAACACGCCCGCGCCCAGTGCGATGTTGAAGCCGTAGTCGCAGTGGAACGGCGGGCGGATCGTCGCGCCCTCGCCCACGCTGGCGAAGCGCTCGCGCAGCATCGCGAAACGCTCGTCCGCATCGACAAGGCCGTTGTAGCGCATCATCCATTCGGCGGCGGCGCGCTGGTCGGCGACGATTTCCGGGCAGGAGGCGCGATAGGGCTCGCCCGCCAGCATCTTCTGCTTTTCGCTGCGCTCCGCCATCAGGCGCCCTCCGTCAGGTGCTATCCGCGCGCGCCGAACAGCGCGCTGCCCACGCGCACATGCGTCGCGCCCAGCATCACCGCGACCTCGAAATCGCCGCTCATGCCCATCGACAGCTGCGAGACGCCGTTGTCGACCGCGATCTTGGCGAGCAGCGCGAAGAACGGCGCCGCCTCGATGTCGGCAGGCGGCACGCACATCAGGCCCGACACCGGCACATCTGCGGTGCGGGCGGCGCCCAGCAGCGCGGGCACATCGGCAATCGCACAGCCGCCCTTCTGCTCTTCGGCGCCGATGTTCACCTGCACGAAGCACGGCACCCGGCGCCCCGCCTTGTCCATCGCCTTGCCCAGCGCTTCGACCAGCGAGGGCCGGTCAAGCGAATGAATGCCGTCGAACAGCGCAACCGCATCTTCGGCCTTGTTCGACTGAAGCTGGCCGACGAGATGCAGCGCGATGCCCTCATGCGCCTCACGCAGGGCGGGCCATTTCGCCTGCGCTTCCTGCACGCGGTTCTCGCCGAACACCCGCTGGCCCTGCGCGATCAGCGGCGCGATCAGCTCGGCGGGGTGGGTCTTGGAAATCGCGATCAGCTCGACCGCGTCTTCCGGGCGACCGGCAATGCGGGCAGCCTGCGCGATGCGGGCGCGGATGTCTTCCAGAGCGGTGAGCGGGCGAGTGGCGGGCGTCGTCATGTCTTCTCGATCCATGGGCAGGTGCTATAGCGCCTGCGTGCCGAACCGCCACCCGCCTCTTGCCGCAAGGCCCTTCAAATGCCCCGCGATGTGGCTCATCAGCGACGCCCGCAACGATGCGCGGCTGGAGCGCGTGCTTGCCCGCCTGCCGCGCGGATCGGGCTTCGTGTTCCGCCACTACCACCTTTCGCCCGAGGAACGGCTGGCGCGCTGGCGCAGGCTGCAGCGCATCGCACGCCGCTTCGGCCACTGCGCGGTGTTCGCCGGAACCATGGCCGAAGCGCGCCGCCACCACGCCGACGGCGCCTATGGCGCGCCGGAACGCCTCACGCGCGGCGCGGCAGGCCTGCGCCTCGTCACCGCGCATTCGCTGCGCGAACTGGCGCAAGCCCGGCGATCCCGCGCCGTTGCAGTGCTGCTCTCACCGGTCTTCGCGACGGACTCCCACCCCGGCGCGCCTTCGCTCGGCCCCTTGCGCTTTCGCCTGCTGGCCGCGCGCGCCGGACTTCCCGTAATCGCGCTGGGCGGCATGACAAAGCATCGCGCTACTACGCTGGCCCCGCACGCATGGGCCGCCATCGATGGGCACTTATAATCAAGGCGCTGAGATGCTGACGCATCACGCCTTGGCAATGCTCAAGCGCCGCACGGGCTTAACCAAATCTCCCGCCCACAGCGATGTTCACGGTCCATTCTTGACGCCGAGTCCCCCCGGCGGGCATAATCGGGGCAGATTTCGGAAGGTATTTTTGTAATGGCGACACGACCCATGGGCAGCGGCCGAAGGGCGACCAAGCCGGACTGGCGTGCCGTCCTGCGCCGGTCGCTGCGGCGCGCCACCGAACTGAGCGGCGCGATCGCGCTGTTCGCGGTGATGGTCTACCTCGCGCTGGCGCTGGTGAGCTATCACCAGACCGACCCGTCCGCCTCCACCGCCGCCGCCAGCGGCGCGGTGCAGAACTGGATGGGGACGCCCGGCGCCTGGATCGCCGAGCGCGCGCTGTTCTTCTTCGGGCCGGTTTCCGCGCTGTTCCTTCCGCTGCTCTACGTCTTCGCGCGCAAGCTGTGGCTGCTGGTCGAGGAAGACGATCAGGAGATCGAGCATAGCAACCAGCGCTGGTGGCGCCCGGTGCTGGTGCTGGCAATCGGCATCGCACTGATCTGCACGGTGCTCTCGCTGTTGTTCACCCAGCCCGGCAGCACCCTGCCCGCCTCGTGGGGCGGCCTTGCCGGCCTGCTCGGCGCGCACGGGATCGACGCGCTGGCGGGCCTTGCCCCCGATGGCGTGGCGGGCTGGATCAAGCTGGTGCTCGCGCTCGCCTGCGCCTCGATCGGCGTGGCGCTGGTCGGCCGGGTCTTCGCGTTCGACTGGGCGCGTCTGCTGACGCTGCCCGGCAAGATCGGCCGCGTCACCGACGCGCTGCCCTCGGCTTCCGACCTGCCCTTCGCGCGCGGCGCCAAGGAAAACGCAACCGACGACGAGGACGCCGCTCCCCGCGCCAAGGCCAAGGCCCGTCCCGAAGCGAACCTCGCTTCCGCGCCGGACAAGCCCCGCCGCGCGCCCGAGATCAGCGATCCCAAGGCCTCGCCCGCGCCCGCGCAGCTGGCCCTTGGCGCGCGCCAGAAGGACATGTTCGACAAGTACGAGCTGCCCAGCCTGGAACTGCTCGCCGATCCGCCGCCCAACTCGCAGCCCAAGATCGACAAGTCGAGCCTGGAGAGCAACGCGCGTCTGCTCGAAACCGTGCTCGACGACTTCAACGTGAAGGGCGAGATCACCGCCGTGCGCACCGGCCCGGTCGTCACCATGTACGAGCTGGAACCCGCGCCCGGCATCAAGGCCAGCCGCGTCATCGGCCTCGCCGACGATATCGCCCGCAACATGAGCGCGATCTCGGCCCGCGTCTCCTCGATTCCGGGACGCACGGTGATGGGTATCGAACTGCCCAACGCCAATCGCCAGATGGTCTCGTTCAAGGAGATGGTCGCCTCGGAAGCCTTCGCCGCGCACAAGGGCCTGCTGCCGATCATCCTGGGCAAGGATATCGCGGGCGAGCCGATCGTCGCCGACCTCGCGACGATGCCCCACCTGCTCGTCGCCGGTACGACCGGTTCGGGTAAGTCGGTGGGTCTCAACGCGATCCTGCTCTCGCTGCTCTATCGCCTGACGCCCGCGCAGTGCCGCCTGATCCTCGTCGATCCCAAGGTGCTCGAACTCAAGAGCTACGACGATATTCCGCACCTGCTCTCGCCCGTCGTCACCGAGCCGCCCAAGGCGGTGCGCGCGCTCAAGTGGGCGGTCGAGGAAATGGAGCGCCGCTATCGCCAGATGAGCGAGATTTCGGTGCGCAACCTTTCGGGCTTCAATGACAAGGTGCGCAAGGCCGCCGCCAAGGGCGAGCCGCTGGGCCGCCGCGTGCAGACCGGCTTCGATCAGGAAACCGGCGAGCCGCTCTACGAAGAGAACCAGTTCGACTACGAAGTGCTGCCGCAGATCGTCCTGATCGTCGACGAGCTGGCGGACCTCATGGTCACGGTCGGCAAGGAAATCGAAGTGCTGATCCAGCGGCTTGCGCAAAAGAGCCGCGCGGCAGGCATCCACCTCATCATGGCGACACAGCGCCCGTCGGTCGACGTCATCACCGGCGTCATCAAGGCCAACCTGCCGACGCGCATCTCTTTCGCCGTCACCAGCCGCATCGACAGCCGCACGATCCTGGGCGAACAGGGCGCCGAGCAGCTGTTGGGCAAGGGCGACATGCTCTACAAGCCCAGCTCCGACCCGGTGAAGCGCGTCCACGGTCCGTTCGTTTCGGACGAGGAAGTCGAACATGTCGCCGATTACTGGCGCACGCAGGGCAAGCCAGACTACATCGATGCCGTCACCGAAGAGCCCGAGGAAGGCAGCTTCGGCTTCGACGACCTCGACGCCACGGCTTCGGACCAGCCGGAAGAGCGCAAGTACCGGCAGGTGTGCCATCTGGTGTTCGAGAACCAGAAAGTCTCGGTCTCGTGGCTCCAACGCCAGATGGGCGTGGGCTACAACACCGCCGCCAAGTGGGTGGAGCGCATGGAGAACGACGGCTTCGTCGGCCCCGCCAACCACGTCGGCCGCCGCGATATCTACCGCGACGAGAACGGCAACCCGCTCTAGGATCGATCAACTCTAAAGGCGCGGCAAGCCCATCCGTCTGCCCAGCAGTGGCGAGAGGGAGGGGCTTGCAGGCATTCCAGCGCCGCCGCATGAAGCCGGGCATGACCGATACCGATGCCCTGACCGCCGAACGCGCCCGGCTGCGCCTGACCTGCCGCCACCTCGCCGGGGCTGGCCCTATCCGTCCCGCCGAGCATTTCGAGGCCATCGCGGGCTGGCTGCGCGAAAACGGCCCCCATCACACCGACGCCGGGTTCGCCCCCGGACTGGAACCCGACAACTACGGGACCGGCGCAATGGTGGAGGACTTCGAGGCCGAAGTCGCCGCGCTGTTCGGCCTGCCTGCCGCGCGCTTCATGCCGTCGGGCTGCATGGCCCAGCCGATCGCGCTGCGCATCTGGAGCGACCGCGCGGGCAACAGGGCCACCGCCTTTCACCCCACCTCGCACCTCGAACTGCACGAGGAAGGCGGCTACCGCGAACTTCATGGGCTTCACGCCCACCTGCTGGGCGAGGCACACCGCCCGACGACACCCGCCGACCTGCTCGCGCTGATCGAGCCCGGCGGCGCGGCACACGACACGGGGCTCGCCAGCCTGCTGATCGAACTGCCCGCGCGCGAGATCGGCGGCCAGCTGCCGTCATGGGACGAACTGACCACGCTCAGCCGCTTGTGCCGCGCGCGCGGCATCCGGCTGCACCTCGACGGCGCGCGGGTGTGGCAGGCCGCTCCCGCCTATGGCCGCAGCCTTGCCGAGATCGCCGCGCTGTTCGATTCGGTCTACGTCTCGTTCTACAAGGACGTCGGCGCGCTGGCGGGCGCCATGCTGCTCGGCCCGAAGGACTTCATCGACGAGGCGGCCGTGTGGCAGCGCCGACAGGGCGGCACGCTGCATTCGGCCATGGCCAACATCGTCTCGGCCCGGATGCGGCTTTCCGCCTGCCTCGATCGCATGCCGCGCCTGATCGAGCGCGCCCGCGAGGTCGCCGCGCTGTTCGGCGCCCACCCCCGCGCCCATGTGCTGCCCGACCCGCCGCACACGAGCATGTTCCACCTGCATCTGGACGGTGAGCGCGAAGACCTGCTCACCGCGCGTGACCGGGTGGCGGGCGAGACCGGCATCTGGCTGTTTGCGAATCTCAAACCCGTGCCGGGCGAGACCGGCCGGTTTTCGGTCGAACTCTCGATGGGCCCGGCCAGCCTCGAGCTGGGCGATGGCGAGCTTGGGGCTGCCATCGCCCAGTTGCTTCGGAATTAAAGTTTCCGCGCTTACTTCTCCGCCGGATCCTTCACCGCGAAGGGATCAGCCTTGCTCGGCTGCGTTGGCAGGGGGCCGCGCGGCAGCTCTTCGTCGGAATTGGCAGCCTGCCACAGCATTGCGGCCATGATCGTGGCGGCCTGCCGCATGTCGTCGGCCTTCATGTGATCGACGGTATCGAGATTCGAGTGATGGACCCGGCTGCCATAGTCGAGCGGGTCCTGAATGAACTGGAAGCCCGGCAGACCGATCGCCTGCATATATTCGTGATCGGTGCCGCCGGTGCGCCCGGTCACGACACTGCCAGCCCCCATCGATTCAAACGGAGCAAGCCATTTCTTCAACAGCGGCTCGGCAGCCACGTTGTCTTCGGCATAGATGCCGCGGATCTTGCCCGAACCGTTGTCGAGATTGAAGTAGGCCTTCATCTCACCATATTCGGGCTTCGTGGTGATCGGCCAGGCGGTGGTCCATTTCGCGAAACGGTCCAGTCCCAGCACATCGGCGCCAAGCGGGCGGGTGGCGAAGTGTCGTTCGATATAGGCGATCGAGCCGAGCAGCCCCTGCTCCTCGCCCGTCCACAGCGCGAAGCGGATGGTGCGGCGGGGCTTCGGCATCGTGGCGAGGATGCGCGCGGCCTCCAGCACGACGATGCTCCCCGAACCGTTGTCGGTGGCACCGTCACCCGCGATCCAGCTGTCGAAGTGGCCGCCTGCCATCACGTATCCGGCTTTCGGATCACGGCCCGGAATGTCCGCGATCACGTTGGCGGCATCGGTCATCCCGGCAGAACCGTGCGCGGCGATGGCCAGTTCGATCTCGGGCGCGGTGCCGATCATCGTCAGGCGGGCAAGGCGGCGATAGTCTTCCGCGCCCAACTCCATGAACGGCAGCGCAAGACCCTGTCCCGGTACGAAATTATAGCCCTCGCCATGCACAAGCCCGCCATCGCGCGAACTGATCCGCACCATGGCCACGGCGCCTTCGGTCTTGAGAAACTCCGATAGATCATGCGCAAAATGCACGCGTTCGGCGAATTCAGCGAAGGGCTCCTGATCGTCGGACGGCAGATCGTAGCTGTCACGCTTGGCGATGTCGGCTGCATCGTAGCGGCGGAACGCGGGCTTGTCCGGCTCGCTGCCGGTACCGGGGAGCGAGACAAGCACGATCTTGCCCGCCAGCTTGCCCTTCCAGTCTGCGAACTGGTCTTTCTTCGTGATCGGCGCCAGCACCACCTGCGCGCGCAGCGTACCATCGGTGGAGGGCGACCACGCCACCGGGATCGAGCGCATGTCGAGCCCGCGCGGCGTCAACATCCGGGCATGCCAGCTATCGAGATTCCACGCAGTGCCGAACGGATAGCTTTCCTTGTGTACGTTGCTGAGGCCATACTGGCTGAAGCGCGCCATCGCCCAGTCCTGCGCCCTGGCAAGGCTCTCCGAGCCCGTCAGGCGCGGGCCGATCACATCGATCAGTTGCCCTGCATCGAGCATCGCCTGGCTATGGCTGAGACCCTGATCGAGGATGATGTCGATCTGTGCGGGCGTGCTCTGCGTCGATGGCGCGGCCTCCACCGCGCCCATGGGAAGCAGCACCAGCGCCGTGGCGGCGCCCGCGAGAAGTGTCTGTCGCATCCGGAAAAATCCCCCTGTCGTATATGAACGCAACCATCGCACGGACCTCGATCAATGCAAGCCTGCAATGCGAACAGAGCCCTGGGCAGAGGCGCAAGCGGGCGGTCATGACAAAACGCCCCCCTACCCGTGCATGGGTTGGCCCGCGCGGCGTTCCCGCCTAGGGTACGCCGAAAGGTCGCGCAGGCGGTGTCGCGATCCCCGGTTCCCCAAAAGGCCCCGGTTCCCCCGAAAGGCGATGCGTGCACGATAGCGGACAAACCTTCCTTCTGGCCGAAGGCACGATGCTGCTGGGCACGGCCCTGCTGTTCGTCCTTTTGTTCCGCAAGCTGGGTCTGGGTGCGACGCTGGGCTATCTGCTCGCCGGTGCCATTCTGGGGCCTTATGCGCTGGGCCTCGTCGGCGATGCACAAGGTAAGATGGGCATTGCCGAGCTGGGGATCACCCTGCTGCTGTTCATCGTCGGGCTGGAACTGGCGCCGCGCCGCCTGTGGCAGATGCGACACGAGATCTTCGGGCTTGGCCTTTTGCAGGTGGTGCTCTGCGGCCTTGCCATCACCGGCATCCTGCATTTCGTGGTTGGTTTCAGTCTCGACGCTTCGCTGGCGCTGGGCCTGCCGCTGGCGCTGTCCTCGACCGCGCAGGTCCTGCCGATGCTCCAGAGCGCGGGCCGCCTGCATACCCCGATGGGCGAGCGTGCCTTTGCCGTGCTGCTGTTCCAGGATCTCTCGATCATCCCGATGATCACCTTCATCGCCGCGCTGAACCGAAACCCGGACCTGCCCGCAGGCCCTCCGGGCTGGCAGCTGGCGCTGACGACGGTCGCCGCGATCGTCGGCCTGATCGTTGCCGGGCGCTTCGTGATCCGCCCGCTGTTCCGCCTGATCGGCAATCTGGGCGAGCGCGAGATGTTCGTGTTCGCCGCGCTGTTCACGGTGATCGCCGCTGCCGCGCTGATGCAGTACCTGGGCCTCTCGACCGCGCTGGGCGCCTTCATCGCCGGGGTCATGCTGGCCGACAGCCCCTATCGCCACGAGCTGGAAGCCGATGTCGAGCCGTTCCGCTCGATCCTGCTGGGCCTGTTCTTCATGTCGGTGGGCATGATGCTGGACCTGTCCGCCATTGCCGAGCGACCGGTCTTCGTGATCGCGATGGCCGTGGCGCTGATCGCGGCGAAGGGCGGCATCATCACCGGGCTTGGCATGCTGTTCCGCATGCCCTGGCGGCAGGCGCTGGCTTTCGGCCTGCTGCTGAGCCAGGGCGGCGAGTTCGGCTTCGTACTGTTCGCACAGGCGCAGGACGCGCGCCTGATCGCCCCCGAAGCCTCCAGCCTGTTCAGCGCCATCGTCACCCTCTCGATGGTGACGACGCCGTTCCTGATGATGGCCACGCGCCGCATCCGCGAGGCGCCGCAGGGCAAGGCCGAGACCCGCGAAGGCCCCAACGCCGACGGCGCCAGCGCGCTGGTCGTCGGCTATGGCCGCTTCGGGCAGACCGTCGGCCAGATCCTCAATGCCGCCGATATCGAGGTGACGCTGATCGACACCGACATCGAGATGATCGACATTGCCGGAAACTTCGGTGCCAAGGTCTATTTCGGCGATGGTCGCCGCATCGACCTGCTGCGGCAGGCAGGCGCGGCGGATGCGCAGCTGATCGCCTTCTGCATGGACGGGGACCAGCTGGACGAGGAATTCCTGCGCTCGGTCAACACCGCCTTCCCGCAGGCCGCGATCCACGTGCGCGCCTTCGACCGCCGCACCGTGCTGCGCCTGCACGAGGCACCCGTGACGTTCATGGTGCGCGAAGTGGTCGAATCCGCCGTGGTGCTCGCCCGTCAGGCGCTGGAGGGCATGGGCCTTTCGGTGCAGGAGATCGAGCGCGCCGAGGCGATGTACCGCACCAACGACGAGGAACGCTTCGCCGCCCAGTTCGAGGCGGGCACCTTGCGCGTCGCGCAGGACCGGATCATCACCTCGCCTCAGCCGAGATAGGGCCAGCCGAGATAGGAGGGTCTATCCCTCCACCGGCGCGAAAGGCGCGGCGACCTCGGGCGGGATGCGGTGGAGCCTGCCGCTGGCGATCTCGATCAGCGCCCATGTCGTGCGTGCCGAGATGATCACCTTGCCCGCCGCGTTGCGAAAGGCGACGCAGCGGTCGAACCGCGCGCCCTGCGGCCCCTCGGGAATCCACGTCTCCCCGGTCACACTCTCGCCCTCGCGGATATTGCCGCGATAGTCGATCTCGTGCCGGGTGACGACCCAGGCCCATACCGCCTGATGCTCGGGCGGTGCCACCGCTTCCCAGTGCGCGGTGGCCATCGCTTCCATCCACTGCACCCACACCGCGTTGTTGACGTGGCCCATCACATCGATGTGCTCTGCCTGCGCGGTGAAGGTCAGTGTGAAGCGATCGGCGCTCAATGATCGTACCTTTGCGATAGAGGCAATCCCCCACCCCCTGCCCCTCCCCTGAAGGGGAGGGGAGAAAGCGGCAGACTTAACCTTCGATGCCCAGCTGCCACAGGATGAAGGCGAATTCCTCCGCCGTTTCCTTCAGGCTTTCAAAGCGCCCGGACTTGCCGCCGTGGCCTGCACCCATATTGGTCTTGAGGATCAGCTCGTTGCCGTCCGTCTTCAACTCGCGCAGCTTCGCGACCCACTTGGCGGGCTCCCAGTAGGTCACACGCGGGTCGTTGAGGCCTGCCGTCACCATCAGCGGCGGATAGGCTTGCGCCGAGACCTGATCGTAGGGCGAATAGCTCAGGATCAGGTCGAAGGCGGCTTCGTCCTCGATCGGGTTGCCCCATTCGGGCCACTCGCCCGGCGTCAGGGGCAGGCTTTCGTCGAGCATCGTGTTGAGCACGTCGACGAAGGGCACATGCGCGACGACCGCGCCCCACAGCTCGGGATCGGAATTGATGACAGCGCCCATCAGCTCGCCGCCCGCAGAACCGCCCGAGATGCTGATCTGGCCCGGCGCGGTGAAGCCGAGGTCGACCAGCCCCTTGGCGACGTCCACGAAATCGTTGAACGTGTTGGTCCGGCGCTCCAGCTTGCCCGCCTTGTACCAGGCGCGGCCCATGTCGTCGCCGCCCCGGATATGCGCGATGGCATAGGCGAAGCCGCGATCGACAAGGCTGAGCCGCGTGGTCGAGAAACCCGGATCGATGCTGATGCCGTAGGCGCCATAGCCATAGAGGTGCAGCGGGCCGGCTCCGTTGCCGTTCTCCGCGCGGTCCTTGCGATACATGATCGAGACCGGAATCGCGGTACCGTCGCGCGCGGTGATTTCCAGCCGCTCGGTGGCGTAGAGATCGGCGTCGTAGCCCGAGGGGATTTCCTGGACCTTGAGCGTCTCGAATTTGCCCGTCGCCACCTCGTAATCGAGCACGGAGCTGGGCATCACCATCGATTCGTAGGACAGCCGCAGCTTCTCGACATGCCATTCGGGATTGCTGCCAAGGCCTGCCGAATAGCTGGCATCGGCGAAGGCGATCGGCTCGATCCGTGCGGGATCGTCGTAATAGCGCACCTCGATCCGGTCGAGCCCGCGCTCGCGGCCCTCGATCACGTAGAAGTCGCGGAACACGTCGACGCCGGTGAGGTAGAAGTGGTCCGTCCCCTCGATCACCACCGTCCAGTTCGACGGATCGGCGAGCGGCGCGGTCGCCAGCGCGAAGTTCTCGTGCGTGTGGTTGGTGTGGATGAACAGCGTGTCGGTGTGGACGTCGACATCGTATTCCACGCCCTTGACGCGTTCGCGCACAAGGATCTGCTCGCCCAGCGGATCGGCGGCGCGGACCAGACGCACTTCGCTGGTCTCGTGATCGCTGGTCCCGATCAGCAGCCATTCCTCATTGGCGGACAGCGAGGCGCCGACGCGGAAGCCCTCGTCATCCTCGTGGAACAGCTCGACATCCTTGTCGAGCGGCTCGCCCAGCCAGTGCAGGCGGGCGTTGTCGGTACGCCACTGCTCGTTGGCGAGCGAATAGACGATGCCCTTGTCGCCTGCGACCCAGACCAGACCCGACAGCGTGCCGGGAATCTCGTCCGCCAGAAGCTCGCCGGTTTCCAGGTTCTTGATCCGCGCGGTGAACCGCTCGGAGCCGTTGTCGTCCACCGAATAGGCCAGCAGGCGCCCGTCGTTGCTGGTGGCGATGGCGCCGAGGCGGAAGTATTCCAGCCCCTCGGCCAGCGCCACTTCATCGAGGATCAGCTCGTTCGCGGAAGCATCGTCGCCCGCCGAGACAGCGCGGCGCCACCACTTCTTGTATTCGGCGCCTTCCTCGAACTCGATCCAGTAGAGCCAGTCGCCATCCTTCTGCGGCACCGAGGTGTCGGCTTCCTTGATGCGCCCGCGCATTTCGGTGAACAGCGCGTCGATCCGGCCCTGATGCGGCGCCATGCGGTGCTCGAACCAGCCGTTCTCCGCCTCCAGATGCGCCAGCACCTCGGCATCCTTCACCTCCGGGTAGCCGGGATCGCGCAGCCAGGCGTAATCGTCGGCCACGGTGCGTCCGTGATGGGTGAAGGAGTGCGGTTTTTTCACCGCCGATGGAGGACCGGACAGGGTCTGGGTGGAATTGACCATCACCACCATCTATGTTGGCCGCATCACACCCGCAAGTCGGATACCAAAACCCATGCTGATGAATACCCACGAAGCCCGTCTCGATGCCCTGCGCAAGGAGCTGAAATCGCGCGGCCTCGACGGCTTCGTGATCCCGATCTCGGACGAGCACATGAGCGAATACGTCGGCGGCTATGCCCAGCGCCTTGCCTGGCTGACCGGCTTCGGCGGCTCGGCCGGAACCGCCGTGGTGCTGACCGACGCCGCGCTCTCTCCCGCCGCCGCGATGTTCGTGGACGGGCGCTATACCCTGCAGGTTCGCGATCAGGTGGACGGACGCTTCTATGCCTATGAAAGCGTGCCGCAGACCAGCGCTGCCGAGTGGCTGAAGCAGCACGCCCCGCAAGGTGCGGTGATCGGTTACGACGCCTGGCTGCACGGATCGAAGTGGGTCGAGGCTGCCGATTCAGCCATCGCCGCAAAGGGCGGCAAGCTCGTCGCGGTGGAAACCAACCCGATCGACGCGGTGTGGGAAGACCAGCCGCTGCCCTCGCCCGCGCTCGCCTTCGTCCAGCCCGATGCGCTGGCCGGCGTATCGAGCGAGGCCAAGCGCGCCGCCGTCTCCGAATGGCTGGCCGAACAGGGCCTCGACGCGACGATCGTCACCGCGCTCGATTCGATCGCCTGGCTGCTCAACATTCGCGGTGCCGATGTGGACCGTACCCCGGTGGCGCTGTCTTACGTGATCGCGCGCAGGGACGGCACCGCCGAGCTGTTCATCGCCGAGGCGAAAGTCACGCCCGAACTGCGCCAGCATCTGGGCAACGCGGTGAAGATCGCCAACCGTGACGATTTCGTCGCCGGGCTCGACGCGCTGGCGGGGCTGCGCGTCGGTCTCGATCCGCAGAGCGCGGTCGCCGCGATCTTCGAGCGCCTGCACCAGTCGGGCGCGATCGTCGTCGAGGCGAGCGATCCGTGCGTGCTGCCCAAGGCGATCAAGAACCCGGTCGAGCAGCAGGGCCACCGCGATGCGCAACATCGCGACGGCGCCGCCGTCTCGCGCTTCCTCCACTGGCTGAGCGTCGAGGCACCCAAGGGCACCGTCACCGAAATGAGCGCATCGGACCGCCTCCACGCCTTCCGCGAGGCCTGCGGCGACCTGCGCGACCTCTCGTTCGACACGATCTCGGGCGCGGGGCCTAATGCCGCAATCCCGCACTACCGGGTGAGCGACGAAAGCAGCCTGACGCTGGCGCCGGGCAGCATCTATCTGGTCGATTCGGGCGGCCAGTACCCCGACGGCACCACCGATATCACCCGCACCGTCTGGGTCGATACGCCCACGGGCGCCGAGCCCACGGCGGAAATGAAGGACCGCTTCACCCGCGTCCTCAAGGGCCATATCGCCATCGCCACGGCGGTGTTCCCCAAGGGCACGACCGGCGGCCAGCTCGACGTGCTGGCGCGCCATGCGCTGTGGTCGGCGGGGATCGACTATGCCCACGGCACCGGCCACGGCGTCGGCAGCTTCCTGGCGGTCCACGAAGGCCCGCAGCGCATCGCCAAGCCTGCCGGTGGACAGGCCGGGACCATGCAGGATCTGCGCCCCGGCATGATCATCTCGAACGAGCCGGGCTACTACAAGAGCGGCGAATTCGGCATCCGTATCGAGAACCTCGTGCTCGTCGAACAGCGTGACATCGCCGGGATGGAAGGCGAGTACTACGGCTTCGAGACCCTGACCTTCGTGCCGATCGAGCGTCGTCTGGTCGATACCGGCCTGCTGACGCCCGCCGAGATCGCGTGGTGGAACGATTACCACGCACAGGTCCACGCGATCATCGCCCCGCAGCTCGAAGGTGAGGCGCTCGCCTGGCTCGACGCGCAGTGCGCCGCGCTCTGAGGGCCTGATAGCGATGGGCAACCGGGGCTTCCAAGACGATCATCCGTCCGCCGAAGCCCCGGCTGCGCCCCTGCTCTCCGAATTTCCCGTCCATCTCGACAGCAAGGGCGGCGCGGCCATGCTTGCAGCCTTCACCGGCAGCGCGGGGTGGTACGAGGACTATGCGACCAGCACCGCGAAGGACGGTGCAGCCGGGCACCTCGTCTCGGTCCACGCCTTCGCCGAGGACTGGGCGATGTGGGAAATGCACCCCGACGGCGACGAGCTGGTCGTGTGCCTCTCCGGCGCGTTCACCTTGTGGCAGGAGCTGCCCGAAGGCGGACAGCGGCGGATTGAGCTCGAACCCGGCCAGTACGCGATCAATCCCGCAGGCGTGTGGCACACCGCCAATACGCTTGGCCCGGCAGAGGCACTGTTCGTGACCTCGGGTCAAGGCACCCGGCATCGCGGGCGACACTGACGCCCATCTTTACGGGACTTTGCTGCAAAATGAACGACCGTTCCCCCGTGTGACAAATCGCGACAATAAAGCGCTCTGCCGGGATACCTGCGCGACAGTCCCTCTTTAGACGGGACATCAGAAAGTCGCGCGGCGGTACTTCCCCCCACCCCCTCACTGGCCGCGCGGCTTTCCCGAAAACTTTAACGTTGGATTGGGACACGCGATGACTGGAATGCTCAAGTTCTCGCTCGGCCTCTCGGTCGCAGCACTTTCCCTTGGCGGTTTCGCCTATGCGCAGGCGCCCGATGGCCCGCCCCCCGACGGCCCCGGCAGCGAACGACACGGCCCGATGATGGCTGATGAAACCCGCGCCGAAGCGCAGGCCCGCGCCGAGAAGCTGTTCGACCGCCTCGACGTCAACCACGACGGCAAGCTCGACAAGGCCGATCGCGAACTGATGCGCCAGCAGATGCGCGAAAAGATGTTCGACCGCCTCGACACCAATCACGACGGCTCGATCTCCAAGGCCGAATTCATGGCCGACCATGGTCCGCATGGCGACCATGGACCAAAGGGCGATCATGGCCCCGATGGCGGTCCGCAGGGCGACATGCCGCCTCCGCCTCCCGGCGGCCCCGATGGCGATGACGGTACGCCGCCGCCTCCCCCGCCGCCCGGCGCGCAGGACGGACAGCCCGGCCCGCATCATGGCGACTGGCATGGTCGCAAGGGCCCGCCGCATGGTCATGGCCCGATGGGCCCCATGGGCATGGCCAGAGATATGGAGCGCAAGGCCGATACCAATGGCGATGGTGCCGTCAGCAAGGCGGAATTCGTCGCGGCCGCGCTCAAGCGCTTTGACATGCTCGACGCGAACCACGATGGCACTGTAACCAAGGCGGAGCGTCAGGCGGCGTTCCAGAAAATGAGGATGGAGCGCAAGGACCGTCGCGACGGCGACCGGCCCGAAGCCGCCCAGCAGGCGCCCGGCCAGTGACCGGCGGGCGCGGAACAGGAGTGTGATGAACGATACCGCGCTGCCCCGACTGCTGCTTGTCGACGATGAGGCTGCCCTTCGCGAACCTCTGGCCGAGTACCTCTCGCGCCAGGGGTTCACGCTCGACCAGTGCTCGAACGCCGCAGAGGCCCGCTCGCGCCTGCGCGATACATCCTACGAACTGGTGCTGCTCGACATCATGATGCCGGGCGAGGACGGCCTTTCGCTGTGCCGCCATCTGGTCGAGGCCAAGGATACCCCGGTGATCTTCCTCACCGCGCGTGCCGAGGCGACCGACCGGATCGTCGGGCTGGAAATCGGCGCCGACGATTACGTGGTCAAGCCGTTCGAGCCGCGCGAACTGGTCGCCCGCATCCGCTCGGTGCTGCGCCGGGCCTCGCGCGTGCCCACGCCTGCGGTCGAGAACGAGGACCTGATGTTCGAGAACTGGCGCCTCGATCCGCTCAAGCGCCGCCTGACCGATCCCGACGGCGCCACCGTGGCGATCTCCTCGGTCGAGTTCCGGCTGCTGATGGCCTTCCTCGAACACCCGCGTCAGGTGCTCAACCGCGACCGCCTGCTCGACATGGTGCAGGGCCGCGAGGCGCACCTGTTCGACCGCGCGGTGGACAATCAGGTCAGCCGCCTGCGTCGCAAGATCGAGGTCGACAGCCGCAATCCGCAGATGATCCAGACCGTGTGGGGCGGCGGCTACATGCTGGCAGCCGACGTGCGCAAGGTGCCGCAGGCACCCGAATGAAACGGGCCACAGGCGCCCGAATGAACACTGCCGGAGTGACGATCGCCCGATGACCGCCAGCACGACTCGCCGTTTCAGCCTGCCCCGCCCCCACAGCCTGATGGGGCAGATGCTGCTGGCCGTCGCCGCCGCGCTGCTGCTGGTGCAGGGCCTCGGCGCCGCGCTGGTCTATCGCGCCCAGCGCGACGGCTACGAGGCGGGCATGCTCAACGGGGCGACGTTCAACCTGCTCAACGAGACGCGCGGACCGGGTTCCTTCGGACACCACCGCAATCGCGATGGCAGTGACGGCGGCCCCGGTGGACCGGGCGGTCCGTTCAGCGGACCACCGCCGCGCGGCTTCCGTCTGGAATACAGCACCAATTCCCCGCAGAAGCAGGGCGAAACGCGCGACGCCCATGCCGAGGGCATCCTTCGCCAGATCCTCAAGAACCAGAACTTCCCGGCAAGCGAAATCGTCGTCCTGCATCGCACCGTGGCGAGCGATCCCTTCGCGGCGCAGAGCACGCGCCACCGGGCAGAACGGCTGAATCTCTCCGCCGACATGGTGAAGAACATGCTCGCCGATCATCTGCTGGTTGTCGGCGTGCGACCGACCGGCAACGGCAGCTGGCTGGTCTCGCGGGTCCGCAGCCCCCAGGCCGCCAACATGCTGCTGGTGCCGATCATCCTCCAGACGCTGGTGATCTACATCGTGCTGGTCGGCGCAGTGGCACTGATCCTGCGCCGGATCACCCGGCCGCTGGCGGCACTCACGAAGCGTGTTGAAGCCTTCGCCGTCGCGCCCGAGGTCCGGCATCAGCTGGAGCCGACCGGCCCGGAAGACATGCGCCGCCTGATCGAGGCCCACAACGCCATGGAATCGCGCATTTCGGCCATGCTGGACGAAAAGGACGTGATGCTCGGCGCCATCGGGCATGACCTGAAGACGCCGCTGACCGCGCTGCGCGTCCGCATCGAATCGGTCGAGGACGAGACCGAGCGCGCCCGCATGGCGATGACCATCGAGGATATCGTCCACACGCTCGACGACATTCTCTCGCTCGCCCGCGTCGGCCGCCCGAGTGATCCGATCGAGCGTACCGAAGTCTCCTCGCTGGTGATCTCGGTGGTCGAGGAATACGAGGACATGGGCGAGCCGGTCGATCTGCTCGATACGCGCCGCATCGCCGCGCAAGTGCGCCCGACATGGCTGCGCCGCGCGCTGCGCAACCTTATCAGCAATGCCCTGCGCTACGGCCAGACCGCGCGCGTCTCGCTGGAGCACGAACAGGGCCGCGCGGTGATCCTGATCGACGATGACGGCCCCGGCATTCCCGAGGCGGACATCGACCTGATGATGAACGCTTTCACGCGTGGCGATCCATCGCGCAATTCGGCCACCGGCGGCGCGGGGCTGGGCCTTGCCCTTGCCCGCGCGATTGCCGACCAGCACGGCGGCGCGCTCAGGCTGTCGAACCGCCGCGACGCGCGAGGCGCCATCGTCGGCCTGACGGCGCGGCTGGAAATCCCCTCGGACTGATCGAGAGTACGGGCCGGGATTGAACCCAGCCCGCGCTCACCTCAGCGCATCAGCCCGCCGATCAGGTTGCGTGCGAAGCGGCCAAGCCCCGGAAAACCCACCGCGCGGCCCAGCGTATCGCCGATCGCGCCCGCCGCCGCGCTGGCGGCCGAAGCCTTGGGGCTGGCACGGCTGGTCTTGCCCTGGATCGTCTGCGCCAGGATCGAGCCCGCGCTGGCCGCCGCAGCGCCAGCCGCCGCCTTGGCGACCTTGCCGCCGATGCCGTCCCACAGACCGGGACTGATGCGTTCCCGCTTGCCGACTTCCTCGCGCCCCTTGTCGGCCACTTCCGCGCCCGTCGCCGCGGCATCCGCCGCCTTGGCCGCCAGCACTTCCTCGGCGCTCTCGCGATTGACGCGGGTGTCGTACTTGCCCGCGAAGGGGCTGACCGACTGGATCACCGCGCGTTCCTTGTCGCTCACCGGCCCCAGCCGCGAGCGCGGCGGCGCCACGAGAGTCCGCTGCACCACCGACGGCGCGCCCTCGCCATCGAGCGTCGAGACCAGCGCCTCGCCCACTTTCAGTTCGGTGATCGCACTCTCGACATCGAGTTGCGGGTTGATGCGGAACGTCTCCGCCGCCGCCTTGATCGCCCGCTTGTCACGCGGGGTGAAGGCGCGCAGCGCGTGCTGGACGCGGTTGCCGAGCTGCCCTGCGACGTCCTCGGGCACGTCGATCGGGTTCTGGGTGACGAAATAGACGCCCACGCCCTTGGAGCGGATCAGGCGCACCACCTGCTCCACCTTGTCCTCCAGCGCCTTGGGCGCCTCGTCGAACAGCAGGTGGGCCTCGTCGAAGAAGAACACCAGTTTGGGCTTTTCGGGATCGCCCACTTCGGGCAGCGCCTCGAACAGTTCGGACAGCAACCACAGCAGGAACGTGGCGTAGAGGCCGGGGCTGCGCATCAGCTTGTCGGCAGCGAGGATATTGACGATGCCGCGCCCCTGCTCGTCGCAGCGGATGAAGTCGTTGATCTCCAGCGCGGGCTCACCGAAGAACTGCGCCGCGCCCTGGCTTTCGAGCGAGAGCAACTGGCGCTGGATCGTGCCGACGCTGGCCTTGGTGATATTGCCGTACTTGGCGGAAAGCTCGGCGGCGTGCTCGGCGGAATAGGCCAGCATCGCCTGCAGGTCTTCCAGATCGAGCAGCAACAGGCCCTGTTCGTCGGCATAGCGGAAGACGATGTTGAGCACGCCCTCCTGCGTCTCGTTGAGGTTCATCAGGCGCGAGAGCAGCAGCGGCCCCATCTCCGAGATGGTGGTGCGCACCGGATGGCCCTGCTCGCCGTAAATGTCCCAGAACACCGCCGGATTGTCGCTGTAGGCATAGTCGGTGAGGCCGATCTCCTTGGCGCGCGCCTCCAGCGTGTCGGCATGCTTGAACTGCGGGCTTCCCGCCATCGCAATGCCCGAAAGATCGCCCTTCACGTCGGCCAGGAACACCGGCACGCCTGCTGCGGAGAACTGCTCCGCGATGGCCTGGAGCGTGACGGTCTTGCCGGTGCCGGTGGCGCCGGCGACCATGCCGTGCCGGTTCGCGCGCGTAAGGTCGAGCACCTGCCGCTCGCCATTGCCGCCCAGTCCGATAAATATCTCGCTCATTGGCCTTGTCTCGTCTGCTTCTTGCCCTAGCAGCGGGAGGATAGGGTGCCGTTGCGGCTGCGGCGAGCGGTATTTTGCAACCGTGACAAGACAACGCTAAGGCGCGCGCCTGCTACCGAGAACCCAGCGACCATGCCCGATCCCTTCCTCCTGCTCGACGATGCCCGCCCCGATGCGAGCCGCACAGCGCGCCTCTATCGCGCCCCGGTCGAAGTCGTGGTCGCGCAGGAGGGGGCAGACGTGCTGCCCGCCATCGCCCGGCTGGAAGCGCTCTCGAAGCAGGGCCTGCATGTGGCGGGGATGCTGTCCTACGAAGCCGGGCTGATGCTGGAGCCGCGTACCGTACCGCTGCTCGAACAGCGTGCGGGCACGGCCCAGCCGCTGCTGTGGTTCGGCGCCTTCGAGACCTGCGAGACCATCGCACCCTCGGATGTTCCCGCATGGCTCGCCGCGCACGCGGGAACGGGCCGTCCGTCCATCGGACCGCTGGAGCCGCAGATCTCCACCGGCGACTATGCCCGCGCCTTCGCTGCCATTCAGGAGGCGATCCACGCGGGCGACATCTATCAGGCGAACCTGACCTTCCCGCTGGCAGGTCCGTGGAGCGGCGATCCGGTCGCGCTCTATGCGGGGCTCCGCGCCCATGCCGAGGCGGGATACGGCGCCCTGCTGCACGATGGCAGCGAATGGTGGCTCAGCTTCTCGCCCGAGCTGTTCTTCGCGCTGTCCGGCGAAACGATCACCGTGCGTCCGATGAAAGGCACCCGTCCGCGCGGTCGCGACGAGGCCGAGGATGCGGCGCTTGCCGCCGAACTCCGCGCCAGTGCCAAGGATCGCTCGGAAAACCTGATGATCCTCGACCTGTTGCGCAACGACCTCTCGCGCGTGGCGCAGGCGGGCAGCGTGATCGCCGAGGCGCCCTTCGCTATCGAGAGCTATCCCACCGTCCACCAGATGGTCTCCACCGTGAACGCGACGATGCAGCCCGGCCTTGGCGCCTTCGATGCCCTGCGCGCGCTGTTTCCCTGCGGATCGATCACCGGCGCGCCGAAAATCCGGGCGATGGAACTGATCGCGCAAACCGAACGCTTCGCGCGCGGCGCCTACTGCGGGGCCATCGGTTTCGTAGAACCCTCTGGCGATGCAGCCTTCAATGTGGCAATCCGCACCCTCAGCCTGACCGACAGCCCGACAAGCGGGGGCCGGGCGGTGCTGGGAGTGGGCTCGGCGGTGGTCGCCGATTCGCAAGCGCTTCCCGAATGGCGGGAGTGTCTGGTCAAAGGGGGTTTCGTGCGAAAGTCGGCAGGGCCGGAGGCGCCCGCGCGCCTCGATCTGATCGAGACGATGCGGTTCACGCCCGACGAGGGCATCGCGCTGCTCGAAGGGCATATCGCCCGGATCGGCGCCAGCGCGCTGGCGCTGGGCTTCGCGTTCGATCGCCACGCCGTGCGCAATGCCATCCAGGCGCTGTGCTTCGAGGCGGACGTGCCCTCGCGCCTGCGTCTGGTGCTGGGCCGCACCGGTGCCTATGCGCTCGAACTCTCGGACTTACCCGAAACCTTACCCGAACCGCTGATCTGCGGCGTGCTGCCGCTGCCGGTCGATGCCGGTGACTGGCGTCTTGCCCACAAGACCAGCGACCGCGGCTTCTACGCAGCAGGGCTGGCGGTGGCGCGCGAGGCCGGGGCGCACGAGGCGCTGTTCCTGCGCGACGACGGCCTGCTGACCGAGGGCACCTTCACCAATATCTTCGTCGAGCGAGACGGCGTTCTGCTGACCCCGCCCGCCACATTGGGCCTGCTGCCGGGCGTGCTGCGCGCCTCGCTGCTGGCTTCGGGTCGCGCGGTGGAGGCAGAGCTTCGTCTCGACGACCTGACCGACGGCTTCTTCGTGGGCAACGCGCTGCGTGGCCTGCTCCCGGCAAGGCTTCTGGCATGATCCACGTCTCCCGCTCGCTTTCGCGCATCTCGCCCTCGCAGACCACGGCGATGACCGACCGCGCCTTTGCCCTGCGCGAACAGGGTGTCGACATCATCTCGCTCTCGGTGGGCGAGCCGGACTTCGCGACGCCTGCCCATGTGCTCGATGCAGCCAAGGCCGCGCTCGATGCCGGGCAGACCAAGTACACTGCCGTTGGCGGCAGCGCGCAGGCGAAAAAAGCCGCCGCGCTGCATTTCCGGCGCGATCTGGGCATCGATGTGCCGACCTCGCAGATCACCGTCAGCGCCGGGGGCAAGCAGGCGATCTTCCATGCCCTGCTCGCCACGATCAGCGAGGGCGACGAAGTGATCGTGCCCTCGCCCTGGTGGGTCAGCTATCCCGAGATCGTGCGCTTTGCAGGGGGCAAGGTGGTGCCGCTCACCACCCATGCGAAGGACAACTTCCGCTTCACGCCCGCCGATCTCGAAGCGCAGATCGGCCCGAACACGCTGTGGCTGCTGCTCAACAGCCCCGGCAACCCGACCGGCGCCTATTACCCGGCGGACCTGCTGCTGGGCATTGGCGAAGTGCTGCGCCGTCACCCGCGCGTGATGGTGATGAGCGACGATATCTACGCCCCGCTCGGCTATACCGGAGAGGCGCACGCGACACTGGCGAACCTCTGCCCGGACCTTGCCGACCGGGTGCTGACGATCTCGGGCGTTTCGAAAAGCCACGCGATGACCGGCTTTCGCATCGGCGTTGCCGCAGGCCCGGAATGGCTGATCGCGGCGATGGAAAAGCTCCAGTCGCACTCTTCAGGCAATCCCTGCTCGATCAGCCAGGCCGCCGCCGTCGCCGCCTTCGAAGGCCCGCAAGAGTTCCTGATCGGCTGGCGAGAGCGGTTCCGCGCCCGCCGCGATGCCGTGGTCGCCGCGATCAACGCGATCCCCGGCCTCTTCACCCCGACGCCGGACGGCGCGTTCTACTGCATGGTCGATGCCGCGCCGCTGATGGCGCGCTTCGGCGATGACACCGCGCTGGCGCTGCACCTGCTCGATCACGGCGTGGCCATCGTTCCCGCCTCCGCCTTCGGCGGGCGCGACGGCTTCCGCATCAGTTTCGCGGCCGACGAGGCCGTGCTCGCCGAGGCACTGCGACGGATCGCAGGCGCACTTGCCGAGCCCCCCGCATAACGGACATCCAGAATATGAAATTCGACATCCTCTTCGAAGACGGCGAAGCCCTCGTCATAGACAAGCCCGCAGGGCTTCCGCTCGATCGCCCCCGCGCCGGTGGCCCCGCGCTGGAAGACTATCTTGAGCAGCTGACGCTCGGCTTCCAGCGCCTGCCCCAGCCGGTCCACCGGCTCGACCGCGACACCTCGGGCTGCCTGCTGCTGGCGCGCAACCCCAAGGCGCTGAAGCGCTTTTCCGCCGCCTTCGAGGAACGACAGGTCGAAAAGCGCTATCTCGGCATTGTCGATGGCGTGCCCGAGGAAGAGGAAGGCACCATCGCGCTGTCGCTCTCCAAGGTCAGCACCGAGAAGGACGGCTGGCGCATGATCCTGGCGCGCAAGGGCAAGCCCGCGATCACCCATTGGCGCCGCCTTGCCAGCCGCAACGGCGTGAGCCTGATCGAGTTCCGCCCGGAAACCGGCCGCACCCACCAGATCCGCGTCCATGCCGCCTCGGGCCTTGGCATGCCGCTGCTGGGCGATCCGGTCTACGGCTCGAAGAAGGGCGCGCCGCGCACGCTGCTCCACGCCGCCGGTCTGACGATCGCGCGCGGCGAAAAGCCGCCTATCGTCGCGGTCAGCCCGCTGCCCGCCGATTTCCTCGCGCTCGGCTTCAGCGAGGACTGAGCCACCCCGTGTCTACCAATGGCATGTCCGCCGATGCCGTGGTCGAGCGCGCGCAGGCTCTCGCAAGCGAGAGCTTCATCGCATCGACCGGGCCGGGCGGCCAGAACGTCAACAAGGTGGCGACGGCGGTGCAGTTGCGCGTCGACATCTATGCCCTGCGCCTCACCCAGCCGGTGTTCCAGCGCGTGAAGGAACTGGCGGGCAGCCGCATGACCTCGCGCGGGGAACTGGTGCTGACCGCGCGGCGCTTCCGCACGCAGGAAGCCAACCGCGCCGACGCGCGCGAACGGCTCGCCGAACTGCTGATCGAAGCGCACAAGCTGCCCGAAAAGCGCGCGAAATCGCGCCTCAACCGGGTCGGCAAGACCGAGCGGCTGAAAGGCAAGAAACTGCGCAGTTCGGTCAAGGCCGGGCGCGGCCGGGTGCAGATGGATTAATGGATCGGGGCCGTTTCGGCCTGCGCGGAAGGTATATCCTGCGGCGCTGCCGTCGCGTCTTCGGCCGGCGGCGGCTTTCGCGAATCGAGCATCGCCGCAGCATCGTCGAGCGCGCGAGCCTCGCCCATCGTCACCCCGCCCGGCCCCGGCGCATTGTCGGGCTTGCTGCACCCGGCCAGCACCAGCACGCCTGCCAGCGCCGCATATCCTGCTTTCACGCCTCGATGATCCTCGTTTCGGGATGGTGCCGGTCAAGATGACGGCGGATCATCTTGAGGTTACGGGTATTCGAGCGGAACAGGAAGTCGAACACGTCGCCCGCGAAGGGAATCGCGCCGATCGCGGTATCGATGCCGACATTGCCGACCATGCGCGCCAGCTTCCAGCGCGACATGCCAAGGCTGCGCGCCTCCCAGACCAGATAGAGCCCGAGCAGTGCCGAGATCACGTCTCCCGCCACCGGCACCACGCCGACCACGGCATCGAGCCCGACGGCGCGGCGCAGGCCCGGAATGCGGATGCTGTTTTCGAGCAGGAACTCCATCGCCTCGATCCGCCGCCGGACAGAGGCGGGATCGCGCCCGGTCGGAAAATCGAACGGCATCCGACGCGCCGAACCGGAACCGGAAACCATGAACGGGTCGCTCCCAACGCGAGCAGGCCCGAATGGCGCGGCTCGTCCTTGGATTATTTGGGAAGCCAGGCCAGCGGCAACAAGGGGTGCCAGCCCCAGGCATTGGGGGCAAAGCCGTTGACGCTGCCACGCACCAGCGACCAGCGAATCGGCGCCCCGAACGGGATATAGACGTTGGCCCCGGTCAGTTCGCCTTCGGCCTGCGTCAGGAACGCCACGCGCTGGGCAGGATCGGTCGCCGCATCGGCCTGCTCCACCAGGGCATCCGCCGCAGGGGCGCACAGACCTTGCGAGGCCTTGCACGAAAGCCGGTCGAGAAACCACTGCGCCTGCGGATAGCGCGCCACGGTATCGACAAGCACGAGGTCGGCGCCGTTCTCCTCCTGCGCCCGCTCCAACGTGACACCGATGGTGGCAAGGTCGGCAGCGAGGCCGTCGAACAGCATGTCCGAGCCCTGCCCCGGAACGAGCCAGAGCGAGAGATGCGGGCCGTGGGCGGGCGGCGCGGAAGTCGGCGGTGTCACTGGTGAAGATTCCGGTGGCGATTTAGGTGCGGCATGCGCCTTCGGGACCGGCGCCGAGACCGGCGGTGCCGCGGATTGCGCCGCCATCCACTGATGCACGCGTTGGCTGGCCATCGCGCGGCGCTCATCGATGGTCTGCTGCTGCCAGCGATCCCCGATAGTGCCGGGGTCGCCATCAAGCCCCGGCGCCACCACCCGACTGGTCGGCTGCCAGCCGCCGAACCCGAACACGCCCATCAGCTTGCCCCGGTCGATCGCCATGGCCAGCGCCTCGCGGTTCTGCGGCGTCGCCAGAAAGCCCTTGTCGTCCATCACCTGCAAACCCAGCAGCCCGATGACCGGATCGATCTGGATCGTGCCGCGCAGGATACCGACCGAGCGCGTCAGCGGGAAATCGGCCAGCCTGCCGCCCTGCACCAGATCGACCTCGCCTGCATTGAACCGTTCGACGGCCTCTACCGCGGGCATCGCCACCAGATCGACCTTACGGGCACGACTGGCCCAATCGTCCACTTCGGGCTGCCCCAGGCTGGAAGGGTCCACTGGCGCCAGCACTGCCAGCCGCCCCTTGCGCACCGCCGTCATCGGACCGCTTCCGCGATCCTCGTGAAACAGGCCAAGTTCGGGCTGGGCGAGCAGTTGCAGAAGGTAGGGCGAGGGGCGCGACAGGCGGATCTCGATCACCCGGCTAGCCATGGCGCGTACCTCGTCGATGACAGCCAGATCACGCCCAAGGGGCTCGTCGCGCTGCGCCCTCAACGCTGCCTGCAAGGCTATGCGCCCCGAACGCGCCGTGATCGGATCGCCATTGCTCCAGTCGCCATCGCGCAGGCGGAAAATGTAGCTGAGCCCATCGTCGGTAACGATCCAGCGATCCGCCAGCGCGGGAACGACACGGCCCTGTTCGTCGAACGAGACCAGCCCTTCCGCTGTCGCTGCCAGCAGCAGGCGGCGCGCGGGCGGCAGATCGTCACCCTTCGAGAAAGGGTCTTCGCTCTGTCCGATGACGGCAACGCCCAACGCCGAACCGTCGCTCTTGTGGCAGGCGCCCAGCATCAGCGTAAAAGCGGCGGTCAGGCCAAGAAGGAGGAAGCGGGGCAAGGGCATGGCCATCAAGGGGTAGCCCATTTGCCGTGCGGTGCAATCGCGTGCCGCAAAAATCGTGACGCGCCCCGAAAAGACGCTGAAAGGCCAGTCCTCAGATCTTGCGCAGATTCGTGGTCTCGGGATTGTATTGTGCTTCGTAGTGCTGGACGAACCGCATGGTGCCGGGCTCTTCCGTGCCTGCCGTCGTGGGAGCACGAGCCAGCTTGGGGTCGATCTCGGTCTCGAAAGCAATACCGAAACGGCTTTCCTGTACCCAGGCGACCGCACCGGATACCCAGCCAATATTGCGCAGTTTCACTTCGATCAACGTGCCGCGCAGCACATCGACCGCACCTTCGCCCATCATCCCGCCCGGCGAGAGATTGCGCACCCGCACACGGTGCTCGCCATCGCGCCCCTTCAGGCGAAGGTCCGCCATCAGGAACAGGCTGTCTCGCGCGATCTGTCTGTTATCGCCTTGCTGCATCGGGTCGTCCGCTGTCTTCGATCCTGCTTCCAATGGAAACCGTCGAGATGGCCTCCACTATCGCATACGTGCATCTGCAAGAGCAGACACACGCATGTCCACTCCAAACTCTTTACGCCGGACCGACTAACGGAAACTTAACTCCGCTATCGGTCCGGCGCCAAGATCGGTTGCACCATACCACAGGATAAAGGCGCAGGTCAGTCGTCGCGTGAAACCTTCTCGCGACGCTCATGCGCTTCCTGCGCCTCGACCGTCATGGTCGCGATCGGGCGGGCCTGGAGGCGGCCGATGCCGATCGGCTCGCCGGTCACTTCGCAATATCCGTATTCGCCTTCCTCGATCCGGCGGATGGCCGAATCGATCTTGGCGATCAGCTTGCGCTGACGGTCGCGGGTGCGCAGTTCGATGCCCCAGTCGGTTTCGCTGGACGCGCGGTCGTTGAGGTCGGGCTCCCGCAAGGGGCCGTCCTGCAACTGCTGGAGCGTTCCGGCGGAAGCATCAAGGATGGAGCGCTTCCATGCCTGGAGCAGTCGCCGGAAATAATCCAGCTGCGCATCGGACATGTAAGGTTCGTCGTCGGCAGGAACATATCCTCCGCCGATATTCCGCTTCGCGGTGGCGAGGACGTCAATGTCGTCAGTCAGGGCCGTTGCCATTACTAGAGAATCTCCGCACAATTCCCCGTGGACCACCGGCGCCCTGCAGCCCCGGATTTTTCCAGTGGCTCCCCAGCAATCCGCAGTTCCGGGGCCTATAAGTCGCTGCTTTGCCCTGCACAAGCGCCTTAACGAAATGATCCACAAAAATTCCGGGTTTTCTGTCCGGATTGCATCCGTTCTGGATGCCTTGACCGTAAAACAGTTCAACCCGCCACCAGCACCGCGCCGGACACACGGCGTATCCGAGCCTTTGCCCAAATTCACGTTAACCATTTATTGATCGAACCTGCGGCACCTTCCGGGACGACAGATGCAAGGAATGGTGCGGAGCCGACGCCACAGGTCGCAACGCACGAACAGGGGACGTTGCCACCATGGAATTCGCGATCATTAACCAGACCGACGCTTCACCGCTTGGCGCTCTCGCCGTTCAGGCCGAAAACCGCTTCATCGCGAACAGCCTCGCCGCGGCCGCGCTTGGCGATGCCGATGCCTGCTTCGATCTGGGCGTGACCTTCTCCACCGGCTCGCACGGCATGGCCTGCGATCTGGTCGAGGCGCACAAGTGGTTCAACCTCGCCGCGCTCTCGGAACATGAGGACGCCGCCGGCTGCCGCGCCGAGGTCGCGGACGAAATGACCGCGCGCGAAATCGCCGAAGCCCAGCGTCGCGCCCGCGAATGGTTGCGCGCAACGTCGGCACGCAAGGCGGCCTGAGCGTCTTAGATCAAGGCGCTGAGATGCTGACGCATCACGCCTTGGACATGTTCAAACGCCACACGGGCTTAACCAAAGCTGCGATGAGGCAAGCTCATCGAACTTTGGTCTCAATCCCGCCGGAACGGCGTATGGTCTCCAAGGCGTAGCTGGTCGCTGGCAACGCCTGCCCGCTCCTGCTCCAGATAGTCCGCGATCGCGCTGCGCAAACCCGGATGGGCGATGTAATGCGCCGAGACCGTGCGGACAGGCTCGTAGCCGCGCGCCAGCTTGTGCCCACCTTGGGCGCCTGCCTCGACGCGCGAGAGGCCCCGCGCGATAGCCGCGTCGATCGCCTGATAATAGCACAGCTCGAAGTGCAGGAACGGCTTGTCGATGCGGGCGCCCCAGTAGCGACCGTAGAGCGCATCGGCGCCAATGAAGTTCAGCGCGCCCGCTACCGGCTCCCCGCCGATCCGGGCGAGCACCAGCAGGATGCGGTCCGCCATCGTCTCGCCCAGCAGCGAGAATGCCGCGCGGGTCAGGTAGGGATGGCCCCACTTGCGCGCACCGGTATCCTGATAGAATTCCCAGAACGCATCCCAGTGCTCCTCGCGCAGGTCCGCGCCGGAAAGGTGCTCGATCGTGACGCCTTCCTGCGCCTTCTCGCGTTCCTTGCGGATATCCTTGCGCTTGCGGGAGGACAGCGCGGCCAGAAAGCCATCGAAGTCGGCATAGCCCCGGTTCTCCCAGTGGAACTGGATATCCTCGCGCAGCAGCCAGCCCGCCTGCTCGAACACCGGCACCTGATCGGGCTCGATGAAGGTCGCGTGGGCGGAAGACAGCCCGTTCTGGTCGCACAGCGATTCGGCAGCACGCAGCATCGGCAGCAGCAGGTCGTCGCGGCGCGACAGCACGCGCGGGCCAGTGGCCGGGGTAAACGGCACCGCGATCTGGAGCTTGGGATAATACTGCCCGCCCGCACGCTCCCAGGCATCGGCCCAGGCATGGTCGAACACGTATTCGCCCTGGCTATGCTCCTTGAGATAGGCAGGCATGGCCGCGACGAGCGCACCATCGGGTTCGGCGATGGTCAGCGGCACCGGAATCCAGCCGCTGCGCCCACCGACGCTGCGCGAGGTCTCCATGGCGCTCAAGAAATCGTGCGAGACGAAGGGATTGCCGCCATCGGTCAGCGCGTCCCACTCCCCGGCAGGCAGCGCCGCGACCGAATCATGGATCCGGGCGATGACGTCCGTCCCGCTCACGCCGTCACGCCGACCTCCTGCCGGCGGACGATCTCGCCCTCGAAGATGTCGGTATCGGCATGGTCGAGCGCGCGATCGCGATGGTCCGGCGTGCGCACCGTCCAGGTCGCGAGCAACATGCCCCGGCGACGCTGACCGGCAGCAAAGCGGCTCGGCAGGTCGCGGATATCGTAGGCGAGGAAATCGGGGCGCGCATGCCACAGCGAAAGGCGGCGGCGGACCTTGCCTGCAAGCGCGCGATCATCGCCTTCCGAGACGATCAGCCCGCGCACGCTATGTGGCGAATGGCGGCGGAACCATGCGCAAACGCGCGGATCGAAGCTCATCACCGCGTGCTCTCCGACATACCCCTCAAGCACCCGACGCACGGCAAGGCAGATCGCGGCGACGCGCTGCTGCGGGCCGACCTTGACCTCGATCAGCACCGGCACACGGCCGGCCACTTCGGCCAGCACATCGCGCAGGGTCGGGATCGTCTCGGACGTCCCCGCCAGCGTCAGCGCGCCAAGCTGCTGCGCGGTACGGCGCGAAGCGCGACCCGAAGCACCGGTCAGCCGCTCCAGCGTATCGTCGTGAAACACCACCGCGCGCCCGTCGCTGGAGCGCTGGACATCGAGTTCGATGCCCACGCCCGCCGAAACGGCACGCGCGAAGGCGGCGCGGGAGTTCTCGGGAACTCCCGCGTCGTGCAGGCCGCGATGCGCGAAGTCCTGCGCACCGATCCAGTCCACCCGCGAAGGCGGCGGGACCGGCGCAAGCCAGCGATCAAGCAGGGCGAACGGCAATGACGGCATCCACTTCGACCGCGGCGCCCAGCGGCAGCACCGGCACGCCCACGGCGCTGCGGGCGTGCTTGCCGGCATCGCCGAACACCGCGACCATCAGTTCCGAGGCGCCGTTGGCGACCTGCGGCTGCTGCGTGAAATCGCCTGCCGAGTTGATGAACACACCCAGCTTGACGACGCGCTCAACCCGGTCGAGCGAACCCAGAGCGGCCTTGAGCTGGGCCAGCAGCATCACGCCGCAGGCCTGCGCAGCCTCGACGCCCTGCTCCAGCGAGACGTCCTCGCCCAGACGGCCGGTGACGAGCTTGCCCTCGACGAAGGGCAGTTGGCCCGAGACATGGGCAAGGCCGTTCGATTCGACCACCGCGACATAGGCGGCGACCGGCGCGGCGGCGACGGGAAGGGTCAGGCCGAGTTCGGCAAGGCGGGCGTCGATGTCACTCATGAGTCTGCAAAGTCCTTCTGGTCGTCGTTCAGCTTCGCGAGAAGCCAGGGTAACGCCTCGGCCCAGTCATCGATCCGGGCGTGGGCATGGCCTGCCTTGAAAGCGCAGGCGATGTGGGGAGCGAGCACCGGTTCGGCGCACAAGTGCAGCCGGGTGACATGGGGCGTCACTTCGGCGACCGAGCCATGATGCTGCGAAAGGTCGTCGATGAAGATCGCACGCTCGGGCTGGTACTCGTCCAGAATCGCCTTGAGCGCCGGGCCTTTCGGCCCCTGATTCGTATAGATCGGCAAGTCGAGCCCGAAGGCCGCCAGCTGCGCCTTGCGAGAATCGCGGCGGAAATCGAGCAGGTTGGTCAGCACCACCACGTCGGCATGGCGCTGCAGCTCGGTGATCCCCTCGATCGCGCCCTTCACGGCGGTCTGCCGCGCCATCTCGGTATCGAAGAAGGCGTTGAGCAGGCGCCAGACGTCTGCCGCAGGAACCGTACCCCCGCCGTCGATCCACGTCATCGAATCGGTGAAATCGTTATGCTTCATCCGGAACTCGACGCCCTGCGATTCGGCCAGCCAGTCGCGGAAGTGCGCGACCATGTGCAGCAGCACTTCGTCGCAATCGGTGATGATCAGCGGACGGCTCATGCTCCCAATCTCCCGCGCGCGGCGGCCAGTTGCGCAGGCGGCACGCCCAGCGCCTTTGCCGCTGCCACCAGATCGGCTTCGTAGGCGCACAGGAAGTCGAGCACGGCCTCCAGCGTCGCCGGTTCGCCCAGCGATTCGCGCAGCGAATCGGGCGTCAGCCCGGTCATGCTAAGGAACCGCCCGGCCCGGTCGGCATCGCCCAGCACCCAGCCGAGCGCGTTGAGCGCCAGCGCCTGAGCGTCGGGGGCGGGTTGTGGCGGCTCGCGAAGAATTGTCAGCCTCGATTCTCTGGCATAGAGCTGTCCGTACAACTCTAGATGGTGTCCGGGCGTCGAATGGCAAAGCGAATCCTCGTTGTCGAGGACAACGATCTCAACCGCAGGCTGTTTTGCGACGTTCTTCGCGCACAAGGCTTCGCCGTGGAGCCGGTGGCGGACGGGCTGGAGGCGCTGGACGCCGCCCGCCGCTTCGTGCCCAACCTCGTCATCATGGACATCCAGCTGCCCAATGTCTCCGGGCTGGACCTGATCGAGGCAGCCAAGAAAGACCCGGTGCTGCGCACGATCCCGGTGCTCGCCGTCACCGCCTATGCGGGCAAGGGCGACGAGGAGCGCATCCGCGAGGCAGGCGCCGAGGGGTATCTGGCCAAGCCGATCTCGATCGGGCCGTTCATGCAGGCCATCCGGGCGCTCCTGTGATGCACTCCATCCCATTCCCTCTTTCTCCCCTCAGCCCACCGGCGCTTGACTTTGCGACGCCGCGCCGCTTTTGCGCCGCAATTCGCGGCCAGAGAGCCGACTAGACCCTTTCGGAGTTTTTGAGACCATGGACCGCGCAGAGACCTCAGAGCGCATTGCCGCGCTGATCGAGCCCTTCAACAAGAAGGGCGTCACCGTGACCGACGCGACCCGCTTCACCGACGATCTCGAATTCGACAGCCTGACCGTGATGGACTTCGTCGCCGCGATCGAGGACGAGTTCGACATCATCATCTCGATGAACCAGCAGGCCGAGATCGAGAACTACGGCCAGCTCGTCGACGCCGTGGTCAAGCTGCAGGGTTGATTTCGCGATGACCGAGACCACCGAGACCACTGAATCCAAGGACCTGTTCAGCAAGTTCGATCCGCTGATCCAGATGCGGACCGACCTGCTCTCCACCGGCGTCACCGATCCGTTCGGCCTCGTCATGGAGCGCGTCGTCTCCCCCACCGTCGCCATGTGCAACGGACGCGAGACGATCCTGCTGGGCACCTACAACTACATGGGCATGACGTTCGATGCGGACGTGATCGCCGCCGGCAAGGCCGCGCTCGACGATTTCGGCGCGGGCACCACCGGCAGCCGCGTGCTCAACGGCACTTATGCGGGCCACAAGGCGGTCGAACAGGCGCTTTGCGAGTTCTACGCCATGGACCATGCCATGGTGTTCTCCACCGGCTACCAGGCGAACCTGGGCATCATCTCGACCATCGCGGGCAAGGGCGACTACATCGTCCTCGACATCGACAGCCACGCCTCGATCTGGGACGGCTGCAAGCTGGGCGATGCCGAGATCGTGCCGTTCAAGCACAACGACATCGACGCCATGGAAAAGCGCCTCAAGCGCATTCCCGAAGGCGCGGGCAAGCTGGTGATCCTCGAAGGCGTCTACTCGATGCTGGGCGATATCGCCCCGCTCAAGGAGATGATCGCGGTCGCCAAGAAGTACGGCGCGATGGTGCTGGTGGACGAAGCCCACTCGATGGGCTTCATCGGCCCCAACGGTCGCGGCGTGGCCGAGGATCAGGGCTGTCTCGATGACGTCGATTTCGTGATCGGCACGTTCTCGAAGTCGGTCGGCACGGTCGGCGGCTTCTGCGTCTCGAACCACCCCAAGTTCGAGATCATGCGTCTGGTCTGCCGCCCTTACGTGTTCACCGCCAGTCTGCCGCCCAGCGTCGTCGCCACCGCCGCGACCTCGGTGCGCAAGCTGATGAACGCGGGCGACAAGCGCGCGCACCTGTGGGCGAACTCCAAGGTGCTGCACAAGGGCCTGACCGATGCCGGTTTCCAGCTGGGCACCGCCGAGCCGCAGAGCGCGATCATCGCCGTCGTCATGCCCGATCTGGAGCGCGGCGCGATGATGTGGGAAGCGCTGCTGCACGAAGGTCTCTACGTGAACCTCGCGCGTCCGCCGGCGACCCCTGCGAACATGACGCTGCTGCGCTGCTCGCTGTGCGCCGAGCATTCGGCCGAGCAGGTGCAGACGATCATCGGCATGTTCACCCGCGCGGGCAAGGCTGTCGGCATCATCTGATCCGGCCTTGCGCGATAACGCAAAAACGCCGCCGCCTCCCCACCGGGACGCGGCGGCGTTTTCGTATCTGGGCTCAGCTCACATGCGCGTCCACCAGCGCGAGGAACGCCTTCATCCAGCCGTCGAGGAAGCCTGCCGAGCCCTCGCCCACCGCGCCGCTGTCGTCGAGCAGGGTATCGCTCCACTGCACGAAGGCCTCGGGCTGGCCCAGCGTGGGCATATCCAGATAGGCCAGCACGTTGCGCAAGTGCTGCTGCGCCAGCGCCGTCGCCACCTTGCCCGGTGAGGTGCCGATCACGCCTGCGACCTTGCCGCCCCACACGCTCTTTCCGTAAGGGCGCGAGCCCTGATCGAGCGCGTTCTTGAGCACGCCCGGGATCGAGCGGTTGTATTCCGGCGTCACGAAGATCACCGCATCGGCGCTCGCCACGACCTGCTTGAACGCTGTCACTTCGGCCGCCGGATCGCCATCGGCATCCTGATCGTAGAGCGGCAGCGTGCCGATATCGGGGAACACGAAATGATGCCCTGCCGCCGCGGGCAGCTTCGTCAGCGCCTCGCCCAGCTGACGGTTGAACGATTCGGCGCGCAGGCTGCCGACGATGACGGCGATACGATAGGCCATGCAGATCTCCCTGGAGGTTGCGAACGCCCCGAACGTTTCACAAAACATCGCGGCGCGGTAGACCTGCCGCACTTCACTTTCGCACGAAAGGCGTGACAGCTTGCGGACAATCGGCCTGATCGGCGGCATGAGCTGGGAAAGCTCGGCCGAATACTACCGCATCCTCAACGAAGGCATTCGCGACCGGCGCGGACCGACGGCTTCCGCCAGATGCCTGATGTGGTCGTTCGATTTCTCCGAGATCGAGGCCTTGCAGCACGCAGGCGACTGGGCTGCGTTGACCGAACGCATGGTCGATGCCGCCCGGCGGCTGGAGGGCGGCGGCGCGGACGTGCTGCTGATCTGCACCAACACGATGCATCGCATGGCGCCTGCGGTGGAGGCCGCCGTCGGCATCCCCCTGCTCCACATCGCCGATCCCACGGCGGAGCGGATCAAGGCGGCGGGCCTCAAGAAGGTCGGCCTGATCGGCACCGCCTTCACGATGGAGCAGGACTTCTACAAGGGCCGTCTGGCCGAGCGCCACGGGCTCGACGTGCTGATCCCCGAGGCGGCAGACCGCGAGACGGTCCACCGGGTGATCTACGAGGAACTGGTGGCGGGCAAGGTGCGCCCCGAATCGCGCGAGGCCTATCGCGCGGTGATCGCCCGTCTGGTCGCGGCAGGGGCCGAAGCGGTGATCCTGGGCTGCACCGAGATCATGCTGCTGGTCGGGCCGCAGGACAGCGCCGTGCCGGTGTTCGACACGACCGCGCTGCATGCCGCAGCGGCGGTCGATTTCGCCTTGAGCTAATTCTTCAGGCAGGCATGTCCAGCGTGGCGTGCGCGCACTTGGCATCGGCCTGCTTCGAACCGCCGCCAAGCAGCGAGACCGCCAGGAAACCGACCAGCACTGCGGCGACGAAGGCCACCGTCACCTTGCCCAGATGCTTGTCGATCACCGCCTTGATCGGCGCACCAAACAGGCGGAACAGCACGCCCACAATCATGAAGCTGATCGAGCGCGAAACAATGCTGGCACCCAGGAACACCCACAGGTTCATGCCGATGAACCCGGCGGTGATGGTAATCAGCTTGAAGGGGATCGGCGTCGCCCCCTTCACGATGATGATCTCCGCGCCGTAGGTCCGCAGATAGCAGGCGGCAGTCGGGAAGCTCTGCTCCAGATGGAGCAGGTGCAGCAGCGCGTGGCCGAACGCGGCATAGGCGAAGTGGCCGATGGCATAGCCGAGCAGCCCGCCCGTGACAGAGGCCAGCGTGGCGATCGCGGCGTAGCGGATCGCCTTTTTCGGTTCGGCCAGACACATCAGGCCCAGCAGCGGATGCGGCGGGACCGGGAAGAAGCTCGCCTCCATGAACGCGAACAGCGCCAGCCACCAGCCTGCGTGGCGATGCGCCGCCTTGGCCATGGTCCAGTCGTAAAGGCGACGAAGCATTCGACGTATCATCCCGCAAAAAATCCCGGCGCCGTGCCTAGAGGGGAATGGTCCGGCTCACAAGGGATCGCACAGAGGGAACCCATTTGGTTATTTCACCTTGACATCAGGCAGACGAATTGGTACATAACAGGAACATTGCCGCTCCTGCTGACCGAATCGGATCGCGGCCTTTCCCGAAACTCGCCCCCCTCGTTTCGTTCCCTTTCCGCAATGCAGGATACCCCATGGAAAAGCCGAACCCGGCTTCGCCCGGTGGCGCCGCGCGTCGCCGCAAGACGAAGACCCCAGCCGCCGAGGTCGAGGCCTCCACCAACGATGCGGCGGCAGACAACGCCAAGCCCAACGCGCACTGGCGCGGCGTGTTTCTGGCCGCGCTGGCCGAAACATCAAACGTCACGGCTGCGGCGGCAGCAGCCACAGTCCCCCCCAGCCGCCCCTACAAGGTGCGCCGCGAGGAGCCGGAATTCGCCCGCCTGTGGTACGCCGCGCTGCTCGAAGGCTACGAGAACCTCGAAATGGAAGTGCTCCAGCGCCTGCGCTTCGGCGAGGGCAAGGACGATGCCGTGCGCTTCGACAACGCCGCCGCGCTGCGCCTGCTCGGCCTCCACCGCGACACCGTGGCGCGCGAGCGGGCCCTGCGCGAGGACGAGGATGTCGCCGCCGTGCGCGCCTCGATCGATGCCAAGCTGGAGCATCTGCGCCAGCAGGTGGAGGCCCGCCGCCTTGCCGCCGCGAACCCTAACGGAGATCCCGCAGATGGCTGAGGCAGACCCGCTCGACTGGATGGCCGGGGCCGAGGCGACCGAGATCGACGCTCTTGTCGCCTCGTTCTCGCGCGCCGAGCAGCGCGCCTGGCGCTGGCACTGGAAGCTCTGGGCGCGCCCCGCCCAGCTTGCCCCGGCGGGCGACTGGCGCCTGTGGCTGATCATGGCCGGACGCGGCTTCGGCAAGACCCGCAGCGGCGCCGAGTGGGTCCGCCAGATCGCCGAGAGCGATCCTGCGGCGCGCATCGCCCTTGTCGGCGCGAGCCTTGGCGAAGTGCGCGCGGTGATGGTCGAGGGCGAGAGCGGACTGCTTTCGGTCGGCCCGCGCGAGCAGCGCCCGCTCTACGAATCCTCGCTGCGGCGGCTGACATGGCCGAGCGGCGCGCAAGCCATGCTCTATTCCGCCGCCGAACCCGAATCGCTGCGCGGCCCCCAGCACAGCCACGCTCTCCGGTCAGGCGCAAAAGGAAGTCTTCGTGAACGAAAGCCTCGCGCGGACGGATGCCCTGCTGCATTGCACGGTCAAAGGCGTTGCATCCGCGCCACCCGAAGCGATGCAGGAGGGCGACTCCTGGATCGTTGCAAGCGATGCAAGCGGAGATTTTGCGGGTCAGGACGATGCCATCGCCTGCTTCCAGCAGGGCAGCTGGGTTTTCATTTCGCCGTGCAAAGGGATGCGAATCTTCAACCTCGCCACGGCCAGTGACATGCTTTTTTTCGAAAATTGGCAAAAACCCGCCACTCCGCAGGAACCACTAGGCGGCTCCGTAGTTGATGGGGAGGCTCGAGCGGCGATCAATGCCCTGATTTCCGCTTTGCAAGCCTTGGGTGTCTTACCGTCGGTGTGAAAACCGCAACAACAGGGGTCACGAAATGCAGGTGTCCGGCTTTGGGTCGTACGAGCAATTCTCGGCGACCTGTCTAGTGCGGCATTCTTGCCACAGGTCCTTCGATTGTGCGCTTGCGTGCACTTATGGGAGGAGCTAGACACCGCAGCACTCGGTGGCTCCAATTTCTTAGTAGGGGAAACGTATGAGGAAACTCGTCCTTGGACTGGCCATGGCATCGACTGCCATCGCCACTCCCGCATTCGCACGAGATAATTCGTGGTATCTTCAGATGGACTTCGGCGCGATGATCGTCGAAGATGCAGCCGTTCACGTGAACGGTGTCAATGAAGGTGACATCAACTACCACACCGGCTTCGACGGTGGTGCAGAGCTTGGTTACGACTTCGGTCCGTTCCGTCTCGAAACCGAAGCCAGCTATCGCCAGGCTGACGTCAAGGACCTCGGCGGCAAGGGCCAGAACCTGTCGTTCATGGTCAATGGCCTCGTTGACTTCGGTCCCGACGACGGCCTTCAGGGCTATGTCGGCGGTGGTGCGGGCGTCGCTCGCGTCAAGTCGACCACGATCGGCGACTCGGACACCGGCTTCGCCTGGCAGGTCATCGCGGGCATTCGCGCCCCGATCACCGACCATATCGACGTGGGTCTGAAGTACCGCTTCCAGAACGTCAGCAACGTTGACCTCGTCGACGGTGCGGGTGACGACGTCCGCACCCGCTGGCGCTCGCACTCGATCATGGGCACGCTGGCCTACAACTTCGGTGGCAAGAAGGTAGAGGAAGCGGCTCCGCCGCCGCCCCCGCCGCCCCCGCCGCCGCCCCCGCCGCCCCCGCCGCCCCCGCCGCCGGCTCCGGTCTGCAACAAGGGTCCGTACATCGTGTTCTTCGACTGGGATAAGTCGGACATCACGCCGGAAGCGTCGAGCATCCTGGACAGCGCGATCAGCGCCTACGGCAACTGCGACAACGTTCCGATCATGCTGGCAGGCTACACCGACCGTTCGGGTACGCCGAAGTACAACATGGGCCTTTCGGAGCGTCGCAACGCTTCGGTCCGTGCGTACCTCACCAGCCACGGCATCCCCGACGGCTCGATCTCGAGCCAGGCATTCGGCGAAGCCAACCCGCGCGTTCCGACCGCGGATGGCGTGCGCGAGCTGCAGAACCGTCGCGTCGAGATCACTTACGGTCCGGGTTCGGGCCAGTAAGCGAACCGGCAACGGTACAGGATCGGGGGGCTGGAGAAATCCGGCCCCCTTTTCTTTTGCCTGCTGCAAACGGGGAGACCTCAGGTCCGTTGCCTTGCTTCGGGCCAAGGTGTGGGTTTGATAAGCGCCTCGCCGGCGCGGACACGAAAAAGGCCGCCTGCGATATATCCGCGGGCGGCCTTTTTCGTGTCGTCAACAGACGCGCAGGCGCCTGTTCAGAGGCTTGAGAATCAGGCGGCGTAAGGCGTCGCGTCGGTAAGCCCTGCTTCCTCGAACCCGCCCTTGCGCAGGCGGCAACTGTCGCACAGGCCACAGGCCTTGCCGTCCGGTTGCGGATCGTAGCACGACCAGCTCATTCCAGTCTCCAGCCCCAGACGCGCCGCCTCGCGCGCAATGTCGGCCTTACTCATGAACTGCAGCGGCGCGCGGATATGGAAGGCCTTGCCCCCGTCCCCTGCCTTCGTCGCCAGCGTGGCGACATTCTCGAAAGCCGAGATGAACTCCGGCCGACAGTCCGGGTAGCCCGAATAATCGAGCGCATTGACGCCGATGAAGATGTCCTGCGCCCCGATCGCCTCGGCCCAGGCCAGCGTCAGCGACAGGAACACCAGATTTCGCGCCGGAACATAGGTTACCGGGATGTCATCGGCGCTGACCCCGTCCTTGGGAACGTCGATGTCGTCGGTCAGTGCCGATCCGCCGAACTTGCGCAAGTCCAGCGGCAGTACGACATGGCGCGCAGCCCCCAGTGTACGAGCGATCTCGCGCGCGGCATCCAGTTCACGGCGATGGCGCTGATTGTAGTCGATGGTCAGGGCATTGACGCGATAGCCCTGCTCCAGAGCGATCGCCGCAGAAACCATGGAATCAAGCCCGCCCGAAAGCAGGACGACCGCATCACGCAGGGGTTCGGAAGAAATATCAGTCATGATCCCGCGCTAACCCGACAACGACGCCAACTCAACCTTGCGTCCCCGATCACCCCTCCGGTCACTTGGCGCAATCGCCCGTGCGGCGCCCTTCCATGGTAAAGGAGAAGGGCTGCCCTTTGGCGATACCCTGGCTGTCGATCTGGATCAGGCTGTTGCTCTCGCGCCGGATATGCGTGCGGCCATAGCCTTGCCCCGGACAGGTATATTGCACTGTCACGTCCTGGGGCGTGTCCTGCACGACCGTGCGACTGCAGGCCATCCCGGCATGGCGCATCTGGATCAGCTCGCGCCCGCTATCGAGACACAGCTGACGAGCCGGGGCCGAAGCACCGCGCTCCCGCAGTTCCCAGTTCCCCGAGGTCAGCTCATCAAGCATGGCCCCGGCCGGAACCGCCGCGACCAATGCCGAGCCAGCCATGACGGCGCAAACGCTTCCCAACGCTGCCAGTCTACCCAAAGTCATCGTTTCAATCCGCAATTCGTCGATACTACAAAACGGCATATCGGGATTGTTCCCGCATTTTGCCATGCTGCATGGCAAATCGGGCGAAATTCAGACCGAAATCGAGCCATACGAAGATAGGCTGCACCTTGCGATCCGGCCTGAAGCTCAGACCTCGACCCGGATGATCTTCGAACAGAACGCGCAATCGACCGGGACCGTTCCGTCAGGATCGCGCATTTCGGCCAGTTGATCCTCTGGGAAGCGGCCAAGCACTGACTGGTAATGTGCCACCGAGCAACGGCAACCGCGCTGCAGGTGCCGCAACGGATCGACGCGCACTTCCTCTTCCTCGTGGAACAGGCGCCAGGTCAGGTCTTCCAGCGTCAGCACCGGGTCGACCAGCTCCTCAGGAGTGATGCTCCCCGCCAGGATCGAGACATGCTCCCAGTCGGGATGATCGTCCTTGGTGTGCAGACGCTCGCGGCCTTCCTCGCCATCGGGCAGATGCTGCACCAGCAGGCCGCCTGCACAGCAGCGCGCACCGTTCGAACGCACCGAGATGCGGATCAGTGTCGGAATCTGCTCCGACAGGGCGAAATACTGCTCACACGCGTGCGCCAGCGAACGCCCTTCCAGCGGGACAACCCCCTGATAACGCTCGCCCGATGTCGCGAGATCGAAAGTGATCGCCAGATAGCCCTTGCCGAACAGCGCCTCCAGCGGCGCCTCCGGACCGAGGTCGGCCATCAACGCGGCGTTGTGGCGCAGATAGCCGCGCACTTCGCCCGCCCGGTAATCGCAGACCAGCAGGTCGATCGCCCCGCCCTCGGCCTGCGCCTGAAACGTCAGTTGCGCCTCGTCATCCTTGAGGAGCGATCCCATCAGCGCCGTCAGCACCAGCGCTTCGGCGAGCAGATGCTTGGCGACCACCGGATAGTCGTGGGCGGAGAGCACCGTCTCCAGCACCGGGCCGAGACGGACCAGACGTCCCCGCGCGCTGCGCGCGGGGACGCTGAAGGACAGAACGCGATCGAAACCGGTATCGCCCGCAGGCAGGTCGTCTTCGATCACAGCTTGCCGAGTGCCCAGAGCAGGACCGACTTCTGCGCATGGATGCGGTTTTCCGCCTCGTCCCAGACCACCGACTGCGGCCCGTCAATCACCTCGCCGGTCACTTCCTCCTCGCGGTGCGCGGGCAGGCAGTGCAGGAACAGCGCGGCGGGATCAGCCTTGGCCATCAGCGCCGCGTCGACCTGATAGGGCTGCATCGCGGCGATATGGACCTCGCCGCCCGCCTGCCCCATCGAGACCCAGGTGTCGGTGACGACGACCTGCGCCCCTGCGACCGCCTCGGCCGCATCGTTGGTCAGCACCACCTGGGCACCCGCGGCCCGGGCCCGCGCGATGAAGCCGGCGTCAGGCTCATACCCTGCCGGGCCACCGATGCGGATCGTGAACTTGAGCAGCCCCGCCGCCTCGATCAGCGAATTGGTGACGTTGTTGCCGTCACCAAGCCACGCCATGACCATGCCTTCCAGCGTGACGCCGCGCTCATGCAGCGTCAGCAGGTCGGCGACGATTTGACACGGATGCGACAGGTCGGTCAGGCCGTTGATCACCGGCACGTCGGCGTAATGCGCCAGTTCCTCGATCTTGGCATGATCGTCGGTGCGGATCATGATCGCATCAACCATGCGGCTGAGCACGCGCGCGGTGTCGGCGATCGTCTCGCCGCGACCGATCTGCGTGCTGCCCGCCTCCATGATCAGCGCCGTGCCGCCGAGCTGGCGCATCGCCATGTCGAACGAGACACGCGTACGCGTCGAGTTCTTCTCGAAGATCATCGCCAGCGTGTGCCCGGCGAGCGGTGCGTCGGCATCGGCGCCGCCCTTGGGCTTGCCCAGCCGCGCTGCCTTGCGCGCGTGGGCATCACCGAGCATCCGCCGCAGCGCCTCGCTGCCGGCATCGGCGATATTCAGGAAATGCCGCCCCATCACGCCGTCTCCGTCACCTGATAGTCCGCCGCAGCGGCAGACAGCTTCTCCATGAACTCGTCGATATGCGCGTCCTCGATGACCAGCGGCGGCAGGACGCGAACCACGTTGTCGCCCGCCGAAACGGTGAGGAGGCCATGGTGATCGCGCATGTGCGCCACGAATGCCCGCGGCTCGACCTTCATCTTCACGCCGATGAACAGGCCGCGACCATGCACCGATTCGAACAGCTCGGGATAGTTGCCGATGAACTGTTCGAGGCGCGACATGATCCGCTCGCCCTTGGCGCGCACTTCGGCGAGGAAGCCCTCTTCGGTTACGGCGTCGAGCACCGCGTCGATGGCCGCCATCGCGAACGGGTTGCCGCCGTAGGTCGAGCCATGGGTGCCAAAGGTCATGCCGCGCGCCGCCTTTTCGGTGGCGAGGCAGGCGCCGACCGGGAAGCCGCCGCCGATGCCCTTGGCGATCGACATCACATCGGGGATCACGCCGTACTGTTCATAGGCGAACAGCGTACCGGCACGGCCGACGCCGCTCTGCACCTCGTCGAAGACCAGCATCAGATCCTGCTCGTCGCAAATCTGGCGCAGGCCCTTGATGAACTCTTCGGTGCCAATGCGGATGCCGCCCTCGCCCTGGATCGGCTCGACCAGGAAGCCTGCCGTGTTCGGGCCAATCGCCGCACGCGCGGCTTCGAGGTCGTTGAACTCGACGTACTTGAAGCCGGGCAGCATGGGCTCGAAGCCCTTGTGCATCTTCTCCTGGTTGGACGCAGCGATGGCGCCCATCGTGCGACCGTGGAAGGCGTTCTTGAAGGTGATCAGTTCATAGCGCGTTGTATCGCCCTGATACTGGTGATAGGCGCGCGCGGTCTTGATCGCGCACTCCACTGCCTCGGCGCCCGAATTGGTGAAGAACACCGTGTCGGCAAAGGTCAGCTCGGTCAGCCGCTTGGCGACGGCTTCGCCTTGCGGGCTGCCGTAGAGGTTCGAGACGTGCATCAGCGTGGCGGCCTGCTTCTGGATCGCACCGACCAGACCGGGGTGCGAGTGGCCGAGCAGGTTCACCGCGATACCGCTGGCGAAATCAAGGAATCGGCGGCCGTCTTCGCTGATCAGATGGCAGTGCTCCCCGCGAACGGGACGCACGTCGCACCGGGGGTAAACGGGCATCAGCGGTGTGATCGACATGACGAATTCCTTGATGAAACAAATCGGTGAAATGAAACTCTTGCACTGCAAACGACAAATGGCGGCCCCGGAAGGGCCGCCATCTGCGTGCTTCTAGTCTGTTGCCTTCCCCCGGTCAAACCGCCGGGGACAAGGCGGGTCAGATCAACCCTGAAGCGACGAAAGGTTGACCGCCGAGTACTTGCCTCGTCGATCGACCTCGATGTCGAACTCCACACGGTCGCCTTCGTTCAGACCCGGCAGGCCCGAACGCTCGACAGCGCTGATGTGAACGAATGCGTCCGGCTGGCCGTCATCACGGGTGATGAAGCCGAAGCCCTTCATGGAATTGAAGAACTTGACCGTGCCGCTGGCACGCTCACCGGTGAGCTGACGCTGCGGAGCAGGCTCGCGCTTCTCGACGGCGATGACTTCGCCAACGACCGAAAGCTCGGCCGCCGAAATCTTGCCGCCGCGATCGACGAGCTGGAACTGCAGCTGCTGACCTTCGGCCAGACCTTCGAGGCCTGCACGCTCGACCGCGCTGATGTGAACGAACACATCGTCGCCACCTTCATCGCGCTGGATGAAACCGAAGCCCTTGGCTGCGTTGAAGAACTTGACGACGCCAGTACCTTCGCCGACGACCTGACCGGGCATGCCGCCACCGCCGCCGCCGCCACGTGGACCGCCGCCGAAGCCGCCACCGCGCGAGCCGCCGCCGAAGCCGCCGCCACCGCCGAAGCCGCCACCGCGCGAGCCGCCGCCGAAGCCGCCGCCACCACCGCCGAAGCCGCCACCGCCGCCGAAGCGATCACCACCGCCCCCGAAACGGTCACCACCGCCGCCGAAGCGATCCTGTCCGGCATAGAACGGATCGAACTCGTTCTCTCCAAACTGATCTCGTTTATCGCGTCCCCTTCCGCGACGACCTTTGTCAAAACTCATGTCTACGAACGTACCTTCGCTCCGCCCCAGATTCATTCCCCCGAGCGCGTGGACGTGGCGCGTCGGGCACAGCACTGCGCCACGCCAAAAGCGCAGCAGACAGTCCTTCAATTCGCGACCTTACACCACTCAAAGTCCGTTGGCGAACACAAATACGCAGGACATCAGCGGAATCGGCGAGATTCAGTTGCGATCATTCCATTTTGCACTTGCCTGATCTTGCCGGAAGGTCTTCTACCGCGACACAACCTGCCAATGGCACCTTCCATCGTGCTTTTGGCGCAGCACCGAAGGGTCGCCCATGTTCCGCAAAATCACCGATTCCGTCTTCGCCAGTCCGCAGATCGATGTCGATGCGGTAGCCGAAGCCAGCCGACTCGGGATCGTGCGAATCATTAACAACCGCCCTGAAGGCGAAAGCGAAGACCAGACGCCGGGCGACGCGATCGAAGCTGCCGCCCGCGCCGCCGGGATCGATTACGTCGCGATTCCGGTTGGCCATTCCGGCTTTAGCCAGGGTCAGGTCGAAGCCATGGATGCCGCGCTCGATGCGGAAGGGCCGGTACTGGCCTATTGCCGGTCCGGCACCCGTTCGACCCTGCTCTGGGCATTGGCCTCGGCCCGCGCGGGCGATCAGCCGGACGCGATTGCCGCCCGGGCCGCTGAGGCCGGGTACGACGTCACCCCGATTCGCGCGCTGATCGATATGCTCGCGGCGGGCCACGGGTAATCGACCGGGCGAAACAGATACATCAGAGGGACACTCCCGTCTGAACGCCTGATCGCTGCACCCCCGAAAGCCTCCCGACAGAGTATGTCCGGAGGCTTTTTTATGCTCGCGACACTCTCATACTTCCCGCATGCCCGAGAAAAAAGCACGGCCCAAGAAAAAAGGGCCGAAGCTTGCGCCTCGGCCCGATAAGTCTGTGTTCGCAGGAGGAACATGGTTTGGCGGGAACCGTTGGGAGAAGAGGAGAGAGGAAACCCTTGCCCCCGCCAATTCGGTAAAATCTTAGTTGTAGGCGCGCTCGCCGTGCTCGCCGATGTCGAGACCTTCAAGCTCGACCTCTGCGCTGACGCGCAGGCCAGTGATGAGCTTGGCAATGGTGATCGCGATCACGGTGCCGATGGTCGAGATGACGATGGTGGCGACGACGGCTTCGACCTGCACCAGCAGCTGGTGGCCGATCACGAAGTCCGGCTTGCCCGGGCCGCCGAACATCGGGGCGTAGACAATGCCGGTGCCGACTGCGCCGATCATGCCGCCGATGCCGTGGACACCGAAAGCGTCGAGCGCATCGTCATAGCCGAGCTTGGGCTTGAGCTTGCTGACCGCGAAGAAGCAGACGATCGAGGCGACAGCGCCCAGGATGATCGCGCCGAACGGACCCGAGTTGCCAGCGGCGGGGGTGACGGCGACGAGACCGGCCACGATACCCGAGCACAGGCCGAGAGCCGAACCCTTATGGCCCGCCAGACGCTCGGCGAGCATCCAGAACAGACCGGCAGAGGCAGTGGCGACGAAGGTGTTGATCATCGCGAGGCTGGCAGCGCCGTTGGCGGCAAGTGCCGAGCCGGCGTTGAAGCCGAACCAGCCCACCCACAGCAGACCGGTGCCGACACCGGTCAGCGTCAGCGAGTGCGGCGCCATCGGCTCATGCGGGTAGCCCTTGCGCTTGCCGAGCATGATCGCGGCGACCAGCGCCGAGACACCGGCGTTGATGTGAACGACCGTACCACCGGCGTAGTCAAGCGCGCCAAGGCCGAAGAAGTAGCCGGTCGGTGCCCAGACCATGTGCGCGATCGGGAAGTAGACGATGGTCAGCCAGACCAGCGCGAAGACCATGACGGCCGAGAACTTCATGCGCTCGACAGTCGAACCCAGAACCAGCGCGATGGTGATCGCGGCGAAAGTCATCTGGAAGCAGGCGAAGACATATTCGGGGATCGTGCCCGAAACCGAGTCCGGCGTGACACCCTTCATGAAGGCCTTGCCGAAGCCCGCGACGAAGGCGTTGCCGCCGTCACCGAAAGCCATCGAATAGCCGTAGATCACCCAGATCAGCATGGCGAAACACGCCACGGCGCCGATCTGCGTCATCGTCGAGAGCATGTTCTTCGAGCGGGTCAGACCGCCGTAGAACAGGGCGAGACCGGGGACGATCATCATGAGAACGAGGAGCGTCGACGTCATCATCCAGGCGGTATCACCGCTGTTGATGGTCGGCGTCGCGGCGGCCTGCGCCGAGGCGGGCATGGCGACAGCCAGAGACGCACCCAGTGCGCCGGCGCCGCTCAGAAGCTTGCGAAACATCGTGGAAATCCCTCCGAAAGCGCGGATCAGAGCGCGGTGTCGCCCGACTCGCCGGTGCGGATGCGCACGGCCGAGGCGAGGTCGAGGACAAAGATCTTGCCATCGCCGATGGCTTCGGTGCTGGCGACCTGCTGGATCGTCTCGACGATCTTGGGTGCCAGATCGTCCGGCGCGGCGACCTCGATCTTCACCTTGGGCAGCATGTTCGTGGAGTATTCCGCTCCGCGATAGATTTCCGTCTGCCCCTTCTGACGCCCGAAGCCCTTGACCTCGGAGACCGTCATACCCGCTACGCCGATCGCGCCCAGGGCCTCTCGGACCTCGTCGAGCTTGAAGGGCTTGATGATGGCGATGATGAACTTCATCCCATTCCCCCATGAAGAACCGACCCCAGCGTCGGTCGAATTGAGGAATGCAAACAGCGTGCCAATTTACAAACCGGTAAGGATACGGAGGATTCGGACAAAGTTCCCGCATCCGGTCGCGCTAAAAACTCAATTCATCGCCCGATTCGCAAGCACACTGCCTATTTTTTAGGCAACGAAAGTGTCACGTGGACGGGCAAGTGGTCCGATCCTGTCGCCGATAGCGCCGTTCTGTGAACGTTCGTTGTCACCAAACCCCATTCCGGCGAAATAATGATGCGATCGAGCTGGGCCATCGGGCGGCGCGACGGAAAGCTGCGCCCCGGCGCCAGCACCTGCCACGGCGCGGCAAATTCCCGCAGCGAGCCTCCCGCCTGCGACCACTCGTTGAGATCGCCCATCATCACGGTGGGGCAGCGGGCAACGCAGCCGTCGACATGCGCCAGCACGCTGCGGATCTGGTGACGGCGACGCAGGCCCGACAGATCGAGATGCATGCCCACGGCGCGAAACCGGCGCCCGTCCTTCTCAAGCTCGGCACAGATCGCCCCGCGCGGCTCCAGCACCGGCAGCGGCACCGCCTGCGCCTCGATCAGGGTGATACCCCGCCGCACGAGAATCGCGTTGCCGTGCCAGCCAAGGCTGTCAGGCTTCATCGACAGCGGCACCGGCTCATAGGGCGTAGTCGCGTGGATCATGTCGAGCGGCAGCACGCTCATGCGCCGGCCATAGCGCCGGTCGACCTCCTGCAGCGCCACGACATCGGCGTCGATCTCGCGCAGGATCGAGAGGATACGTTCGGGATCGCGGCGCCGGTCAACGCCGACCGCCTTGTGGATATTGTAGCTGGCGAAAGTGATCTGCATGGCAGCCCGGCGGGGTGGAGAGGACGGGACGGAGATGCCCCTGCCAGAGCAAACCCCGAATGCCGCTCCGGTTCCCTCTGTCGCTCTCTGCCCCCCTTTGCCGCGCCGTCCAGTCGGCCTCAGCGTTCCTTGGTGGCGCTGAAGGCGAGGTCAGGATTGCGCTCCTGCTGATAGCTGACGTCCCAGGCCGAGCGGGCCATGAACACCGGATCGCCATCGCGATCGCGCGCGAGGTTCATCTTGTTGAACTCGGCGAAGTCCTTGAGCGCCTTGTCGTCGCCCTTGAGCCAGCGCGCGGTATCGAACGGCGAGGCTTCGAGCACCGCCTCGACCTTGTACTCCGCCTCAAGCCGCGAGATCAGCACATCGAGCTGGAGCTGGCCGACCACGCCGACCACCCACTGCGAGCCGATCTCCGGGTAGAATACCTGGATCACGCCCTCTTCGGAAAGATCGTCGAGCGCCTTGCGAAGCTGCTTGGTCTTGGTCGGATCCTTGAGCTGCACGCGGCGCAGGATTTCCGGGGCGAAGTTGGGCAGGCCGGTGAAGCGGACCTGGTTCTTTTCCGACAGGGTATCGCCCACGCGCAGGGTGCCGTGGTTGGGAATGCCGATGATATCGCCGGGCTCGGCATTGTCGGCGATCTCGCGGTCCTGCGCGAAGAACAGGATCGGCGAGTGGACCGCGATCGGCTTGCCCAGCCCCGAGGGCGTCAGCTTCATGCCGCGCTTGAAGGTGCCAGAGACCAGCCGCATGAAGGCGATACGGTCCCGGTGCATCGGGTCCATATTGGCCTGCACCTTGAAGATGAAGCCGGTGACTTCCTTCTCCTCGGGCTCGACCGGACCTGTATCGCTGGGCTGCGCGCGCGGCGGCGGCGAAAACTTCGAAATCGCGTCGATCAGCTCGGCCACGCCGAAGTTCTTGAGCGCGGAGCCAAAATAGACCGGCGTCAGATCGCCGCCGAGATAGGCGTCGAGATCGAACTCGGGATAGCCCGCCTGCGCCAGTTCCAGCTCATCGGCCACTTCGGCGGGCAGCGCCGCGCCTTCGTCCACCTTGCCGAGAAACTCCTTCGAGGCGCCTTCCGGGCGGCTGACCCGGCCCGAGGCGATATCGAGAATGCCCTCGAAAATGCCGCCCATGCCGACCGGCCAGGACATCGGGCACACGTCGAGCGCGAGCTTGTCCGCCACTTCGTCCAGAATGTCGAAGCAGGCGCGGCCTTCGCGGTCGACCTTGTTGATGAAGGTGATGATCGGCAGCGAGCGCAGACGGCAGACCTCGAACAGCTTGCGCGTCTGCGGCTCGATGCCCTTGGCCGCGTCGATCACCATGATCGCCGAATCGACGGCGGTCAGCGTGCGATAGGTGTCTTCCGAGAAGTCCTCGTGGCCCGGCGTATCGAGCAGGTTGAACGTCACGGTCGAACCGTCGGCGTTGGTCTTCTCGAAGGTCATGACCGAGCTGGTCACGGAGATGCCGCGCTGCTGCTCGATCTTCATCCAGTCCGAGCGCGCGCGCCGGGCCGCGCCTCGCGCCTTGACCTGTCCGGCCAGGTGGATGGCGCCGCCCTGCAACAGCAGCTTCTCGGTCAGCGTAGTCTTGCCCGCGTCCGGGTGCGAGATGATCGCGAATGTGCGACGGGAATTGGTCATCGGCGCGCATTACCGGCGCGCGCGACGATTTCATAGCCTGTTGTTGGGGCGCAGGAGAGACAGCCTCCCCCGCGCGCCCCTGTTGAGAATCAGCCTTCGCGCGCGACCTGGAAGCCCGCGAACGACTGGCTAACCGGCATCAGTTCCAGCGTGTTGATGTTGAGATGCGGCGGAAGCGTCGCCACCCACAGGATCGTCTCGGCGATATCGTCACCCGTCATCGGGTTCGAACCGCCATAGAGTGCATCCGAAGCCGCCTGATTGCCGCCGGTGCGGATCAGCGTGAACTCGGTCTCGACCATGCCCGGCTCGATCGAGGTGACGCGAACGCCGGTGCCCGAAAGGTCGGAACGCAGGCCCAGCGAGAACTGGCGCACGAAGGCCTTGGTGCCGCCGTAGACATTGCCGCCGGTATAGGGATAGGTCGAGGCCACCGACGCCAGATTGACGATCGCGCCCTTGCGTTCGATCAGGCCGGGCAGCAACTTGTGGGTGAGCGAGACCAGCGCCGTGACGTTGGTGTCGATCATCGTCTTCCAGCTGTCGAGGTTCGCCTGCTGCGCCGGTTCGGTGCCGAGCGCGAGCCCGGCATTGTTCACCAGACAATCGATCGCGGCGAAATCGGCGGGGAGCGACGCCAGCGCGGCATCGCGCGCGGCTTCATCGCGCACGTCGAAGGCAAGGCCATGGACCTTGTCGGCGCCCAGTTCGGCGACCAGCGCCTCAAGCCGCTCTGCGCGGCGGCCGGTGGTGACGACACGCCAGCCCGCCTTCACGAATGCACGCACGCAGGCTTCGCCGATTCCGGCGGTTCCGCCGGTCACAAGTGCGGTCTTCATGGGCAATCTCCTTGGCTAGTTTGCGAATAGGAATGAATGGCGCGCCGGGGATCAGTCGGCGGGCAGCACCGTCACGTCCATGCGGAAGCGGCGCGAGGCACCCGGTGCGAGTTCGACCACGCCCGGCTTCTCGCGGAAATCGCCCGCGAAGTCGACCGGATCGGCATGGCCCTGCCAGGGCTCGACGCAAAGATAGGCCGCGCCCGGCTTCTGCCAGATGCCCAGCATCGGCGTATCGGGGAAAGCGATGGCGAGTTGCGTGCCGCCCGGCGCCCCGAACGTCAGCGCGCGGCTGGCTAGATCGTCCCAGATCAGTGCGTCGGCTTCAAACAGCTCGGACGTCGGCGTGAAGGTATGGCCTTCGACAGGCGTGGGAATGGTCTCGGACAGCAACAGGCCGGATTTCAAATCGACCGCGCGGATCGGCTGCGGCTCGCTCTGGTCGAAGGCAATCGCGTGATCGGCCTTGGCGGCGCCCCCGGGCAACGGCCACGCGAAAGCGGGGTGGAAACCGAAGCTGAACGGCAGCGCGTCCTCGCCGGGATTGGTCACCGTCCCGGTCATCGACAGGCGGACGCCGTCGAGTTCGAAGGCCATCTCCAGCGCGAAGGCGAAGGGATAGACCCGCCGCGTCTCGGCACTGTCGGACAGGCGGAAGCGTGCGATGCTCTCACCCGCCTCGATCACCTCGAAGCGCGAATGGCGCGCGAAGCCGTGCTTGGAAAGGCCGTATTCCTGCCCGTCGAGCCGGTAGCGGTTGCCGTTCAGCGCACCGACGATGGGAAACAGCACCGGCGCGTGTCCGGTCCAGAACGCCGGGTCCGCATCGGTCATGTACTCACAGCCCTGCCGGTCGGTGAGCGACCACAGTTCGGCACCCTGGGGATTGATCCGGGCGGAAAGATCGCCGGAGGTGATGGTCACGAAGTCCTTGTCAGTCACCGGCGATCGTCTCCATTTCCAGAACGGCATTCAGCTCAACCCCGCAAGCTGGCTCCCAGCTTGGCGGCAGCGGCCACGACCTTGTCGGACACGACCTTTATATCCTCGTCCTTGTAGGTCTTCTCGACCGGCTGGAGCGTGACTTCGAGCGCCAGCGACTTGTGCCCCTCAGGCACGCCTGCCCCACGGAAATCATCGAACAGACGCGCGGCGACGATGTTCGTCTTGTCGGCGCCCTGCACCGCGCGCACCAGATCGCCTGCCGCCAGAGCGACCGGCGCGAGGAACGCAAAGTCGCGCGTCACCGCCTGAAGTGCAGGCGGCGCATAGGCGGTACGGGCGAACGTAGCAGCCCCCTTCTTCGCCGGGATCGCATCGAGGAACACCTCGACCATGGCCACCGGACCGTCGATGTCGAACAGCTTGGCAGTCGCCGGGTGCAGCATGCCGAAGCGCGCCAGCACCGACTTCGGCCCGAGGCGCAGGGTTGCCGACTGGCCGGGGTGGAACTGCGCCCCTGCCTCGCCCATCACCATCAGGCGATCGACCGGCGCACCTGCCTCGGCCAGCAGCGCGAGCGCCTCGGCCTTGGCATCGAAGGCATCGAAAGCAACGGCCTTGCCGGTCGCCCAGCCGCGCGGCGTCTTCTCGCCCGCCAGCACGACGCCCAGCGTCACGCGCTCGTCGCTCGCCCCACCCTTGCCGCGCAAGTAACGGCGGCCCAGCTCGAACAGGCGCAGGCTGGAGGCCCCGCGATCGAGATTGCGGCGCGCGGCGGACAGCAGCCCCGGCAGCAGCGAAGGGCGCATCGCCTTCAGGTCCTCGCTGATCGGGTTGGCCAGCACCCAGAGCGCATCCTCGCCCTGGAACGCCTCGGCCTCGGCCACGGGCAGGAACGACCAGGTGACGGCCTCGTTCAGCCCGCGCGCAGCGGCGGCACGGCGCAGGCGGCGCTCCAGCATCTGTGCAGGCGTCGCGGTGGGACGCGCCACGCCATCGGCGCGCGGCAGGGCCACGCTTTCCACCTTGTCGAGGCCATGAATGCGCACGACTTCCTCGACCAGATCGGGCGCGCCGTCCACATCAGGACGCCAGCCCGGCACGGTAACGGCCCAGTCGCTGTCGAAACCGGCCTCGCTCGCCACGACCGAGAAGCCCAGCGATTCGAGAATGCGCTGCTGCTCCGCCGGGGCGACGGTCACGCCGCCCAGACGCTGCGTCAGCGCCGGGTCGAAGTGGACGATCTTCGGGGTTGCGGGTGCGGCGCCAGCGCGGACGACTTCGGACGCCTCGCCGCCGCAGGTCTCCACGACCAGCGCGGTCAGCAGGTCCATCGCGGTGTCGAGGAACGCCGGATCGACGCCGCGCTCAAAACGGCCGCGCGCGTCGGACGTCAGGTTGAGCTTGCGGCCCGCCTTGGCGATGCGCTCGGGATCGAAGTAGGCGATCTCCAGCAGCACGTCGCGCGTCTCGGCCGAACAGCCCGAGTGCTCGCCGCCCATCACGCCCGCCACGCCGTGGATCTCGGCATCATCGGCAATGACGGTGATCTCGCCGTCGAGCGTGTAGGTCTTCTCGTTCAGCAGCGTCGCACTCTCGCCATCGCGGGCGCGGCGGGCGACCAGCGCGCCGGTCAGCTTGGCAAGGTCATAGGCATGGGCCGGGCGACCGTAGCCGAGCGAGAGGTAGTTGGTCACGTCCACCAGCGCCGAGATCGGGCGCTGTCCGGCAGCGATCAGCGCATCCTGCAGCCACTGCGGCGAAGCGCCGTTGGTGACGCCGCGCACGACCCGGCCATAGAGCGCGGGCGCGCCTTCGGCGTCCTCGGTACGCACTTCGACGGGGCTGGTGAAGCTCGCCGAAACCGGCGCGAAGGCGATGGGCTTCAACGTGCCGAGGCCTGCCGCCGCAAGGTCGCGGGCGATGCCGTAGACGCCCATGCAGTCCGGGCGGTTGGGCGTGATCGCCACTTCGATCACCGGGCTGGCGCCGTGATACTGTGCGAAGGGCGTGCCGACGGGCGCGTCCTCGGGCAATTCGATGATGCCGTCGTGATCCTCGCCCAGTTCCAGTTCGCGGGTCGAGCACATCATGCCGTTCGATTCGACACCGCGAATCGCGCTCTTGCGCAGCACCATGCCGTTGGCGGGCACGCTGGCGCCCGGCAGGCCGAGCACGCCGACAAGGCCCGCACGCGCATTGGGCGCACCGCAGACGACCTGCAAGGGCGCGCCCTCACCGGTATCGACGCTGAGCACCTGCAGCTTGTCCGCATCAGGATGGCGCGCGGCGGTGAGCACGCGGGCGATGCGGAAGCCTTCGAGCTTGGCGGCAGGGTCTTCCACGCCTTCGACTTCGAGGCCGATGGCGTTGAGCGTGTCGCAGATCTGCTGCAGGCCCGCCTCGGTATCGAGGTAGCGCGCGAGCCACGAGAGAGAGAATTTCATGTCCGTCGTATCCTTGTCGCGCGTCAGGCCGGGGTGCCGACACCGCCCGAGAGGGTCGGCACGTCGAGCGCGGAGAAACCGTAGTGGTTGAGCCAGCGATGATCGCCGTCGAAGAAGGCGCGCAGATCGTCCATGCCGTATTTCAGCATGGCGAGGCGATCGACGCCGATGCCGAAGGCGAAGCCCTGCCACTGATCGGGGTCAAGCCCGCCGAACTCGACGACGCGGCGATTGACCATGCCGCTGCCGAGCACTTCCATCCAGCCGCCCTCACCCTTGGACGGATCGCCGCCGACCACGCGCTTGCCGTTGATCAGCGTATAGCCGATGTCGACCTCGATCGAGGGCTCGGTGAACGGGAAGTAGCTGGGACGCAGGCGCAGGACGATATCCTCGCGCTCGAAGAAGGCCTTGAGGAAGGTCTCCAGCGTCCACTTCAGGTGGCCGAGATGCACGTCCTTGTCGATCACCAGACCTTCGACCTGATGGAACATCGGCGTGTGCGTGGCATCGCTGTCCGAGCGATAGACGCGGCCCGGCGCAATGATGCGAAGCGGAGCACCCTGCTGGAGCATGGTGCGCATCTGCACCGGCGAGGTGTGCGTGCGCAGCAGCATCTCGCGGCCCGCCTCGTCGCGATCCGGGAAATAGAAAGTGTCGTGCATCGCGCGCGCCGGATGGCTTTCGGGCATGTTCAGCGCGGTGAAGTTGTGCCAGTCGTCCTCGATTTCGGGACCGGAGGCGACGGCAAAGCCCATGTCGGCGAAGATTTCGGCCAGTTCGTCCATCACCTGCGCGATGGGGTGGACCGAACCGCGCGGGGCTTCGGGCGCGGGCAGCGAAAGGTCCACCGTCTCGGCCGCCAGGCGCGCTTCGAGCGCGGCGCTCTCCAGCGCGTCCTTGCGGGCGGTCAGTGCATTGCTGACATCTTCGCGCAGGCCCTGGATCTTGGGGCCTTCGACCTTGCGGGCCTCGGGATCGAGCTTGCCCAGCGTCTTGAGCAGGCCCGAGATCGAACCCTGCTTGCCCAGAAACTCCACCCGCAGCGCCTCGAGCGTTTCGAGATCGGTGGCCGCGACGATGCGCGCGATCGCCTCCTGGCCGGTTGCTGCGTAATCCATGGGTGTCTGCCTGGCTGGTTGTTCAAAAGGATCGGAAGGCCGGTCCTTAGAAAGGATGCCGCCAAAGCGCAAACGGCAAGACGTGTTTGCGAAGCCCTGTCAGCAGCGCAGCGCCCGATCAGAACCGCGCCGCCAGCCGCGCCCGCTCACGCAGTACCGCGCCGCTGATCGGATGTGGCTGCTGGGCATATTCACGCGGGGTCATGCCCATGAATTCGCGGAAGTCGCGCACGAAGTGGGCCTGATCGTGATAGGCCGCATCGATCGCGCCGATCCAGCGACCGGAAGGGTCGCCCGAAAAGTCGATCAGGCTGCGTACGAAACGGGCCCGGCGCAGCAGCATCTTGGGCGGAAAACCGAAACAGCGCAGCGCCAGCCGCTCGATGCTGCGCTTGGCGATTCCCAGCCGCTCGGCCAGCATGTCCACGCTGTCCACCGCCGGATCGGCAAGCGCGGCCTGCATCGCCTCGATCGCCCCGGCCTGCGGTTCGCTCTGCTGCGCCATGGTCTCGAAGAAAGTGACGATGCGCTCCAGTTCTCCCGGCGCATCCGAGGCCTGTCCGTAGATCGCGGAGCGCAGCGGGCGGAAAGGGGCAAAGACCGGATCGGCCATGCCATCGGCCATGCGGTTGGCATAGTCCGCTGCAGAGACCCCGACGAAGCTCGCCCAGCCAAGCGGCGTCAGCGCGACGGTCCACTGGCGATAGCTGCCGATGCGGAATCGCACGTCGTTCATCAGCGGGCCGACCACGACGAAATCGCCATCGGCCAGATGGCCGCCATTGCGCATCCAGCCTTCACCGCGAAGACCGCGATTGAAGCGCAGCGTCGCAAGGTCGGGAAACAGCACATCCTCGATCATGCCGCCGCCCTCGACAACGACGTCGGACAGCACGAATTCGGCCACGAACGGTCGCAGGCTCGCAGGGCCTGGAAAGCTGCGAATACTGACCCGGTAATCGGGCGCGACCGTCATCCCCGTTATTCCCCTTATCTTTCAGGAAGATATGGTGATATTTCTTGTTTTGACAATGAAAAAGGCGCCAGAGAGGACCTCTGACGCCTTAATCTATTTCGCTCATGTACTCGGGAGCAAGCCCCGAGTATCGATTAAAGTCCTGTAACCAGCACTTCAACCGTTCGGCCGGTTCAGGCCGGAAGAGCAGCCTTCGCCTGTGCAATCACAGTCGAGAACACGCCGCCTTCGTTCATGGCGAGGTCCGCCATGGTCTTGCGGTCGAGCTCGATGCCGGCCAGCTTAACGCCGTGCATGAACTGCGAGTAGGTCAGGCCTTCGTTGCGAACGGCAGCGTTGATGCGCTGGATCCACAGGGCGCGGAAGGTGCGCTTCTTAACCTTGCGGTCGCGATAGGCGTACTGGCCGGCCTTTTCGACGGCCTGACGGGCAACGCGGATGGTATTCTTGCGACGGCCACGGTAACCCTTGGCCTGGTCCAGAATACGCTTGTGCTTGGCGCGGGTGGTTACACCCCTCTTGATACGGCTCATAGTCTAGCGCTCCTCAGTTCAGCCCGTAGGGCGCCCACTTCTTGATCGTCTTTGCATCGGCGTCGGAAATGACGTCGGTGCCGCGATTCTGGCGGATGTACTTGCCGTTATGGCTCATGAGGCGGTGGCGCTTGCCAGCCACACCATGCTTGATCTTGCCAGTGGCAGTGAGCTTGAAGCGCTTCTTGACGCCGCTCTTGGTCTTCAGCTTGGGCATTTTTGTCTCCTGTTCAGGGACACGTCCAACCAGCCCTGGCAGCCCTTTTCGCCAGGCGGGCCATGAATTGCGTGTCTATGAAGGGCGCGCCCATAAGGTGGTCTGCGGGCAAAAGCAAGAGATTCGCTGGAGCACGGCGATTGTCGGCACGGCAATCAGCGGAACGCACGATGCCCGGTCAGATCGAGCCAGCGCAGGAAATCGCCGCCCGGCACCGGCCTTGCTCTCGCAGGCAGTGCGCGATCCCATCGCCACGCCTGCGCGGCGACGAGCCCTGCGCCCTTCGCCCGCACCATGGTCCGGCGATAATCGCGCCCCTCGTAGCGATCGAGACGGGCAAGATCGCTTGCGGCGAGATCGAGCGTCAACAGCGCTCCGGCAATCTCGGCTTCGGCAGCGGCAACCCCGGCCGGATACCAGCCGCGAGGATCGGGGATTACATATAGTCGCCCCGGCACGGTGGCTGCGACGCTCTCGATCGTCCGCCCGGCCAGCCAGCGCGCCATCGGCGTACCGGCTTGCGGCTGCAGCGTGCCATAGACGAAGAGCCGTCGCCGGGGCACGCCGAAACGGCCTCAGTGGTGGTGGCAGACCAGCGCCTCGACCACGTCTTCCAGACGCGCCGGATCGCCCATCGCCAGCACATGGCCGTCGCTGTCGGCGTTGAGCGGCTCGCCGTTCCAATCGCACATCGTGCCGCCCGCGCCTTCGACCACCGGCACCAGCGCCGCCCAATCGTGCAGCTTGAGCCCGGCTTCGCAGACCACGTCTAGATGACCGCTCGCCAGCAACCCGTAGTTATAGCAGTCACCGCCCATCACCATGCGCTTGTGATCGGTCTTGGCGGCCAGCGCCATGAAGTGCTCACCCTGATGATTGTCGAAATAGTGCGGCCCGGTGGTCGCCAGCATCGCCTGCGACAGTTCGCGGCAGGGCCGCGTGCGGATCGGGCGATCGTTGAAGGTCGTCTCGCGCCCGGTGGCGCCGATCCAGCGTTCGCGCAGGATCGGCTGGTCGATTACCCCCATCACCGGCCAGCCATCGACGAGCAATGCGATCAGCGTGCCGAAGATCGGCCGCCCGGCGATGAACGAAACGGTGCCGTCGATGGGATCAAGCACCCAGGTCCGGCCCGAGGTGCCCTCCTCCGTGCCGAACTCCTCGCCGATGATGCCATCGCGCGGAAACTCGGCCTTGATGATCCGGCGCATAGCCTCTTCGGCAGCGCGGTCCGCCAGCGTGACCGGCGAGGCATCGCCCTTGGTCTCGATCGGAACGCTGTTGCGGAAATGCGGGCGAATCGCATCGCCGGCAGCATCGGCAAGGCGGCGGGCGAGGGCGAGTTCGGCGTCGATCTTCATGCCCTGTGCTCTGCGCCGGACACCACGCCATGGTCAACCCCTACGGCAGATGGCCCTACGGCAGATGGCGCCAAAGCGAGATTTACCATCGAACCTGTAAGAAAATGCAGCCGCAACCAATGCTTCTCGGCACATTTCCCTAATTGCCCGCAAGGAAAGGGTTTTCTATCTTATGTGTTCCGCGGTAACATAGCGGGTCGCAAAAGACGGAATCAGGGGAATGCAGCATAAGCGCTCACCGGCGCTCGATAGCCAGATCGAGCCCGTTCAAGGAGTTACGCGAGACGGCCAGCCGATCTCCTATAACCGGGCCCCGGCGCCCGACCTTGAGCCCTACGTCGGGCGCTTCTACGTGACCAAGGTCGATATGCCGGCCGATTACACGCTGTCCTGCGGCCTGCTCAACGACGTGTCCTGCGTGCGCATCCAGCTCGCGGGCAACTGGGCGGCGGAAACCGCCGATGGCCCGCTGACCGCCCGACGCGAGGCGATGTTCTTCGGCCCGCAGCGCCGCAAGATGCCGATCAGCGTCACCGGCAGCTTCATCAGCGTAGGCATCCATCTTCGCCCCGGCGCCTGCGCCGCGCTGGGCACGCCCCTGCCGCCAGACACGCTGGACCGCATCCGTTCGACCGATGCCTCGACGGTAGACCCCGAAGCGATCATCGCCGCGCTGACGCCGGATGGCTCGCCCGAGGACTGGATCACCACGATCGAGAACCATCTGCGCAAGGCCGTTGCGCGGGCAGGCGGCAAGCTGCCCGATCCGGTTACCGTCGCTTTCGAGGAAATGGCCTTCGTCAACCCGACGATGACGGTCGCCGAAGCCGCCGCACGCTGCGGGGTGGAGCGACGCAAGCTGGAGCGGGTCGTCGCGCGCGATTTCGGGCTGTCACCCAAGAAGGTGCTGCGCCGTGCCCGCGCGCTCGACATGGCGAGCCACTTGCGCGGCGTCGCCGACAAGGCCGAGGGCGAGGCCATCGTACTGCGCTATTACGATGAAAGCCACCTGATCCGCGAGTTCACCGAGCTGTTCGGCATGTCGCCGCGCCAGTTCGTGGTCACACCGCAGCCGATCATGACGCTGGGTCTCGAATCCCGGCAGGCGCACCGGCTGGAAGCGCTCAAGCGCCTGCAACCGGGCGAAAGTCGTCCCTGGGAACGCTGAGCGCGCTCCCAGAGGCGGAATGGAATCAGTCGAACAGGCTGGAGACCGAGCTTTCGTCGGCGATACGGCGGATCGCCTCGCCGATCAGCGGCGCGATGGTCAGCACGCGGATCTTGTCCGAAGCCTTGACCGCATCGGTCGCCTGGATCGAGTCGGTGATGACCAGTTCCTTGAGCGCCGAGTTGGTGACGCGGCTGACTGCAGCGCCCGAAAGCACGCCATGGGTGATGTAGGCGGTGACGCTGGCGGCGCCCTCGTCCATCAGCGCCTGCGCCGCGTTGCACAGCGTGCCGCCCGAATCGATGATGTCGTCGATCAGGATGCAAGCGCGGCCTTTCACATCGCCGATGATGTTCATGACTTCCGACTGGCCGGGCTTGTCGCGGCGCTTGTCGACGATCGCCAGCGGGGCGTTGTCGAGGCGCTTGGCGAGGGCACGGGCGCGAACCACACCGCCGACGTCGGGCGAGACCACCATCAGCGACTGGTCGCCATAGCGGGCCTGGATGTCGGCTGCCATGACAGGGGCTGCGAACAGGTTGTCGGTCGGGATATCGAAGAAGCCCTGGATCTGGCCGGCATGCAGATCGGCCGACAGGACGCGGTCGGCACCCGCCTCGGTGATCAGGTTGGCGACCAGCTTGGCCGAGATCGGCGTGCGCGGCCCCGGCTTGCGATCCTGACGGGCATAGCCGAAGTACGGCACGACAGCAGTGATGCGGCGCGCCGAGGCCCGGCGCAGCGCGTCGATGCAGATCAGCAGTTCCATCAGGTTGTCGTTGGCGGGGTAGTTCGTCGGCTGGACGATGAACACGTCCTCGCCACGCACGTTCTCGTGGATTTCGACGAAGACTTCCTCGTCGGCGAAGCGACGCACGCTGGCATCGGTCAACGGCAGTTCCAGATAGGCCGCGATCGCGCGCGCGAGCGGCAGGTTGCTGTTGCCTGACATGATCTTCATGGCGATTCCCCGACTAGAGCATTTTCTAATCAGGCGGAAATCACCTGATGACTCGGAAAATGCGATAAACCAAAATCGTAGAGCAGTTGAGCCGACGCAGTCGGATCGGAAACGGCTCCAGGCCCGACCGCCCGCCGGACGCGCACGCCTCTAGCCATGAGTCACGGGATTGCAATAGTGAACCCGCGGTTTTTCGATGGTGGGAGGCGGGCGAACGCCTCCGCCCCCGCTCAGTAGCGGTGCTCGCCCCGGATCCAGCGAACCGTGCCCGAACTGGCGCGCATGACCACGCTCTGTGTCGTCATCTTCCCACCTTTCAGGCGCTTGACCCCGCCCAGCAGAGAGCCGTGGGTCACGCCGGTCGCGGCGAAGATGCAGTCCCCGCGCGCCAGATCGGTCAGTGCATAGATCCGGTCGAGATCCTCGATACCGGACTGTCGCGCGCGGAGACGCTCGTCCTCGTTGCGGAACAGCAACCGGCCTTCCATCTGCCCGCCGACACAGCGCAATGCCGCCGCCGCCAGCACCCCTTCGGGCGCACCGCCGCTGCCCATGTACATGTCGACCGTTGTTTCCTCGTCGGTCACGGCGATCACCCCGGCGATATCGCCATCGGGGATCAGCTGGACCCCGCAGCCCACTTCGCGCAGTTCGGCGATCAACGCCTCGTGCCGGGGGCGATCGAGCACGCAGACCAGAATCTCTTCGGCAGGCACCCCTTTAGCCTCCGCAAGCGCGCGCACGTTCTCGGTCGGCGTACGGCTGAGGCTGACGACACCTTCCGGGTAGCCGGGCCCCACTGCGATCTTCTCCATATAGACGTCGGGCGCGTTGAGCAGCCCCCCTTCCTCCGTCGCAGCCAGCACCGCCAGCGAATTCGGCCCCGATTTCGCCGCGATCGTCGTGCCTTCCAGCGGATCGAGCGCGATATCGATCTTCGGCCCCTTGCCGGGTGCTGCCCCCACCTTCTCGCCGACGTAGAGCACGGGCGTTTCGCCCTGTGCGCCCTCACCGATAACAACGGTGCCATCCATATAAAGATCGTCGAGCGCGCCCCGCATGGCTTCGGCGGCGGCAGCATCGGCAGCCCGCTCGTCTCCTCGGCCGATAAGTCCGGAAGCAGCAATGGCTGCAGCTTCCGTTACCCGCACCATTTCGAGAACCAGAACGCGGTCCAGCACGTTACTGGCAGCAACCGACGTGTCGGGACTTGCAGAAGCCGGGTTGCCGGGCATGTTCTCTCCAGTTTATGCCATGGAAACAGGGTGGGTGTGACTTAAACAGAGGACGTGTAGTTGTCGAGACGAAGCACCGCTTATCTGGGGGCTGCCGCACTGGTGGTCGCAACGATGATCCAGCCCGCGTTCGGGCAGGAAAACCAGACCGTCCAGCAGACCGATAGCGCCGTTGCCCAGAATTTGCTGAGCGGGTCGCTCGTCCCCAAGACCTCGCGCGAACGCTGCGCCGATCCGGGGCGCCCCGGCGAGATCATCGTGTGTGCGCCGGATAAGGATAAGTACCGCATTCCCTCGACGACGGACGAGGATCCGACCGGCAAGAAAGGCACAGATGACGGGCAACTTCACGCGCCCAACGTCAGCGGCCTTCCCGATTGCAGCAAGCGGGGCTCCTGCATCGGCATCGGCAAGACGCCCGAACCGGTCTACATGATAGATCTGAAATCCATCCCTCAGGCCCCTGCGGATTCCGATGCCGACAAGATCGCCCGGGGCGAGATGAAAGTGCCCTGAAGACTGCGGCCATCCAGAAAACGAAAAGGGGCGCGAGATCTCAAGACCTCGCGCCCCTTTTCCATTCCCTGAGTGTGCAGCGATCAGCCGACGATCTGCATCACCAGCGGCTTGCCGCTCAGGCTGTCCGAGCCATCGAGAATGCGCAGCGCCTCGTTCACGGCGCTCTCCGGCCCTTCGTGCGTGACGATGGCGATCAGCACCTCGCCCGCATCGGAACGGTTCTGCTGGATCAGGCTCTCGATCGAGACACCGGCATCGCGCATCGCTGCCGTGATGTCGGCCAGCACGCCCGGACGATCCGGCACAGTGAAGCGGATGTACGAGCGGCCCTGCCGGTGGCCGGAATCGGCGGGATCCATCGCTCCCAGCTCACCTGCCGGCATCGAGAACGCCGCGCCCTTCTCGCCGCGTGCGATATCGATGATGTCGGCAACCACCGCGCTCGCGGTCGGCCCGTCACCGGCACCGGCGCCCTGAAACAGCAGACGGCCCATGAAGTTGCCCTCGGCGACAACCGCATTGGTCGCCCCGTCGACGTGGGCCAGCGGGTGGTCGAGCGGGACCAGATGCGGACGCACGCGCTGGAACAGGCGCGGCGTGCCGCCGGTCGCGTCCAGTTCGGCCATGCCGATCAGGCGGATGACATAGCCGAGCGAATGCGCCTGCGCGATGTCGGCCGGGCGCACGCGCGAAATGCCCATGGTCTCCACCGCATCGAAGCGCAGCCGCGACCCGAAGGCGATCGCCGCCAGGATCGAGAGCTTGTGCGCGGCATCGATCCCCTCGACATCGAAAGTCGGGTCGGCTTCGGCATAGCCCAGCTTCTGCGCCTCGCCGAGCACTTCGGCAAAGCTGCGCCCGGTGTCCTCCATGGTCGAGAGGATGTAATTGCAGGTGCCGTTGAGAATGCCGTAGACGCGCTCGATCTCGTTGGCGGCGGCGCCTTCGCTCAGCCCCTTGATGACCGGGATACCGCCTGCGACCGCCGCCTCGAACTTGAGCGCGACGCCCTTCGCCTCGGCAGCGGAGGCCAGCTCAAGACCGTGATGCGCGATCATCGCCTTGTTCGCCGTCACCAGCGACTTGCCCGCCGCGATCGCCTGACGCGCCAGGCTGAGCGCCGGGCCATCCGAGCCGCCAACCATCTCGACCACCACGTCCACGTCGTCGCGCGCGGCCAGCGCCGCCGAATCGTCGACCCATTCATAGGAGGACAGATCGACGCCGCGATCCTTGGTACGGTCGCGCGCGCTGACGGCGGTAATGCGAATCGGCCTGCGGGCGCGCCGCGAAATGAGATCGGCATTGGTCTCGATGAGACGGACGACTCCGGCCCCGACAGTGCCGAGCCCGGCCAGCGCGATATGCAACGGTTCTGACATGAATAACCCTTTCGGCTGCGCGCCTAGGCGAGACAGCCGCAAAATTCCAGAGGCAACGCATGCAGAGCAAGATTCATGCTCTGCACCGCATCCTGTGCGTTGCGATCAATGCAGGTTGCGACGGCACGGTCCAAGCTGCTGCAACACGAAGCGATAGTCGGCATCGGCCTGCGCCTGCGCATCGCCGGGGTCCGACACATTGACGCCCGGTGCCAGCGTGCGCGGCAGGAAACAAGCGAGACGATACCATTCCACCGTCTCGGGCTGCGGGGGGTGACTGAGGTCGGCGGTCAGTTCCGAGAACGAGACACCCCAGCTGGCGGGGACGCCCGGCTCGTGGTGGACTGTGATCGAGGCCGCCGAATTGTTCGCCGTCTTGAGGAACATCTGCGTCTCGCCCTGCCCGCCAAGGTTGCCCGGCACGTACATGATCTCGCGCACGCCCTCGATCTTCACCGGGGCGTTGGGAGAGACCAGCGTCGTCAGGATCTGGCGAACGCGGGCATCCGCCTCCGGGCTCCACATCTGCTGGGCGGTCGGCGTCACCAGCTGGAGTTCGCCCGGACGCCCCGGCACCGCGCGGGCGAACAGCAGCACGTCGCGCTTCTTGATGTTGTCCGGCTTGCCGCGCTCGTTGAGCGGCAGGTCGACCAGATAGGCGACCTGCGCGCCCAGCGGCGCGGAACCGACCAGCAGCGCCACCGTCTGCGCCTGCACATAGAAACGGCCATATCCCGGCGCGAGGCCCGGTGCCTGCGCAGCGTCCACCCGCGCGATCTTGCGCACCTGCACATGCACGACCATCCCGGCCGAATCGGCAAGCCCGGCGACATCCGCGAATGTCGGCCCCGATGCTGCGATAGCGGATTCGGGCGCGCCGACCGTCTGGGCCTGAAGGGCACCGCCGGTTACTGTCAATCCCAGCCCAAGGGCGATGAGATTCGGCAGAATCAGACGGCTTGCGCCTCGCGGCAGACAGCGCATGTTGGAGGGCATCTTAATCAAACTCCTTGAGTATTCTACAGACCGTCGCACACGGCCTGCGCGCACCGGAAAACCCCGTCAAGTCCTTGCTTGGCGACCTGAATCGCACGTTAACAGCCCCTCTGTGGATAAGGCGTTGCGCGCATGGGGCATCCTCGCTAAGAATTGTGCCAAACGGGGTGGAAATACAACAATTGCCCCGCGGTTCGCCTCACCATGGCTTCGCATCTTTGGAGGGGCAGACTGTTCAGCCGTCAGGGTGGGTAAAATGAGTTTCGTCATGGCGCTCGTCTGTGCGAGTGTCCGTGGACGCCCTCGGCTTGTCCGGGGCATGGTTAATGGAGTGATGCGTTTGAATGGCTTACGCTGACCAGCAAATGAGCGGTAGCAAGGTTACCGCGCTTGTCATTGTGGCGCTGATCCACGTGCTCGTAGGGTATGCCCTCGTCACGGGGCTTGCCTATACGGCGCTGCAGAAGGTCGCCCAGAAGGTGACGGCCGTGGATATTTCGGAGCCGCCTCCGCCGCCTCCGCCGCCACCGCCGCCGCCCAAGGAGCAGCCGAAGACACCGCCGCCGCCGACGGCTCCGCCGATCGTGGCACCGCCGCCGCCGATCAACATCGCGCCGACGCCTCCTCCGGTGGCCGTCGTCGCCAAGGCCCCGCCCCCGGCGCCGGTCAGCGTGATCGCGGCTCCTCCGGGACCGCCCGCACCTCCGGCTCCGCCCGCGCCTTCCAAGGCCCGCGGCGCGACCCCCAAGGGTCAGAGCAGCTGGGCCGCGCGCATTCAGGATGCCTATCCGCCGCGTGCAGCGCGTGAAGAGCGCGAAGGCCGCGTCGGCCTGAAGGTTACCATCGGAGCGGACGGTCGTGTGTCGTCCTGTACGGTAACGGCTTCGAGCGGCAGCCCGGATCTCGATTCGGCAGCTTGCGACGGTATGAGCCGCTATGCGCGCTTCAACCCCGCGCTTGACGATGCCGGCAGCCCGACCTCGGGCGGCTATTCGACGGCCATCGTCTACAAGCTCCAGTAAGTTACCCAAGTTTACCGGGTCCGGGCATCCAAGGGATTGTAACCGGACCACACCCTGCATTCTTCTTGAGAGGTAAATCGCATGCTTATCGTGGATATTCTTGCCGCTGCCGGAGAGGCCGCGCCGCAGAACAAGTTCGGTTTCGTCGAAGCTGTCCAGGCCGGTGGCTTCATCTCGTACGCCACCGTCATCATCATGGGCGTGATGTCGTTCGGCTCGTTCTACATCCTGTTCACCAAGTGGTTCGAGCAGGGCAAGATCATGCGCCAGTACCGCGAAGTCCGCAGCTCGTTCTGGCGTGCGCCCACGCTGCGCGAAGGCGTGACCAAGATGGAGAAGAACACCGCCTGGCGTCAGATCGTCGAGGACGGCATCGCTGCTGAAGACCAGCACTCGAAGATGACCGACGCCCTTGAAGGTCATGAGTGGCTGCACGGCTCGCTGGCCCGTTCGGAAGCCTCGATCAACGCTCGCCTCGCTGGCGGCCTGCCCTTCCTCGCCACCGTCGGCGCGACCGCACCGTTCATCGGTCTGTTCGGTACCGTCGTCGGCATCTACCGCGCGCTGATCGCCATCGGTCTCGCCGGTTCGGCCTCGATCGACAAGGTTGCCGGCCCCGTCGGTGAATCGCTGATCATGACCGCACTCGGCCTGATCGTCGCCGTTCCTGCCGTTCTTGCGTACAACTACCTGCAGAGCCGCAACAAGCGCATCGCCGAGCTGCTGACCGGCTTCTCGACCGACGTGCTCGCGAACATCACCTCGAAGGGCGTCGTCAAGCCGACCCTCCCGGCTGCTCCGGCGAAGGTTGCTCCGAAGCCCGCAGCGGCTCCGGCGAAGCCCGGTTCGACCCCGGCAAAGTCGTAAGGCCGACCCGGGGGCCGGGGATGGAGCAAGGCTCCGCAAACCGGCCCCACGGGAAGGAAGCGACGGCTCTCCATGCATGCGGAGCCGTCGCCCTCTCCCCGAGGCAACGCAAGGATTAGGATAAGACTATGGCGATTTCCACGGGCGGGGGCGGTGCCGAAACACCGATGTCCGACATCAACACGACGCCACTCGTTGACGTCATGCTGGTGCTTCTGATCATCTTCCTCATCGCCGTTCCGGTCGCGATTCAGACCATCCAGAAGCTGCACATTCCGATCATCAAGTCCGTCGAATCGAAGGACAAGAACGAGAATCTGCTGCTGACGGTATCGACCACGGACGACTCCGGTCGCAGCGCAAGCGACCCCGGTTTCGAGGGTGCATCGCGCAACGGCCAGTGCCGCGTCTACATCAACAACATCGTTCCGGTGACTTCGGACGAGCTGCAGAAGCAGGCGTTCGATCGCCTCGATGCCATCGTCAAGGCCGCTGGCGGCCCCGAAGCCCTCAAGGATGATCCGGAACGGATCCCGCAGGTTCAGATCCGCGGCGACGTACAGGCCCCCTGGCGCTGCGTCGCAGGTGCGATCTACAACGTTCAGCTCGCCGGTTATCCGACCGTCGGCTTCGTTTCGAACCCCGTCGATCCGAACGGCTGACCCCGCAGGACGGAACAGGAGTAACATCTCATGGCAATGTCAGGCGGCAAGGATGATGGATCGCCGATGATGGACATGAACACGACGCCGTTGATCGACGTCATGCTCGTGCTCCTCATCATGTTCATCATCACCATCCCGGTTGCGACCAACTCGATCAACATCGATCTCCCGGTCAATTCCCAGACGACGACCCCCCCGCCGATCAACCCGGTGAAGAACAAGATCGTTCTGACCCAGGACGACCGTATCCTCTGGAACGGCACCCCGATCGACGGCCCCACCCTCGCCAAGACGCTGGCGGACACCACCCGGATGGACCCGGAGCCCGAGCTCCAGTACCAGCCGGAAGCAGAAGCCAGCTACGATCTGTCGGCCAAGACGCTGCAGGTCATCAAGGCTTCGGGCGTCACGAAGTTCGGCTTCGTGGGTAACGAACAGTACCAGGTCTTCGGCAAGTAAGCCGAACGATCCGGCGCTTTTCTTTCGGAAAGCAGATCAAGGGGCGGAGCGATCCGCCCCTTTTTCTTTGTCCAAGGCGGGAGGGGGGCGGAGCGATCCGCCCCTTTTTCTTTGTCCAAGGTGGGAGGGGGGCGGAGCGATCCGCCCCTTTTCTTTCGCAGGGGTGGCCACCGTCTCCGAGGTTCACCCCTCCTCCGGCACCTCCACAGGATCGATCCGCATCGCCAGTCCGGCCAGCGTTTCCGCCTCCATCAGCAGATCCTCATCCGCCGCGCCCGACGGCAGCGTCTCGCGCCCGATCATCGAGAGTACCGGCACCGACAGCGGACTGATCCGCTCCAGCGTGATATGATCGACCTCGCGCGCCGCCCGGTCGAGAACGTCCGCCACGCGCGCCACGTCGGTCATCCGCAGGCGGGCATCGGCCCAGGCCGCCTCGATCAGCAGATGATCGGGCTCGTGCCGCTGGAGCACATCGAAGATCAGGTCGGTCGAGAACGTCACCTGTCGCCCGGACTTGCGTGCGCCGGGTTGCTGGCGCTCGACGAGGCCGGAGATCACCGCCACCTCGCGGAACGCCCGCCGCAACAGGTGCGACTGCTGCACCCAGTCGACGAACTCGTGCGTCAGGATGTCCGGCGACAGCAGCGCGGCCGGATCGTCGACCACGTGCAGGCTCCAGACCGACAGCGCATAGTCGGTCGCGACGAAGCCCAGCGGTCCCAGCCCCCGATCCTCCATCCGCCGGGTAATCAACATCCCCAGCGACTGGTTCGCGTTCCAGCCCTCGAACGTGTAGTAGGTCGTATAGGCAAGGCCGCGATGGGGGAAACTCTCCACCAGCAGGCGCCCCGGTGCCGGCAGGTGCGAGCGCCAGTCCTGCACTTCCAGCCACTCGCGCACATCGTCGGGGAAGCGTGCCCAGCCCGCCCGGTCGGCCAGCATCGCCCGGACGCGATCGGCCAGATGCGTGGAGATCGGCATGCGCGCGCCCATGTAGCTGGGGATCGTCGCGGAGCGCTTTGCCGCACGCACCACCAGTTCGAGATCGCGCAGGCTTTCCACTTCCAGATCGAGCCCGGCGAACCGGAAGGTATCACCCGGCTTCAGGCTGGCCCCGAAATTTTCCTCGACCTTGCCGAGCGAGCGCCCGTTGCGAAACCGCACGTCGAGCATTTCGGCATCGACGATGATGCCCGCGTTCAGGCGATGTCGCGCGGCATGGTCCGGATGGGTAAGACGCCAGACGGCCTCTCCCCCATCCCCTCCCCGCTCCCGCACGATCCGGCGAAAGCGATCATAGGCGCGCAGCGCATAGCCACCGGTGGCCACGAAATCGAGCACCCGCGCCAGCACGCCCTCGTCCACCCAGGCATAGGCCAGCGTCGAGCGGACTTCGGCCAGCAGGTCTCCCTCGCGCTGCGGCCCGGCGCAGATGCAGCCCATCACGTGCTGGGCGAGCACGTCGAGACCACCGGGCCGGAATCCCTCGCCATCGCGCTGCCCGGCATGGACCGCCGCCTGCGCCGCGAAGGCCTCCAGGAACTCGAAACGGTTGCCCGGCACCAGCAGCGCCCGGCTCGGCTGGTCGAGCCGGTGATTGGCGCGCCCTATCCGCTGGAGCAGCCGCGACGAACCTTTGGGGGCGCCCATCTGCACCACCAGATCGATATCGCCCCAGTCCACGCCCAGATCGAGGCTGGCGGTACAGACCAGCGCCCGCAGCTCACCGCGCGCCATCGCCCCTTCCACCTTGCGCCGCGCCTCCTTGGAGAGCGAACCGTGATGGATGGCGATCGGCAGGTTATCGTCGTTGGCGTCCCACAAGGACTGGAAGATATATTCGGCGAGAAAGCGCGTGTTGGTGAAGAGCAGCGTGGTGCGGTGATCGCGGATCTGCCGGTAGAGTTGCGGGATCGCCCAGGTCGCGGCATGGCCGCTCCACGGGATGCGCGCCTCCTCGGGCAGCAGGATCTCGACCTCGGGCGGCGCGCCGCTGTCACCCTCGACCAGTTGCACCGTGTCGATATCGCCCCACGGCGCCAGCCAGCCGCGATAGCCTTCGGGATCGGCCAGCGTCGCCGACAGCCCGACCCGCAACAGGTCAGGCGACAGCGCCTGCAAACGCCCGAGCGCGAGCGCGAGAAGATCGCCGCGCTTGCCCGTGGCGAAGGCATGGATCTCGTCGATCACCACGCGCTTGAGGCCCGCGAACAGCTCCGGCGCCTCGGGATAGGTCAGCAGCAGCGAGAGCGATTCGGGCGTGGTCAGCAGGACATGCGGCGGGCGGGCACGCTGGCGGGCCTTGCGTTCGCTCGGCGTGTCGCCGCTGCGCGCCTCGATCCGCATGTCGAGCCCCATTTCGGCGACAGGCGTCAGCAGGTTGCGCTGGACGTCATGGGCCAGCGCCTTGAGCGGCGACACGTAGAGCGTGTGCAGGCCTTCCGGGCGTCCGGCATCGCCGAGCATCGAGGGGCAAAACGCCGCCAGTGTCGGCAGGAATCCCGCCAGTGTCTTGCCTGCGCCGGTATCGGCCATGACCAGCGCGTGGCGTCCGGCTGCTTCAGCCTTCAGCACGCCGGTCTGGTGACGGCGCGGCTGCCAGCCTCTTGCGGCGAACCAGTCGGCAATTTCCGGAGACAGGATCGCGGGATCGGTCATCACAGGGAAAGTGGCAAGCCCTCCGGGGCAAGACAAGAGCCTGCCGAAGCGCTGCCCTTGCGCTCAACCTTCATCGGCACGCGGCGAGCCGTGGATCGCTTCGCGGTCCTTCACGTTGAAACAGCATGGGGGGCCGCAAGAGCCCTTTCGAGGGCACCGGCTCCGATCAGCCAATCTCGAAACGTGGAGAGAGAGTCATGAACCGACGCGACATCGACAGCCGTTTCCGCAGCCATCAGTCCTACGCCGGAAGCGCCGGCAACCAGAGCGAAGGCTATGACAGCCCGCGACAGGCCAACCAGCTGCACTCCGGCGGTGAACGACAGGCGGGAGAACGACAGGCCGGAGAACGTCAGGCCGGTGGCGGCTGGGGTCAGGGCAGCGCCTCGCCCGACCTGCCGCCCTCGCGCGAGACCCGCAGCGAAAGCCTGAGCAACCCGCGCGATGGCGAATATCGCCTGATCCGCGAAGAATCGCACCGCGATCGCTGGTCAGAGCCCGAAGACACAGCATCGCGCCGCGAGCCCGTATATCCGATGCGCAATTACGATGCCGGATTCGGCAACGAGTTCCGGGACTTCACCAGCGAAGATTACGGCGGGCGCGATTTCTACGCCTCGCGCCGCCCGGTCGGCGGCGCCTCACCCAGCTACAGCTACCGGCCCACCTACGGCCCCGACTACGGCGGCGGTCTGATGCGCAGCGACTACTACGGCTCGGCGCGCGACGATAACGATGAAGGCTATGGCTCCTGGCGGCGTTATGGCGAGCAGCGCGGCTTTTTCGAGCGGGCGGGTGACGAGATCGCCAGCTGGTTCGGTGATCGCGATGCCGCCGCCCGGCGCCAGCAGGACCACCGCAGCGACCAGAGAGCCGACCAGAGCATCAATCACAGGGGGCGCGGCCCCTCGGACTATACCCGCTCCGACGAACGCATCCGCGAAGATGCCAACGATGCGCTCACCCATGATTGGATGCTCGATGCCAGCAACATCGCGCTGGCGGTGGCCGAAGGCGAGGTGACGCTCAGCGGTACGGTCGAGAGCCGTCAGGCCAAGCGACGCGCCGAAGACGTGATCGACAACGTCTCAGGCGTGAAGCACGTGCAGAACAATCTGCGCGTGGCGACAGGCGGTACGGGCGGCAGTACTACTGTAGGCGCCTGATCATACCGGTCTTGTCGCCACCGCTATCGTGACGACGGCAGAAGGGGGAGCCCCCTGCGGCTCCCCTTTTTACATCAAATACGCGGCAGATTTACGGCCAAGCCGGACAGCGCCAGCTGGTCCTCGATTTCCGCGAGCAACGCCTCCAGCCCTTCAGGCGCTGTCGCCTCGGCCCGCAAAGACAGGACTTCCTGCGTATTCGAGGCGCGCAGCAGCCACCATCCCGTGCCACGGTTCACACGCACACCGTCGATCGCGACCATCGCGGTATCGCCGGCTTCCAGCCGCGCGCGAACCTCGTCAACGATGGCGAACTTTCGGCTGGCCGTTACCGGTACGCGGATCTCGGGCGTCGCGAAGCTGATGGGCATCGCATCGTGAAGCTGCGTCAGGCTCTCCCCCAGCCGCGCCTGTGCCGCGATAAGCTCCACCGCTGCACAAACGCCGTCGTCGAAGCCGTACCAGTTCTCGACCAGAAAGACGTGCCCGGTCGTCTCTCCTCCCAGCAATGCGCCGGTTGCCTTCATTCTGGATTTGATGTGCGAATGACCTGCCTTCCACAGGTCAAGGCGTCCGCCGGCCTGTCGGATCAGGCTCTCCAGCCCGGCAGAACTCTTGATATCGGCGACGATCTGCGCACCGGGATGCCGCCGCAGCAGGTCGAGCGCATAGATCGCCAGCAGCTGATCCCCTGCCAGCGAGCGCCCGGCAGCATCCACCACACCCAGCCGATCGGCATCGCCATCGAAAGCGCAGCCGAAATGGAGGCTCTTGGCCACGACGAGCGCCTGCAGGTCTGCCAGATTTTCCACCTCGGAAGGGTCCGGGTGATGGTTCGGGAAAGTCCCATCGACAGAGGTGAAAAGCAGATGATGTTCACCGGGAAGCTGACTGGTCAGAAGCTCGATGGCGGGGCCGGCTGCGCCATTTCCGGTATCCCAGCCGATCCGCAGCTCCGCCATGGCCTCGCGCTCCATGGGGCCGAGGCGCCTCAGGATCGCTTCGATCCAGCGTGGGAGAATATCCTCGCTTACACAGCCCCCGGCGCATTCGAGCCGCTGCCCGGCACCCCCGAAGGCCGCCATGCCGAAGCCGCAAGCCGCGATTTCACCGATCCGCTGGAGATCGGCCCCGAAGACCGGTCTTCCCGCAAGTACTATCTTGAAACCGTTGTGATCCTTGGGATTGTGGCTGCCAGTTACCTGAATGCCGCCTACCACCTCCTGCGTTGAGGCTTCGGCGAAATAGAGCATCGGCGTCGGCCCCATGCCGATGCGCACCACATCGATCCCGCCGGCGCATAAGCCCTCCACCAGCGCCGCCTCCAGCATCGGTGAACTGAGACGGCCATCGCGACACACGGCGATCTTGCCGTTGGAGAGCCCCGCCTCGGCCACCATAACTGCAAAAGCACGCCCCAGCACCCATGCATCGGCCTCGTGAAGCGTCTCGCCGACTACGCCACGCACATCGTATTCGCGAAGAAGGGTCGGGTGAAAACTGTGTCCGGTCATGGCCCGATCCGTTCCATCATTTGCCCGTTCGGGCAAGGGCAAGGGCAAGGCGTCGATGTGCGCCTTCCCATATCGGGCAGATGCATATCGCCACCCTGCCCCCTTATCTGGCGCGAAGCCGCCAGCCACGTTCCAGAGAGGCGGGTTCGAGGGAGCGGGCAAGCCTCATTCGATCACGTCATCCCCCGTGCTGATGCATCCAGGCCGCGATTCTCGAGATGACCTGTGCCTCGATGCCATAATAGCCATGCGGCGACAGCGACCCGCAGGCCTGCGGTGAACGCTGCACACCGCCCCTGACCGTCAAGACCCGAGCGCCTGGTGCGTGTACCATTGCAGCTGCGATTTGCGGCGCCAACGCAGGGGGAGCGACATCGCAAACGTCATCCCTGTTGGCCACCACCAGAACGGGAACCCGTACTTTGCCCGGATCGGCATCGAACACGGTTTCCGTGCTTCGCCGCCCCGGAACGGCGACGCTTTCGGTCAGGACAAGCCCGGAAAGCAGGCCCGGCTCTGCGCGCGATGCCGCGTTCGTTGCGGCAATCGTGCCCTGGCTCGTGCCGAGCAGAAACACCGGCGCGTCCGCCTGCCTGCGCGCATAGCGCGCCAGATCGTCCACCAGCCTGCCATAAGCCGCAGCGCTTCGCGCGCCGCGCATATTGGCCTGGTCGATGCTGTCCGGGATCAGGACGGCATAGCCTCTCGTCACCCAGGCCAGTCGCGTTCGCACAACGAAATTGTCGCCATGACGCAGCCCGCCATCGCGCTCGATACCGACTTCTCCCGTTCCTCCCGGCAGCATGACAAGCGTGGCGCGGGGGCGGGGCGGCGCGACATAGAGGACACGCTGCATACCGGCCCCGAGCGGCAGATCGATCACCCGCTGAGCCGGAGAACCGGCTTTTGACGGTACGTGCGCAGCTGCCGCGCCCGGCAGGGCAAGAAGCCCGGCGCCCAGCGCGAAAGCGACGGTTCTTGGCAGGCTCACAAGCGTCCTCCAGGCTTGGAAATCATCGCTCCTATCGGCCCGATGCTGAACCCGGACATGACCGGTCGGTCACTCGACATTCACAGGTGCTGCGATCGGATTCATGACACGCTCACGCTCACGCTCGATCGCCCACCCAACTCAATGTCCGTGGCGCAGGCCCGCAAAACGATATTCCGCCAGCGTCTTCACGATCTGGCCGTTCTCGTCGACCACGGCCATACCAATTCCCTCCACCGTTCCGCCGGCTGCTGGCGGGGTGGCCGAGGCGCTCGCGACGAAATCGGCCAGCTTCGGGTTGGTCTCGTTCGCCAGCAAGGTCAGATGCGGATCGAACTGCATGAAGACGTTGGGCGAACCATAACGCTGAAACGCAGGCAGCTTGGCCGGATAGGCGGACATCCACGTCGGCGCCTTCACGTCATGGTCGCGCAAAGGCTCGGCTGTCACCGTCACCAGATCGGCCAGACGCTGAAGGTCGGCCGAGCGGTCCACGCCGAGGAACAGCCAGTTGCTGGGCGTGACTTGCAGGCCTTCGACCGTGAGCGGAAACGCCTGGCGCCCTCTCGCCAACTTGCGGATCGCCGCCTTGAGCGCCGGCTCGGCGCTGACCGGATAGCGTGTGAGATAGAGCGTGGCATGGACCGCATGGCCCTGCCGGTAGAACGTCGTCATGCCCTGCGCAGTCAGATCATCGCTGACTTTTGCCACCGTATCGATGATCGGTTGCGACGGGATCGCGTAAATGTCGATGCTCTCCGCGTTCTCGGCATGGGCCGGAGCAGCGATGGCAAGCAACGGAGCGGCAAGCAGGAAGGCACGGCGCAACATCGGGAAAGTCTCCGGTCTGGCGGCATCGGGAAGCGCGTAGGATAAAGAGGCGCGGACAGAGACAGGCCCGGGATGACGCTGTGCAACCGCTCCATCACGTGCCGCCCGCCCACGCTGGAGCGAAAGGTCGTGGCCGATACGATAGCAAGCCGTGCGTGAAGGAGCCAGCATCACCGGCGCCAGGATCGCCTGAAACCGCGCATCGCCCGAAAGCGCCGTTTCAGGATCGAAGGAGGTCGATCGTGCGCCGCTCGAAGGCGAGGGGATCGCGCGAGGCGGTTCGCAGCATCCCTTCGTCGAGGTCCAGCGCGACTTTGCCCTCTGCCAGCATCAGGCCCGCATCGCAAACCGACGCCAGCGTGCCGAGGTCGTGCAGCGCCGTGATCAGCGTAAGACCTGCATCGACCATCGCCCGCAATGTTTCGCGTAAGTCGAAGATGGCGACCGGGTCCAGCCAGTTGAACGGCTCGTCCAGGATCACGATCGGCTTGCCGTCCGCAAAGGCCGCAGCAATCGCGATCCGTTGCCGCATCCCGGCCGAACAGTCCCCGACCCAGCGATCCAGCAAGGGCTCCAGTCCCAGTGCGGCATGCAACCCGGCGTAAGTGGTACGGAATGCGTCCACATCCCCGCCGACAAGCTCCAGGATATCGCGTCCTCGCAGGGCATCGGGCAGCATATCGGCTGGCGGTGCGAAGCCTAAACGCTGCGCCCGTCCGGCGCGATCGGCTTCCAGATCCTCTCCGGCGATCCGGCAGGCCCCGGCAGCGAAGGGCAGACGGCCTGCCAGCGCGCGCAGCAGGCTGGTCTTGCCCGAGCCATTCGCACCGATCAGACCGAACCAGGCCCCTTGCGAAACCTCCAGATCGACACCCCGGACCACGGCTTGCCTGCCCCGTTCGACCACCGCACCGGCAAGCCGGACAGCCGGGTTCGTCATGCCAGCAGCCATGACGATGCCTGCGCCCGGCGATACGACTGCCAGACGATGGCGATGGCGACGAACGGCAGGGCTGGAGGCAACGAGACCGCGGTCAAAATCAACACCCCCGTGAAAATGGAAACGAGCAGATCGGCAAATCGCCGACCATGGGTTCGATAGGCCAGAACGCGAAGCGAGAGCAGGAACAGGAGTCCTGCCGACACGGCGGCAACGATACTGCCCACTCCTGCGCCCGACGCGATCCAGCTTACCGGCACCGCGATGGCGGCAAACGTCAGCACCGCTCTGGCATGATGCCACACCGTGCGCAGTGCGCCTTGCCCGGCGATGGCCATGAAGCGGCACGTATCGGCATCGACCCGGGTCAACATCAGGCCGAGCAGGATGCCCGCCCCTCCCGCAATCGCCATCTGCGCATTCGCCTCCAGCCCGCGCAGCAAGAGTTCGGCCAGCAGCAGAAGTATCGCGAAGGCCCCTCCAGCCAGAGGCCGCGCCAGCCAGAGCCGCAGCACACGGCCAGGGTTCACCCTTTCGGTAATCGCCAGTCCCAGCCCCAGTCCCAGCCCCGTACCGGCGCCGTCCGTCAGGCGCGCAGCCAGCGCTCCGACAAGATAGCCTCCCAAGGCGACCGGCAGCAGCGATGGTCTGGCAATCGCAATCACGCCGGACAGCACGACCATGGCGATGCCATGCCACGCCATCGCGTATCGCTTGCGCATTGGCCCCTGCAGGGCATCGGCGGCCAGCAGACCATGCAGGGCATGGAACGCCAGACGCTCCCTGATCGTCCGATCTGCGGCAAAGCCGACGGCGATGCCGATGCCCAGCACCGCCCACGCCGCGATGACCCAGCCATGGTCTGCGAGCCACGCCCTGATCGCCACCACCGCCGCGAGAAGCATCAGCACGGCAATCGCGCGATCGTGCCACCGCGAGAACGTCGCGCGCAGCGTGTTGGTCAGAATCCGGGTATCCTGCCGGAGCAGACGATCTCGCAAGGGGACGGCGGCCTTCATGACGGCAAGACTACGCACCCGGCGAAAAGCTGCAATCTCCCGGCTGCAATCTCCCGGTAGCAGATATCGCGCGACAAGGGTTACGATGCCACCCGAAAGCCCGCTCGTGCCAGAGCCCGGTCGTGCACACCGCCAAGCACGAGCACGCTCACCACCGCGCCAATCAGGCAGGTGAGCATGTCCCACTGGGTATCCCACGGATCTCCCTGCATGCCGAGAAACGCCTCGGCGCCCTGCCCCATCGCCATTGCCGCGCCGAACTCGATCAGTTCGTACAGCGCACTGACGGCAAGGCAGCAGGCGAGCGTCAGCCCGGTCAACAGCAACCCGCGCGGCAGGCGCCCCAGCCGGATCAGGATTTCGCGGAACACGACCGCGGGAACGAAGCCCTGAGCGAAATGGCCGATGCGGTCGTAGGGGTTGCGGGCAAGGCCAAGCGACTGCTCCAGCACATACCCCAGCGGCACCCGCTCATAGGTATAGGCCCCTCCCAGCATCAGGATCAGCCCGTGAACGGCAATCAGCACCAGCGCCAGGCGGGTCAGCGGGAAGCGCCGTGCCGTGGCCCAGAGCACCGGCAGCGCGATCACCGCAGGGGCGACTTCCATCGCCCACGTCGTGCGGTCGAAAGGGTGCCAGCCGGATATCAGCAATCCGGCAATCCAGATGGCGGTCAGCACCCACAGGTCGGACCGTGGTCTGGCCATCGGGATCAGCCCTGCGCGCCCGGCTCCAGCGCGGCGAGCAGCGTATCGCGCGCGGCGTTGGCGGCGTGGACCTGCTCGTTGCTGCCGCCCCGGTCCGGGTGGACCTCGGCCAGCTTGCGGCGGTGCGCGTCGAGGATGTCCTTGCGACCGGCGCTGTCGGGCACGCCCAGCAGCGCGCGGGCCTGCGCCAGCGCGAAAGCGCCCTGCCCATTCGCCGCATCGCCGCCGCGCGGGGGCAGTGCCTTCTTTTCCCACGGCCAGCGGCCCGACACCATCTTCCACACGACGCAGGCCAGCACCGCGATCAGGATCAGCTTGCTCATGCGCCGGCCGCGAACTCGAAATCGGGGGCCGAATCGGTGGGGCGCGCGGCAGGCATCGGGAGATTCAGCCCGGCGACGAGGCCGCGCAGTTCCTGCCGCGCCACCAGATGGCTGGTGCCCAGCTCGCCCAGATGGCCCTTGTCGAGCAGCGTCAGTCCCGAGGGGAACAGTTCGCGATAGATCACGCGCTCGGACAGGCCGGGCGAGATGCGGAAGCCGACGCGCTTGGACAGCTCCTGCAACGCCTCGTTGATGCGGCGCATGTTGCGTGCCTCGACATGCTGGACGCGGTTGCGCACCACCACCCAGTCCAGTTCGCGGCGCCCCTGCTGGATCGTCGCCATCGAGCGCTTCTTGCGGGTTTCCCACATCAGCTCGGCATAGAACGACAGGCGCTTCACCTTGAAGCTCTCGGAATCGACCTGACCGATCAGGTCGAAGTCGATGAAGCTGTCGTTCAGCGGCGTCACCAGCGTGTCCGCCGTGGTGGCGACGTGGCGGGCGAAATCGTCGTCACGCCCCGGCGTGTCGAAGATCAGGAAGTCGTAATCCTCGGCGATGGCCTCGGCCATGTCGTCGAGTTCGGCGGTCTCGTTGCCGTCATAGACCGCAAAGCGCGTGCCGGGCAGCGCGATCTCGCGGCGACGCTCGGTTTCCAGCCGGTTCTCCATGTAACGGTAGAACGTGCGCTGGCGCGGGTCGAGGTCGATCGCGGCGACCCTGGCGCCCTGATAGGCAAGCGCGATGGCGACGTGGACCGCCGTGGTGGACTTGCCGGTGCCGCCCTTTTCGTTGGCGAAGACGATACGATGCGCAGTCACGGGTCGCGGCTCTTTCAAGGTTGACGAAACGATCGGTTTGCAAAGCGTTTGCCCCATCCCCCGGCACCCGGCTAAAGGCCGCATCCGTGGGCTGGACATGGCCCTTCATACCGGAGCACGCAGAGGCAATGCAAACTCTCCACGAGACTGATCCACTGCGGCGTGCAGTGGCCCACTTGCGCCAGAGCGGCACCATCGCGCTGGTGCCCACCATGGGCGCGCTGCACGAAGGCCACCTGACGCTGGTGCGCGAGGCGAAAAAGCGCGCCGATCACGTCGTCGTCTCGATCTTCGTCAACCCGCGCCAGTTCGGCCCCGGCGAGGATCTCGACGCCTATCCCCGCACCCTCGCGCGCGATTGCGAACTGGTGGAAGGCGCGGGCGCCGCGCTCGTCTGGGCACCCTCGGTCGAGGCGATGTACCCGGCAGGCTTTGCCACCAACATCAGCGTATCAGGCGTCAGCGAAGGGCTGTGCGGGGGTTCGCGCCCTGGCCACTTCGACGGCGTTGCCACCGTGGTCTGCAAGCTGTTCAATCAGGTGCAGCCCGACATCGCCCTGTTCGGCGAGAAGGACTGGCAGCAGCTCGCCGTCATCCGCCGCATGGCGCGTGATCTTGACCTGACCTTGCCGCACGTGGATTCCATCCTCGGCGTGCCGACCGTGCGCGAGGCGGACGGCCTCGCCCGCTCCTCGCGCAACGCCTACCTCTCCGCAGACGACCGCAGCCGCGCCGCCGCACTGCCCGAAGCAATGAAGCACGCCATCGGCGCGATCGAGAGCGGCGCCCCGGTGCCCGCAACGCTCGACCTCCTCGCCCACGCGCTGGTCGATGCCGGTTTCGCCTCGGTCGACTACGCCGAACTGCGCGATGCCGAGAGCCTTGAGGTGCTTTCAGAGCGCGGGAATGCGCCGATGCGGCTGCTGGTCGCGGCACGGATCGGCAAGGCGCGGCTGATCGACAATATGGGCGTTGCGGGGGTTTGAGGTAGGCTTGAAGGTTTGAAAGGGGAGGATTCCGGGGCCAGAGGCCCCAGACCCCGTTACGTCTTTCCGGCGCTAACCTTCTAACCGAGGCCAACGCACTTCGTGTCCATACGGCTGGATGCGAGACAGCCTCTCCCCACGCTCCAACGCCTGCGTCGGGAGACATTAAGGGGGTGCAGGGGGGCTTAGCTCCCCTGCCTTTAACTTATCTCTACTTCCCAAACACCAAACCCCGACGCCAGCTTCCTGCCAGCGCCGGGGTTTCCTTCAGGTGCGACCCGTCGGGGTGTCAGTCGAGGACGGTGCGTTCCTCGCTGGGGTCGGTGTGGAACTCGTGCCACACGCCGTTGATGATGCCGAAGCCCACGGCGAGGCCGGTCCCCAGAATCCAGGCGAAGTACCACATGGCGTTATCTCCTCAGTAGAAATCGGGGTTGAGCGTGACTTCGCGCATCGTCACCCGGCCGAACATCACCTTGTAGACCCAGGCGGTGTAGAGCAGGATCAGCGGCAGGAAGATCACGGTGGCGATCAGCATCGTGAACAGCGTGCCGTGGCTGGACGAGGCGTTCCACGCGGTGAGGCTGGAAGCCGGGTCGATCGAGCTGGGCAGGATGTAGGGGAACATCGAAAGGCCCACGCTGGCGATCACGCCCACGTTGGTCAGCGCCGATCCGGTGATGACCAGCTTGTCCGCCTTGGTGCGGATACCGAGGAAGGCGAGCACCGGCCCGGCAAGGCCCAGCAGCGGTGCGATCAGCATCCAGGGATGGGCGCCGTAGTTGTCCATCCAGGCGCCGCCCGCGCGCACCGTCTCGGTCAGGCGCGGGTTCGACGGGCCGAAGGGATCGGCGGCGCTCACCATGTGATAGCCGATGCCGCCCTTGGCCAGCCAGATCCCGCCGATGGCATAGAGCACCAGCGCCAGCACGGCGGCGACCTGTCCATAGGCCTGCGCGCGCTGGCGCACCGGGCCGTCCTCCAGCTTGATCGTCAGCCAACCCGCGCCGTGCAGCACCAGCATCGAGACCGAGACCAGCCCCGCCAGCAGCGCGAAGGGGCTGAACAGGCCCAGCAGCGAGCCTTCGTAGAACGAGCGAAGGTCGCTATCGAGGCGGAAGGGAATGCCCTGAAGGACATTGCCGACCGCGACGCCGAACACCAGCGCAGGCACGAAGCCGCCGACGAACAGCGCCCAGTCCCAGCGCTTGCGCCACTTGGGGTCGGGCCGCTTGGAGCGGTACTTGAAGCCCACGGGCCGCAGGATGAACGAGGCGAGCACCAGGAACATCGCGAGGTAGAAGCCCGAGAAGCTGACGGCATAGACGAAGGGCCAGGCGGCGAAGATCGCACCGCCGCCCAGGATGAACCACACCTGGTTGCCTTCCCAGGTGGGGCCGATGGCGTTGATCACCATGCGGCGCTCGGCATCGGTGCGCCCGGCGAAGGGCAGCAGCGCTGCGGAGCCGAGGTCGAAACCGTCGGTCAGCGCGAAACCGATCAGCAGCACGCCGAGCAGCGCCCACCAGATCACCCGCAGCGTCTCGTAGTCTAAGGGAATGGACATTGGAAATGCCTTTCGGTGGAGGGCTTTATTCGGCCGGTACGGCAGTGAAGTGGGCGGCCTCGTCGCTCGCCTCTTCCTTGCCGCGCCATTCGACGTAGGGTTCGGGACCATGGCTGATCGCCGACAGCATCAGGCGCACCTCGATCACGGCCATGACGCCATAGATCGCGGTGAAACCGGCGATGGTCGCCCAGATCTGCGGCACGGTGAGGCTGGAGGCGCCCAGGAACGTCGGCAGCACACCGTCGACCGCCCAGGGCTGGCGTCCCAGCTCGGCCACCGCCCAGCCAAACTCGATCGCGATCCACGGCAGCGGCATCGCGAACAGGGCAAGGCGCAGGAAGGCCTTTTTGTCGAACCGGCGGTTGACCGAGAAGAACAGCGCGGTGGCGAAGAAGGCGACGAGGAAGAAGCCGATGAAGGCCATCACGCGGAACAGCCAGAACAGCACCGGCACATTGGGAACGGTATCCCATGCCGCCTTCTGGATCGTCGCCGCATCGGCCTTGCGCGGGTCTGCCACGTACTTCTTGAGCAGCAGCGCATAGCCCAGATCGTCCTTGTTGCGCTCGAACGCTTCGCGCGCGACGGGATCGTTCTCGTTGACCTTCAGCTTCTCGACCGCATCATAGGCGACGATGCCGTGCTCGATGCGATCCTCCGCTCTGGCGACCAGCGGCAGGATGCCGTTGACCTGACCCGTCAGGCTTCGCGTGGCGATCAGGCCCAGTACGTAAGGCACTTCGATCTCGTACTTGGTCTTGTGCTCGGCGACCGAGGGCAGGCCGAACACGGCGATCCCGGCAGGCGCCTTGGCGGTTTCCCACGCGCCTTCGATGGCGGCCAGCTTCATCTGCTGGTTGTCGGTCAGCGTGTAACCGCTCTCGTCACCCAGCACGACCGCCGAAAGCGAGGCGGCCAGACCGAACGCGGCAGCCACGGTGAAGCTGCGCTTGGCCAGTTCGATATGACGACCCTTGAGCAGATAGAACGCCGAGACGCCCAGCACGAACACGCTGGCGCAGACGTACCCGGCGCTGACGGTGTGAACGAACTTGGCCTGCGCCACCGGGTTGAAGATCACGTCGGCGAAGTTGGTCACTTCCATGCGCATCGTCGCGGGGTCGAACTTCGCGCCCGTCGGGTGCTGCATCCAGCCGTTGGCGACCAGAATCCACAGTGCCGACAGGTTCGTGCCCAGCGCTACCATGAAGGTGACAAACAGGTGCTTGCGCTTCGACAGGCGATCCCAGCCGAAGAACATCACGCCCACGAAGGTCGCTTCGAGGAAGAAGGCCATCAGCCCCTCGATGGCGAGCGGCGCGCCGAAGATGTCGCCCACGTAGTGCGAGTAATAGGCCCAGTTGGTGCCGAACTCGAACTCCATGGTCAGGCCGGTCGAGACGCCGAGGACGAAGTTGATGCCGAACAGCTTGCCCCAGAAGCGGGTGACGTCCCGCCAGATGGGCCTGTCGGTCATCACATAGACGCTCTCCATGATGACCAGCATGAAGGAAAGGCCGAGCGTCAGCGGCACGAAAAGAAAGTGGTACAGCGCCGTCAAGGCGAACTGCAGGCGGGATAACTCCACCACGGCCATGTCGATCATGTTCGATCCTGCTCTGGTGTCGGGGTCGGCGCGCCCTCAAAGGTTGCGCCGGCAAGGTTGAAAACGTAAGGGTCGCGCCGAGTCCCGGCCCTTGCGGCTGGCCATATACTCCTGCTCGGCATCGCGATTTGACACGCATCAAATACCTGGGCTGCTGGCTGCTGGATCTTGCCGGCGCTGCGCTTTTCTCGTTCGGCATCGCCCTTGCCGTCGCCACGTTCGCCCGCCACGCACTGGCCCACACGCCTTTCGCACCCGCGCGGGCTGACGCTTTCGAGCTGCTCGGCCCGGCAGCGATGATCGTGGGCGGCGCGCTGCTGCGCGCACTCGGCACCTATGCGGTGGACCGGGTGGCGGTGATCGACGCGCAGGCCGCAGCAGGCACCTTGCGCGCCTCGCTCTGGCCGCGCCTGCTGGGCGGCCTTCTCCCCGCCCCGCTCGCCAGCGGCACCAGTGCCACGCTCGCCATCGACCATGTCGGCGCGATCGAGAACCGCGACCTGCGTTTCCAGCCGGTGCGCATGGCCGCCGGGATCGGCCCGCTGGTGGTGGCGCTGCTGATTGCGCCTGCCAGCTGGGTCGCCAGCGCGATCATGCTGGCAACGCTGGTGTTCTTCGTGGTCGGCATGATCCTGGCGGGCACCGCCGCGCGCCGCGCCTCGGACCGCCAGCTGGCCGCGCTCGCGGCGCTGTCGGGCCTGTTCGTCGACCGGGTGACGCACCTGCCGCTGATCCGCCACTTCGGCGCCGAACAGCGGCTTTCCAAGCAGGTCCGGCAGGCGACCAGCGAAGTCGCCGCGCGCACCGTCACCGTCCTGCGCGCCGCCTTCCTGTCGAGCGCGGTGCTGGAGTTCTTCTCCGCGCTCGCGATCGCGCTCGTCGCGGTCTACTGCGGGTTCTCGCTGCTCGGCCTGCTGCCCTTCCCGGCGCCCGAGCACCTGACGCTGGAGCGCGCGTTCTTCGTACTGGCGATGGCGCCTGAATTCTACCTGCCGATGCGCCGCCTTGCCGCCGCCTATCACGAAAAGCAGCTGGGCGAGGCCGCCGAGGCCGCGCTCGAACCGTGGGAGGAAACGCCCGAACCGCCGGTGCAGATGCCGCAGGCGACCTTCACCGGCCTCGTCGCCGACGGCCTGCACCTCGATCTTCCCGGCACCGCGATCGGCCCGCTGAGCTTCACGATGGCGCCCCACGATTTCGGCGCGCTGACCGGACCGACCGGCAGCGGCAAGACCTCGACCCTCGCCGCCATCGCCGGACAGATCGCGCTGGCGCAGGGCACGGTCACGGACGCGCAGGGCCAGCCGCTTGCCCCCGGCCTGATCGCCTGGGCCGCGCAGCGCCCGCTGCTGCTGACCGGCAGCCTGCGCCGCAATCTCGCCCTTGCAGCGCCGGACGCTGACGAGGCAACGATCCTCGCCACGGCGCAACGCGTCGGCCTCGGCCCGCTGCTGGACGCGCGCGGCGGGCTGGACCTCCACCTCGATCACGCCGGATCGGGCCTGTCGGGCGGAGAGCGTCGCCGCATCGGCCTGGCCCGCGCGATCCTCTCCGGCCGCCCGCTGATGCTCTGCGACGAGCCCACCGCCGATCTCGACGCCGACAGCGCCGCCACAGTCACCGCGCTGCTCGTCGAACTGGCACAGGAGCGCTGCCTGCTGGTCGCCACCCACGATGCCGCGCTGGTCGCTGCCGCCGACCGGGAGATTGCGCTGTGAAGGCCAACAACGGGAGCACAGGTATCCTCGACATTGCCGGACTGGGCCGCAGGCGCCTGCTCTGGGCGAGCCTGTGCGCGGTCGCTGCCGCCATCGCCGCCATCGGCCTGCTGGGCGTCTCGGGCTGGTTCCTGACCGGCGCGGCCATCGCAGGGGCAGGCGGCTTCGCCACCGCCAGCGCCTTCAACTACCTGATCCCCAGCGCGCTGATCCGCCTGATGGCGATCGTGCGCACGCTGGCGCGCTATGGCGAGCGGATCGTCGGCCACAAGGTCGCGCTGGAAGGCATGGCAGAGTTTCGCGGCGGGCTGTTCGACAGGCTCTCCGCGCAGGACAGCCGCCGCGCGCCGGACACCTCGCCCGGCGAAGCGGCAGGCCGCCTGATCGACGATGTGCAGGCGTTGGAGGATCTGGTGATCCGCCAGCCCGCCAGGCATGCCGCCATCGCCTCGGCGCTGGTCAGCGTGCTTCTGGTCGCGTTCTGCGGCGCTCTGCCCGTACTCTGGCTGGTCGCCGTGATGGCCGCTCTCCCGGTGATTTTCACCCGCGTTTCCAAGCGCCTGACCACCGTACCGGCACACGATCTGGCAGAGGCGCTGGGAGACCTTCGCAGCGGCTGGATCGAACTGGCCGCCGCCCGCGCCGAGATCGCGGCCTATGGTCTGGCCCCGCAGGCCGAGGCCGAACTCGCCCCGCTGATCACGCGCCTGAACGCGGCCCGCGCCCGGCTGGTCCGCGCCGAAGCGCTGCAAGGCGCGCTGCTCTCGATCTACGGCGCGCTCGCCGTGGCAGGCGTGCTGCTGCTCGCCCCCTCGGGCCACGCCCATGCGCCGATGGTGGCGCTGGCGATGCTGGCGACCGCCTCCGCCATCGAGGCGATGGGCGGCTTTTCGCGCAGCCTGCTGCGCCGCGCCTCGCTGAACGCCGGGATCGAGCGGCTGAGCATCCTGCATGCGCTGGAGGGCACGCCCGAGCCGACACCCGCACCGGCCACCCCCGCCGCGATCACGCTGGGCACGCGCACTTTCGCGCCCGGCAGCCGCATAGCGCTGACCGGCGCCTCGGGATCGGGCAAGACCCGCGTGCTCGATGCTTTCGCAGGGGTTCATCCGGCACACGTCGCACTGGCGCTGGACGGCATGGCGCTGGATCGGCACGCCGCCGATGCCTTGCGCGCGCAGTTCGCGCTCTCGCCGCAGGACGCCGCAATGCTGGTCGGCACGATTGCCGACAACCTGCGGATCGGCCGCCCCGGCCTGACCGACGCGCAGATGTGGCAGGCGCTGGACGTCGCGCAGCTTCGCCAGCGGGTGGAGCGCATGCCCGCCGGGCTCGACACCCTGCTCGGCGAAAGCGGCGGCACCCTGTCTGGCGGCGAGCGCAAGCGCCTGTCGCTCGCCCGCGCGCTGCTGGCGGGCCGCGCGTGGCTGCTGCTCGACGAGCCCACCGAAGGGCTGGACACCGCGACGGAAAGCGCGCTGGTGACGGCACTGGAGGCCTGGCTCGATGCCACCGGCACCGGCCTGCTGCTGGTCTCGCACCGCCCGGCGCCACTGGCGCTGTGCGGCGAGAGCATTGCCATCGAGAGCCTGTCTGCGGATTGCCGCCCCCCGGATGATTGACCGGCCCCCGGATTTCGCCGCATAGGTTCGACAAGGCGCGGCAGGTCAGGGGATTAGCGCGATGCACGAACATCTCACGCTGACGACGCTGCAACCGATCCTGCGCTGGCTGGACATTGCCGGGCTTTCGGTCTTCGCCGTCTCGGGCGCGATCCGGGCGGCGCGGCAGCGGCTGGACCTGATCGCCGCCGCCTTCTTCGCCATCGTCACCGCGACCGGCGGCGGCACCATGCGCGACCTGCTGATCGGCGCCCCGGTGTTCTGGATGCGCGCGCCCGCACCGCTGGCGATCTGCCTTGGCGTTGCTGTCGTCGTCTGGCTGGTGCCGCCGCGTTTCTGGCCCGAACGCGCGCTGGACTGGTTCGATGCGGCAGGACTTTCGGCTTACGCCGTGTTCGGCGCGGGCAAGGCGATGAACTACGGCATCCCGCCGCTGCCCGCCGCCGTGATGGGCGTCGTCACCGCCTGCATGGGCGGCGTGATCCGCGACGTGGTGGCAGGTGCGCCCTCGATCCTGCTGCGCAACGAACTGTATATCACCGCCGCCGTGCTGGCCGCCGGAACCTACGTCGGGCTAACGGGGCTTGGCCTGTCGAACACCGCCGCCTCGCTCACCGCGACGGCAGCAGGCTTCCTGCTGCGCGGCGGGGCGATCCGCTGTGGATTCGCCCTGCCGCGTCATCGGGGGTAATCAGGGCCGCGCCTGCGCCAGCATCTGGAGCGAGGCCGCGAAATAGTCGTTCGAGAGTTGCGAAGGGGCCACCGTATTCAGCAGGCGCGAGACGATCGCCGCGCCGCCTTCGGACACCGCATAGTTCGCCTCCTCGCCCGTCATCACGTCCACCCACGCCGGGATCGGGCGCCCTTGCGCCAGACAGCCGCGCCAGTAGGCGGCGATATTGTCGGTGAGGCCCGTGCGGCCCGCCATCGTCGCATAGAGCGGCACGCGGATCGCATCGAAGCCGAAGCGCGGCGGCTTGTCGGGCGCCGGAGCGACCTGATCGCGGCCGCTGACGAGAATCCAGTCGCTCGGCAACCCATGCGCGCCGAAGCGCGAGAGCCGCAGCAATGCATCGGCATCGTTGATGATCCCGCGCCACGCCGCCTCGCCATCCAGTTTCGCGAAGGCTTCCATCGCGCTCCAGATGAAGTAGCTGGGATTGATGGTGATGCCGTTCATCTCGACGAAACCGGCGATACCGGGGACAAGGATTTCGCGGCCATAGCGCGTCGCCACGCACTTGGCGCGAATATCGGCGCGCACGGCGGCCGAGCGAAGGCGCCACGCCGAATTGCCCCAGCGCGCCGCCGCGATGGAAAGCGCCCAGGCAATCAGCACGTCGCCGTCGGTGGCGTTGTTGGGATCGCTGACCGGGTTCGCCAGCTTGGGATCGTAGCGCCAGGAATAGAGCGCCATGTCCTTGCGCAGCAGCGTGCGGTCCGCCCAGTCCGCCATTTTGGCGAACGAGGCACGGTCTCCCGCCAGCGCGGCGAGCACCATCCCGTAGCCCTGACCTTCGCTATGGCTGATCCCGCCGTTGCCATTGTCGACGATGCGACCTTCGGGCGCGAGAAAGCGCTGGCGATAGAGCGGCCACCAGTTGCCTGCGAGCGAGCCGGTGAACGGGCGCCCCTCGGCATGGCTCTGGGTGCCGGTGTTGCAGGCGGCGGTCATCGCCAGCAGCATGCCGATCGAGAACGTGCGACGATTGAGGTTCATCATGTCAGCGGCCGTGTCGCAATTCGAGGGTAGAGGCGGTCCAGTGGCTTTCGGTCTTCAGCACCGGGCCGGAACCCAGCATCCGGAACCACGCATCGTACGCGCCTTCCAGCACCGCGCCGAGCGCAATGCGCCAGTTGGGATCGTCTTCGGGATCATCGGCGACCAGCGGCGCATCGCGATGGCGCACGATGATCGCCTCGCGTCCGACCGCAAAGTCGGCCTCGCCCCAGCCCAGCCGCTGCCACAGCGCATTGACCCGCACGCTGAGCCCTGAAACATCGTTGACGCCATCGAGATGTTCCATGCCCGCCAGCCGCTTGCCCACGCTGCGGAAAAAACCACGGGCCTGTGCTTCGGGAACCGCGTTGAACGCCTCGTTCACCGTGGCGAGGGCAAAGGCGGCAAATCCCGCCATGCTGTCGCTGTCCGGGTCGTCGGGGGGGCTGGGAAAGGCGCTCACCTTCATTTGCTCGAACTCCCGAAGCTCTGGCGAACGCCCAGCATGCTGCGGAATTCGTCATAGCTGCCGAAGGTGTTGTAGCTCGCCTCGCCGCCGATGCGGGTGTTCGGGCTGACGCGGTAATAAATCGAACCCGCCGCCGACAGCGCGAAGCCGGTGCTAGACAGGCTGTCGTAGTCGGCACGAACGTCGTTATCCTGCGCCTTCAATGCCTCAAGCGCGGCCTGCGCGGTGACATCGGTGGGGTACAACGCGCTCTCGTCCTGGCTGTAGCTCTGGAAGCCGGGCGTCAGCGAGGCGGACACGTCGAACTTGTCGTTGTTGTACTTGTAGTTGATCGGGAAGCCGACCGAGATGAAGCGCTGCGGGCTGAAATAGCCACCATTGCCGAACGTGAAGTAGTTCTGGCTCTTGTCGTAGGACTGATAATTGACGTTCAGACCCACCGTCAGCGACGAATGGGAATCGCGATAGGCGCGCACGTAGCCACCTACATTACCCTCATAGCCGCTGTTGTTGGGCGTGTTGTCGCCGCGGAAGCTGTAATAGCGGCCCTGCACGTAGACGCCGGTGCCTTCGTGATCGTACGAAAAGCCCGCGCCGCCCGCCGTGCGCATCACCTGGCCCCAGCGCTCCCCCGTCACCGGATCGAGCGTGCCGGCGTAGGAAACAATCGAGTCCGTCACCGGCTGGCGCTCGACCATGGCGCTCAGGCGCACGTCCTGACTGACCTTGGGGTTCGCCTCGGCATGGAAGGTGAGCTTGGTCTGTCCCATGCCGATCGGCGTGGTGCCGATCTCCGCCTTGGCCGCATCGCTTTCATAGCCCGCCGCGAAGGCGACGCCCGAATCGTTCTGCGTCTGCGCGTTGGTGAGCGCTGAAGGCTCCGCCGCAACGATGCCTTCCGCTTCGGCGGTTGCGTTGTAACCAAAGCGTGCCAGCGCCGATCCGGTCGGGCGCCCGGCGTCGATCACCGTGGCATCCGCCCGAACATAAGCCCGGCCTTTCAGCACGCCGGTTGAAAGCTTGGCCGAGCCCTTGATTGCCGAGAGCTTGCTGAGGCCCGTCTCGCCCGCGCGCTGGCGGAAATCGGTGGTGACTTCGGCCTGCGGGGCATTGTCGCTGGAAAGCTGGGCGATCTGCGACTGGATCTGCGCCATCACCGGATCGGCGGAATAGCCCGCGCCGACTGGCGCGGTCTGGGCAGCGTCGGTGAAGGCTGCAGTTCCCTGCATGGCATTGCCCTGCATGGGAGAAGCCTGCATGCCGCCGCCAAAGCTCTGTGGCGCCTGCGTCGGATAGGACGGCGCACCGAAAGCGCCGGAAGACGCTGCCGAGGCGGCGGGCACCTGGCTGCCACCGCCAAAGCCGCCACCGAAGTTGCCTCCGGCATTGCCCCCCATATTGGCGTTGTAGGCGACCGGCGCGGCATAGCCCGTCGCGCCGCTCTGGCCGTAGCTTCCTTGGCCATAGCTTCCCTGGGCATAACCGCCCTGAACCGGCGCATAGCCGCCGTTCGACGGCACCCGCGCACCGTTGCCCAGCGCGAAAGGATTGACCGGTGCGGGCGCCATGGCGACCTGCTGCGATGCGAACGGATTGCCCGCATTGCCCTGCATCGTCGCGAAGGGGTTGTTGCCGGAAAGACCGCCGAGCCCGGCGCTGCGGGCGTAAAGCTCGCGCGCTTCCTTCAGCATATGCACCGCCGACCCCTGATTGCCGCGCGCCTGCTCCACGCGGGCCAGCGTCAGGTAGACCTGATAGTCCTGCGCGAAACCGCGCAGCACCTGATCCTCGGCCTGCTGCGAAAGCTGCTTGTCGCCAGCCGCCTGCGCTGTTTCGGCAAGGCCCAGCAGCGCATCGCGGTCGCCCGGCTTCTTCTGGAGATAGAGCTGCCAGGTCTGCGCCGCACGGCCGGGCATATTGCCGCCCTGATAGAGCCGCGCGAGCCCGGCAAGGATTTCCACGTTATCCGGCGCGGCGTTCCACGCCGACTGGAGCGTGTCGAAGGCTTGCGCATACTGGCCCGAAAGACGCTCGCGATCGGCCTGTCCGATCATCAGCTGCGCATTCATGCGGGCATAGGCCTTCTGGCCATCGGGCGAGGTGCCCACCATCTGGCTTGCGCGCTGAAGCGCCTGCTGCGCCAGATCATCGCGCCCTGCGCGCGTAAACACGCCGATCAGGCCTTCGTAATCGCCGACCTCGGTGATGTTGCCCGCCATCGTCGACTGCGCCAGTTGCAGCGCGTCCTGCGTATCGCCAAGGTCGATCAGCGCGGTGGCGACGGCGGCCTTCTTGCCCGCCGGAAGGTTCGGGATCGAGCCGATCTGCTGGAGCGCGGCGATACCTTGCGCCTTCTGCCCGCTCTTGGCCATGTACTGCGCGCGCACGATCGCCGCATCGGTCTTCACGCCGAGCGAGAACGCCCGCATCTGCGGGGTACGCTGTGCTTCGGGAATGCGATCGACCAGCTGATCGGCAGCAGTCACCCGACCCAGTTCGTTGTCGATCAGCGCGGCGGCATAAAGCGAATCCGCACGCCCCGTACTCTCCAGCGAACGCAGCAACGATTCCGCTTCGGGCACGCGCCCGCGCGAAATCATGTAACGCGCGAATTCGTAGCGGATCCACGGATCGTTGGGATCGGCGACGAGCCCGGTCTGGAACTCGCGCTGCGCGGTCATGTCATCGCCATTGGCAGCGGCAGCCAGCGCGCGACTGCGGATGGCGCGCAGTTGCAGGCGGTTCTCGTCCTGCGCTCCGCCCTTGTCTCCGTTGGCGGCCTGCGCATAGAGGTCCGCCGCGTCGGCATGGCGGCCTTGCGCGTCATAGATATCGGCCAGCAGCTCGACAGCGGGCGCGGGATCGGGATAGCCCGAACGCACCAGCGCCTCTGTCTCGGCCTGCGCATCGGAGAGCCGCCCCTGCTTCTGCAACGAGCGCGCATCGTCGAGCCCGGCAAAGAAGCGCGCCGAGGCCAGCCCCTGCGACCACTGCGCCGCCTTGCCGTAGCGCGAGGCCTGCTCGAGCAGGTCCGCCGCTTCGGCAAAACGGCTCTGGCGCAGACGCACGAGACCAAGGCCACCCAGCGCATCGCCATCGTGTGCGTTCACATCGAGCGCGCGCTGGAACTGCGCCCCCGCCTTCGCCAGATCGTTGTCGTCCAGCGCATCGAAGCCCGCCACGCGCGCCGTGCCCGCCCGGTTGGCGGCAGTAACCGGAGCAGGCGCGGCCGGTGCTGGTCGTGCCGGGGCGGGGGCCTGTCGGGGCGCAGGCATCGGCGCGCTTTCCCGCACAGCAGCAGGACGGGAGGCAGGCTGGGCTCTGGGTGCCGGCTGCGGCTTGGGGGCAGGGGCGGGCTTGGGGGCAGGGGCGTTCGTCGCTCCCTTCACCGCCGGATCGTTCGGCGCCAATGCACGGGCGCGACGCAGCGCCTGCTGCGCCAGATCCTCACGTCCCTTGGAACGCCAGTACTGCACCTGCTTGAGCAGCGCCGCCACCGCCGGATCGGCGGCAAGGGCCGGTGCCGTCGGCACCACCGAACAGGCTGCCCCCGCCAGCAGCAGCGTCAACCCAAGGCGGGCGCGGCGACGGTTACGGGGCGCAGGGCAGTCGTTCATCAATGGCCGTCCTTGTTGACACCGTCCTTGTTGGCGAGACGGCGCTCCGCCTGTCGGCGGAAGTAGAAATACGCAGGTCCAGCCAGTACGACAGCCAATAGCAATGTGGCCAGCCCCATCAGCAGCGGACGGCCCGAAAACCAGTAGGCAATCTTCATCCACGCGGGCAGCGAACCCACCCAATAGGTGTTGCCGAGTAGGAAGCTGGTCATCCCGTCGCCGTCCGTCACCGAAAGATCCCCCTGGATGGTGGCATTGATCTTGGTGTCGGCCATGCCCGAAACGATGCCGGGCAGAGCCGCGCGGTCATCGGCCAGCACGGCGACCACTGTATGCTTGGATGCAAACGGCGAACGGAAGCTGACGATCCCGGCAAAGCCGCGTGCGTTGTAGACCACCGGTGCCGCATCGTCCGGATCATCGGTGTCGGTGCCGCCGAACAGCGCCGTAACGTTCTGCAGCGCGGTACGCTCCGCCACCCGCAGGCGGCCATTTTCGAAGTGGACAGGGGCGCCTGCGAACAGCGCATCGTCCCCGGCGAGGGAAGACGGCCCGATCACCAGCACATCCTGATCGCGCAACTGATCGGCATCCGCAGACGAGGCCACGGTAACGGCCGTCGCCGGTGCCCCCGTTGAATCGCCGAAGCGGCCCATCAGCATCAGGAACGCCTCGACCGTTGCAGGCTGCGGATCCGGCGCCATGATAACGGTAGTGCCGGCAAGGTCGGGATTGACCGTGAAGGGGAAGCCCGCGCCTGCGAAGGTCGCCAGATCGGGCATCCGCAGCGCGTGATAGGCATGCGTCAGGTCGATCGTGCTGTTGGGATCGATCGCCACGCGCACATTGTCGGGCAGCGTGCCAGTGCACTTCTTCTTGTCGGCGAGGACCAGGTTGTAGTCCATCGCCAGCTGGTTCTGGCCGAACAGGTTGTAGCGCGGCAGCGTGACGGTAGCGCTAGAATCCGCCGTGCTCACGCCGCCCCAGCCGAACAGGCGCTGCCACAGGCCACCGCCCAGCGGCAGGCTGCGCAGGTACTGCCCGTTGATCGAGACATCGAGACGCGAGGCGCGCTTGTCGAGCCAGTCAGCCACCGGATAGCGATAGCCCAGGCTGAGGCTGCCACCCTGGCGCGGCCAGAAGAACAGATCGGGCGCGACGCGGAACGCGGCAGTCAACGGTCCGGGCGGAATACCCATCCCCTGCAACGCGTAGTCGGGCATGATATCGCCCAGCTTCACGGCCTTTTCGGTGCTGATCCAGCGCGGCGCACTGTAAGGCGCCCAGGTGGGAATGCGCACGCCGTCGAAAGTCATGCGCGCGCCGCCGAACACACCGCGACCCAGCGAAACGGCCGCAGCGGCAAGCCGCAGATCGCCGTCATTCCCGCCAGTGAGTACCAGCAGCGTCCCGTCGGGATCGATCGGGTTGGCAACCACGGCTGCCGACGGCCCGCCCGAGGTGTCGACATTGAGGCCGGGGATGGACTGCCCGGTCTTCAGGAAGACGATGGCATTGCCACGCGGCAGCGAACCGTAGACCGGCTTGAAATCATAACCGCGATAGCTGGCGAGCGCACCCAGCCACGACGCGACGCTGGCAGCCGCTTCCAGCTCGCCCTTGTGCGGCTGTCCCGCAAAGACGAACGGCATGTTCAGCGGCAGGTTCTGGCCCTTGTCGAAGAACGGCAGCGGCAGACGCGAAAGATCGCGGCTGAAGCCGAGCGGTGCGTAGCTGACATCCAGATAGCTGCCGGTATTCGAGATGTTGGCCCACAACGAGGAATGGAACGGATCCTCGCAATCGCGGGTATAATGGCCGATCAGGCGCAGGTTCAGCCGGTTGTCGCCAGGCAGGAACAACGCCGGGTTGACCGGGATGGTCAGCGACTGGCCACCCGACATCGCACGGGTCAGCGGGATCGTCTGCACGACCTCGCCGTTCACCAGCACCACGATCTGGCTCAGCCCTTCGAGCAGCGCCGGCGACCAGGCCATGCGCAGCGTCATGGTGGCGGATGTAACCACGCGGTCCTGGCGCATGCCGAACGGGATGCCGATCTCGCCGTGAGTGCCCTGCAACCGGATCGGCTGGCTGACACGCAGATCCTTGAGCGTCAGACGCTCGCGCACGGTGCTGGCCTGCGAGGGCGCTGCGGCGGCGTCTTCGGCGGGTGCTGCCGGATCGGCAGCCGCAACTTGTGCCGCGCGCGGGGCGGGGGCGGCGAAAGCAGGGATCGCCCCCGAGGCGAGCAAGGCCGCCGTCAATGCAGCTGCACCGATCAGCGCGGCCGCCTTGGCCAGCGAGCGGCGGTCGGCGGTATGCTTGGCAGCCGCTTCCTTCTCCGCCTTGACGCGGGCCATCGCCTCGCCCTCGATCTCGCGGATACGGCGGCGCTCGGCGCGGTTGAGGCCGATCAGACGGCGGATCGTCACCATATCGACGCGGATGATGTCAGCCAGCGAGCGCAGACCGCTGACCGGCCTGGGCTTGCCGGTCGGCTCCCATGCATCGGCACGGCCCATCACCGCCCGAACGAGATGGCGTGCGGCCAGCGTATCGAGTTCAAGGAAGCGCACGAAGGCATTGCCGTTGGCAACGCGCACCGTTTCCACCGGAATCGAGAGCACTTCATCGCCCATCGCCATGGTAATGTGTCGCAGGGTACGGTCCTTGGTCGGCAGTTCTGCGGGCAACTGGATACCCGCGCCGCCCATCGAGATGTCGATGGTGCGCGCAGGCACGGTGTGGCCGCTTTCGAGATAGGCGGTAACGGGCAGCTGCACCGGCACGCGGATGTCCTGGCGGGCCTGGCGCGTCTCTCGGGCGACCGAGACGGCGGCAAGCAGGATCGCAAGGCTGAAGCTGGCCCAGGCGACGTTCAGCACCAGCGAGTCGGTCTGGATGTTGAACATGTAAGGGAAGAACACGCGCTTCACGATACCCATCGTGATGCCGGCGACGATCACGCCGATACAGATCAGGTGCGGGCGCACGATGCCCCAGTCGAAAAAGGTCCGGTCGAGCAACTGCCCCTTGTCGGTCACGTTGAACTTGCCTTTGCGGGGCTGGAACCAGGTAGCGACGGTGGGCTTCACGAGGTGGAAGGCCAGGATCGTCTCGTAGACCTCGCCCCAGAACGGACGGCGCTCTCCGCCCTGCGTGCGCTCGTTGGCGACCGACGAGCAGAACAGATGCGGCGCGGCATAAGAGAAGATCAGCCCCGCCGAAGCCTGGATGATGTTCTGCCCGAAGATCAGATACGCCAGCGGGCTGGTCAGGAAGACCAGACGCGGCAGCGGATACTGGAAGTGCAGCATCGCGTTCAGGTAGCAGAGGCGCTGCTGGATCGTGAGGCCCCGGCCCAGCAGCGGATTGTCGATGCGCAGGATCTGCGTCATGCCGCGCGCCCAGCGGATGCGCTGGCCGACATGCAGGACCAGACGCTCGGTCGCGAGGCCTGCCGAAAGACGCGCCGAGATATAGGCGGTGTTCCAGCCGGTGCGCTGCAGCTTGAGCGCGGTATGCGCGTCCTCGGTCACGGTCTCGCCCGCGAAACCGTTGGTCTCCATCAGCGCCTCGCGGCGGATGATCGCGCAGGAGCCGCAGAAGAAGGTGGCGTTCCACAGGTCGTTGCCGCCCTGCACCGCGCCATAGAACAGATCGCCCTCGCCCGGCATATCGCCCATCGTCGAGGCGAGGTTGCGCTGGACGGGATCGGGCGAATACATGTGGTGCGGCGTCTGCAGCAGCGCGAGACGCGGGTCGCGCTGGAACCAGCCGACGGTCAGCTGCAGGAAGGCGCGGGTCGGCACGTGATCGCAGTCGAAGATGGCGATCAGTTCGCCATCGGTCTTCTTCATCGCCGCATTGAGGTTGCCGGCCTTGGCGTGCAGGTTATTGTCACGCGTGATGTAACCGCAGCCCGCTTCCTTGGCGAAAGCACGGAAATCCGGGCGCTTGCCGTCGTCGAGAATGAACACCCGCACACGGTCCGCCGGATAATCGACGTCCATCGCCGCAAAGACCGTGTTCCGCACGATCTCGAGGCTTTCGTTGTAGGTTGGAATGTAAATATCGACCGTGGGCCACACGTCCGAGGGCCCGATCGGTTCCACGACAGGCCGGTTGAGCGGCCAGCTGGTCTGGATAAAACCCAGGATCAGGATGATCCAGGCATAGGCCTCGGCGATGTAGAGGCACGAACCGAACAGGAATTCGGGCAGGGTCGAGAACGACAGCGTCTCGGTCGTGCGCCAGAACATGTAGCGCGTCGAGACGATGACCGCGAGAATGCCAAGGGCAAGCGAGCCCTTCTGGCCTTTCCAGCGCTTGAGCACCAGACAGCCGGCGATGGTGACGCCTGCAAACACCCACTGTGCCTTGTTGTCCAGCGGCACGCCAATGACGAGCGCAGCCATAAGCACAATCGGCACCACCGCCACAAGGCGCATGATACCGGGAGAGAGCAGGCGATCCTTCATGCGACGCGGCTCTGCTTAGCAGGCTGACGCACGTCCGCCGCGCCTTGTCTCGTATCGACCGCAGACGTGTCGACGGCGGAAGTATCGAACGCCACGCCCTCTGCTTCGAGACGCACGCCGACCGCCTGGGCGATCTGCACAAGGTCCGTCAACGCTGCGCTGGTGGGCGCATAACGGTCCAGCGGCTGGAGCATGGCGCCCGCCTCGGGAACCGCTTCGTCCAGACGTACACGGCCCAGCAGGCGCGATCCGGCAAGTTCGCGCAGGAACGCGGCCGAATGGCGCGACAGGCGCCGGGTTTCGTCAAGCCGGTTGAGCACGAGCATGCTCTGCGCGCCCCACACGCCATCCTCGCCATCGATCAGGCGCGGGATCATCGAGAGACATTCCGGTGCGGCGGTCAGCGTGCACAGGTGCAGTTGCGCGATCTCCAGCAGCGAGCGCGCGAAGCCGAGCTGACCCGAGGGCGCATCGACGATCATCACCCGCTCGTTACCCGCTTCCAGAAAGCCCAGATCGCCGATCATCGCCGCGAAATCGGGCTCGTGTTCGGCGCGGGTCATCTTGCGCAGATCGATGCCGTTGACCACCACCGCCTGGTCGGCGGGCGCCAGCAGCGAGGGCAAGCGCGTGGTCGGCGGCAGCGCGAAGTGCAGCGGCAGCGGATCGAAGGTTGCGGTGGTCAGCACAGTGACTTCCGCTCCCTGCGCGACGAGACCCTGGGCGAGGTGTGCGGCAACGAAAGTGGTGCCGGTGCCGCCCTTGGGCGAATGACAGACGATAAGGGCCATTATCCGGCTCCGTGCAGAGTGGGACGGGAGACACCGTTCAGCGCGGACCTGTCCCTGAAAAGGTTCGCGGATGCGATGACATCGCCGCTCTGCACGGGCAGTGCGGCGTATTGCGCGAAGAGCGCATGGATCGGAGCGCCATGCTGCGATGCGTTGGCAGCTTCCGTTGCTTGCGTCGACAATGCCTCGGCCACATCGTGGGCGGGTTCCTCGGCAAGCTGCGCCATCGCCGGATCGCCGAGCACCTGCTCGAACAGCGGCCACAGCTCCAGCTCGCTGAAGCGATCGGTAAATGCCTGATAGGCAAAGTCGGTCTTGCCCATTCTGGCCAGCAGTTTCTTGGCATCGACGCGCACGGCAGTTTCTCCGTATTTCTACGAAATATCTCGCAGATAATGGTTAACGAGAAGTTCCCCCGGAACTTTCTTCCCGCCGTGTACTATCGATACGAATTTCCTAGAATACGTAGGTAGATCCAGTTTTGCTGCATTGCGGAAACGTTCCTTAACGGGACAGACCCCAATCGCCTTCCGCAAGTTACCGGAATCGCGCCGGAAACTATGTCCTGCACTGCCTTTGCCTTGTCGCAGAATGCTAATCTGATTGCAGTATGACGTTACCGTGAAGCCCCCTGCATCCCGGCACGGCTGCACGAGCGCAGAAGCGCCTCCTAAAATCGTTTGCGACACCCTTGCCGGAAACAGGTCGCGAAACGGGGTTTTCGCTCCGAATCGGTCGCTTCGCCTCATCAGAGCTTGCCGCTCTGGTTGAGTTGCGAGAGTTCGCGCAGCATCGCCCGCACGTCCTGCTTGGGGCGTTGCGGCGCGGGCGCGGGGACAGAGGATGCGGCACGAGCCGCTTCGGGGTTTTCGTAGCGCGCGAACAGGGAACTGAATGCCTCGTTCTGCGCAGCGCTGAGCGCAGGGGCAGAAGGAGCCGCTGGCGCCGCCGTCGCGAAGGCCGGCATCGCCGGTGCAGCGGAAGCCGCCATGGCTGCTGCCGCCTCGATCTCCTCGGCACTGATCGTCTCGCCGGAATCGTCGAGACTGGCGAGGCGCGGATCTTTCAGCAGCGCCTCGAACAGCGGCCACAGCTCCAGTTCGCTGAAGCGATCGGCAAACTCCTTGTAGCCGAATTCCTGCTTGCCCAACCGGTCGAGCAGAGCCTTGGCATCGACGCGCATCGCAAAACCCTTCCGTATTTTCCGTATTTCTACGAACCATGTTTCTAACTCTGGATCGCAGACAATGGTTAACGACAGGTTTCGCGCCCCCGCGACCCCGGTATAAAACCCTAGCTTTTCCGTAAGAAAGGGCAAAGCCTAAGTGCAGGCAGTTGGCGTTTTTCCGAAACCGTAACCGGACGGCACCGGTTTCACGGCACAGATCAGGCCGTCAGCGACTCCAGCACGCGAATCGTGCCTGCACTCGAATCGATCTCGGCCGGGATACCGACCGGAATGCTGTCCTGATGGGCGATATGCCCGATCGCCGCGCCCTGGAACGCGGGCTTGCCCAGCGAAGCGAACTGGCGGTCGAGCACTTCGTAGATCGTGAAGTTGCCCCAGCCGCCATCCGGGTTGACGCAGTTGGTACACTGCCCGAACACGATGCCCGCCACCTTGTCGAAGATCCCGGCCAAGGAGAGCTGCGTCAGCATCCGGTCGATCCGGTATTCGGACTCGTTGGTATCCTCAATAAACAGGATCGCGCCGGTGAAATCGGGCAGGTAGGGCGTGCCGACCAGCGCCGAAAGCACGGTGAGATTGCCGCCCAGCAGCCGCCCGCGCGCAGTGCCGGGATGGAAGGTGCGCACCGGGTTGGTCTGCGCGGACAGGCTGGTGCCGACATTGGCGGGCACCTTGTAGGTGGGCGTCGCGCCCTCGAAGGCCAGCGCATGGAACGAATCCCAGGCATCCTGCGGCCACGATGCCGAGGCGTTCGGGCCATGCACGCTCGGCACCCCGGTATACGCCGCGAAGGCCAGATGCAGCGCGGTGTTGTCGCTGAAACCGCAGAAGATCTTGGGATGGCGGGCGATCTCGGCATAGTCGAGCAGCGGCAGGATGCGGGCACATCCCCAGCCCCCGCGCACCGACATGATCGCATCCACGCCATCGTCGCGAAACATCTTCATGAGGTCGTCGGCACGGTCCTTGTCGGAGCCTGCCAGATAGCCGTTGCGGTCGAGCATGTGCGCGGCAGGCTTGGGTTCCAGCCCCATCGCGCGCACCGCCTCCATGATCTCCTCCAGCCCGAAGCGGTCGGCAATGAACCCTGCGGGTGCGACCAGCCCCAGCGTATCGCCCGCCTTCAACGCCCTGGGCTTGCGCAGCGGCGGGCGGGGCAGCGAAGACGGCGACGAAGGCGTCGAGGCCGCACGGGCCAGTCCGCGCGCACCGATCATCACAGGCGCGGCAGCAAGAAGCCCGAGGGCGGAACGGCGGGGGAGCGCGGAAAAGGTCATGACGGCAGCAGCCTAACGAGCGACCATCCTTCGTGCGAGCCCCTATTTCCGCTGCGCCTTTCACGAACCGCCAAAGATGTATTTGCAAACCGCCGGGGAAAGGCCATGAAGGGGTAATGACTAAAAAGACGATGACCGAAGACGAACAGCAGAGCCTGTCCAACCGCCGCTTCTACAAGGCCGAACAGGAAGCCGGCTTTGCCGATGCCCAGAGCGGTACGATCCAGACCCGCAACCCCGCCTACCGCCTCGCCTTCCAGGACACCGAGTTCCTGCTGCGCGACGAACTGCGCCCGGTGCGTTTCCAGCTGGAACTGCTCAAGCCCGAGATGCTGCTGGAAGAGGCCAACATCGGCTCCACGCTGGTGATGTACGGCTCTGCCCGCATCCCCTCCCCCGAAACTTCCGAGGCGCTGGTCGCCGCCGCCGACAGCGACGAACGCCGCGTGGTGGCCGAAAAGCTCGCCGCCAAGGCCAAGTATTACGACGAGGCACGCCGCCTCGCCCAGTTCGCCAGCCAGCGCGCCATCGTCGAGAAGGGCATGCGCCAGTTCGTGGTTTGCTCGGGCGGCGGCCCGTCGATCATGGAAGCGGCCAACCGCGGCGCCAGCGATGTCGGCGCGGAATCGCTGGGCCTGAACATCGTGCTCCCGCACGAGCAGGCGCCCAACCATTACGTCACCCCGCGCCTGGCCTTCCAGTTCCACTACTTCGCGCTGCGCAAGATGCACTTCCTGCTGCGCGCCCGCGCCGTGGCGGTGTTCCCCGGCGGCTTCGGCACGTTCGATGAGTTCTTCGAACTGCTGACGCTGATCCAGACCGGTAAGATGAAACCGATCCCGATCCTGCTCTACGGGCGCGAGTTCTGGGAGCGCGTGGTCAACTTCGAGGCACTGGCCGAGGAAGGCGTCATCAACAAGGCGGACCTCAACCTGTTCACCTGGTGCGAGACCGCCGAAGACGGCTGGAAGCGCGTCTGCGACTTCTACGACATCAAGTTCGAGACGCCCCGCACCGCCTGATGCCCCAGCGGGCCGTGCCCGGCGCCAAAGCCGGGCGCGGCCAGCAGCGCGGCACGAACGAAAGCGCGCGCCTGTTCGATCGCCACGTCCAGCGCCGTCCCCTGCCCCAGTCCGGTGGCGATGGCGCTGGCCATCGTGCAGCCGGTGCCGTGGGTATGGCGCGTCTCGATACGCGGCGCCTGCCAGCATTTTGCCGGCAAACCGGGGCGTTCCAGTCGGTCCTCCACCACGTCGCCGGGCGCATCACCACCCTTGGCAAGGAAAGTAACACCTCGCGCGACCAGCGTCTGTGCGCCGCCGAGGGCGGCCAGTTCGTTGTAGTTCGGCGTCGTCAGCGTAGCCCGCGCCATCAGCCGGTTAAACGCGGCGACGGTATCGGCATCGGCCAGAACCGCCCCGCTGGTGGCGATCATCACCGGATCGAACACCACCGGCACGCTTGTCCGCTCCAGCAGATCGGCCACGGCGTGGGCGATGTCGGCGCTGCCCAGCATGCCGATCTTCACCGCGTCCACGCCGATATCGTCGATACAGGCGCGGGCCTGCGCGATCACGAAATCGGCAGGCATCACCTCGACCGCGCTCACGCCCAGCGAGTTCTGCGCGGTCAGCGCGGTGATCGCGGTCATCGCATAGCCGCCCAGCATCGTGATCGTGCGGATATCGGCCTGAATACCAGCGCCGCCCGAACTGTCGGACCCGGCAATCGAGAGGACGCGGGGAACGGTCATGCCCGAACGCTCACGCCCCCGACACTCACGCCAGCGCGCCGGACTTTCGGGCCTGCGTGCCGATCCGCACGCGCACCCCCACCCATTCGCGCAGCAGCACGGTCAATTGCAGCGCGATCCCGGCGACGACCGCGCCCAGGATCATGTCGGTGAGATAGTGCGTGCCCTCGACCGGCGTGGACAGCAGCATCGCCAGGTTGATCGCGATCAGCGGCCAGCGGATCACCTTCTGGCGCGCCGCGAACGTGATCAGCAGCGTCGCTGCCGCCGCATGAAAGCTGGGTGCGGAAACGAGGCCTACGAGATGGCCGGGATCGACTTCGGTGAAGACATGCGCGCGCAGTTGCGGGATCACCTGCGGCTGCCACAGGTCGCTCACCGGCAGATAGGGGATCGCCCCGTGCCACAGATAGGCGAACGGGCCGACGGCGGGCATGAACCAGAAGGCGAACAGCGTGATCCACGCGGCGAGGCACACGGCCACGATGAAGTCATGCGCCACGCGCCGCTGGCCGGTCCAGGCCAGCCAGCCGAGCAGGATCGCCGGGGATACGTAGATCATCGCATAGGCGCTGCGGCTGACGTCCTGCAGCAGCGGATGCGCGGCGACCATGCGATACCAGGCCAGCCAGTCGAAATGGAGCGCCATGTCGGCACGCTGGAGCGCGGCATCGGCAAAGCCACGGCTGAGCGCCGCGACCGGATAGCTCGCGATCGCGCAAGTCAGCGTGACGACCATGAACAGCGCCGCATATTCCACCATGTCGCCCAGCGGCCGCAGGATGCGGTGCGTGGTCCCGCGCGTACGCCAGCGGAACAGGCCGAGCACCGCGAAAATCGCGGTATACAGCAGAGTTCCGGGCGCCCTGGCGGCGATCTCCACGTCGGCGGCATGAAGCAGCAGCGCCAGCAGCACGCAACCGCCCGCCAGCAGCGACAGCACCATGCGCGAGGAGATCATCTGGATCTCGCGCGGCTCGGCGACGACGAGGGAAAGACGCGGCGGCTCGGACGGGTCATTCTTGAGCGGAGGAGGAGAGAAGGGACTGACGGCAGGCACGCGTGACCTCGAAACACCGCTCTCTACAGATACTTCCGCCCTTTCCTGCGGTCGGGAAAGGCCAGGATCATGGCCGGTCCACCACCGCGGCGAAACCGGTCGAAACACACTACAAGGCAAAAACCATTAAAACGGGAAATCTGAACGGCACCCTTCCGGGTACGACCAGCCGTGAAACTTTTATGGCAACATGAGCCTCAGGTATAGTCCTGCCTGGTGCGAAAGACCGTATCGGACCTTTCGCACGCAATGCAGAAAGCAGCTTACCCCTTGAAACGACGCTCCTTTGACGGCGGCGCCGAATCATGATGCCGCTTCGCACGCGTCGGCCGATCGACCAGTTCACCCCCGCAGTTGGGGCAAAGATCGTCCAGCGCATCGGCGCATTCGGTGCAGTAGGTGCATTCGAAGCTGCAAATGAACGCGCCCGGCGCCTCGGCCGGCAGCGCCGTGCCGCAGCGTTCGCAATCGGGTCTCATTTCCAGCATCAGGGCACTCCGGCACGTCAAGGCTCGCAGCAGCCCATGAGCGCGCGCTTTTGCCGGATTGTTCGCGATTATGCCAGAGGCAAGCCGCAGCCTCTGCCCCGGCCTGACGTTTTCGGGCCGGGGCGGGACATTGGGCAACAGGTAGCCCGCGCGGCTGGCGCGTTTCAGGTCGTGTCCGGTCAGGCCGCCGCCTGCTCCACCGCCGAACAGACCTGCGCGACCGCCGCCTCGACCTGCGCGGCATCGTCGCCCTCAGCCATGACGCGGATCACCGGCTCGGTGCCCGAGGGACGGATCACCAGACGCCCGCGCCCGGCGAGCGATGCCTCGACATCGGCGATCGCGGCCTTCACGCTTTCGGCCTCCAGCGGCTTGCCGCCCGAGAAGCGCACATTGCGCAGCAGCTGCGGCACCGGATCGAACAAGTGGAGCAGTTCGCTCGCGCGCTTGCCGCTCTGCACCAGTGCCGCCAACACCTGCAGCGCCGCCACGGTGCCGTCGCCGGTGGTCGCATGGTCGAGCAGGATCATGTGCCCGGACTGCTCGCCGCCGACATTGAACTGCGACTTGCGCATGCGCTCCAGCACATGGCGGTCGCCCACGGCGGTCCGCTCCAGCGTCAGGCCCTGTCCATTGAGGAAGCGTTCGAGGCCGAGGTTCGACATGATCGTCGCCACCACGCCGCCGCCGCGCAGGCGGCCCTGCATCGCCCACTGGCTGCCGATCAGCGCCATGATCTGGTCGCCGTCGACCACCTTGCCCTTTTCATCGACCACGATCAGGCGATCCGCATCGCCATCGAGCGCGATGCCGATATCCGCGCCCGAGGACACCACCGTCTCCTGCAGCAGCGAGGGGTGGGTCGAGCCGCAGGCCTTGTTGATGTTCTTGCCGTTGGGATTGACGCCAACCGCGACGATCTCCGCGCCCAGCTCCCACAGCGCCGAAGGGGCGACCTGATAGGCCGCACCATTGGCGCAATCGACCGCGATCTTCAGGCCATCGAGGCGGATCTGTTCGGGCAGCGAGCGCTTGACCGCGTGGATATAGCGCCCGCGCGCGTCGTCGATGCGGCGGGCCCGGCCGATCTCCTCGCTCTCGGCCAGCGCCAGTTCCTGCCCCAGCATCGCCTCGATGGCGAACTCATCCTCGTCGGAGAGCTTGAAGCCGTCAGGTCCGAACAGCTTGATGCCGTTGTCCTCGTAAGGGTTGTGGCTGGCCGAGATCATCACGCCCACATCGGCGCGCAGCTCGCGCGTCAGCAGCGCGACGCCGGGCGTCGGCATCGGCCCCAGCAGCACCACGTCCATGCCGACGCTGGTAAAGCCCGCGACCATAGCGTTCTCGATCATGTAGCCGGACAGGCGGGTGTCCTTGCCGATCACCACGCGGTGGCGATGGGCGCCGCGCAGGAAGCGCTTGCCCGCCGCCTGTCCCACTTTCATCGCGGTGGCTGCGGTCATCGCACCCTTGTTGGTGCGGCCGCGGATGCCGTCGGTGCCGAAGAACTGCTTTGCCATACCTTGCGCCTTCCCGATCCTCGCCAGAGCCCCTGCGCACCGAAACGGCACGCGCTTCGATGGTCCATAGCCCCTGTCTATCAACTTGCCCCTTCAGGCAAATTGCCAATGCGCGCAAGCTTGCTAAGGTTGCCGTGCAGGGACGGGGCCCCTTGATGCCAAGAATGCGCTGGCGGCCTCAAGCAGACCGATCGTTTACCGCACCTGAAGGACCAGCATGACCGCCGATACCAGTGCGACGCAAAATGGCGCGACCTCGAACGGCGCCACCTCGAACGGGGACGTCTCCAACAGTGCGGGGCGCATGCCGGAGATCAAGGTGCCCGGCCTGCTGACGCTGGCGGGCCTGGCCGCAGGCCTCGTACTCGGTCTCGCGCTGGCGAAGACCAGCCTGATCGCGCCTCTGGCCGCCATCGCCGCGCCCATCGGTGCGCTGTGGCTGCAGGGCCTGCAGATGACGATCCTGCCGCTGGTGGCGGGCATGCTGTTCACCGGCATCGTCGAGACCGCCGCCGCGGCCAGCACCGGCGCCATCGCCCGGCGCACCCTCAGCTGGATCGTCGGCACGCTGGCGCTGTCGTCCGTCGTGGGCGCCAGCGTGATGACCGGGCTTGTTGCCACGTTCGATCCGCCGCGCAGTTTCGTCCAGCCTGCCCATTCCACGGTGCCCCAGCAGGTGCCGGGCATGGCCGACTTCTTCCGAACCATCGTGCCGACCAACGTGGTCTCTTCCGCCGCGAACGACGCGATGCTGCCCGTGATCATCTTCGTCGCGCTGTTCGCGCTGGCCTCCACCCGTCTGGCCGAAGCGCCGCGCCGCCAGCTAGCACTGCTGTTCGAAGGCATTGCCGGCGCCATGATGGTGGTGATCGGCTGGGTGCTGTGGCTGGCGCCCCTCGGCGTCTTCGCGCTGGGGCTGACGCTCGCGGCGAACAGCGGGATGCAGGCGATCGGCGCGCTGGCGCAGTATATCGTGCTGGTCGCCAGTTGCGGCCTTGTCATGCTGCTGCTGGCCTATCCGGTGGCGATGGTGGCAGGGCGCAAGCGGCTGGGCGCCTTTGCCGCTGCCGTGCTGCCTGCGCAAGTGGTGGCGATCTCCACCCAGTCCTCGCTCGCCAGCCTGCCCGCGATGCTCGCCGCGTGCCGCCGACTGGAGCTGCGCGCGACCAGTGCCGAGTTCGTGCTGCCGCTGGCCGTCACGCTGTTCCGCGCGACCAGCCCGGCGATGAACGTCGGCGCCGCCGTGTTCGCTGCCCATATCGCGGGCGTCCACCTTTCGGCGGGCGCTCTGGCGGCAGGCGTCGTCGTCGCCTTCATCACCACGTTCGGATCGGTTTCGCTGCCGGGCACGATCACCTATATTCTCAACATCGCGCCGGTCGCCGCCGCGATGGGCGTGCCGCTGTGGCCGCTGGGCATTCTGGTGGCGGTGGAGATGCTGCCCGACATCATGCGCACCGTCGGCAACGTGACGATGGACACCGCGATCACCGCCGCCATCGACCGCGGCGTGAACGACGGTGAAGGCGAGAGCGGGGAAGTACGTCCCGAAACGGTGCACTGAAACGTGAAGGTGCACTGAAATGGGACACTGAAAGGCACTGGCGACCGCGCCGATTCGGATCGCCCTGCTCTCCTACCGGCTGGCCGCTGCCCTGCGAAACCGGTGCCGTCGCGATCGCTTGAACCGGGTGCTTCCCGGACAGGAGATCCCGCCCCTATGACCACTGCCACCCGCACCGCTGTTCCCGCCTCGCATGCCCGCCAGTTCCTCGAACCCGGCCCCGTCGTGATGCTCACCACGCATGCAGGCGGGGCTGACAACGTGATGACCATGGGCTGGCATCAGGTGCTGGAATTCACCCCCTCGCTGGTCAGCTGCGTGGTCGCCAAGGGCAACCGGAGCCACGAGATGCTGCGCGCCAGCGGCGAATGCGTCATCAATGTGCCCACCGCCGACATGCTCGATACCGTGGTCGGCGTCGGCAACGTGTCCGGCGCGGAAGGCGACAAGTTCGAGCGCTTCCGGCTGGAGCGCAGCACCTCGCAGAAGGTCGCCGCACCGTCGCTGCCGCAGTGCCACGCCAGCCTTGAATGCCGTATCCATGACGATCGCGCGGCGGAGCGCTACAACCTGTTCATCCTCGAAGTGCTGCACATCGACGCGCGCGAACATCCCAGAGCCCCGGAATACGCACACTACGTGGGCGACGGCGAGTTCATGCTCTCGGGCAAGCGCGTCTCGCGCCGCCACCTGTTCCGCCCGGACATGCTGGGGATATGAGGCTTGTCTGAAAATTCGCTGAGGCGAATTTTGCGGCGCCAGCCCACTCCCCCACCCACCCCCCGACGAGAGTATCCTGACCGGATGGTGGGTGGGGGAGTGGGCCGGTGCCGAATTGAAAATGCCATCCGGCATTTTCACAAGCATAATACCCCTAAACCAAAGGGTTGTATTCGCGCGGTGATGCTTATCTCATGGGGAGACCTTCACAGGAGACTTCCCGCATGACCGCTTCGCCCGTCGCCGATCCGCTCGAATGGGGCCATGGCCCGCATACGTTCGAGGTGTTCCTCGAACCCACCTGCCCGTTCTCGGTGCGCGCGTTCAACAAGCTCGACGCGTTCCTGGCGCTGGTGGGCGAGGACAAGGCGACGGTGAAGATCCGCCTGCAATCGCAGCCCTGGCACATGTTCTCGGGCGTGATCGTGCGCTGCATCCTCGCCGCCTCGACATTGCCCGAGGGCAAGGCCGCCGCGAAGAAGGTGATGCAGGCGGTTGCCGACCACCGCGAGGAATTCGAGTTCGAGCACCACGCCACCGGCCCCAACCGTCAGGCGACGCCGGACGACATCATCGCCCGGATCGAGGCCTATTCCGGCGTGCGGGTGACCGAGGCCTTCGCCGAGCCCGATCTCCAGAAGGCGATCAAGTGGCACTGCAAGTATGCACGGCAGAACGGCATCCACGTCTCGCCCACCTTCATGCTCGACGGACTGATCGATGCGAAGATGGGCAGCGGCGATGCCATCGAGGACTGGGCGAAAGCCTTATTGGGGTAAGTTTCGGGCTGGGGTGAGTTCGGATGGGGGAGCGCCGGATCGCCCGGCCTCTCCCGTCTCACGCTTCCAGTTCGACGTCCCAGTAAAGCCAGTCGCGCCAGGTTTCGTGGAGGTAGTTCGGCGGGAAGGCGCGGCCGCGTTCCTGCAACTGCCAGTTGGTCGGCCGGATCGGCTGGACCAGCGGCGGCATATGCGCCTGCCGTGGCGTGCGCCCACCCTTCTTCAGGTTGCAAGGCGCACAGGCGGTGAGGATATTCTCCCAGCTGGTGCGCCCGCCCAGCCGGCGCGGCACCACATGGTCGAAGGTCAGATTATGGGGAGACCCGCAGTACTGGCACGAAAAGCGATCGCGCAGGAACAGGTTGAAGCGGGTAAAGGCCGGAAATTCCGAAGGTTTCACATATTCGCGCAAGGCGATCACCGAAGGGATCTGCATGGTCCAGTTGGGGCTGCGCACCGCCCGGTCGTAACTGGAAACGATATCGACCCTTTCGAGGACCACCGCCTTTATCGTGGTCTGCCAGGGCCAGAGACTTAAAGGATAATACGAGAGCGGCGTGTAATCCGCATTGAGAACGAGGGCAGGACAGTCGGAAAGACTTCGGGAGGGATCATCCTCCGCGCTGCGGAACCGGGCCGCGCGCTCTATCAGCTCCGATCTGAGCATGGCCTCCTGTCGCAGACCGCTATGACTGTATGATGGCAGTGCATGCACACTTTCCAGCACTTGGCGGACTCCACGTCAAGCCGAACCGCGATGACGCCGCGATTACAATCCACAGGCAAGGCTGCGTGCGAGGCCCCTTCCCCCATTCCCCCCCGCGCGCTAGGCCCGCACGGGTGATCCGCACCCGCTTTGCCCCCAGTCCCAACGGCCAGTTGCACCTCGGCCACGCTTATGCCGCCGTGGTCGCGCACGATCTGGCGCGGGCGCGCGGCGGCGCGTTCCAGCTGCGGATCGAGGATATCGACGGCGCCCGCAGCCGCGAGGACTTCGTGGCCGACATCCTTGCCGACCTGACATGGCTGGGCCTTTCGTGGGACGGCCCGGTGATCCGCCAGTCCGCGCACCTGACCCGCTTTGCCGAGGCGGGCGAGCGCCTGAAGGCGATGGGACTGCTCTATCCCTGCACCTGCACCCGCGCCGAGATCGCCGCCGCGATTGCCGAACAGGGCGCCATCCTCGGCCCCGATGGCCCGATCTACCCCGGCACCTGCCGCCACCGCGAGGTGTCGCCCGAAGGCGCGGCATGGCGCCTCGACATGGCCCGCGCCGTCGCGCTCACCGGACAGCTCGAATGGATCGACGAGGTCGCCGGGCCGCAGATCGCCACGCCGCAGATGTTCGGAGACGTCGTGCTGCTGCGCAAGGATCTGCCCGCCAGCTACCACCTCGCCGCGACGCTCGACGATGCGGCGGACGGCATCACGCTGGTTACGCGCGGGATGGACCTGTTCGCCGCCAGCCACATCCACCGCCTGTTGCAGGCGCTGCTCGATCTGCCGGTGCCGGTCTGGCACCATCACCCGCTGCTGGTCGAACCCGATGGCCGCAAACTGGCCAAGCGGCGCGGCTCTCCAGCGCTGGCCGACCGCCGCGCCACAGGGGAAGACGGCCCCGCGCTGGCCGAGGCGCTGAGAGCAGGAAGGTTGCCGGAAGGGCTGGCGGTATCTGACTACTCAGGCGTTCCCGTCGGCGCCAGAAACCGATAGCGGCTCGCGCCGACTGCGGCCACCAGACCCGCCGTCACACCAACGAACGTCCCAACGAGAACATCGCTCACGAAGTGCCATCCTCCGACCACCAGCGTGACCGCGGCGATCGCCAACAGAGCACCCAGCGGCCACGCGCTCCACCGATAGCGCTGCATGAACACACCCGCGAAAGCCCCGGCCAGCGCCATGTGTCCCGACGGAAAGCTGCTATGCTCCGATCCTGCGAACCAGTAGAAGCCGTGCCATGCCCCGTGCAGCACATCGGCGGGATTGGGGACGCCGAACACCACTTTCAGGATGTTGGAATTGACGTCGTAGGCAAGGATCGAGGTCACGCAGGCCAGGATCACCGCCTTCTCGAAGTTCGAGGACCGGTGCCGGAACAGGCGCAGCCCCAGCATCGCGGCGATCATCGCGAATTCGAGAGCCATCAGCACGGTCCCGGCGAGACCCGATTCCAGCCCCTTCACGCTCTTGGAGACATGGTGGAAATACCGCTCGATCGCCAGATCGAAATGTACGAACGCGACCCCCGACACGGCCATGCAGACGACCAGACACAGCAGCCAGTACCGGATGGCAGAAGCAGAAAAAGGCATCACAGACCGGCTATTTCCCTATCAACAGGCGCGCATCGCCGCCAGACACAGCCGCAATTTGCATCGCCTCCCTTAGCCGTCCCTCCAGCTTGGGCAAGACAGGATCGCACACCCGATGGCTTGCCGAAATGCGGAATGAGCTCACGGGAGCATGCACCAGGCTGGACGGACAAATTCGAATGGTCTGGAGACGCCCCGTAGCCGCCGTTAAAATCCTGTCGTCATCCCAGCGAAAGCTGGGATCGCTTTCGGCATTATGTAACGATAGCGGGATGGGAGGCTGGACCTACATTCTTGCAAACAAGCCGCACGGCGTTCTGTACATCGGAGTGACCAGCAATCTAGCGTTGCGGATGATGCAGCACCGTGCCGGAAGCGGATCAGCATTTTGCCGGAAGTATGGCGTTACACGCTTGGTGTTGGTGGAGGAACACGCCGAGATAATTGCCGCCATTGCCCGAGAGAAGGCAATGAAGGCATGGAAGCGTGAGTGGAAAATCGAACTCATCGAAAAGCACAATCCCGGATGGTGCGATCTGTTCGACCGTCTCGTTTGACCGAGAGCGATCCCAGCTTTCGCTGGGATGACGGCATTATGAGAACGTCCACTCCCCACCTATAACAGACATTGCTGTTCACCCACCCCGTCCGGCCAGGTCACTGCGTTCCCAAGCCTTGCGCGACGGCAGCTTCGCAGGCGTCAAATTTGTCCGCCCTGCCTAGCCATCCCCTGCCCACAGGCGTACACTCCCCTCATGCGTATGCTGCTCGTGCCCGTGCTGATCGTTCTGGTCGTGCTGACGGTGGTCAGTCTGGTGCGCGGTATCGTGGCGTTCCTGCGCGCCTCGCGCGAGGAGCTGGAGCATCCCACTCCTGCCGGCCAGCCTTCTCCCAACCAGTTGCACCAGAACCGCATGATGTTCGCGCGGATCAAGTATCAGGCGGCGGCGGTTGTCGTCGTTGCGCTGCTGCTGGCGATGGCGCGCTGATCGCTCCTTTCCTCCCCAGCTCACGGGATTTCCCTTGGTCCGACTGAACCGCATCTACACCCGCACCGGCGATACCGGCACCACCGGCCTTGTCGACGGATCGCGCCTGCCCAAGCATCACCCGCGCATGGACGCCATCGGCCGGGTGGACGAGGCGAACTGCGCGATCGGCATGGCGGTGCGCGAACTCGATACCGGGGATGTTGCAGGTGGGGCCGCAATCCTCACCCGCATCCAGAACGACATGTTCGACCTGGGCGCTGATCTTGCCACGCCTGCGGCTCCCGGCGACGATTTCGCGCCCTCCGAAATGGTGCTGCGCGTGACCATGGCGCAGGTCGCATGGCTGGAGGCGCAGATCGACGCGCTGAACGAGGCGCTCGAACCGCTGCGCAGCTTCGTGCTGCCGGGCGGAAGCGAGGCGGCCGCGCGCGTCCACGTCGCCCGTGCCAGCGTGCGCGCCGCCGAACGCAGCGCCACTGCGCTGGCCAAGGAACTGGCGGTCAATCCCGCCGCGATCGCCTATCTCAACCGCCTGTCGGACCTGCTCTTCGTGCTCGCCCGCGTCGCCAACGATCAGGGCCGCGCCGACGTGCTCTGGGTGCCCGGCGCGAACCGGTGAATTGTCTTCGTACAAGCTGGAAAGAGCTTGTACGGTGCGGCACCGGCCCACGCCCCCACCCACCACCCGTTCAGGATACTCTCGTCGGGTGGTGGGTGGGGGCGTGGGCCGGTGCCGCAAGCCTTCTGCGGATGCAGGAGGCTTACTCGGGAAAAGGATACTTACATGCGCAAGGTCGGAATCATCGGGGCCGGGATCATGGGGTCCGGCATTGCCCAGACGGTGGCGGGCAAGGGGATCGAGGTGGTGCTCGCCGACATTTCGGCAGAGCGCGCAGAAGCGGGCAAGGCCGGGATCGCCAAAGGGCTCGGCAAGCTGGTGGCGAAGGAGAAGGTAACGCAGGGCGATGCCGATGCGCTGCTCACGAAGATTTCCCCCGTGGGCGATACCGCCGCGATGGCCGATTGCGATCTCGTGATCGAGGCCGCGACCGAGCGCGAGGACATCAAGGCGCGTATCTTCGAGAGCGTGGGCAAGGTGCTGGCGGCAGACGCGATCCTCGCCTCGAACACCTCCTCGATCCCGATCACCCGCATGGCGGCCGTCTCGCCCGATCCGGCGCGCTTCTGCGGGCTGCACTTCTTCAACCCGGTGCCGCTGATGGGGCTGGTGGAGGTGATCCCCGGCCTTGCCACCAGCGAGGAGACGGTCGCGCAGATGAAGGCCTTCGGAGAGTCGCTGGGCAAGACGGTGGTGCTGTGCGGCGACGAGGCGGGCTTCGTGGTCAACCGCGTGCTGTGCCCGATGCTGAACGAGGCGATCGGCGTGCTGGGCGCGGGCACCGCCTCTATCGCGGATATCGACGCGGCGATGAAGCTGGGCGCCAACCACCCGATGGGCCCGCTGACGCTGGCGGACTTCATCGGCCTCGACACGCTGCTGGAGATCATGAACGTGCTGGTCGAAAGCACCGGCGATCCGAAATATCGCCCCGCCCCGCTGCTGCGCAAATATGTCGAGGCCGGATGGCTGGGCCGCAAGAGCGGGCGCGGGTTCTACGACTATGCAGGCGAGGTGCCGGTTCCAACCCGGTAAAGGATCGGAACTCCCTTGCCGGGATGGCCGTTGTCTCTTCTGAAGGAGATATGCGATGGCCAACCCGAACGACGATCTCGCGCACGAGAACACCAACACCGAACAGGACGAGCAGGACACCCAAGCGCAGGCCGTGTCCGAAGAGGCACGCGGTCGCGAACCGACCAACGCCGCGCTCGACGAGGACAGCGAGAAGAGCCCCTCCAATCGCGGCGCGGTGGTTGACGAGGATGAAGAAGATCTGGTCGACCACATGGTCCAGATGGACCGCAGCGGCACCGTCGACATGAGCGCCTATCGCGGCGAGGAGACGATGGACGATCTCGAAAACCGCTATGGCCGCGCGCAAGTGGCCGACGAGGATTTCTCGGACGACGACAGCTAGGCCCCTAGCTCTGCCAGATCGGGTTTAGCCTGCCTCTAGCCCGTCTCTGTCGCCCTTTAGCCCCCGTTGAGCCGGTTTCGGCCTTACTCGCCCTGAACCTTTACCGGCGGGGGCTTGTCCGTGCTGACAGCCCAGGGGTTGGTGTTGTCGGAACCTGATTTCGTATCCGAATCCGGCCCGGCATCGAAGCTCGTACCCTGTACAGCGGCCGCGACCTTCCGGGCGTCCGCCGCATCGGATTTCGCCGACGAATCAGAGGTCTGGTCAGGCGAGGGGATCGAGCAATAGGCGGTCAGCAGCACGCTGGCCGACCAGAACAGCGCGTTCCAGCGGCTGCGAAAGACGGTTCTGATCTTGGGGCCGAACATGCAGCCCTGCTACGCCTCAATCCTTAACTATCCGTACCCGCCTCGCGCTGGAGATCGTAGAGCACTTCCAGCGCATCGCGCGGGCTCATCGCGTCGATATCCATCGTGCGCAGGGTGTCGCGAAGGGTGTCCTTCGGCGCTTCCGCATGGGCCTCGACGGCGGCGAAAAGCGGCAGTTCTCCGAGGCCTGCGGCCAGCCCTCCGGTCTCCGCCCGACCCTTCTCCAGCTTGTCGAGCACCGACTTCGCGCGGCTGATGACCTTGGGCGAAACTCCGGCCAGCCGCGCCACGGCCAGACCATAGCTGCGGTCGGCAGGGCCGGTCGCCAGTTCGTGCAGCAGCACCAGATCGCCCTTCCACTCGCGCGCCCGGACATGGTGCAGCGAGAGCGCCTCGCAGGTTTCGGCAAGGCGCGAAAGCTCGTGATAGTGCGTGGCGAACAGGCAGCGGCAGCGGTTGGTCTCGTGCACCGCCTCGGCCACCGCCCAGGCGAGCGCGAGGCCATCGTAGGTGGAGGTGCCGCGCCCCACTTCGTCAAGGATCACGAAGCTGCGCTCGGTCGCCTGTGAGAGAATCGCGGCGGTTTCCACCATCTCGACCATGAAGGTCGAACGTCCGCGCGCGAGGTTGTCGGACGCGCCGACGCGGCTGAAGAGGCGATCGACCATGCCGATCCGCGCTGCCTTCGCGGGCACGAAACCGCCCGCCTGCGCCAAGAGCACGATCAGCGCATTCTGCCGCAGGAACGTCGACTTACCGCCCATGTTCGGGCCGCCGATCAGCCACAGCCGGTCATGGCTGGCCAGCTGGCAGTCGTTGGCGACGAAGCGCTCGCCGCGCACCGCGAGAGCCGCCTCAACCACCGGATGGCGGCCCTGCTCGATATCCAGCGAGAGGCCCTCGACCACTTCGGGACGGCTCCAGCCACCTTCTGCCGCGCGCTCGGCCTGCCCGGCAGAGACGTCGATGCGGGCGAGCGCCGCAGCGGTCGCGGCGATCTCGCGGCGGGCGGCGACGGCCTCGGCCACCAGCCCCTCGAAATGCGCCTCCTCGGCAGCGAGGGCATGGGCGCCCGCCTCGGTGATCCGGCTCGCCTCCTCGTGCAGCGCCAGCGCATTGAAGCGCATCGCGCCTGCCATCGTCTGGCGATGGGTGAAGCCGCTTTCGGGCTCCAGCAGCCGGTCGGCATGGCGCTGGGGCACCTCGATGAAATAGCCCAGCACGTTGTTGTGCTTGATCTTGAGCGCGGAAACGCCGGTTTCCTCGCGATATTTCGCCTCCAGCGCGGCAATCGCGCGGCGAGCGTTACCCGAGGTCACACGCAGTTCGTCAAGCGCCGCATCGTAGCCCGACGCGATATAGCCGCCCTGTCCGCGCTCGGTCGGCGGCGTGGCGACCAGCGCCTGTGCGAAGTGGTCGACCAGCGCCGCATGGCCCGAGAGCAGCGGCAGCAGGGCCGCGAGCAGACCCGGCACCTCACGCGCGGCAAAGCGCTCGGACAGGGTGCGTGCCCCCGCCAGACCATCGCGGATCTGCCCGAGATCGCGCGGGCTGCCGCGCCCGGCGACGACACGCCCCAGCGCGCGACCGATGTCGGGCAACTGGCGCAGCGCCGCACGCAGATCCTCGCGCAGCAGCGCATCCTCATGCAGCCAGCCGACCAGTTCGAGGCGCTCAGCAATCGCCATGCGGTCGGTCAGCGGCGCGGAAAGGTCTTCGGCCAGCTGGCGCGCCCCGGCGCCGGTCACGCAGCGGTCCACCGCGTCGATCAGGCTGCCCTTGCGCATGCCCTGACTTGATTCGAGGATTTCGAGGCTGGCCCGCGTCGCCTCGTCCATCGCCAACGCGGCATTGCCCGCACGCGCCTCGGGCGGGAGCAGCAGCGGCAGTGCGCCCCGGCCCACATGATCGAGATAGGCGATCAGCCCGGAAGCCGCCGCCAGCATCGCGCGGGTGAACGCCCCGAAGCCATCGAGCGTGGCGACGGCATGGATGCCCTTCAACCGCGCCTCGCCGCCTTCGGACGAGAACTCGTGACCCGAACGCCCGATCGCGCCTTCGGGGGCCAGTTCCCAGCCATCGGGCACCACCAGCTCGCTGGCGCCCAGGCGCGCGAGCGCGGCGGGAAGACCGTCCGCCGGGCATTCCTCCAGCACCATGCGCCCCGTCGAGATATCGCAGGCGGCCAGCCCGATCGTGCCGCGAAGGTCGCAGGCGGCGGCGAGCACATTGGCGCGGCGCGGCTCCAGCAGCGCTTCCTCGGTCAGCGTGCCTGCCGTCACGAAGCGCACGATACCACGTGCCACCAGCGACTTCGACGCCCGGCCTTCCTTGCGCGCGCGCTCCTTGGCCTCGGCAGGCGTCTCGGTCTGCTCGGCGATGGCGACGCGGCAGCCCGCCTTGATCAGCCGTGCGAGGTATGCCTCGGACGAATGCACCGGCACGCCGCACATCGGGATCGGCTGGCCCAGATGCTCGCCGCGCGTGGTCAGCGCGATATCGAGAATGCTGCTCGCGGTCTTCGCGTCCTCGAAGAACAGCTCGAAGAAATCGCCCATGCGATAGAACAGCAGGCAGTCGCCCGCTTCCTCCCGCAAGGTGAGGTACTGCGCCATCATCGGCGTGGGCGCAGAAGGCGCAGAAGAACCAGAAGCAGTCGCGGAAACCATGGGGCAAGGCGATAGCCGCGTACCGGCCATAGGAAAAGCGCAAGGCCGCACGCTTTCCCCTACCATGCGACGACCATATTGGTTAGGCCGAGCCGCGACAGCCGGGAGATTACGTTTGTCCGATAAACCCAAGATCCAGTTCACCGAGCGCGAGGCGCTTTTCTATCACAACACGGGCCGCCCCGGTAAGATCGAGATCATCGCCTCCAAGCCGATGGCGACGCAGCGCGATCTCAGCCTCGCCTACTCGCCCGGCGTCGCGGTGCCGGTGCAGGCCATCGCCGACGATCCGCAGGCCGCCTACGACTACACCGCCAAGGGCAACCTCGTCGCGGTGATCTCGAACGGCACGGCAATCCTGGGCATGGGGAACCTGGGTGCGCTGGCCTCCAAGCCGGTGATGGAAGGCAAGTCCGTGCTGTTCAAGCGCTTCGCCGACGTGGACTCGATCGACATCGAGTTGGCCAGCGAAGACACCGACGCGCTGATCGAAGCGATCGCGATGATGGAGCCGAGCTTCGGCGGCATCAACCTTGAGGATATCAAGGCGCCCGAATGCTTCATCATCGAGCAGGCCCTGCGCGAGCGCATGAACATTCCGGTGATGCATGACGACCAGCATGGCACCGCGATCATCGCCGCCGCCGGTCTCATCAACGCCTGCCACCTGACCGGGCGCAAGCTGGAAGAGATCAAGGTCGTGGTGAACGGCGCCGGTGCCTCGGCGCTGGCCTGCACCGCGCTGATCAAGTCGCTGGGCGTGCGCCACGAAAACGTGCTGGTATGCGATACGCGCGGCGTGATCTATCCCGGCCGCGAGCGCGTGGACCAGTTCAAGTCGGCCCATGCCGTCACCACCGACAAGCGCACGCTCACCGAAGCGCTGGTGGGCGCAGACGTGTTCCTCGGCCTCTCAGCCAAGGGCGCGCTGACGCCAGAGATGGTCAAGGCCATGGCGCCCGAACCGATCATCTTCGCGATGGCCAACCCCGACCCGGAAATCACCCCGGACGAGGCCAAGGCGGTGCGCCCCGACGCGATCATCGCCACCGGCCGTTCGGACTATCCGAACCAGGTCAACAACGTGCTCGGCTTCCCCTTCATCTTCCGCGGCGCGCTCGACGTATCGGCCACCGCGATCACCGAAGAGATGAAGATCGCTGCCGCACAGGCCATCGCCGAACTGGCGCGCGAACAGGTGCCCGAGGAAGTCGCGGCAGCCTATGGCGCCACGCAGACCTTCGGGCGTGAGTACATCATCCCTGCGCCGTTTGATCCGCGCCTGATGGAAGTCGTCTCTTCCGCCGTCGCCAAGGCGGCGATGGATTCGGGTGTTGCCCAGCGCCCGATCGAGGACTTCGACGCCTATCGCCACCAGTTGAAGGCCCGCCTCAACCCGACCACCTCGGCGCTGACCAAGGTCTATGCCGAAGTGAAGGCCAATCCGCAGCGGATGATCTTCGCCGAAGCGGAGGACGAAGTGGTGCTGCGCGCCGCGATCCAGTATCGCGAGTTCGGCTATGGCGAGCCGGTTCTCGTCGGTCGCACCCAGGCGATCCACGAGACGATGGCGAACCTGGGCGTCCACGATCCCGAGAGCTACCAGATCGAGAATTCCGCCGTCTCGCCGCATGTCGGCCCGATGGTGGAGATGCTCTACAAACGTCTGGAGCGTCGCGGCTTCCTGCAGCGCGATGTGGTGCGCATGGTCAACACCGATCGCAACGTCTTCGCCTCGGGCCTGCTCAAGCTGGGCGTCGGCGATGCGATGGTGACGGGCGTGACGCGCCCCTTCGCGCAGTCGATGAAGGAAATCCGCCGCGTGCTCGACCCGGCCAGCGGCAAGCTGCCGTTCGGCATCCACATGATGGTGGGCAAGAACCACACGGTGTTCATGGCCGACACCACCATCAACGAGCGTCCGAGCGCCGAGGAACTGGTGGTCATCGCACAGGAGACCGCCGCCGTGGCGCGTCGTCTCGGCCATGAACCGCGCGTCGCGTTCCTGAGCTATGCGACTTTCGGCAATCCTTCGGGCAAGTGGCTCGATGCCACTCGCGATGCCGTCCACCTGCTCGACGGGATGGGCGATGTCGGCTTCGAGTACGAAGGCGAGATGGCCCCCGATGCCGCGCTCAATCCCAAGGTCATGGCACAGTATCCGTTCTGCCGCCTGAGCGGCCCGGCCAACGTGCTGATCATGCCCGGCCTGCAGTCGGCCAACATCTCGGCCAAGCTGCTGCGCGAGATCGGCGGGACCACCACCATCGGCCCGATGCTGATCGGCATGGAAAAGCCGGTGCAGGTGCTGCCGATGACCGCTGCGGTGCCCGACGTGCTGACCAGCGCGGTGCTGGCGGCGGCAGGCGTGCTGGGCTGAGCGACTGCACCTCGATGAACACGGGAGGGTCGGCGGCAACGCCGGCCCTCTTGCGTTCTACCGAACATGACGAAATTTTAATCGGCATTCCGGTCGTTTGCGTGCATCCTGCATTGCTCGATCCGGAGGAACCTGATGCCGAGCCTCAAGTTGCCGCACATCCTCGCCCTGACGATGGTTGTGGCGTGGTGGCCATCATGCACCGTCGCAGCCGAACCGGCATCCGGCAGCGATATCGTCGTGACCGGCGGCGCCTATCCCGATCGTGACCGGATCGTCAGCCTCTCGCACGCGGTGACGGCCAGGGCAGACTACCGCGATCCGCTGGCGCGCTTCGCCGATCCGGTGTGCTTCCTGTCGGCAGGTTTGCCACAGGACATGCTCGTCACCATCGCAAATCGCATGGTCGACGATGCCAAGGACGCCGGGATCGTGCTCGCGGGGAAGGACTGCCAGCCAAACGTCGCCGTGCTCTTCGTCGATCACGGGGCGACCGATCTGAAAGGCCTGCGCCTTCACGGCAGCCGCCTGTTCGGCAATCTCAAGCCTGAAGACATCCGCGCGATCGTCCGCGAGCCCGGCCCGGTCCACACCTGGTGGATCACGCAGGTGCGCAGCAGCGACGGCAAGCCGCTTCAGCCCGGCTCGGCCACCGATCCGGCAATGCTCTCGATCCAGACCAATTCGCGCCTGCGCGCCGAAACCAAGCGGGAGGTGCAGTACGCCGTGATCCTGATCGACCGCGAGGCGCTGGTGGGGCTGGGCATCGACCAGATCGCCGACTATGCCGCGATGCGCGTGCTGGGCGGGGCCAGACCGCCGGTATCCGAACAGGATGGCACGATCCTGACGCTGTTCCAGCCGGGCACTACGCCACCCGGCGCGATGACCCCGTTCGACCGCAGCTATCTCAAAGCCTTCTACAGCGGCGCTGCCGATCTGAAGGCCGCCAGCAAGACGAACCAGATCGCCACCTCGATCCAGCGCGACGCCCGCAAGAGCGCCCGCGCCAAGGCCGATTGAGCCCAAAGCCCGTGTGGCGCTTGAACATGTCCAAGGCGTGATGCGTCAGCATCTCAGCGCCTTGGTATAAGTTCAGTCCGCCTTGCGGCGATAGCGGAAGTACCAGACCTCGTGCCCGTAGACGGTGCGGGCCTTGTGCTCGTAGCGCGTTTCCGGCCAGCCGCCGGGGCGGACCTGGAAGTCGCCGGGCTTTTCGCACAGCCAGTCGAACTGGTGGGTGTGGCGCTGCATCACCATCAGTGCGTGACGCACGTAGATCGCGTGATCGGTGCCGAAGCGGAATTCGCCGCCGGGCTTGAGCTTGGCCGCGATCATGTCGACCGGGCCGTCGTTCATCATCCGGCGCTTGGCGTGGCGGGCCTTGGGCCAGGGATCGGGGTGCAGCAGGTACACGAACGAGAGCGAGCCGTCGGGAATGCGCGCCAGCACTTCCAGCGCATCGCCGTGATGGATGCGCACGTTGGGGATCGGCGCGTGTTCGCCGTTATCGCCCGAGACATGCAGCAGCGCCTGCGCCACGCCGTTGACGAAGGGCTCGGCACCGATGAAGCCGTGATCGGGCAGCATGTCGGCGCGGTAGGCCATATGCTCGCCGCCGCCGAAGCCGATCTCGAAATGAAGCGGGCGATCGTCGCCGAACAACCCCGCCGACGTCACCTCGCCTTCGAGCGGAACCGCGATCTGCGGCAGGAGATTGTCGACCAGCCCCTGCTGGCCCGCGCGCAAGGGCTTGCCCTTGGAGCGGCCGTAGAGGCGGTTGAGAGTCGTGGGATCGCCGGATTTATGTGCCGTCATGGCGCGCGCCCCTGACAGCAAGCCGCCGCGCGGTCAATCGTCCAGATACGAAAACGGCCCGCCTGCAAGGCGAGCCGCGTTTCGTTTCCGTAACAGGAGGCCTGAAAGATCAGGCCGCCTCGACCACTTCTTCGGGATCGCGCAGCACGTAGCCACGGCCCCACACGGTCTCGATGTAGTTCGATCCGCCGCAGGCATGCGCCAGCTTCTTGCGCAGCTTGCAGATGAACACGTCGATGATCTTGAGTTCAGGCTCGTCCATCCCGCCGTAGAGGTGGTTGAGGAACATTTCCTTGGTCAGCGTGGTGCCCTTGCGCAGCGAGAGCAGCTCCAGCATCGCGTATTCCTTGCCGGTCAGGTGCACGCGGGCGGTATCGACCTCGACCGTCTTGGCGTCGAGGTTGACGATCAGCTTGCCGGTGCGGATGACCGACTGCGAATGGCCCTTCGAGCGGCGCACCACAGCGTGAATACGGGCGATCAGCTCTTCGCGGTGGAAGGGCTTGGTCACGTAATCGTCGGCGCCGAAGCCGAACGAGCGCACCTTGCTGTCCATTTCCGAAATGCCGCTAAGGATCAGCACCGGGGTCTGCACCTTGGCGACGCGCAATTTCTTGAGCACGTCGTAACCATGCATGTCGGGCAGGTTCAGGTCGAGCAGGATGATGTCGTAATCATACAGCTTGCCCAGATCGAGGCCTTCCTCGCCCAGATCCGTCGAATAGACATTGAATCCTTCCGCCGTCAGCATGAGCTCGATCGCCCGTGCGGTGGTCGGTTCGTCCTCGATCAACAGCACTCGCATTTGGGTGGTCCCCTTCTTCGCCCTTTGGCCGCACGGCGCCGGTAGCGCACATCGCTTCGTGCCAAGTATTAACCATAGGAGGAATGAACGATAAAGGTTAATTTGCCGTAAATGCGAGAGACCGAACGCCTCTCGGCGTTAACCTTTAGGGGGTTTCCCGTGCGACTTTCATCGATGCAAGAGCAGCCGGGCGGCTTGCAAGCTCCGGATTCCGGCGATTCGCGTGAACTTGCCGGGCCGGAAGACCGATCCGCTTGAGATAGCTCCACAAACCGCACTGGATGCCGATCAGCATCAGGATAAAGGGCTGGAACGCGATTCCCACGAAGAGCGAACCGATCATATAGACCACATGCGCAAGCTGGAGGGATACCGCCAGCGGCCCCACCCACGAGTCGTCCGGCCCGCCATGCCTCGTCCAGCGGCGGCGAATCATCTCCATCTGGACGATGCCCGAGATCTGGAGGAGTATCCACAGCGCGAAACCGGGGAAGCCCTGTTCGCCCAGCATCTCGAAGTAGCTGGAATGGAATGCGCGCCCCTGTTCGACCACCGGGGTATAGGTCATCGTGGTCACGCCGCCGGTCGTATCGGCCACCACGGTATCGTAAGCAACCTTGCTGGACAGATAGACCTCGAAACCACCGCCCAGCGGGTGCTGTTTCACATAGCCCCAGGTCCATTTCCACACGCCCAGGCGGGTACTGGCCGACTGGTCGGCCTGGTGATCCTCGATCGTGTTCATGCGTGCGAGATACGACTGCGGCAGGAACGGCACCGCGATCATGCAGGCCAGCGCCATGCCGGCGCCGATCAGTACGCGGTGCTTGGCGGTGCGCAGATAGAAGACGCACAGGATGCCCAGACAGACAAGGCCGGTGCGCGCCTGCGTGCCCACCGGGATCAGTGCGCAGGCAAAGATCAGTCCCGCCACATAGACCCAGACCAGCGGCGTCTTGGGCATGATCGTGCCGTGCTTCGCCAGCCAGATCACCAGCGGAATGATCGCCACGGCCACGCACGACAGGATCGAGCCCTCGAACAGGCCGGTGTTGCTCTCGATGAAGATATGCAGTTCGCCGTAGCCGCCACCGCCGCCCACGGTCTTGAGGCCGCCGTCGACGATCAGTGCGCTGGCCGCCAGCACCATCGTCAGGGCCGCAGCCTCGATTCGCAGCCGCGTGCGCAGCGTCAGCGGCAGGAAGATCGCGAAGACCAGCGCCTTCCACACCCAGGCCCACTTCTCCAGCGCTTCTGCCGGGTAGTCCGCACGCAGCGTGCTGACCGCGCAATAGGCCAGCAGCAGCACCATCAGCCCCTGCCGGAAGGTGAAGCGCGAATCGCGCTTGTCGTCGAAGGCCAGCCAGCCGCCGAACGCCGCCACGAACGTCAGCAGCGAGATCGGGATATGGCTGAGGAAGCCCCAGGTCAGCAGCTGCGGCTGAACGATATCGACATAAAGATAGCACAGCACCCACAGGAACGGGCGCTGGAAGCCGACGATCAGGAAGCAGGCGAGGAACCCGGTGAGCGCGAGGTTAAGCATCCTGTTCGGCAGCCCCGCCCTCGCCCTGACCACCGGGCCAGACCACGCCGCGACGCACGGGCTGACGTGCCGAAACCGGTGCCCCGGCTTCCACATCATCGCGCTCCGTGCGAACGGTCGATTCCACATCGAGATCGCCCCGGCGCAGCAGTTGCCACAAGGCAAAGGCCAGCAGCGCGTGGCTGAGGGAAAGTGCGAGGAGATCGACCATGGCTGTTTCTCCTAATAGCCATGGGTTGATCGGGCGTTAAGCGTTCTGCGATAGGTGTGCCCTCATGACCCGCATCCTGCACGTCCTCGACCATTCGTTGCCGATCCACAGCGGCTACACCTTTCGCACCCGCTCGATCCTGAAAGCGCAGCAGGGCCTGGGCTACGAGGTGCGCGGCGTCACCGGGCCGCGCCAGAGCGCCTCGGGCGCGGACTTCAAGGTGAACAACGAGGCCGATGGCGAGCTTCAGGAAGGCCTGATCTTCCATCGCACGCCCGGCACCGTGTCCGGCCCGCCCGGCCTTCGCGAATGGCGCGAGATCGCCCTGTTCGCGCAAGGCATCGAGGCTGCTGTGGCCAAGTGGAAGCCCGATATCCTCCACGCCCACTCGCCTGCGCTGTGCGGCCACGCTGCTTTGAAGGTAGCCCGTCGCCACGGGATTCCGCTGGTCTACGAGATCCGCGCCTTCTGGGAAGATGCCGCCGTCGGCAACGGCACCGGACGCGAAGGCTCGCTCAAGTACCGCCTCACCCGCTGGCTGGAGGATCGCGTCGTGAAGCAGGCCGATGCCGTCGTCACCATCTGCGCAGGGCTGCGCGACGATCTGATCGCGCGCGGCAACGATCCGGCGCGAATCAGCATCTCGCCCAACGGCGTCGATCTCTCGCTGTTCGGCGACCCGGCGCCGCGCGACGAGGTGCTGGCGCGTGACCTCGGCTTCGTGAAGGCCAACGGCTCATCCTGTCCGGTGATCGGCTTCATCGGCAGCTTCTACGATTACGAAGGCCTCGACGATCTGATTGCGGCGATGCCCGCATTGCTTGCCCGCCAGCCCGATGCGCGCCTGCTGATGGTCGGCGGCGGCCCGCGTGCCGAGGCCTTGCGCGCGCAGGCCGAAGCCTCCAGCGCGGCCCATGCGATCCGCTTCATCGGCCGGGTGCCGCATCACGAGGTGGAGCGCTATTATGCGCTGTGCGACGTCATGGCCTATCCGCGCAAACGCAGCCGCCTGACCGATCTCGTCACCCCTCTCAAGCCGCTGGAAGCCATGGCGCAGGACAAGATCGTCGCCGCCAGCGATGTCGGCGGCCATCGCGAACTCGTCACCGATGGCGTGACCGGCGCGCTGTTCGCCGCCGACAATCCGGCGGCCACGGCAGCCACGTTAGCTGACCTGCTCGAACAGCGCGACCGCTGGCCCGCCCTGCGTGCCGCCGGGCATCGGCATGTTGCCGAAGCGCACGACTGGGCACGCAACGTTCGGCGTTATCAAACAGTTTACCAAAACATTCTTACAAGCGATGCTCACGCAGAGCCGAATGTGACCATCTGAAGGACGCATCCGATTCGCGACCACTGAACGGGAAACATAATCGTGGCGGATTCCACAGGCAATTCCTCGGGGCGCAATTCCTCGGGCACAAGCCAGCCCAACGGCCAGCCCATCACCCGGCACCCGCTGTTTCCGGCGATCGTCGCCCTGTGGTGCGCAGCCGCCTTCGGCGTGGGCAGTCTGGTGCTGCCGGTCACGGTGGTGGAGCACGCAGTCTTGGCGACCCATCTCGACACGGTGATTCCGAAGGCCGCGCCGCCGCTCGGTGCCACCGCCCGCATTCTGGTAGCTCTGGGGCTGACCTGCCTCGGCGGCCTGATCGGGTTCGTGCTGGCGCGCCGCATCGTGCCGCCGGTGGTTGCCACGCCGGGCCGTCGTCCCTTGTCCCGTCGCGGACAGGCGACTGCCGCCGCCAACGAGGTTCTGCCCGAATCGTTCTTCGACGAGCCCGCGATCGAGGGGGATTTCTCCGAATCCGCTGCCGATGAGATCAGCCGCCCCGCCTTCGCGCCGCCGCTCGACATGCCGGTCCAGCGCCGTCGCCGCGCGCTTGCGCTCAGCGATATCGAACCTGTGGCAGAGCCGATGCAGAACGAAGACGTGCCTGCCGCGCCTTTCTTCCAGCATGAAACCGAAAGCACGGTTGAAACCGCGCCATTTGAAGCGCTCGAAGAAACCGCGCCTCATACGGAAGAGGTCGAAGCCGAATCCCACTTCGTCTCGGTCCATGACGATCACATCATCGTCAGCGACGATTTCCAGAGCGAAGCCCATGCGCTGACCGCTTTCGATGCCCACCATCCCGAAGACCTGCCCGCGCCGATCACCATCGGTCGCGAGGATGCGGCTTTCGACGATGACATGCTGGGCGAACATCGCGTCGACACCTCCGGCGCCAATCCGTTCCAGATCTTCACCGCCAGCGCCATGGCAACGCCGATCGAACCGTTCGAGGCCCCCGGCGCATCCCTGCATGCCGATTTCTCGCCCGTCGAACCCGAAGTCGAAGCCGAACCCGCACCGGAACAGGCAACGGCGGACCACGGGCCGGCAGCACCCGAGATGACCGAACATCGCGAGACCAACCGCCTGTTCGCCAGCTTCGTCACCGCGGGAGCTCCCCCCGCGGCGGAAAGCATCGCCCTGCCGCCCGAACCGGAAGCAGGCTTCTCGCTGCTGCCCGGCGCGGACGAGGATGCCGACCGCTTCGTTGTCCCTCCGTTCACCTTGCCGACCGAGGAACTGGCGAACGAAAACCGCGTGAACGAAAATGCCCACGCAAAGGGCGACCTGTCGGAACACCACGATGGCGCGCCTGTCGATCCGTTTGCCGCCGATATCGTGCCGGCCCCTGCTTTTGCCGCCCCCACTGTTGCAGGTAGCGCCGCCACGCGCATCGCCGCCAGCGATCTCGATGACCTTTCGCCGGTCGAACTGCTCGAACGCCTCGCCATGGCGATGGATGAGCAGCGCAAGGCGCAAGCCCAGGCCCGCGTCGCCGAGGCGGCTGCAGCCCGTCTCGCACCGGTGCAATCCACGCCGCAGCCTGCCCCGCCCGTCATGCAGATCGTGACGGCATTCGTCCCTCCGCCAGTGGCACCGGTCGCGCCGCAATCCGAACCGACCCCACCGGAAGCCGATTTCCACGTCAGCACCCAGCGCATCGAACCGGCATCTTCGAGCGACTTCACCCGCCCCGGCTTCGTCAGCTATCCGTCGAACACCTCGGCCTGGCATGCCGAGGAGGAGAGCGGTGCCGAGGCTGTTGCCCCCGAATGGCACGCTGCGGAAACCACCCCGGCTTCTCCGTCCCCGGCCTTTCCCGCCCCAGTCTCTCACTTTGCGGTCGAGCAGCGCGACGATGAACCGCAGGCGCCCGTCTTCGCCGGCGATGCTCCTATGCCGATCACCCGTATTCCCACGGCACTGCGTCCGGTCACTCTCGACCCCATCGAGGAGACAGGGCAGGACGACGAGGCTACGCCGCTCGCAAGCTTTCCGCCGCTCCACTCGGTTCCATCCGAATGGCCGCACACCGCCTCTCTCGCTGGCACCGGCCTCACCGAGGATATGTCTCCCGCACCATTCGGCATGCCCCATGCCATGACCGGGCAGATGGCCGAGGGAACGGCGCCAGAAAGCCACGAGGCGGAAGACGCGGTTCTGGAGGACGGCTACTCCTCGCTTCTCAACCTCTCGCGCCCTGCGCGTGCTCCCCGCGCGTTCGTGCGGATCGAAGACAGCGAAACGGAGGCGCTGGAGCCCCTGCCCGCAGTCGTTTTTCCCGGCCATGAGCAGCCTTCGAAACCGGCGCCTTTCGAGGGACCGTTTGAACCGGTTCATTCGGGTGAACCTGACGAAGCGCTCTCGACAACGCCTCCGGCAGCCTCGACACCACGCCCGTTCGATGCCCCGCGCACGCTCGGCGCCGGCGGTCATGCCGACCCGGAAGAGACCGAACGCGCCCTGCGCGCCGCGCTCGCTACGCTCCAGCGGATGAGCGGCACGGCCTGATACGCGTCATTGGCCGCTGATCCCGTAAGAGTCTGTCTGGAAAATGCCGTAAAGGGCATTTTCGTAGCGGCACCGGCCCACGCCCCCACCCTACCACCCAACGGTAGTATCCTGCGGGTGGTAGGGTGGGGGCCCAAAAGCAAAATGGGGCCGGTGCCGCGAAATTCGCATTTCGCGAATTTCCAAACGGTTTCCAAGACGGCATCGGCGGCCATTAAACGCGCATCACTCGCAACAAAATGACTTCTTGAAGTCCGAATAGCAAATTTTCTGACGCGACATTTGCCTTCCTAGTTGCAAATTCGCCCGTCTGTCGTCATGGGGGCCGCAGGACCCACCTCTTCGCAGATCGCAGATGCACGATTCGTGCATATCGATGCGATGAGCGGTGGTCCCCCGACAAAACTGACAGGACGGATACTATCGATGGGATTTCCTGAACCCCAAGGCCTTTACGATGCGCGCAATGAACACGATGCCTGCGGTGTGGGCTTCGTCGCCCATATCAAGGGCCAGAAAAGCCACGCGATCATTAGTCAGGCCCTGGAGATTCTGAAAAACATCGACCACCGCGGTGCGGTGGGCGCAGACCCACTGCTGGGTGACGGCGCGGGCATCCTGATCCAGATCCCCGACCAGCTCTATCGTGGCTGGGCCGAGGGCGCGGGTATCGAACTGCCGCAGCCGGGCCACTACGGCGTTGCCATGTGCTTCCTGCCGCAGGACGAGGCCGCACGCGACTTCGTGGTCTCGGCCTTCGAGAAATTCGTGAAGAAGGAAGGGCAGATCCTCCTCGGCTGGCGCGACGTGCCGCTGACGCTGGACGGCCTTGGCAAGACCGTGCTCGAATCGATGCCGGTTATCCGCCAGTGCTTCGTCGGCCGCGGCGACAACTGCGCCGATCAGGACGCGTTCGAACGCAAGATCCTGGCGATCCGCAAGCAGACCCAGAACCCGCTCGAAGCGCTTTCGGTGAAGCATGACCTGCCCGGCCTGACCGAGCTGTACATGCCCAGCTTCTCCAGCCGCACCGTGGTCTACAAGGGCCTGCTGCTGGCGACGCAGGTCGGCTCGTTCTACGACGACCTGCGCGATCCCGCGTGCGTTTCGGCGCTCGGCCTCGTGCACCAGCGCTTCTCGACCAACACCTTCCCCAGCTGGAAGCTGGCCCACCCGTACCGCTTCATGGCGCACAACGGCGAGATCAACACGGTTCGCGGCAACGTGAACTGGATGAACGCCCGCCGCCGCACCATGGAAAGCGAGCTGCTCGGCGCCGATCTCGACAAGATGTGGCCGATCATCCCGCACGGCCAGTCGGACACCGCCTGCCTCGATAACGCGCTGGAGCTGCTGCTGGCCGGTGGCTACAGCCTCGTCCACGCGATGATGATGCTCATCCCCGAGGCCTGGGCCGGCGATCCGCTGATGGATGCCGAGCGCCGCGCGTTCTATGAATATCACGCCGCGCTGATGGAGCCGTGGGACGGCCCCGCCGCCGTCGCCTTCACCGATGGCCGCCAGATCGGCGCCACGCTGGACCGCAACGGCCTGCGCCCCGCGCGCTTCCTCGTGACCGACGACGACATCTGCGTGATGGCTTCCGAAAGCGGCGTCCTGCCGATCAAGGAAGACAACATCGTGCGCAAGTGGCGCCTCCAGCCCGGCAAGATGCTGCTGATCGACTTCGAGGAAGGTCGCATCATCGAGGACGGCGAGATCAAGGCCAAGCTGGCCAAGGAAGAGCCTTACGAGAAGTGGCTGCAGCAGGCGCAGTACAAGCTGGCCGACCTCGACGTGATCGAGCCGGAACTGGCCGAACTGCCCAACCCCACCGGCACGCTGCTCGATCGCCAGCAGGCGTTCGGCTACACACAGGAAGACACCCAGCGCTTCCTCGAGCCGATGGCCGTCAATGCCGACGATCCGCTCGGCTCGATGGGCACGGACACGCCGATCCCGGTGCTGTCGAACAAGTCGCGCCTGCTCTACGACTACTTCAAGCAGAACTTCGCGCAGGTCACGAACCCGCCGATCGACCCGATCCGCGAGGAACTGGTGATGAGCCTGGTCTCGATGATCGGCCCGCGCCCGAACCTGCTCGGCCATGACGCGGGCACGCACAAGCGCCTCGAAGTCGCCCAGCCGATCCTGACGGACACCGGCCTTGCCAAGATCCGCTCGGTCGAGGCCGCGCTCGACGGTGCCTTCCGCACCGGCACGATCGACATGACCTGGGACGCCGCGACCGGGGCCGATGGTCTCGAAATGGCGATCAAGGAAATGTGCTGGGCCGCGACCGAAGCGGTGCTGGCAGACAAGAACATCCTGATCCTGTCCGACCGCGCCGTCGGCCCGGACCGCATCGCCATGCCCGCACTGCTGGCGACCGCTGCCGTTCACCAGCACCTCGTCCGTCAGGGTCTGCGCATGCAGACCGGCCTGGTGGTCGAGACCGGCGAGGCTCGCGAAGTGCACCACTTCTGCGCGCTGGCGGGCTTCGGCGCCGAAGCGATCAACCCCTACCTCGCCTTCGAGACCATCGAGGCAATCCGGGTGCGCAAAAACCTGCCCGTTTCGGCGGAGCAGGCGGCGAAGAACTACATCTACGCCATCGGCAAGGGCATCCGTAAGGTCATGTCCAAGATGGGCATCTCGACCTACCAGTCGTACTGCGGCGCGCAGATCTTCGACGCGGTGGGCCTGTCGACCGCCTTCGTGAACGCCTACTTCAGCGGCACCGCGACCTCTATCGAGGGTGCGGGTCTGGCCGAGATCGCGGAAGAGACCGTGCGTCGCCACACGGCGGCGTACAGCGACAACCCGATCTACGCCAACATGCTCGACGTCGGCGGCATCTACGGCGCGCGTGTGCGCGGCGAGGAACACGCCTGGACCAGCACGAACATCGGCCTGCTCCAGCACGCCGTGCGCGGCAACGTGCCCGAAAAGTACCGCGAATTCGCGCAGACCATCAACGACCAGTCGGAGCGCATGCTCACGATCCGTGGCCTGATGGACTTCGTGCCCGGCCAGTCGGTTCCGCTCGACGAGGTCGAGACGGCGGCCGATATCGTCAAGCGCTTCGCCACCGGCGCGATGAGCTACGGCTCGATCTCGTGGGAGGCGCACACCACGCTGGCGCTGGCGATGAACCGCATCGGTGGCAAGTCGAACACCGGCGAAGGCGGAGAGGACCCTGTCCGCTTTACGCCGCTGGAAAACGGCGATTCGATGCGCTCGTCGATCAAGCAGGTCGCGTCGGGCCGCTTCGGCGTCACCACCGAGTACCTCGTCAATGCCGACGACATCCAGATCAAGATGGCGCAGGGCGCAAAGCCCGGCGAAGGCGGCCAGCTGCCGGGTGACAAGGTGGACAAGACCATCGGCAAGACCCGTCACTCGACGCCGGGCGTCGGCCTGATCTCGCCGCCGCCGCACCACGACATCTACTCGATCGAGGATCTCGCGCAGCTCATTCACGATCTCAAGAACGTGAACCCGACCAGCCGCGTCTCGGTCAAGCTGGTGTCCGAAGTGGGCGTGGGCACGGTCGCGGCGGGCGTCTCGAAGGCGCGCGCGGACCACATCACCGTCTCGGGCTACGAGGGCGGCACCGGCGCTTCGCCGCTGACCTCGCTGACGCACGCGGGTTCGCCTTGGGAAATCGGTCTGGCCGAAACCCAGCAGACGCTGCTGCTCAACAACCTGCGCAGCCGCGTGGCGGTGCAGGCCGACGGCGGCCTGCGCACCGGGCGTGACGTGGCGATTGCCGCGCTGCTCGGCGCCGACGAGTTCGGTTTCGCCACCGCGCCGCTGATCGCCGCGGGCTGCATCATGATGCGCAAGTGCCACCTCAACACCTGCCCGGTCGGCGTCGCAACGCAAGACCCGGTGCTGCGTTCGCGCTTCACCGGCCAGCCCGAGCACGTGGTGAACTACTTCTTCTTCGTCGCCGAAGAGCTGCGCGCGATCATGGCCGAGCTGGGCTTCCGCACCATCGCCGAGATGGTGGGTCGCGTCGATCGCCTGAACATGAAGAAGGCGATCTCGCACTGGAAGGCCAAGGGCGTCGATCTCTCCAAGGTGCTCTATCAGGCACCGCTGGGTGACGGCCCCTCGCTCAACTGGAGCGAGACGCAGGACCACGGCCTCGAACTCGCGCTCGACAACGATCTCATCGCCGCCGCTTCGGCTGCGCTGGAAAACCGCGAGGCAGTTCGCATCGAGCGTCCGATCATCAACGTCAACCGCACGGTCGGCGCGATGCTCTCGGGCGAAGTCGCCAAGCGCTATGGCCATGCGGGTCTGCCCGACAACACCATCAGCGTGAAGCTGACGGGCGTTGCCGGACAGAGCTTCGGCGCCTGGCTGGCCCACGGCGTCACCCTCGACCTGACCGGCGATGCCAACGACTATGTCGGCAAGGGCCTGTCGGGCGGCCGCGTGATCGTGCGCCAGCCCGGCCACGTCGATCGCGAGCCGACCGAGAACATCATCGTCGGCAACACCGTGCTCTACGGCGCAGTGAGCGGCGAGGCGTTCTTCAACGGCGTGGGCGGCGAGCGTTTCGCGGTCCGCAACTCGGGCGCCATCGCGGTGGTCGAAGGCTGCGGCGATCACGGCTGCGAATACATGACCGGCGGCACCGTGGTGGTGCTCGGCCGCACCGGGCGCAACTTCGCGGCCGGCATGTCGGGCGGCGTCGCCTACGTCTATGACGAGGACGGCCTGTTCGCGAAGCTGTGCAACACCTCGATGGTCGATCTGCTGCCGATCTCGGCAGAAGCCGACGAGGACGAGGGTGCCGGTCGTCCGCAGCAGCGCACCAACGGCGTCACCGACCTCGGCATGGGCGACATGCTGCGCCACGACGCCGAACGCCTCAAGATCCTGCTCGAACGCCACCACCTGCATTCCGGCTCGAAGCGCGCCCGCGCGCTCCTCGACGACTGGGGCAATGCTCTGGGCAAGTTCATCAAGGTCATGCCGCGCGACTATGCGAAGGCCCTGCGCCAGCAGGAGGCCGAACGCCTCGAAGCCGCCTCGGTCGCAGCAGAATAAGATTTAGGAAGACAAGACTATGGGCAAGGAAACCGGCTTCCTCGAACTCGACCGCCAGGACCGCACGTACGGTCCGGTCGAGGGTCGTCTCAAGAACTACAAGGAGTTCGTCGTTCCGCTTCCTGCGGAGACGCTCAAGGCGCAGGCCTCGCGCTGCATGAACTGCGGCGTGCCGCACTGCCACACGGGCTGCCCCGTGAACAACATCATCCCGGACTGGAACCACCTGGTCTACGAGGATGACTTCCGCAGCGCGCTGGAAGTGCTCCACTCGACCAACAACTTCCCCGAGTTCACTGGCCGCATCTGCCCCGCCCCGTGCGAGGCGGCCTGCACGCTGAACATCATCGACCAGCCCGTGACCATCAAGTCGGTGGAATGCGCCATTGTCGACAAGGGCTGGCAGGAAGGCTGGATCACGCCGCGCCCCGCCACCAAGAAGACCGGCAAGTCGGTGGCCGTGGTCGGCTCGGGCCCGGCAGGCCTCGCCTGCGCGCAGCAGCTGGCACGCGCCGGCCACTCGGTGACGGTGTTCGAGAAGAACGATCGCGTCGGCGGGCTGATGCGCTACGGCATCCCCGACTTCAAGATGGAGAAGCACCTCATCAACCGCCGCATGGTGCAGATGATGGCCGAAGGCGTGGAGTTCCGCACCTCGGTCGAAGTCGGCGTCTCGGTGTCGGTGGCCTCGCTCAAGGAAAACTTCGACGCGGTGGTGTTCTCGGGCGGTGCGGAAGATCCGCGCCCGCTCAACATCCCCGGCTTCGAGCTGCCCGGCGTGCGCTTCGCGATGGAGTTCCTGACCCAGCAGAACAAGCGCAACGCGGGCGACGACGAAGTGCGCGCCGCGCCGCGCGGTTCGCTGACCGCCACCGGCAAGCACGTCATCGTCATCGGCGGTGGCGACACCGGCTCGGACTGCGTGGGCACCTCGAACCGTCAGGGCGCCGCTTCGGTGACGCAGCTGGAAATCATGCCCAAGCCGCCGCTGCACGAGAACAAGGCGATGAGCTGGCCGTTCTGGCCGCTCAAGCTGCGCACCTCGTCGAGCCACGAGGAAGGCGCCGAGCGTGACTGGGCCGTGCTGACCAAGCGCGTGCTGGGCGACAACGACGTCACCGGCCTCGAATGCGTCCGCGTCGAGTGGAAGGACGGCAAGATGGTCGAGGTCGAGGGCAGCGAGTTCACGCTCAAGGCCGACCTCATCTTCCTCGCCATGGGCTTCGTCGGCCCCCGCAAGGCCGGGATGATCGACCAGTCGGGCGTCGCGCTCGATGCGCGCGGCAACGTCAAGGCCGACACCAACGACTATCGCACCAGCGACGACAAGATCTGGTCCTGTGGCGACATGCGCCGGGGCCAGTCGCTGGTGGTCTGGGCGATCCGCGAAGGCCGCCAGTGCGCCCGCGCGGTCGACGAGGCGCTGGTCGGCGCGAGCGAACTACCGCGCTGATCCTTACCGATACCGGATTAAAAGAAGGGCGTGCCTAACGGCGCGCCCTTTTTCGTAGGACCTTATCGCTTCCCCGGTCCGTTCGTGTCGAGCGCAGTCGAGACACCCCGCGCTACCGTGTCTCGACTGCGCTCGA
>NZ_JBYNTR010000034.1:0-1156 GCF_057784955.1 Novosphingobium sp. BAM6 | reverse complement strand
CTAGTGGATTGACTCCAACGTTTGGAACCCGCGATTTCGAGCGGCGATAATGTCGTCCGGATTAGCCTTCCAGATGAAAGGCTTGGGGTTGTCGGCGTTGTATTCGCGGATGAACCGGTTGATGGCCGCCTGAAGATCGACGACGGAGTGGAACACGCCGTGCTTAAGGCGCCGCCTGGTCAATTTTGCGAAGAAGCCCTCGACGGCATTGAGCCATGAGGAAGAAGTTGGCGTGAAGTGGAAAGTCCAGCGCGGATGGCGGGCGAGCCACTCTTGGACCTTGTCTTTCTTGTGTGCGGCATAGTTGTCGAGAATTACGTGGATCGCCTTGTCCTTGGGCACTTCGCGCTCGATCCGATTGAGGAAGCGGATGAACTCCTGGTGGCGGTGGCGCTGCATGTTCTGCCCTATCACGGTTCCGTCGAGCACGTTGAGCGCAGCGAACAGCGTGGTCGTGCCGTAGCGCTTGTAGTCGTGGGTCAGCGTGCCGGCGCGCCCCTTCTTCATCGGCAGACCTGGCTGGGTGCGATCGAGAGCCTGTATCTGCGACTTCTCGTCGATCGATAGGACCACCGCATGGGCAGGCGGATCGACATAAAGACCGACGATCTCGGTGAGCTTCTCGGCGAATGCCGGATCGTTCGACAGCTTGAAGCTGCGCCAGCGATGCGGAGCAAGGCCATGCGCCTTCCAGATCGACTGCACTGTCGAAACGGCAAGCCCAACCGTCTTGGCCATTGCGCGCGCCGTCCAGTGGGTCGCCTCATGCGGCGGTGGTTCCTGCGTCAGCCGGACAATCTCGGCCACGCGCTTGGGCAACACCGGCGCCTTGCCGGGCGGACGGGACTTGTCGCGGAGCAGGCCATCGACGCCTTCATGCATGAAACGCTCCTGCCAGCGCCAAACGCAGGTCTTCGATTTGCCTGTTGCCGTCATAATCGCCGAGGTGCCCAGGCCGTCACTGCTCAACAGAACGATACGGGCGCGCCAGACATGTTTCTGCGGACTCAAGGGCGCCGACACGATGTCGTGCAGGCGTTGACGGTCGGAGGCCGAAACGGTGAAGCTGATGCCATCGCGCATCCTGCGAGACTGGCACGCCTGCAAGCCGCTGGGAATCCCCAACCGGACTCTTTCGTTCCGGTCAATCCACTAG
>NZ_JBYNTR010000033.1:0-1349 GCF_057784955.1 Novosphingobium sp. BAM6 | reverse complement strand
TTAACAGGTTGCGGAAAAAGGCTTGGCAGAGCCGGCCATTGGCCCCGTTTTCGCGGTTTTCTAGCCCACAGCGTCAGTCATTCCGGGAGGTAACTTCCCGAAGCCGGTCGTTTTTGACCGGCCTCGGGCGCTGTGAGGCGCAGGCCTAGGTGGCGGCCAGCAGTTTCGGCAGTCTGATGAGGTTATAGGCGGCAGCGGTGAGCGTGAAGAACCATCCGACGCGATGTTGCCCACGGTGTCGGGTTTTTCGCATCGTGCCGCAGGTTTTTGCCCATCCGAACACTTCCTCGATCCGCTTGCGGATTTTCTGGGAGAGGCCGTAGCCGGGATGGCGTGTCGTACGCCCGTCGATTGCCGAGCGCCGGTTGCTGTTGTTCTGAGCCACATGCGGGGTGACGTCCATCTCGCGCAATGCTTCGACGAAGGCAGCGGTGTCGTAGTTCTTGTCGGCGCCCAGCGTGATCCGATGGCGCCCTTCCATCCGGCCCAGCATGGTCAGTGCAGCATCGCGTTCGGCGGTGCCGGTCGCGTGGGTGAGGATCGCATCGACAACGAGGCCATTGCGGTTCTCCATGAGAACATGGGCCATATGGCACAACCTGGCTGCCTGGCCCCGCGCTTTCTTGAACAGGCGGGCATCGGGGTCAGTGGTTGATGCATGGGTCGCATTGCTGCGCTTCTCGCCCCGGAAATCGCGTCCGGCATTGCTCGGCGCTGTTTTCTGCTCGCCATGGCCGGAGACTGAACCACCGTCATCGTCATTCCCGGGGCCGCCTTCATCCTTGGGCCTGAAGCTCTTCACGCTGGCCCAGGCTTCGATCAACGTGCCGTCCACCGAGAAATGATCGTCGGACAGAAGAGCCTGCACGCGTGCCTGGTTGATGATGGCGGACAGGAACTTGGCGGCAACGTCCCCGGACAGCAGCCTCTCACGGTTCTTGGTGAAGACCGTGACATCCCAGATCGGCGCATCCATCGCCAGGCCAACGAACCAGCGGAAGAGCAGGTTGTAATCCATCTGCTCCATGAGCTGGCGCTCCGAACGGATCGTATAGAAAGCTTGCAGGAGCAACGCGCGCAGCAGCTTCTCGGGCGGGATCGATGGCCGGCCAATGCGCGAATACATCGCATCAAAATCCGCTGACATCACCTCGAGAGCTTCGTCGACGATCGCGCGGATCGCCCGAAGAGGATGGTTCGCCGGAACCCGGGCTTCACAGCTCACGTAGGAAAACAGCCCTTCGCTCCGGTAATCGCCGCCCCGCATCTCAAATCCTTCAACCTCAGTTGAAGGCGTCTGAATCACCTCAAGCGGCTCGAGGAAAGAGCCTTTTTCCGCAACCTGTTAA
>NZ_JBYNTR010000032.1:0-1405 GCF_057784955.1 Novosphingobium sp. BAM6 | reverse complement strand
CCTAGCACTACTTTGGCAGAATTGTGATTCATGGGGAGCCAGCTTTGACGGAGGCTGGCGATGGATGATGACTGGCAGGCAGATCTTGAGCGGTGGCTCGCGCCGTATCTGGAAGGTCTGGGTAACAAGACGCGGCGCCGAATGTGCCCGGCCTATATAGCAGGTCTGATCGGGCCAGGAGATCGCAAGAGCATCCAGCCCATTGCAGCCCGTTCCGATGCGATACCCTATGACCGGCTGCATCATTTCATCGGAGCCGGCGTGTGGGACAGCGCCCCGCTGGAAGCAACCTTGTGGAACCAGGCGAATGGATTGGTTGGTGGCGACGGAGCCTGGCTGATCATCGACGACACCGCGCTGCCCAAGAAGGGCAAGGCCTCCGTTGGCGTCGCGCCTCAGTACGCTACGGCGCTGGGCAAGAATGCGAATTGCCAGACGCTGGTGTCGGTGACACTCGCCTCAGGCGAAGTTCCGCTCATGCTGAGCTTGCGGCTGTTTCTGCCGGAAAGCTGGACGAGCGATACCGTGCGCATGGACAAGGCGGGCGTGCCTGCTCCTTTGCAGGAATACCGCACGAAGCCCGAGATCGCGATCGAGGAGATCGATCGTGTCATCGCTGCTGGTGTGCGCTTCGGCTGTGTGCTGGCCGATGCCGGTTACGGACTGTCCGCACCGTTTCGGCAGGCACTGAGCGCGCGTCGCCTTTGCTGGGCGGTGGGCATCCCGCGCCACCAGAAAGTCTATCCGGCCGATGTGCAACTGATCTTCCCGGTCGCAGGCCGCGGTCGCCCACGGGTGCGGCATGTGCCGGACGTCAAATCCGTGGCTGCGCATGTCATGCTCGAAGGCGCGAAGTGGCGACAGGTCAGTTGGCGCAAGGGAACCAAGGGACGTTTGGCTGCACGCTTTGCTGCCGTACGGGTACGCATTGCCGACGGTGCGCCCCAGCGGATCGGCTCCGCCGGAGCCCAGCATATGCCGGGCGAGGAAGTTTGGCTGGTCGGTGAGCACCGCTCGAATGGCGAGCGCAAATACTATCTTTCCAATCTGCCCGCAGACACCCCGATCAAGGCTCTCGCTGGCGCGATCAAAGCGCGCTGGATCTGCGAACAGGCGCACCAGCAACTCAAGGAAGAGCTGGGAATGGATCACTTCGAGGGCCGATCCTGGACCGGACTTCACCGCCATGCTCTGATGTCGATGATGGCCTACGCCTTCTTGCAATCTCGAAGGCTCGCTCAGGCGGGCCGGGAAAAAAAGAGTCCTAGGCCCGCCTCCTCAACCCAGCCTGCCAGCAGTGCGCCAGGCCATTCTTGACCGATTGTCTGGCTTACCGTCAGGGCGTTGCCCTCACTGTGGATGCGCCCTCACCAGACCTCCAAACACAATTCTGCCAAAGTAGTGC
>NZ_JBYNTR010000031.1:0-1775 GCF_057784955.1 Novosphingobium sp. BAM6 | reverse complement strand
AAACAGCCCTTCGCTCCGGTAATCGCCGCCCCGCATCTCAAATCCTTCAACCTCAGTTGAAGGCGTCTGAATCACCTCAAGCGGCTCGAGGAAAGAGCCTTTTTCCGCAACCTGTTAAAGCTGATGCGCAAAGTAGGGAGCAGAGCTTTCGACGACGGTTGGCATACTCTTATCCGCGGGTTGGATACCGCATTTCCGTAGGTTCGTCTGGGGCTGCCTCGGTCTAAAATCGGGCATCGACTGACGTCGGCCACATAGAGTCCGCGAGGGTTCCCCACCGGGGCTCTGCTCCCAACTTTGCACATCGAGCAGATGATGCTTCAAGTCCTGGTCGCTCCTTCCTTTTCAACGTTTTACTGGTGATGGCTCTTTACGCCTGAGGGCTCGGTGCAACCTCCCGACCGATCGCCCACAGGAATGCCGCCATCTCGCGCGCAATCGCGGTTACGACGACGGTCTTGAGCTTGCCCGCCATGATCAGCTTACGATAGCGGGCACAAAGCCGGATCTGGCCTTTCCAGGCGATCTCGCGCACCGTCCTTGGCAGCCCTTCAAGGCGCGCTTGGATGGTCGAACTCACGCGGGCTGGATAGCGGTAGGTCCACGCCCCCTCAACGAGTACCCGGCGTGCGCGTGAGTTACCGGCCTTGGTGATCCCTGCCCGCCTGACCCGCTCCCCAGTTGAATTCTCGGACGGTACAAGGCCCAGATAGGCCATCAATTGCCGAGGATTGTCGAACCGACGCACATCACCGATTTCCACGACGAAGGTCACGGCCGTCATGAACGCGACCCCGCGCATCGCCTGAAAAGCTGCAACGACCGGAGCCATCGACCATGAGGCCGCGGTCTCGGTAACCTGCCTGGTCAGTCGCTGGAGACGGACTTCTGCATCCTCGATAGCCTGGCGATATTCCGCCAGGACAATATGATGTGCAGGATGGTCGAATTGCAAATCAGCAAGCCACCGGCCATGAGCACGCGTCCATGGCTTGCGACCGGTGTAAACCCGACCGTGACGCAGCAGGAAGGACTGGAGCTGCTGGCGAGCCCGCTTCAGCGCCTCACCCGCCGCTTCCCGGGCCCTCACCAGATCGCGCACTGCTTCATGCGCGGCGTCGGGAACCCACACAGCGGTCAGCTCGCCGGCGCGATGTAACCGCGCCAAGCTCACCGCGTCACGGCGATTGGTCTTAACCCGATCGCCCGGCCGCTTTGGCACCAACGATGGAGCGACCACGGCACACTCATGGCCGAGTTCGCTGATCTGGCGGTGGAGGTCGTACCCTGTAGGGCCGGCCTCATAGCAAAAGTGCAGCGTCGCCCCGCGTTTCTCCAGCTTCGCCACCAGGCCTGCAACCGATGCTGGTTCAGACGAAATGTCGCCGAGAAACCGGATATCACCGGTTCGCTCGCCATCCGCCACCGCAACGGAAATCTTCAACTTCGACGTATCAAGGCCGATGAAAAGTTCGCTATAATCTTCCATGGTCCGCCCTCGCTTAAGCATGGGGCAAGGCACCGGCCCGTCCGGCGCAACCCCCGTTTCCTGCTTACTACGAGGGCGGGCTACCTTCACTGACCGAACATACGGTCTAAAATAAAATACAAAAAACCGCCTTCGGATTGTCCGAGGCGGTTTGGGATGCTGGGTGTTGGTTGCGGGGGCAGGATTTGAACCTGCGACCTTCAGGTTATGAGCCTGACGAGCTACCGGGCTGCTCCACCCCGCGACACTGAGGGCTTGAGTTGAGCCCGTAGTTTTTGCGTTCTGT
>NZ_JBYNTR010000030.1:0-2530 GCF_057784955.1 Novosphingobium sp. BAM6 | reverse complement strand
GATCTGATCCCGCCCACCATTCCGATTAATTTCCGCCCACCTGTGCGGTGGTGTTGAGCCTGATCGTTTGAGGCCATCCTTCTGGGCTGTTCAGCAGTCTGGAGGATGGGATGCCGACGAGGAGGGCGAAGATGCGCGCACTGCGCGAAGTGATGCGAATGCACCGTGAGGGCTGCCTTCCGGTGCGAGAGATTGCCCGTTTGTCGGGCGTTGCGCGTTCGACGGTGCGGGACATGCTCGCCCGCTTTGAAAGTTCCGGCCTTGCGTGGCCGGTTCCATCCGAGATCAGCGACGCGGATCTGGAAGCCCAGCTTTACGGGCTTGCCGGTGTGAAGCCGGGCCGGCGCAAGCAGCCGGAGCCCGACTGGTCGGTGGTGGCGCGCGAGTTGAAGCGCAAGCACGTGACGCTGCAGGTTCTGTGGGAGGAGTATATCGCGGCGCACCCCGACGGCTATCGCTACAGCCGCTGGTGTGAACTGTTCCGCACCTGGGAGGGCCGGCTGTCGCTGGTCATGCGCCAGAGCCATGCCGGCGGTGAAAAGATGTTCGTCGATTATGCCGGCGACACGGTGCCGGTCGTGATCGACCGTCGGACAGGAGAAATCCGCCAAGCACACCTGTTCGTCGCGGTGCTGGGCGGCTCGAGCCTGTCGTTCGCCTGCGCGACCTGGACCGAGCAGTTCGCCGACTGGGTCGAGGGGCACAATGCCGCCTTCGCCTTCTTCGGCGGCGCCGCGCAGTTGCTGGTGCCCGACAATGCCAAAGTGGCGGTGATCAAGGCATGCCACTTCGATCCGATGCTCAACCGCAGCTATACCGACATGGCCCGCCATTACGGCACGGCGGTGCTGCCGGCACGGCCGCGGCGCCCGAAGGACAAGGCCAAGGTCGAAGCCTGCGTCGGCATCGTCGAGCGCTGGGTGCTGGGCCGGCTGCGCAATCGCATCTTCTACAGCCTGGCCGAGCTCAACGCCGGCATCGCCGAATGCCTTGCCGACCTCAATGAGGTGCGGGTTTTGCGCCAGTTCGGCCAAACCCGTCGCCAGTTGTTCGAGGAAGTCGATGCGCCCAACCTGAAGCCGCTGCCGGCAGAGCCGTGGATCCATGCCCAGTGGAAGCGCTGCCGGGTCGGGCTCGACTATCACATATCGATCGATCACCACCATTACTCGGTGCCGCATCGCTTTGCCCGCCGCGAGGTCGAGGCCCGCTTTACCGCGCGCACCGTCGAGATCTTTCTCGGCAGCGAGCGCATCGCGGTTCACATGCGCGGCTCGGGCAACGGCCGGCATACGACGGTGCCCGAGCACATGCCCTCGAGCCACCGGCGTTACCTGGAATGGACGCCGGCCAGGATCCGCCAGGAAGCAGCCCGGATCGGGCCGATGCTGTCATTGCTGGTCGAGCGCATCATCGCGGACCGGCCGCATCCCGAGCAGGGGTACCGCTCGTGCCTGGGGATCATCGGCCTGGCCAAGCGCTTTGGCGCCGATCGGCTCGAGGCGGCAGCGACGCGCGCGCTCGAGATCCAGGCGCGCAATTATCCTTCCGTCAAATCGATCCTCGAAAAGGGGCTCGACAAGGTGCCCGTGTCCAAAGCCCCGGAGCACGAGCCGATCCTGCACGACAACATCCGGGGTTCCCAATACTACCACTGAGAGGCACGACGATGCTCAAACACCCGACCCTTGATCAACTCAACCAACTCGGGCTGACAGGGATGGCCCATGCCTTCGCCGATCTCGACGGCAATGGCGATGCTGCGGGCCTTGGCCATGCCGAATGGCTGGCCCTGCTGCTCGATCATGAAGCGACCTGGCGCAGCGACCGGCGCCTTGCGCTTCGCCTGCGTCATGCCAAGCTGCGCCACCATGCCGTTCCCGAAGACGTGGATTACCGCAGTTCCCGGGCGCTCGACCGGCGCGTGTTCGAAATGCTGCTCAAGGGCAACTGGATCGCCGCCCATGAAAACTGCGCGATTATCGGGCCGGCAGGGGTGGGCAAAAGTTGGCTCGGTTGCGCGATCGGTCATCAGGCCTGTCGCAACAACCGATCGGTTCTCTACACCAGGCTGCCCCGGCTGATCGACGACCTGTCGCTGGCCAAGGGCGACGGCCGCATCGCGGCGCGCATGAAGAGCCTGGCGCGCGTCGATCTGCTGATCCTTGATGACTGGGGGCTTGAACCGCTCGATGGCAATGCCCGCCACCACCTGCTCGAAATCCTCGAAGACCGCTATGGGCGGCGTTCAACACTGGTCACAAGCCAGCTCCCCGTGGCCCGATGGTTCGATCTGATCGGCCATCCGACCTACGCCGACGCCATACTCGATCGCCTCGTCCACAACGCACATCGTTTGGAACTCTCCGGCGAATCCATGCGTCGAAATGTCACCACCCAATCCGCTTGACCGACTGAATTATCGCATGTGAATATCGGCCCACGATCTGCTCCCCACCCGGGCGGCATCAAATCGGAATGGTGGGCGCGATCAGATCGGAATGGGTGGGCGGCATCGTCGGAATCCGCA